>DDXR01000024.1:291-24671 GCA_002347565.1 bacterium UBP2_UBA2255 | reverse complement strand
CGGGGAAAGATGTCGTACGTGATGTTGTACTTCGAGATGTCGAATCCCATCGCGTGGAACAGGTCGCGGATGATCTCGTAGAATCCCGACATGTCGACCGGGTGGTCCAGTTGCGGCGCCAGCCTGGCCGCTAGGTACGCGGTGTCCCACGGCATCACCCGCTCGTCCCTAAGGTATTTATGGCCCAGCGCGGCGCAGACCTCCTGGTAGCGCGTCCGCAGCCGCGCCGCCTGCTCCTCCCAGCCGTCGAACACCCGCGGCGACAGCTCGGCCATCTCCAGCTGATAGGCCACGAAGTCCTTCGCCCCGTAGGCCGCGGCGAGTTCCTTGCGGAGGCGGATCAGGTCGAGGAACCCGGCCTCGACCAGCGGCCGGTTGACCTGGGTCCGGGCGAGAAAGGCCTTCTTCCTCAGTGCCCGGTCCGGGCTGGAACGGAGGATCTGCGCGATCTCGGTCGAGCGCACCTCGCGGCCGCCCAGCCGGACACGGTGGGCGTTGAGCAGCTGGGACAGCGCGTTGCGCTTGGCGCGGACGGCCGACTCCAGCCGGTTGAACTCCTCCGAGATGTGATACTGTTTGAACCCCTGGTAGCTCAATTCCACCCGTCTCCGGTCCAGCGGGGACAGGTCGCGTTGCCGGTGCTCCAGCACCGTGCGATAGTGATCTTCGTTCCTGAGCACCGCGGTGGCGTCCTCCTGCGCCTGGACAACGCCGAAGTCGAACCCGGTGGTATACTGCGTCCAGCTCAGCCGGGACGCCCTGGCCCCTTTCTGCTCGAGTTCCCTGGCGATGGCCAGCACCTTGTCGATCGCACCCATGGTCGCTCCCCGTGATCGGTGATTGCACTCAGGTCCCGTTTATGCTATCATACCGCCATGCGAAAAATCAAGCTGAAAAAGGTCGAGCGGTTGTACCTGTACTTCATCCTCGGCTTGTGCGCGTTGACCGTAATCAACCTGCCGCGGCTGCCGCAATGGCCGGTCGTCCTGCTGATCTACGGGCTGACCATGGCCGGGTATCTCCTGGTGATCCTGCTCGACACCCGCTGGCCGTACAAGTTCTTCGAGCTGCTGCGGCGCTGGGCTCCCTACGCCGGCATCCTGCCAGTGTTCCAGAGCCTGGGCTACATCACCCACCACATCCGGCCGGACCTGGACCGCTATCTGATCGCCATCGACTACCGCTTGTTCGGCGCGCACCCCACGGTCTGGCTGGAGCGCTTCTCCCCTCCCTGGTTCGTGGACGTGCTGGCCCTGGCCTACTCCAGCTACTACTTCCTGCCGGTGGTGCTGGCGCTGTTCCTGCATTTCGACCGCAAGCACCACGAACTGGAGCACCTGTTCCTGGCCATCACCATCGGGTTCTTCCTCTCCTACGTCGGCTACCTGCTGGTGCCGGCCATCGGGCCCAGATTCACGCTCAACGACCTGCAAGCCGCGCCGGTCAAGGGGTGGCTGTGGGCCAACCGGATCCTGGACGTCCTCAACGCCCACGAGTTCAACAAGCGCGACTGCTTCCCCTCGGGCCACACCGGCATCACGCTGATCGTGCTGTACTACGCCCACGCCCATCACCGGAAACTGTTCGCGTTCCTGCTGCCGGTGGGGGTGCTGCTGATCATGGCCACGGTGTTCCTGCGCTTGCACTACGTGGTTGACGTCATCTTCGGCTTCGTGCTGGCGGCGCTGGCCGTCCTGATCGCCGAGACCTGGAACCCGCATTTCATCCGGCACACGGTTCGCGAGTGACCCTAATAGTACTTCACGACAAGCGCCCGGCATCCGCCGGGCGCTTTATACATTAAAGGGGTATTGTGTGAATGGTCGTTCTTCGTTTTTAATTTGCATCCAATCAAAAGAATATATCTCTTCATCGTTCCATTTTGGAGGTTTTATACATATCAATGCATCATTTATACTGATATAGTCCCCAATACCATTAATGATTGTAGGCATATCATGAATCATGAAAATATGATCGTGGAACTGAGCAAATAGAATTGCAGCCAATGCGGAGGCCGCCATGGTCACATTGCCAATAGATGCCTTATGAAACTGTGATTCTCGATTGTGTTTAACAACCCGATAGTCCTGATACCAAGACAATGAATGTCCACTTTCCCACTGAGCAAACGGTCGTAGTACAGCATAAGAACCTTTATATGTTTTCAAAGTTCTGTAGCTACTGTAGATTTCCACATTGGTATTATTAATGAGTATTCAGATAAATGCATAGCTTTATTAATCAAATAGTAATCCTTAATATTACCTCTTTCGACAACATATCCGTTGCTTTGTAGTATTAGCTTACAATTGGATTCAAACTCCGTACATATTCTTAAGAATAGTTCATATGTTTTATGTGAATAAGTATTTAGATTATCATCTGTCGGTTCGATAAAATTGAACAGGTTCGACAGGTCTTGGAGGATGATACGATATGCTCTACAGAGAGATACCCTGTCTTTGGCATATCTCTCGTCCAGAATATATGGATATCCTTCTTTGCCCCGCCAAATGCGATAATATGGCTTAAGAATTGGCATTAGTCTTTAATCTTTTTTTCGTACACCCGGTAGGTCTTGTAGATCCTCGCGCCCACGGCCTCAGCCAGCCGGTTCATCATCACGTTGTCCTCCAGCACCCACGACAGCTCGCCGCTGGTGTAGCCTTTCTTGACCCCGTTCTCGAACACCCGGGCCACCAGCCCGGCTTCGATCCCGCGCTGACGGTAATCGTTGATCACGCCGGCCGTCATCACCCGGGCGTGGCGGATCCAGCGCTTGAGCAGCAGGAATGTGACCATTTCGAGCGGCCCCATCTTTCCGTTCAGTTTCTTGATCACCAGGTTATAGTCGGGCAGGGCCCACAGCGCGCCCACCGCCCGGTCGCCGTCGAAGGCGAAGATCAGGAAATCGGGGTCGACCACCGCCTTGAAGTTCCTGGCCATGTGCTCCATCTCCTGCTCGGTCATCGGGATGAAGCCCCAGTTCTTGGCCCACGCCTGGTTGTAGATCTCCTTGAACAGCCGAACGTCGTCCTCGAATTTCCGGTAGTTCATGTTGCGGAACCGGATGCCCTTGCGCTCCACCCGCCGGCCCAGCATCGCCAGCCGCTGGTGGTCCATCTTCGCCACGTCGAAGTAGTAGGCATAGAGGTCCATCGCCTTGGCCAGCCCCCAGCCCTCGAACAGCTTCGGGTAATAGGGCGGATTGTAGGTCATCTCGATCACCGGCGGGCTGTCGAAGGCGTCCACCAACAGGCCGGCGGTGTCGTTGGTGGTGAAGTTGAACGGACCGCGCATGGTGTCCATGCCCTGCGCCCGGATCCATTCCCGGGCGGCGCCGAACAGCGCCGCTGCCGCGCCCGGATCATCGATGCATTCGAAGAAACCGAAGAAACCGCAGCGCTCGCCGTGGAACGTGTTGTGGTTGTCGTCCACGTGGGCCGAGATCCGCCCCACGGCCTCCCCGCCGCGGCGGGCCAGGAAATACCGGGCCCGGGCGTGCTCGAAGAACGGGTTGCGCTCCCGATCGAGCAGCTTGCGCTGGTCGGCGACCAGCGGCGGCACCCAGTTGGGGTTCCCCTCGTAGATCCTCCACGGCAGGCGAAGGAAGGCCTCCAGTCCGGCCTTGGTTTCGACGGGCTCGATGGCTGTCTCGGACATGGTCGTCCCCCGTATCGAGTGAGGAGCTGTGGCGATCAGCGCCGCGCCCTGTGCCCGCGCAGGACGCGCAGCGCCTCTTCCGAGCCGATGCTCTTGAGCGCCTCGGCCGCGGTCAGGGCCACGAAGAAGTTGCCGTCGTCCAGCGCCAGGGCCAGCGCCGGGATGACCGACGGCGTTGCCGAGCCGACCTCCCCCAGCATTTCGGCCGATTGGTAGCGCACGTCCATCTCCGGGTCGATGATGCCGTACAACAGGATGTCCAGCCAGTCGGGCTGGAGGGGATCGATCCTGAACAGCGCCCGGGCCGACTCCAGGCGGACATAGGCATCGTCGTCGCGCAGGCGGGCCAGCAGATCGGCCACGGCGTCCTCCGCGCCCGGACCGATCATCCCCAGGGCCGCGGCCGAGCGCAGCCGGACGAAAGAATTGCGGTCCGCCAGCGACTCCAACAGGGCGCCGGTGGCCAGGGCCGCGGCCGGGCCCATCGCGCCCAGCGCCTCGGCGGCGCCTGCCCGCACGCGCTCGTCCCGGTGCTTGAGGCCGGCCACCAGCGCCGGCAGCGCGGCATTGCCGAAGCCGGCCAGAGCGTCGACCGCCATGTCGGAAATCGACGGGTTATTGCTCTTCAGCAGGTGGACCAGGTCGGGGATGGCCTGCTGCCTGGCCGCGGCGTCGAGCGAACCCAGCTCGCCGAACGCCATGCGGCGCACCCGCAGGTTGTCCGACACCAGCCGGTGCGAGATGGCCTGCCGCTTGGCGCAACCGGACGCCAGGCCCAGCAAGGCCAGCAGGCCGGCGGCCAGCACCAATCCTCGTCCCATGGCTTTCCCTCCGCCGTTCATCGTACTGGCCGCCCGATCCGGGCGAACCTCAGTTTGCGCCACACCCGCCACGCCGGCTGGCCGTTGTCGGCGTCCCACGACCAGTAGATCAGCCCCGCCCTGCCCAGCAGCGCCGCCTCCGGCAGCGGTCCCCAGAACCTCGAGTCGAGCGAGTTGTCCCGGTTGTCGCCCATCACGAAAACGCTGGCCGGCGGCACGACCACCGGGCCGAAGTTGTCCCTCATCCACGGCAGGTTGACAAAGGCCCGTTCCTCCCAGGCCCGCTGGTAACCTGCCCGCAGCAGCTCGCCTTGCGCCGCTTCCGGCGTCTGGTGCGAATCCCAGGCCTTGTGCACGGCGTACGGCTCTGGGGGGGGCCGCCCGTTGACGTACAACTGCCGGTCCCGGATCCGCACGGTGTCGCCCGCCACGGCCACGCAGCGCTTGATGAACTCGCGGCCGTCCAGGGGATAGGCGAACACCACCACGTCTCCGCGGGCCGGCCGCCGCAGCGCCGGTGTGATCTGCCGCCCGGAGAGCGGCAGCTTCATCCCGTAGGCGATCTTCTCGACGAACAGGAAATCGCCCGCCAGCAGGGTGTCTTCCATCGATCCCGACGGGATGCGGAAGGCCTGAACCACGAACGCCCGCAGCAGCAGCGCGATGGCCACCGACCACAGCAGCGAAGCTGCCCACTCGCGGAGCCGTGAACGCCCCTTGGACACGCCGGGGGCCGTCATGCCTGGCGGCGGTGCCCGCCGGTGCCGCCCGCGGCGCCGTTGCCGGTCATCGGAACATCGGCTTTCCGATGCGGGTCAGCTGGAACCGCTCCCAGAACCGCGCCAGCGGGATGTCGGAGAAGCGGTCGTACGACCAGAAGATGACCCAGGGCCGCCCCCGCACCAGCGTCCCCGGCAGCGGGCCCCAGAACCGCGAGTCGAACGAGTTGTCCCGGTTGTCGCCCATCATGAAGTAGCAATCCCGGGGCACGGTCACCGGCCCGAAGTTGTCCCGCACCCAGTGGGCCTGATCCAGCCGCCCCTGCTCCCAGTAGCGCTGGAGCGCGGCGGGATCGATGACGGCCCCCGGCGCCGCGTATTCGGCACCGTCGGTGTGGCGGACGTACGGCTCATCCCGTTCCCGGCCGTTGACGAACAGCCGCTTGTGCCGCACCTCGACGACGTCGCCCGGGCCGGCCACGCAGCGCTTTACCAGGGTCTTGCCGTCGTAGGGTCCCTTGAAGACCACGATCTGCCCCGGCCGGGGCCGGGTCATCCGCAGCACCAGCTTGTCGGTGAACGGGATGTTGACGCCGTAGCTGAACTTGTCGGCCATCAGCCGGTCGCCGGGGAGGATGGTGCCGACCATGGACTCGGTCGGCACCTCGTAGGCCTCGAGCAGGAACGGGTTGATCAGCAGCTTGACCACCAGCACCGCCCAGATCAGCGGCCAGATCCATGAATGCCACCATTTCTTGAACCCGGTGTGGCGGACGGGCGGCTCGCCCGGCTTCGGCTTGGGGCGGGCCGCCAGCCACTCGCGGTAGAAGGCGACCAGCGGGCCTGATCCGCTCGGTTGGGTGTCCGGTTTCTTGGCCATTGTTTTCCTGTTCGTATCGTTGGGGCCGGTTTCGAACCGGCCCGTTCTGTTGCCGCGCGCTCCGTCGGGTGCGGCGACCGCCGACATGTTCACCGTGTCGCGGTGATCGTGAACAGCCGCGAATAGTCGATGCCATGACGGCTCACCAGCTTCGTCATCTGCGCAAAGCGCTGGTCGAAATATGCCCGCTGGTGCCCGTTCGCCGTCCCAGCGTTGGCGGCCCGCATCCGGGCCAGGTTGCGCAGGGCGCGACCGGTCTCTTCCTTTCGTTCATGCTCGGGGAAATCGACGGTGATCGATCGTGACGAACGCACCGCCAGTCCCGCCGCCGCAAAGAGCGGCAACGCCTCGTCCCTGGTGTAGTGGTGACGGTGGTATGCCCCCTGAAAGGCGTGGAACTCCTCGGACAGGAACGAGAACAGGTTCTTGGCGGCCTGGTCGCCGCTGTCGTTGGCGAACTCCAGGTCGGCCAGGAACAGCGTGCCGCGCGGCTTGAGCAGTTTCACGAGGACGGCCAGTTCCTCCAGCGGCCGCCGGAAGTGGTGCAGGGTGAAGGCCGAGACGATCAGGTCGAAGACCCCGCCCTGTCCGACCAACCGCCGGCACTCGCGCGAGGCGCGGTCGATGAACCGCATCGTACCCGTGCTCTGCGGCCGTTCCCCCCTCTTCCGGGACGAAAAATAGTCGATTCCGGTCAACTGCAGCCGCTGCCCGGTTATTCGATCGATCCGCTGGAGCAGGGCGCCGTCGCCGCAGCCGTAGTCGCAGACCGCGCGGGCGCCGATCCGCTTGATCAGACCGATCACCGTCCTGTCGAGCAATACGTCGGTGGTGGGCATAAGGTTTCCGCGCGCCGCCCTACACGGCCTCGTCGCCCACCTTGAGCACCGCCAGGAAGGCCTCCTGCGGGATCTCGACGTTGCCCACCTGCTTCATCCGGCGCTTGCCCTCCTTCTGCTTCTCCAGCAGCTTGCGCTTGCGCGAGATGTCGCCGCCGTAGCACTTGGCGATCACGTCCTTGCGGAAGGGCTTGACCGACTCCCGCGCCAGGATCCGCGAGCCGATGGCCGCCTGGATCGCCACCTCGTACATCTGGCGCGGGATCAGCTTGCGCAGCTTGGCGACCAGCGACCGGCCCCACTCGTAGGAGCGCTCCTTGTGAACGATGGAGGACAGCGCGTCCAGCGGGTCGCCGTTGATCAGGATGTCCAGCTTGACGAGGTCCGACTGGCGGTATTCCAGGAACTCGTAGTCCAGGCTGGCGTAGCCCTTGGACAGGCTCTTCAGCTTGTCGTAGAAGTCGAAGATGATCTCGGCCAGGGGGAACTCGTAATGGAGGATGGCCCGGGTGGGGTCGAGGTACTCCAGCTTCTTGTACCCGCCGCGCCGGTCCTGCGACAGTTTCATGATGTTGCCGATGTACTCCGACGGCACCACGATCTCGGCCAGCACGAACGGCTCCTCCACCCGCTCGACCGCGGTCTCGGGCGGCATGTCGGCCGGGTTGTCGACCACCGACATCGAGCCGTCGGTGCGGTGCACCTGGTACTCCACGTTGGGCACGGTGGTGATCAAGCTGAGGCTGTACTCCCGCTCCAGCCGCTCCTGGACGATCTCCATGTGCAGCATGCCCAAAAAGCCGCAGCGGAAGCCGAAGCCCAGCGCGCCCGAGGTCTCCGGCTGGTAGGACAACGCGGCGTCGTTAAGTTGCAGCTTCTCCAGCGCCTCGCGCAGCTCGGGGTACTGCTGGTTCTCGGTGGGGTACAGCCCCGCGTAGACCATCGGCTTGACGGCGCGGTAGCCGGGCAGCGGTTCGGCGGCCGGATCGGCGGCGTCGGCGATGGTGTCGCCCACCCGGGCGTCGGACACCGTCTTGATCCCGGCCACCACGTAGCCCACCTCGCCGGCCGTCAGCTCGGCCTTGGCATTCATCCCCATCATCAGCGTGCCGACCTCGGTGACCTCGAACACCTTGTCGTTGGAGAAGAACTTGACGCGCATGCCGGCCCGCAACGACCCCTCGACCACCCGCACGTAGGGCACCGCGCCGCGGTAGATGTCGAAGATGCAGTCGAACACCATCGCCCGCAGCGGCGCGTCCCCGGCCCCGCGCGGCGCGGGCACCCGCGCGATGATCGCCTCCAGCAGGTCGGCGATGCCCAGGCCGGTCTTGGCGCTGGCCAGCAGGATGTCGCCCTCGTCGCAGCCGATCAGCTCGACGATCTGGTGCTTGGCCCGCCCCACCTCGGCCGAGGGCAGGTCGACCTTGTTGATCACCGGCACGATGGTCAGGTCGTGGTTGACCGCCTGGTAGAGGTTGGCCACGGTCTGGGCCTCCACGCCCTGGGTGGCGTCCACCACCAGCACCGCGCCCTCGCAGGCGGCCAGGCTGCGCGACACCTCGTAGCCGAAGTCGACGTGGCCCGGCGTGTCGATCAGGTGCAGTACGTATTCCTCGCCGTTCCTGGCGGCATAGCTCATCCGCACCGGGTGCATCTTGATGGTGATGCCCCGCTCGCGCTCCAGGTCCATGCTGTCCAGCACCTGCTCCTGCATGTCCTTCTTCATGATGGTGCCGGTGACCTCGAGCAGGCGGTCGGCCAGGGTCGACTTGCCGTGGTCGATGTGGGCGATGATGCAGAAATTGCGGATGTGGGACTGGGCTACTGTCATCTATCTATCGGTCATTAAGACGATCTAATCCGGCACGCGCTGCTTTTCAAGGATGGTGTCCACCGTTTGCTGTTTAACCAGACCCTCGGCCGCCAGCCGCAGCAATTCGCTCTTCATGAGAAGTTCCGCCGGGTCGATCTCCGTCACCGCGTCGAGTTCCAGAGCGAACTCCCTGCGGGTGTTCCACTCCAGCCCCGGCGCGATGCGCGAGTCCAGCACCGGTTCGATATCTTCCTTCGAGACCGGCCCGACCAGCCGGTGCAGGTATCCCTGCGCGAACGGCCCGGTGTGCTTCCAGCGTTTGTTCGCCTCCTCCCCGACCACGATCGCCGGCTTGTGCGAGAAGATCCGCGCCAGCTCGCGGTCCTGCGTGATCGTGCTGCCGGCGCGCAGCGTGGTCAATTTCCGCGGGGAGCCGTGGTACCAGGGTCCATCGGGATTGAACGTCCGTTCCATGGGCCGGCCACCTAGCGGAACACCGACCGCAGGACCTTCCCCGCCCGCTCGATCCCGGCGTCGCCGACGTCGAGGTGCGTCACCGCGCGCAGGCGGGTGCGGCCGAACGAGGCCAGCCACAATCCCCGCGCGGCGCACTTCCTCAGCGCCTGCTCCGAATCCATGCCCGTGCGGGCGCAGTCGAAGATGACGATGTTGGTCTGCACCGCGGCCAGGTCGATGTCCAGCGCGGGGATGGCCGCGATCGTTTCCGCCAGCCGCGTGGCCCGCGCGTGGTCCTCGGCCAGGCGATTGACGTTGCGCTTCAGCGCGTAGAGCCCGGCCGCGGCCAGATAGCCGGCCTGGCGCATCCCGCCGCCGAACAGTTTCCTGCTGCGCCGCGCCCGCTCGATGAAGTCCTTGGGACCGACCAGCACGGAGCCCACCGGGCAGCCCAGCCCCTTGGAGAAGCAGACCATCGCCGAGTCGCAGTGCCTGGCGTATCCCGCAAGCGGGATGCCCGTGGCGACGGACGCGTTCCACAGCCGCGCGCCGTCGAGGTGGATGGGAATCCTCTGCTTGCGGCAAAGCGCGGAAACCTTGCGCAGTTCGTCGAGCGGGAAGACGGTGCCGCCGGCGCGGTTGTGGGTATTCTCCAGGCAGACCAGTGCGGTGCGCGGCTGGTGGATGTCGGCCGGCCGGATCTGGGACTCGATCTGGGGAGCCGACGGGAAGCCTCCCGCGCCGTCGATGGCGTTAAACTGCGCGCCCGAGACCACCGCTGCCGCCGCCACCTCGTAGCGGAAGATGTGCGACTCGCGGTCGAGGATCACCTCGTCGCCCGGCGCGACGTGCGACTGGATCGCGACCTGGTTGGCCATGGTGCCCGAGGGCAGGAACAGCCCGGCCGGCTTGCCCAGCAGTTTGGCCGTCGCCGCCTGCAGGGCGTTGACCGTGGGATCGTCGCCCCAGACGTCGTCCCCGACCTCGGCGCGCATCATCGCATCGAGCATGCCGCGATCGGGTTTCGTGACCGTGTCGCTGCGCAGGTCGATGATCTTCATCCGTACCCCGTTGACTGTTCTTCGGTTTTCCGTCTTCCGTATTCAGTATTCTTCAGGAAAGAGTCAGTTTATGGTACGTCTTCTTCCCCTTGCGCACCAGCAGCGAGCCGTCGATGAACTGGGCGGCCTCGAGTTTCTCGTCGTAGGCCGTGACCTTCTTGTCTCCCAAATGCAGGCCGCCCTGGTCGACCAGCCGCCGCCCCTCGCTCTTGGTGGCGATCACGCCGGCCGCGTGCAGGACGTCGATTACCGGCTTGCCCAGCAGGTCGCGGCCGACTTTCGCGGCCGGCATGTCCTGCGCTGTCCCGCCGCCGCCGAATAGCGCGCCGGCCGCGTTCTGCGCCTTTTTCGCTTCGTCCTCGCCATGGACCGTTTTCGTGACCTCGAAGGCCAGCACCTTCTTGGCCTCGTTGATCTCGCGGTCCTTCAACGCCGCCAGGCGCTTGACCTCGTCCATCGGCAAAAAGGTCAGCAGCGCCAGCAGCTGGCCCACCTGGCCGTCCTCGACGTTGCGCCAGTACTGGTAGAAGTCGTAGGGGCTGGTCTTGGCGGGGTCCAGCCACACCGCGCCCTTTTCGGTCTTGCCCATCTTCTTGCCGTCGCCGGTGGTCAGCAGGGTGAAGGTCATGCCGAACACCGGCCGGGCCTCGATCTTGCGCACCAGCTCCACGCCCGCGATGATGTTGGACCACTGGTCGTCCCCGCCCAGCTGCAGGGTGCAGTGGTGGCGGCGGTACAGCTCCAGGAAATCGTAGCCCTGCATCACCATGTAGTTGAACTCCATGAACGTCAGGCCCCGCTCCATCCGGGCCTTGAAGCATTCCGCCTGCAGCATGCGGTTCACCGAGAAGTGCGACCCGACGTCCCGCAGGAAATCGACGTAGTTGAGCCCCAGCAGCCAGTCGGCGTTGTCGGCCATGATCGCCCGGCCGCCGGAGAAGTCGATGAACCTCTCCATCTGCGCCTTGAAGCGCGCGGCGTTGGCGGCGATGTCCGCCCTGGTCAGCATCTTCCGCATGTCGGTCTTGCCGGAGGGGTCCCCCACCATGGTGGTGCCCCCGCCCAGCAGGGCGATCGGCCGGTGGCCGTGGTCCTGCATGTGCCGCATCGCCATCAGCTGCAGGAAATGGCCGACGGTCAGGCTGTCGGCGGTGGGATCGAAGCCGATGTAGAACGAGACTTTCTCCTTTTCCAGCAGGGATTTGATCTCGTCCTCGTGCGTCATCTGCCGGATGTAGCCGCGCTCCTTCAGCAGGTCGAATACGGACATAGCGTTCCTTTCGGGAAAAGCACACCCTGGCCAAGGGGTGCGGGTGATTTCCCCTTAGTCTTTCCGGTTGAATAGATAAGGATACCACGTTTCACAACGGAATGCAATGAAAAAGCCCCGCCGCAAGACGGGGCTTTCCCGTGGCCCCTTTCCGCAGCGGGGAGGGGCCGGGGTGGGGTCACCGCACCAGCACCAGCTTCCTGGTCATCGTCTGACCGCCCGCCTGCAGCCGGTAGAGGTACACTCCGGCCGCCAGCTTTTGCCCCGCGTCGTTGCGGCCGTCCCAGCGTGCGACATGGCGGCCGGCGGCCCGCGGTCCGTCGGCCAGAACCCGCACCATCTGCCCAACGACATTGTACACCCGCAGCTGTACACTACCGGGCGCCGACAGCTGATATGCGATCTCCGTCGCCCCCGAGAACGGGTTGGGCACGTTCTGCTGCAGCAGGGCCACCAGCAGACGGTCCACTGGCCCGCCTGCCACGCCGGTGACCGCTGGTGACAGGATGAAGGTGGTGATGTTGCCGTCCACCGGCGGCCGCGGGCCGCTGCAGTTGACCAGCCAGACGTCGCCGGTCTCGGGCCGGTTGGGCCAGTCCAGGCGGCGGGTGACGGTCCCCTTCTTGTTCAGGTAGACCGTCACGCCCGAGATGAACAGCGCGGTGTTGTCGTTGTTCGCCCGGTTGTAGATGTACGGCACCGTGCCGCTGGTGTTGGGCAGGTAGTTGAAGCACCAGCCCGGCGTGGTCATGTTGCCCTTGGCCAGCCCGCCCTCGAACGGCACCTCGCTGTTGTTGGTGACGTCCCAGATCCGGCAAGTCAGGGCCGCGGTATCCACCCCGACGTTGACCACGGTGTCCTTCCAGCGGATCTCGTAGTCCGAGCCCCGCCACATCCACTGGGCCACGTCGAGCTTGAAGGTGTTGGGGTCGAGCCGCACCCGCACGCTGTCCGCCGGGTAGGTGCGGCTGCCGGTCGGGTTTTCGGTGATCACGGCCATGGTGTCGGCCTGGGCCAGCCAGGGCTGGAACAGCACAAACGGCTGGAACACAATGCCGCCGAATCCCAGCTGATAGTGTGGCGCGCCGAAGAAGCTGTAACCCGGGTCGGATCCCTGATACAGGGCGCACCGGGGGCACAGCCACAGACTGTCCAGATAGGTCCCGGCAGAATTGTACAGCGATCCCCTGTAGACCGGCTGGCGGGTGACGCCCGTCCCGGCGCCCTGTTTGGTCATCCCTTGCCAGATGATCTTGAAGCTGTCGCTGGGCACGGCCGGCGGGTTAGCTACCGCCAGGTTTTGGAAGTGGTCCAGCGCGCCCCCGTAGCGCGCGTCGCAGCCGCCGTCCACCCGGATGGCTATGTTGGGCGGCACGTACCCCGGCTGATCGGCCACGGGTATGACCATGGCCGAGGAGGCGTACGGGCTGGTGGCCAAGGTGGTGGGGCATTTCTTCGTGAAATACACGTTGGGCTGGTAGTCGTAAGCGGAGATGCCGTAGTAATAGGCCTGACCGTTGCTCAGCCCGGTGTCGACCAGCGCGCAGACCAGGCCCCGATCGGTGCCGATGGTATCGTACTTCGGCAGGTAGTACGTCGTGTCGGGAGTATGGTATACGATCGGCTGGAGGTCAAGTACGATCTGCAGGCCGTCATATCGGTCGTAAAAGTAGCCCCGGGCGCCGCTGGTGCCGACATGTAGAGTCCCCACGGGTGCCCTGGCCGCAGGATCCTGCAGATCCTCCCGGGAATTCGCCCGGTACAGCAGATACCCTTGGAAATCGTGGCGGGCGTACATGGCCCGCTGGCTGTAGTGCGCCTCGAGAGTGTCGCTGCCGCCGGCCGGATTTGCCGCGCCCCGGGGGATCGCAACAAACGTCGTGGGACCGGTCTTGATCTTGAAGCTGTCGACCAGCGCGGTGTCCACCCGGTGTTTGCCGAAGGCGTAGTAGGTGCCCTTGAAGTACGTGTGCCATCCCGGCATGGAGTCGATCTGTGCCCGGTAGGGGTCGGGCGTGGTCTCGGCCACTCGCGTCCAGCTGATGTAAGCCAGGCCGTCGCCCGGGGCAGCGGTGATCTGCGGGGCCTCGGGCGGCACCGCCAGCTGGAAACCGTTATTGTACACCTCCTGGGCGACGTCCGACACGGCGATCAGGGTGGGCCGGTCCCAGGCGCACATTACGCCCACGCAGGTGGCCGCGGAATCGCCGGCCGCCAGGTGGAACGGGCCCGAGGACATTAGGAACCGCTTGTCACCTGCGTTGCTCGCGCCCCACTCGTCGTAGGCGTCCATCACGTTGGACACGTGGTTGCGGCCCGTCAGCAGCTTGTAGCGGTCCAGGACGGTGGACGGGTCCTCGGTGATGATGAAGATCTTGAACGCGGTCATCCCCAGGGCCGAGTTCGGCAGGACGGCGTGACCGAACT
Source organism: bacterium UBP2_UBA2255 (assembly GCA_002347565.1). Lineage (GTDB taxonomy): Bacteria > Edwardsbacteria > AC1 > AC1 > EtOH8 > UBA2255. The sequence goes on along the minus strand of DDXR01000024.1, from coordinate 10,716 downwards.
GATTGTCGACCACCCATACGGTGTCGCCGGTATTGTTGATCGGGCTCTCGAAGTAGCGGCAGCCGAACTGCCCCACCCGCGGCCAGCCCGCCTCGCCCGTTGCCTGGTATTGGATGCCCAGATTTCGGGCGTAATCGATGTCGGTCAGGTCGTTGGCGCCCGCGCCGCTCTCGTCGCCCACGTCGGCGTCGATGCAGGGCCCGATGTAGACGTTGCGCAGCGAGTCGCCCGACACGTTGAACAGCCGGAAATAGAAGAACACGATGTCGTTGTTGTCGGCGTAGTTCCAGGCGTAGCTCCATTGCTTGAAGCGGACGCCCACCGGCGTGTTTCCGGAGTACGTGAACGCTGGGTTCTCGTCGCTGTACACCGCGTAGCCGTCCTGGACCGAGCGGACGACGGGATTGTTCTGCGGATCGCGCACCGGCCACTCGGACAGGTCGGCCGGATCGGTCGAAAGGTAGACGCGGGCCTGGGGGTCGACCGCCTGGTTGATCCAGTCGAACGTGTACGGGTTGACCGGACCGTATTCGCTGGCCCCGGTGCCGGGGTGGTAACCCATGCTCACCCGCACCGTGTCTGTCGCGTCCAGCGCGCCGACCCACAGCCCGCCGCCGTAGATATAGTTGTAGCCCGGGCCGCCCCAGAATCCCCCGGGCTGGCTGCTGGCCGGCCACACGAACGGGCCGAAATTGGTGGTCTTGATCAGCCAGGCATTGGCGTCGAGGTTCCGGATAGTCTTGCCCTTCTGACCGTTCGTCGCGGCGGCTCCCGGCCGGACGGCGGCCCGGGCGCCCGGCGTGAGGCTCGCAGACAACAGCGCGACAATCGTTGCCGTCAAGATGCCAACGGTGCGGTTCATCGTTCCTTCCCTTTCCGTTGCGGTTTCTGCGTCCCGGGAGCGGGCGTGGCTCCGCCCCGGTGGATCGCGTAATTCGTCGGGCAGGTGCACACCTGGCCGCTGCCGAAATCTATCCGGTATGGGCATTCGCCGCCGTCATTTGAAACAAGAAAAAGCACGTTCCTTCCGTCCGCGCAGTCCACTGCGCAACCATTCCTGCCGCCGCGCGTCCCTGCGGCAAGGCATCTGAACCCCTTTGTGCATTTCACCGTGGACGCCTTCACGGCCGAGGAAACGTTATACTTCATTTTGTACGCCTCATTCTCGAATCATCTGATCGCATCTGCGCAAAGTTGCAAGGTATCGGTCATCCCTGGACAATATGCATTCTTTGGCATAACAGGTACAACCATTGGCAAATAATCGATCAATATTAAGTAATATTGCAATTTTTATGCCTTATATTCATCCTGTTGATTGATAATTCTAACATTAAACATATCAAGCTATTAGACATTGGCCATTATGCATTGCCGAATATGTGATTTGGTGAATGATTACTTTTGTTGCGTGACATTTTAATGTATTCAATATAACATACTGTGTATAAATAGTTTGCTTTAATATGATATCGCTAAAAATAGTTTTCTGTCCTGTTGCAATCAAATGTTAAAAATCACATCATCACCTTGCTTATCTTCGTGTTATGATTGCAATTAATGTTGTCAATCATGCGATTTTTATCGGTTGGCATCATCGAACCGCGCAGACCGTCGATCATGCTTCGACCCATTTAGCAGCACTGCCTTGCCGGTCATGCGGCATGGCCATGTCGATAGCCATCGACAGCGCGGTTGCCGGGAGACATCTCCTCCCTCGTCGCCCCGGCCGCGCCTCTGCGTGCCGCTCCATGACGGCATTATATACCTGCAGATGCCGTATTGCAATGAGATTTTTGTGATTATTTTCGGCTGCGTTTTGCGTGTCGATTGACACTCACGGCGTTCTGGGCTATAATGGCCCAATGCCTCGTTTCCTCTATGCCGACACGGCCGGCCGGATTTACGACCTGCCGGGGCACCGGGCACTGGGTCTTGCCGGCGGGGATTTCATGCCGGTCCCGGAGCGCGACCTGGTTCCCCTGCCGCGGGGCAGCGAGGTCTTTGTCATCCGGAAGGGCGTCGCTGTCGCGCAGCGCGGCGGCGCGCTGGCGTATATTGAGAGGCTGAGCGGCCGGCGGATTTTCCCGGTTGCCGGCTTCCTGCCGGCGGGGTACACGCGGACTTTGCTGCCGGCGTACGTCGAGAGGAGCGAGAAGCCGCTCCTGCCCTTGTGGTCCTACACCGCGCTGGCCTGGCACAAAAGGAAGATCTGCGGGGCGGCGAAACTCGTCGCAAGGAACCCCAAGGCCGATCCCGAGCTGCACAGCCCGGAGCAGGACAAACGGCTGGCCGAACTCGTACGGGAACGTCTCAAGCGGGAAACCGGGAACAGGTTGTTGCGCCAGCTGGCGCGCTGCGCGCTCGAATACCACTGCTTCGCCGGCAAGAACGCGTTCTACCGCCGCTGGGAACTGCCGCTGCCGACCTCGCCGGCCTGCAACTCGCGCTGCCTGGGCTGCCTGTCATGGCAGCCGGCGGCAGCGGCCGGCGGCTGCTGCGCCTCGCAGCAGCGGCTGGACTTCGTGCCCACGCCGCGGGAGATCGCGGACCTGGCCGTCCCCCATCTGAAAACAGCCGACGCGGGCATCGCCAGCTTCGGCCAGGGTTGCGAGGGCGAGCCGCTGCTGCAGGCCGCGACCATCGAACGCGCCATCAAGCTGGTCCGCTCGAAGACCGACCGCGGCACCATCAACCTCAACACCAACGGCTACGACCCGCGCCGGATCCGCGAATTGGCGCGGGCCGGGCTGGACAGCGTCCGCATCAGCCTCAACTCTTCCCTCAAGAAACAGTACGACGCCTACTACCGGCCGGTGAATTACTCCTTCGCCGATGTCAAGCGCAGCATCCGGACGGCCAGGGCCGCGGGCCTGTTCGTCAGCGTCAACCTGCTGGTGTTCCCCGGCTACACCGACCGCGAACAGGAGGTGACCGGTTTGCTGCGATTACTGCGGCAGGGGAACGTGGACATGGTGCAGATGCGCAACCTGTCGATCGATCCCTGGTGGTACATCCGCGAGATCCCGCGGCCGAAGGGCGAAGCCCTCGGTATCGCGCAACTGATCGCCCTGCTCAAGCGGGAATTCCCCAAGGTACGAATTGACTATTTCAACATTCCGGTGAAGAAGACCTAGCCCGGGCGTTTTGTAAATGAGCGAAGGGCGCGGATCGATGATCCGCGCCCTTTCTTGTCCACGATCAGAAGTTATCGAGATATTCCTTGACCGCTGCATCGTAATTCTCGTTCGATATTCTCCGATGCTCGGCGACCCTTGGCGCGGGACCCCGCTTGCTGAGCCAGGCATCCAGCGAGTCCCACTGTTTGGCGAGGCGCCGTTCCTTCCTTTGAATCGCGGTCCAGGCGCGCTTCGCAAACGGCGCGGCCCGGTATCGGCGCTCGCTGAGAAGGACCAGCCCCGCGCGTTGCAGCGCGAAGAGGCCGTCGCGTAATCTCTTGAACGGAAACACCGCGTGGTTGGCGTAGTCGCCGCAGGCGATGATGTCGCGCAGCGTGCCGCCCTTCGTTCCGCACAGCAGGACCGACAGCAGCACCCAGCTGTCGAGGGACGCTCCCGGCAACGCTATCCCGCTCCCGCGATGCTTTCCAGATGGCGGCGGACGGTCGCCCGGTGCTCCTCGTCGCCGCAGTCGGCTAGGATCTCGCGCAGCAGCACCCTGGCCCGCGGACGGTCCTCGACCGATAGCAGCAGCGCGTCCAGCATACGGAACGAGAACGACAGCTCGGGGTCGCCCGGTTCCCCGGAAAGGGACAGCGCCTCGCGCCGGCATTCCGCCGCCTCCGCGGGGCGCGACAGTTCCCATAACAGCCAGGCGTACTGTGCCAGGGCGTTGGTCAGTGGCTCGCGGCGTTCCATCGTGCGCAGGATCGCGATGCCTTCAGACAGCGCTCGCTCGGCGTCTTCCCAGTTTTTCAGCGTCCGGTGGACCGTACCCATCCGCTGCCGCACGATGCCCTCCATCTCCCGGTCGCCTATCTCGCGGGCCAGCGCCAGGCTCCGCGCCAGCGTATCCAGGCATTCCCGATGCAGTCCCATGTCGGTCTGGGTGGCCCCAAGGTTCTCCAGAGCGATGCACTCGGTCTGCCGGTCGCCCAGTGAACCGGCGATCTCGGCCTTGCGCGAGTAACAGTCGACCGCCGCCGGCAGCTCCCTGCGGACGCAGTGCACCTTGCCCATATTGCCGAGCGTCAGCGCCACCTGGAGGCGATCGCCCAGCTCCTCTGCCGCGGCCAGGTTTAGTCGCAGCAGCTCCATGGCCTCGTCCCACCGACCGTGGTCCATGTGGATCAGGGCGATGTTGCCCGTCGCCAGGCACTGACCGCGCTTGAACTGCAGCTTGTCGGCGAGATGTTCGGCCCGCAGCAGGTACGGCAGCGCCAGGTCCGGCTTGTCCTGCTTCCACAGCACCAGCCCGATGTTGTTGAGCACCAGACACAGGTTGAACCGGTCCTGGACCACCTCCAAGGCCCGCAGCTGGAACTGGAAGTTCTCCAACGCCTGGCCGTACTGGTTGAGCGAGTAGTGGACGATCCCGAGGTTGCCGGTGGCCTGGCCGATCGACAACGGGTCGTCCAGTTCGCGGGCCAGCGCCAGCTGCTCGTCGAAGCGGCGGAGGGCTCCGGCGAAGTCGCTCTGGCGCCGGAAGACATGACCGTAGAAATTAAGCGACAGCATCAGGTTACGGCGGTCACCCGCAGCGCGGTGATAAGCGGTCGCCAGTTCGAACAGCTTGCGCGCTTCGTCGTAGCCGCACAGCGGCACCAGCACCGAGGCCAGCACCTGGCGGGCGTGCGCAATCAGGGCCTCGTCGTTCTGCCGCTCGGCGACGGCCAGGCACTCGCGGTCCAGGGCCTCGGCCTCCTTCCACCGGCCCAGCACGAAAAGGATCTCCGCCCGGGCCCGGTTGAGGCGCAACGGATAAAAACCGGCCCCCGGGCCGTCCGGGATCTGCACCCACCAGTGTTGTCGATGCAATGCTCTCGTGCGTTCGCTCCCAAGCGGACCGCCCGGGGTATGCCAGTAACGACACGGTCCCGGGCGGCTGCGGTGAGGGGTTATCCGATGCGGTCAGATCCCATATACGGCTTTAGCACCTCCGGCACGCTCACCGTGCCGTCGGCGTTCTGGCAGTTCTCCAGCACGGCGATCAGCGTGCGCGGCAGGGCCAGGCCCGAGCCGTTGAGCGTGTGGACGAACTCCGCCTTCGACTTGGCGTCGCGCTTGAACTTGATGCTGGCCCGCCGCGCCTGGAAGTCGCCGAAGTTCGAGCAGGACGACACCTCCAGCCACTCGTTGCAGCCCGGCGCCCAGACCTCGATGTCGTAGGTCTTGGTCGACGCGAACGTCAGGTCGGCCGTGCACAGCGCGACCACGCGGTAGCGCAGGCCCAGCCGTTTCGGGATCTCGCAGGCATTGACCACCAGCTTATCCAGCTCCTCGGCGGACTTCTCCGGCAGGCAGAACTTCACCAGCTCCACCTTGTCGAACTGGTGGCCGCGCTTGATGCCGCGCACGTCCTTGCCCGCCGACATCTTTTCGCGCCTAAAGCAGGGCGTGTAGGCCACGTGGTTGACCGGCAGCTGCTGGCCGTCGAGCGTCTCGCCGCGGTAGAGATTGGTCACCGGCACCTCGGCCGTTGGGATCAGCCAGAGGTCCTCCTCGGCGTCGTGGTAGAGGTTGTCGGCGAACTTCGGCAGCTGGCCCGTGCCCACCAGGCAGTGGTGGTTGACGATGTAGGGCGGGTAGACCTCGGCGTAGCCGTGCTCCCGGGTGTGGACGTCCAGCATCCAGGAGATCAGCGCCCGCTGCAGCCGCGCACCCTGCCCCTTCAGCACGTAGAACCGCGTGCCGGACATCTTGACGCCGCGCTCGAAGTCGATAATGCCGAGCTTCTCGCCGATCTCCCAGTGGGGCTTGGGCGCGAAATCGAACGTCCGTTCCTCGCCCAGCACGCGGTCGACCACGTTCTCCTTCTCGCTGGTCCCGACCGGCACCGACGGGTCCGGGATGTTGGGCAGCGACAGCGTGGCATCGGACAGCTTCTCCTCGACCGCCCGCAGCTCCTCGTCGAACGCCTTGATCCGCTCGCCCACCTCGCGCATTTCTGCGATCATGGCGTCGGCGTCCGGCGACTTCTGCTTTTTCAGCTGCGCGATCTGGTCCGAGACCGTGTTGCGCTGTGCCTTCAGTGATTCCACCTGCTGCAGGATCCCGCGCCGCCTGGCGTCCAGCTCCAGGAAGGGGCCGAGGTCGGCCTGCTCGCCCTTGTCGGCGATGGCCTTGGTGACGACATCAATGTGCTCGCGCACGAATTTCGGATCCAGCATCGATCCCTCATTTGTTCCTGGTGTATATGGTATACAGTATACTGTATACCGGGTATGTTATCGACTCACTTCAGGTTCATCAGCACCAGCCCGGCCAGGCAGACGATCATTCCGGCCATGTTCAGTCCGGTGACGTGTTCCTTGAAAGCGAACATCCCGACCGGGACCAGCAGCATCACCGTGGCCGACTGCGAGGCCAGCGCCGCCATGCTGATCCTCCAGCCGCTGCGGTAGGCCAGCAGGAATCCCAGCTCCAGCACCACGATGGCCCCGCCCAGCGCGGCGCTGGACCAGTTGGCCTGCCGCAGCGCGCCGGCCCAGCCGCCCCTGGCCGGGTGCAGCAGCAGCGCCGCGGCCGTCAGCGCCAGCGCCACGCTGTAGGTGATCAGCAACGACACCAGCGGGTTGACGGCCGTTGCGATCATTTTCTGAAAGACATTGTACAGCACGCTGCCGGCGACCGCCAGCGCAATCGACAGGTAGAACATGGGGCTCACCTCGTACGTAGCCATGCGCGGCGCGCGGCGAACCGCCGCTTCATTCATCCCAGGCGCGGGTTCGTTCCAGCGCCCCGGCCACCTGCTGGGCCGCGAACAACAGCAGGCGTTTTTCCATCTCGCCGAACTGGATGTCGTCGGTGTAGCTCCTGATGCCGATCAGGCCGATCGTTCGCCCGCCCCGCTTGATCGGCACCCCCAGCCAGTTGACGAACGGCGTGTCCATGCCGTCGATCCCGCCGTCCTGGATGATGTGCTCCAGGGTTTCCTGGGTGGCGAACAGCGTCTCGCCGCTGCGCAGCACCTGCTCGACCAACCCCCGTTTCAGCGGCGCGGGGTCCGGCGGAGACGAGAACTCGTCGACGTAGTGGGGGTAGCTGACGGTGTCGCCGATGGGGTCGTAGCGCGCCACGAAAAAGTTGCGGGCGTAGACGATGCCGCCGACGATGGTGTGGATGTCGTCGAACAGCTTGCGGGCATCGCCCGCCGCCGCCGTGCGCTCGGTGATCTTGAACATGGCGGCCATCACCTCCTCGGCCTGCTTGCGGGCCGTGATCTCCTCGCTGGTGGTGATGACGGCCACCGGCTCGCCGGCCTGGTTCCTGACCACATCCGACGTCAGCAGCACCCTGAAGGTCGAGCCGTCCTTGCGGACGTTGATGCCCTCGCGGGTCAGCCGCTTCAGCTTGCGCGCCTGGTCCCTGGTCAGTGGATTCCAGATGCCGTCGGGCGCGAACACCCGCACCTCGCGGCCGATGAGTTCCGACACCTCGTACCCGTGCATGGCGGCCTCGGCCGGGTTGGAGTACAGGATGGTGCCCTCGACATCGGACAGGGTCACGCCCACGTGCATGCTGTCGACGATCTGCTCCATGGCGCGCAGTTTTTCGCTGGTGCGCCGCAGGTCGGCCTCCAGCACGTCAGATTCGGCGAGGCGCACCTTGAGTGCCCCCAGCTCCTTGAGGAGCTGTTCCCTGGTCTTTTCACGGTCGTCCATGGAGGCACCTCCGCCGTTGAGTTTTCCGTGACCGCGGGCGACCGCGTCACGCCAGCCTGATCCCCACCGGGCAGTGGTCCGACCCCGTCACCTCGGGCAGGAGGAACGCATCGCTCACGTTCTCCCGAAGGTTTTCGGATACGAAGAAATAGTCGATGCGCCAGCCCACGTTGCGCTCCCGCGCCCGGCTGATCACGTCCCACCAGGTGTAGAGCCCGCCCTCGGCGTGGAACAGCCGCAGGGTGTCCACGAAGCCCGCGGCCAGCATCCGGTCGATCCACTGCCGTTCCTGCGGCAGGAAGCCCGAGACCTTCTCGTTGGCCTTGGGCCGGGCCAGGTCGATCTCCCGGTGCGCGGTGTTGACGTCGCCGCAGACCACAATCCGCGCGCCCTTCCGGAGAAGCTTCTTCATCTCGCCCAGGAACGCATCGTAGAAGTCCATCTTGTACGCCAGGCGCTGGGGCGAGGCCTTGCCGTTGGGGAAGTAGACGTTGAACAGCAGGAAATCGCCGTAGTCGGCCCGGATGATGCGGCCCTCGTCGTCGAAGCGCCGGGCCCCGAACGACGTGCCGACCGACCGCGGTTCCTGTTTCGAGAACAACGCCACCCCGCTGTAGCCGGGCCGCGGACCCGACTCGAAGTAGTGGCGGTAGCCTGCGACCCGCCCCAACTCCGTCGCGACCTGCTCGGGCCGGGCCTTGGTCTCCTGCAGGCAGAGGATGTCCGGCCGCGCCCGCCGCAGCCACTCGGCGAACCCCTTGCGGAACGCGGCCCGCAGGCCGTTGACGTTCCAGGAGAGCAGCGTCAGCGTTGTTCCCGCCATTGGGTGTTCTTCCGGTTGTTGCTGGATGTCCGCCTGCGCCGGCATGACCCAACGGCGGTTTGTCATCCCGGCGAAAGCCGGGATCCAGTCCTTCTATTTCGCCTTGCCCTGGTTCTTGACCGATTCCATGGCCAGTTTGACCGCCTCGGGATCGCCCAGGTAGAAGCTCTTGACCGGCTTGAGGTCCGCGTCCAGCTGGTAGACCAGCGGGATGCCGGTGGGGATGTTAAGCTCGGTGATGTCGGCCTCGGAGACGCCGTCCAGGTACTTGACCAGCGCCCGCAGGCTGTTGCCGTGCGCGGCGATGACCACCCTCTTTCCGGCCTTGACCGCCGGCGCGATGGTGCCGTGCCAGTACGGCAGGAAGCGGGCCACGGTGTCCTTGAGGCATTCGGTCAGCGGCAGCTCGCTGGCGGAGAGGTTCGCATAGCGCGGCTCTTTCCCCGGGTAGCGGTCGTCGGACGGCTCCAGCGCCGGCGGCGGCACGTCGTAGCTGCGGCGCCAGACCTTGACCTGGGCCTCGCCGTACTTGGCGGCGGTCTCTGCCTTGTTCAGGCCCTGCAGCGCTCCGTAGTGCCGCTCGTTGAGCCGCCAGCTGTTGACCACCGGAACCCACATCAGGTCCAGCTCGTCCAGCGCGAGCCACAGCGTGCGCACGGCGCGCTTGAGCACCGAGGTGTAGGCCAGGTCGAAGACGTAGCCCTCCCGCTTGAGCAGCTGCCCGGCGGCGCGGGCCTCGGCCACCCCCCGCTCCGACAGGTCGACGTCGGTCCAGCCGGTGAAGCGATTCTCCCTGTTCCACGAGCTCTCGCCGTGGCGCAGCAGCACGATCTGGTGCATGGTCATCCTTGGCATGGCGTTCGAAGGGTGCGGGTGCCTATAAAATAGCACAAAACGCCGCCGTTGTCAAACCGTGAAATACCCGATCGCGGCCCTTGACAAATCCGCGGCGCGGTGGTAGAATGTATCAAGATATCTTGATATGAGGATACGATGAAGGATGCCGTCCGCCTGTTCAAGGCCCTGGGCGACCCCACCCGGCTGCGGATCGTCAAGTTGCTGGAGCGCGGCGAGCTCTGCGTCTGCCAGCTGACCGCGGCGCTGGGCATGGGCCAGTCCCGCATCTCCCGCCATTTGGCGATCCTCAAGGACGCCGGGCTGATCGAGGACCGCCGGGCCGGCAAGTGGGTGCACTACCGGCTGTGCCGCAGGGACGCGGCCCGTTCCATCTGCTCGTGCTACGCCGGGCTGGACGGCGAAGACGCGATCAAGGCCGACCAGCGCGCGGTGCGTCGCGCCAAACCGCTCGCCTCCTGCCCGGGGCACTGCCCCGGGCAGCGGCCATAAAAAGAGCGCGGCCGATGCCCGACAATCTCGCCCAACGGCTGTCGTTCCTGGACCGCTACCTGACGGTCTGGATCTTCGCGGCCATGGCCCTGGGCGTGCTGATCGGCTACCTGGCCCCCGGCGCGGTGGCCGGGTTCAACGCGAACTTCAGCGCCGGCACGACCAACATCCCCATCGCCATCGGCCTGATCCTGATGATGTACCCGCCGCTGGCCAAGGTGCGCTACGAGGAGCTGCCCAAGGCATTCCGCGACACCAGGGTGCTGGGCCTGTCGCTGGCGCAGAACTGGCTGATCGGCCCGGTACTCATGTTCCTGCTGGCGGCGCTCTTCCTGCGCGGCCAGCCGGACTACATGATGGGGCTGATCATGATCGGCCTGGCCCGCTGCATCGCCATGGTCATCGTCTGGAA
>DDXR01000024.1:0-228 GCA_002347565.1 bacterium UBP2_UBA2255 | reverse complement strand
CGTGTTCATCTATCTGGGCATCCCGTTCATCGCGGGGATGCTGACGCGTTTCGCGCTGGTCCGTGCCCGCGGCAAGGAATGGTACCACGGCAGGTTCATCCCGGTGATCAGCCCCATCACATTGATCGCGCTGCTGTTCACCATCATCGTGATGTTCTCCATCAAGGGGCAGGAGATCGTGCAGCGGCCGCAGGACGTGGTGCTGATCGCCATCCCGCTGCTGATCTA
>DDXR01000015.1 GCA_002347565.1 bacterium UBP2_UBA2255 | reverse complement strand
CCGCCGGCGTCATCCCGATGCCGTTGGCCGCATCGGCCTCAGGTCGTTCCAGCGGTGCCGTGCTGACGGATGGGCCGATGGCCTCAGCGTCATGCCGTTCGTCGCGAAGTCATGGCCGGCAAGCGGCTCTGGTCAGCGCGGCATGGCGATCGGTGTCGAAACCGCATACCGGTGGCACGAGGGAACGTCGTGGTACGGCTCTCCCAAGGCGCTGGCGACCTGGCCGGTTGGTTCCGGGACTCTGCTGCCAGGGATCGAAATGATGCTCGGTTATCATCTTCAAAACTTACATTAAATGGAGTTAGGACGATGCCTGTCCCGAATAGATACCGTGTGGCGGTGTTCTTCGCCCTGGCGCTCGCCATCTCCTGGGTGGTCTGGGTGCCGATGGCCGTCCAGAAAATATCCGGCAAGGACGCCCCGGTCGGCTCGCCCCTGAACGCGCTGGCGGTCTGGGCCCCGGCGCTGGCGGCCATCATCGTGTCGCTGCTGACAGGCGGGAAGCCGGCGGTGGACGCCCTGTTCGCCCAGCTCAAACGCTGGCGAGCCGGCCTGGGCTGGTACCTGGCCGCGTTGCTGTATCCGGTGGCGGTCTGGTTTGCCGCCTACGGCATCGATCGTCTGCTCGGTAACGCCTACCCGGTCACCTTTTTCGCCATCAGCCGCATGTTCCGGCCCGAGCAAGGATACATGGTGGTGGTGGCGCTGGTGTTCGTGCTGCCCAACACGCTGGGCGAGGAACTGGGGTGGCGGGGCTTTGCCCTCCCCGAGCTGTTGAAAAGGTTCGGCCCGTTGGCCGCCAGCCTGATCCTGGGAGGAGTCTGGGCCGTGTGGCACCTGCCGATGTGGCTGATGTACGGCAAGTCGGGGCTGCCGCTGGCCGTCAGTTTCGTCTGGACCGTCGCCATCGCCGTCATCTTCACCTGGATTTACCGCGGATCCGGCAACCGCCTGCCGCTGGCCTGGCTGTTCCATTGCTCGCTGACGGCCACCGGATACCTGCTGTCCACGATCCCGACCTTCACGGACGACGTCATCCATGTTATGGCCGCCGGCATCGTCGGATACCTGCTGGTGCGGTATAGAGACGATCGCGGGCAAGACACCCATAGCCAGCGTGGCGTCACCCCTTAACGATCCATCAGGACACCGAGCCCCATGTTGCGTCTTCCCCTTCAGGCACTGATCTTCGGTTTGCTTGCCGGCCAGCAGATTCATGCTACGGCCATGCAGGATGGGTTCCTCGTTCGCCAACGCGGGGCGATCGAGATCCTGCGGAAGCGCCACCGCATCCCCGGCGTGGCAGTGGCGTTGGTGAACCGCGGCGGAGTTCTTTGGTGCCAGGGCTTCGGCCAGCGCTCGCTTCGCGACCGGCGGCCGGTTGGCTCCGGGACGTTGTTCAGCGTCCAGTCTGTCTCCAAACCAATCACGGCGACCGCGGTGATGCTGGCGGCGCAGGAGGGCCTGGTCGATCTGGACGCCCCCATCGCCCGCTACCTGCCGGACTTCTCGGTCAACAGCTGCTTCGAACCTCGGCCGGAAAGCCGGATAACCCTGCGTCTGCTTCTGGCCCACGCCGCCGGGCTGACCCACGAGCCCCCGGTCGGCAACAATTTCGACTGCCCGTTCCCGTCGGATGCGGCCCACAACCGGAGCATTAGGGACACCTGGCTTGTCTCGCCCGTGGGCACCCGCTATTCGTATTCGAACAACGGCTACGACCTGACCGCCGAGGTGGTGGCAATGGTCTCCGGAATGCCTTTCTCCGAGTACGTACGGCGACGCCTATTCCTGCCCCTGACGATGGAATCCACGACGCTTGATCCCGCCGTATTCATCAAGTACAGTGACCGGGCCGTCGGCCACGCATTCGGCATGGACCGTCTGCCCGAGGCGATGCCCTTTCCGGGCGCCGGCAGCCTCTATGCCAGCGCCGAGGACCTGGCCATGTTCGTGCGATTCCATCTGAATTTTGGCAAAGCAGGAGGGCGGCAGCTCCTCAAGAAGCAGCAATTGCTTGCTATGTACCGGCCGGTCATTACGCCCGGCTACGGGCTGGGAGCCGCCAACATAGAGCATGACGGGAAGCTGGTGCTAAACCACAACGGAGCGGGGTTCGGTTGGCAATCAAGCATGACCTGGCTTCCCCGGCACGGTATCGGCTGTATCCTCCTGGCGAACAAACAGGCCGGGGCGGACCTTTACGGGTTGACTGTTAGTATCCTCGACGATTGGATCGCTTCTGCGGGTATTTCTCCCGATACAACACTTCTGCCTTTTGATCCCAGCGCTGTCGGCGGAACGTTGAGCACCGCCGACCCCAAGCCGCCCCGCTGCCCGGGCGATACGCTGTTCACTGAAGGCTGGAAACAATACGAGGGCGTGTACCGGTTGGGCTTTGGGCCGGGGTTCAAGTTCGCCTGGTACGCTAAATTGGCGCGGTGGTTCGGGTACCGCGCCGCCCAGGTCGAAGTCCGCCGGCGCGGCGCCGGCATCGGATTCCGGATCTCCTGCGGCGGCGGCTACGGCGACTGGCAACGGCTGACCGAGCACCTGCCCGGGCTGTTCTTCACCGAGTATGGCGAGGCGCTCGATCTGCGGGCCGATCCGCCCAGGTACCGCAATCTCAAACTGGAAAGGTGACAAGCAATGCTCAATTGCCTCGCGCGAATCCTGTTCGCCTGCGCCATCGTGGCCGCGGCACATCCCGCCCATGGTTGCTCCAGCTTCCTGCTGGAGCGCGGCGACACCGTCCTGGTCGGCCATAACCTGGACGAGTACGTCCCGGTGCCTGGCCTGGTCGTGGTCAATCCGCGCGGCATCGCCAAGCATGGTGTCGGGGGCGGTCTGATCAATCCGCTCGGTCCGGTGAAACCGACGTTCCGCTGGGTCAGCAAGCATGGCTCGATCACCTACAGCGCCTTCGGCAAGGAGTTCCCGGACGGAGGCATGAACGAGGCCGGGCTCTACATCGGCGAAATGAACTATTACTTCACCGAATGGCCCAGGGACAAAGGACTGGTGCGGATCTACCACAACCAGTGGGTCCAATACCTGCTGGATAATTTCGAGTCCGTGGACCAGGTGCTGGCCGACCTGTCGCGCGTCGTGCCGGACGGCCATAATCGTTGGCAGTTCTTCGTCGCTGATTCCTCCGGTGCGGCCGCCACCATCACTTTCGTCAAAGGGAAAGCCGTGGTCAACCGAGGTGATTCCCTGCCGGTCAAGGCCCTCTGCAACCGGCGTTACGCCCGGGAAATGGACACCCTGCGGCTGTACCGGGGTTTCGGCGGCGAACGGGAGGTCGACTTCGCCGATACGGTGGACGACCGTCGGTTCGTGCGGGCGGCCGAGATGCTGCGCGCCCAGGACCGGAAGGTCGCGGCCGCGGACTACGCCTTCGCCATCATGCGGCGGCTGGACTGGGGCAACAACAAGTGGTCGCTGGCGTTCGACCTCAAGCGCCGCACGATGCGGTTCAATACTGACCGGTCGCGCCAAGTCAAGACGCTCGACCTGGCTGCGCTGGACTTCTCGCCGGGCGCTCCAGCCATGGTGTTCGACATCAACACCGACAGCGAGGGCGATGTCGGCAAGCAGTTCACGGTGTATACCGCGGCTATCCAGCGCGAGTATGTCGCGAAGATGTGGGACGGCTTCAATACGGGTTTCCTGGGGAACCTGATGTTCAAGCCGCTGATGAAGTCCCGGATGGTGTCGGCCATAGCTGATTTCAAGCCCGCACGGTAACTCCTCACAGAGGCTGACCAATGAGCGCCCCCAGGAGCATCATCCGCTACTTCACCGGCACCGGGAACACCAAGCGCATCGCCGAGAAGATCGGCCAGGCATTGGTCGCCGTCGGCGACACGCTCGACATCGCGGCGATCCCCGGGGCGCCGCCGGTGACGGACGCCGACCGCTGCGTGTTCTGCTCTCCGGTCTACGCCCTGGGGCTGCCGCGTGTCGTAAAGCGCTATCTCGCCGGGCTCCCAAAGCTCGGAACGCCCAGGCCGGCGCTGCTGGTGGTCACCGCCGGCAATCCGGACCACACCGGCTGGGCCCTGCGCCACGGCCGGGAACTGCTCGACGCCCGCGGTTACCGCGTCATCGTGTCCGAGACCATCCACATGCCGGACAACTGGACCCCGTTCCTGCCCGCGCCGCCCGCGGAAGTCTCAGCCGTTCGTCTGGCAGCGGGGGACGAGCTGGCGGCGCAGCTGTCGCGGGAATTCCTGGCTGGCAAGGAGCGGCACCGGCCGTTCTCGCTGCGGTCCATGACGCCGGCCGGCTCATGGCTGACGCACCACTGCTTCCATGACCTGGGGATCAACCACATGTGGTCCCTGTTCCGGGCCACCGATGCCTGCACGTCCTGCGGGCTGTGCGAGAGGATCTGCCCGGTCGGTGCGATCACGATGGCCGGCGGCCGGCCGAAATGGTCCAGGAAATGCGAGCAGTGCTGCCGCTGCTTCAATCTTTGTCCGGCCCGGGCCATCGAGCAGCTCGACCTCGTCGGCCGGGGCAGCACCCGCGACCGCTACTGCGAACCGAATTTCAAGCCGTACCATGAAAGTGAAGCAACATGAAGATTAAACTAACCGTCGGGCTGGTGCTGGGCGTTCTGCTGACGGCGTTCGGCGCCTGGGGACTGTTCGCCTCGCACAACCCGGCCAAGTTCATCCCCTTGGCCATCGGCCTGTCGCTGATCACCATGTCATTCTGGAGGGACCGCCGGGCCACGATCCTGCTGGGTCATGTGATCGTAACCTGCGGCTGCTTCCTGATCACCTACGGCATCTATTTGCTGCCGTACGCCAAGCCCGACCTGGCGCATATCCTGGGCCTGCCGCTGTTCTGGGGGCTGTTCTGCACCTTCGGCGGCATCTGCGCCATCTACCACGGGTTCTGCAACTGCGTGCGCTGCCCGGCGAAGCCGTAGCATGCCACAGAGACACAGAGACACGGAGGCGCACATGGCCGCGAGATCGCTGATGAAACACCTTGCAGGTTTCCTGTTGATTTTTGCAGCGGTCCCCGCCTTGCTTTTGGCCACGCCGGGGTCGCTGA
>DDXR01000059.1 GCA_002347565.1 bacterium UBP2_UBA2255 | reverse complement strand
CACACCTGCGGCGAACTTCGTGCGTCCGACATCGGCCAGGAGGTCACCCTGTGCGGCTGGGTGCACCACAGCCGCAATTTCGGCGGCCTGCTGTTCGTGGCGCTGCGCGACCGCTACGGCGTCACCCAGTGCCTGTTCGACCCGGCCCATGACAAGGAGCTGGAAACCCGCGCCGCGCAGCTGAAGTTCGAGTTCGTGGTCGCGGTGCGGGGCGCGGTGCGGGCGCGGCCGGCGGGGCAGGCCAATCCGCAGATGCCCACCGGCGAGATCGAGGTGCTGGCGAAGGAGCTGAGGGTGCTGAACAGCTCGGCCACCCTGCCGTTCATGCTCGACGACCAGTGCACGGCCAACGAGGACCTGCGCCTCAGGTACCGCTACCTGGACCTGCGCCGCCCGGCGCTGGCGGGGAATTTCGAGCTGCGCCACAGATTCATCCTGGCGGTGCGCAATCACCTCTCCCAGCGCGGCTACCTGGAGATCGAGACGCCGCTGTTCGCCCGCAGCACGCCCGAGGGCGCCCGCGACTACCTGGTGCCCAGCCGCCTGCAGCCGGGCAAGTTCTACGCCCTGCCGCAGTCGCCGCAGATCTACAAGCAGATCCTGATGGTGGCCGGGTTCGACAAGTACTTCCAGATCGCCCGCTGCCTGCGGGACGAGGACCTGCGGGCAGACCGCCAGCCCGAGTTCTCCCAGATCGACATCGAGCTGGCCTACGCCACCGAGGAGCAGGTCTACGCGCTGACCGAGGGCATGCTCAAGGACGCGTTCGCCAAGTCGGCGGGCATCGAGTTGCAGACCCCGTTCCCGCGCATCACCTACGCCGAGTCGATGCGGCGCTTCGGCAGCGACAAGCCCGACCTGCGCTACGGCATGGAGCTGGCCGACGTCGCCGCGCTCGCCGCCCAGTCCGACTTCGCCGTGTTCAAATCCGCGCTGGAGGCCAAGGGCGAGGTCAAGGGCATCTGCGCCGCGGGGGCGGCCGCATGGTCGCGCAAGGACATCGACGGCCTGACCGAGTTCGCGAAGATCCACGGGGCCAAGGGCCTGGCTTGGGCCAAGGTCGCCGAGGCCGGGCTGGAGGGCCCCATCGCGAAGTTCTTCGCAGGCGAGTTGGGCAGAGGGCTGGTCGCAGCGATGTCGGCGAAACCGGGCGACCTGCTGCTGTTCGTCGCTGACCAGCCGCCGGCCGTGGCCGCGGCGCTGGGCGCGCTGCGGGCCGAATGCGCCAGAAAGCTGGACATCATCCCCCGGGGCGAGTTCGCCTTCGTCTGGGTCAACGACTTTCCGCTGTTCGAGTACAACGGGGAGGAGCGGCGCTGGGAGGCCAAGCACCACATGTTCACCATGCCCCGCGAGGAGCACCTCGGCCTGCTGGAGAGCGACCCGGGCAAGGTGAACGGCCAGCTCTACGACCTGGTGGCCAACGGCGTCGAACTGGCCTCGGGCTCGATCAGGATCCACCGCGGCGACATCCAGCAGCGGGTGATGAACGTGGTGGGCATTTCCCAGGAGGAGGCAGAGCGGAAGTACGGGTTCATGCTGGAGGCCTTCCGCTACGGGGCGCCGCCCCATGGCGGCATCGCCCCGGGCATCGACCGGATGGTCGCGATGCTGGCCGGCTCGGAGAGCATCCGGGACGTGATCGCGTTCCCCAAGTCGGCATCGGGCAGCGGCCTGATGGAGTCCTGCCCGTCCGAGGTCGACGAGAAACAGCTCAAGGAGCTGCACCTGAAGGTCGTCCGGTAGGCGGCGGCGACGGGTTCCCGCCCTTTTCGCTTGACAAAACTGGTCAAAAGCGGTATACTCTAACCCCTTAACCGGTTATGAGGTTGTATGGCCCGGAAGATCGAGAAAAAAACCGCCCGGGATCGGACGGACAAGGCGCCGGCGGCCCCGGAGACGCCGATCGGCTTCGGCCGCAAGAACTACCTGCTGTTCGGTGCCAGCCTGGGCCTGATCGCGCTGGGGTTCCTGTTCCTGACCAGCCCCACGCTGGGCGGCGGGTTCCCGTTCATCCATCCGTTCAAGGCGGGGAACAGCGGGTTCCTCACCATGAATGCGGCCCCGGTCCTGCTGGTGCTCGGATACTGCGTTTTCCTGCCCTGGGCGGTGATCGCCCGGGAAAAATAACCCCCGGCCCCCATCCCCAGCCACGGTCTTCAGCGGATGCAGTAAAAGTCTGCAAGGCTCATGCCCGTGGTTTGTCATTGGTGGGCCCCACTCCCGTCGCAAATGCGGGACGGCGCGTGATCAAACGGCATGGCACGCGCACCGCGGCAAGGCACCATGAGACACATCCGGCTCGGCGTCAACATCGACCATATCGCGACCCTGCGGCAGGCCCGGCGGTCTACGCAGCCCGACCCGGTGGCGGCGGCGGCCATCGCCACACTGGCCGGTGCCGACGGCATCACCGTCCACCTGCGGGGCGACCGGCGACACATCCAGCCGCGCGACGCCGAGCTGCTGCGGCGGACCGTGGACACGCACCTCAACATCGAGGTGGCGGTGAGTGGGACGGCGCTGGCGGCGGTGCGGCGGATCCGGCCGGACGCGGCCTGCCTGGTGCCGGAACGGACGGGCGAAGTCAGCACCGAGGGCGGCCTGGACCTGGCCAGGGTCCGGACCGCGGCCGGCCGCGCCATCAGGGCGCTGCGGGCGGCGGGGATTTCAGCGACCTGCTTCGTCGAGCCGGAGGAGCGGCAGATCAGGCTGGCGGCGGCGCTGGGCGCCGGCAGCGTCGAGCTCAACACCAAGGCCTACGCCGAGTCGCGCGGCAGGCGGCAGGCGGCGCAGGCGGCCCGGGCGGCGGATGCCGCCAGGCTGGCGCGCCGGCTGGGGCTGGGCGTCCACGCAGGGCACGGGCTGGATTACCACAACGTCGGACCGATCGCGGCCATCCCGGAGATCGCCGAATTGAACATCGGGCACGCCATCGTCGCCCGGGCGGCCCTGGTGGGGATGGACCGCGCGGTGCGGGACATGCTGGCGCTGCTGCGCCGGTGATGCGATGAGCCACAAGGCGATCGTCAAGCGCTTCGCCGGGCGCAGGATCGGCGTGCTGATGGGCGGCCGCTCCGGCGAGCGCGAGGTGTCCCTGCGCTCGGGCAAGAACGTGCTGGAGGCGCTGGCGCGCGCCGGCCTGGACGCCTGCGGGATCGACGCCGGGACCGAGGTCGCCGCCGAGCTCCGCAAGCGCAGGATCGACGCCGCCTTCGTCGTCCTCCACGGCCGCTACGGCGAGGA
>DDXR01000073.1 GCA_002347565.1 bacterium UBP2_UBA2255 | reverse complement strand
CTCCTACATCCATGCCGAGGGGTACTCGGCCGCCGAGATGAAGCACGGTCCGATCGCACTCATCGACGAGAAGACCCCGACGGTCTTCCTGGTGCCTGCGGACTCCATGCACGACAAGACGATGGGCAACCTCGAGATGATCAGAGCCCGGAAGGGGCCCATCATCGCGCTGGCGACCGAAGGTGACGAGCAGATAGAGCGCGTGTCCGACGACGTCATCTTCCTGCCCAGGACGCTCGAGGAGCTTACACCGATCCTTGGAAGCGTACCGCTGCAGCTGTTCGCCTATCACCTCGCCGTGGCTCGAGGCTGTGACGTGGACAAACCCCGCAACCTGGCCAAGAGCGTGACGGTCGAGTGACCCGGGGCGCCGGCCCCGGCCCGCTTTTTTGCCGCGGGGTATTGCATTTTTAGGGGAAAAAGCATACAATGCAGATGAATCTATCGGAAGGGTGCGCGCCATGAAACACAGCCCCGACATATTGAAGCTCTACCTTTCGCCCGACCTGGCGGCCCGGGCCGGCGCCGGATCGCTGACCGCCGCCGAGCGGCCGCAGGTGCTGCAGCAGCTGACGGACATCTTCCATTCGATGTCCGCCTACGTTCCGCGCAGCGTCCGCGCCGGCCTGTCGGCCCTGGACAGGGGCTCGCGCTCGGAGCAGACCCTGATGCTGGCAGACGTCACCGGCTTCACCACGCTGTCGGAGCGGCTTTCGCGCAGCGGCAAGGAAGGGGCCGAGGAGGTGACCGGCATCATCAACAGCTACTTCTCGCCGATCATCAAGATCGTCGGGAGCTACGGCGGTGACGTGATCTGCTTCATCGGCGATGCCCTGTCGATCAGCTTCTCCAGTCTGCCGGGGGAGAAATCGACCCACCAGCTGCGGGCCCTCAAGGCGGCGCGGGAGATCCAGGAATTCGTCAAGAACTTCACCGAGGTCAAGACCTCGGCCGGCGTCTTCAACCTGAACCTGCACCTGGCGCTGCATTGCGGCCCGGCGCTCAATTTTCGCTTGGGCAACCCGGCCAAGGGGGCTTACTATCTCACCGCAGGCGAAGTCACCAACCGCGTGTCCCTGATCGAGGACGCCGCCGAGATCGGGGAGACGCTGATCAGCGCCGAGATGATGGCCGCCGCGGCCAAGGCGGTCACCGCCGAGCAGAAGGGGGACGGCATCTACCGGGTCTCCGACGTCACCGCGGCGGTCGAGCCGGTCGCGGCCGGCGAGCAAGCGGCAGCGGGCGACTTGGACGACCTGGTGTCGCAGATGGAACTGATCCGCCCCTACCTGTCGGGCTGGGTGATGCAGAAGATCGTGGCCGACCCCAAGGGGCTGGGGACGTTCGGCGAGCACCGGCGGGTGACCGCGGTGTTCCTGAACCTGCGGGGGCTGGATTTCGACGGTGACGCCCAGGCGGTCTCCAAGATGCAGAATTACTTCTCGGTGCTCCAGGACACGGTCGAGAAGTATGGCGGCGCCATCAACAAGATCGACTTCTCGGCCGCAGGACAGCGGGCGCTGATCCTGTTCGGCGCCCCCATCACCTACGAGAACAACGACGAGCGGGCCGCCCTGTTCGCCCTGGAGATGCTGGGGCACGAGGAGTTCAAGTTCGGCGGCCTCAAGCAGCGATTCGGCATCAACAGCGGCTACGTGTTCGCCGGGACCATCGGCTCGGCCCGGCGCCGCGAGTTCACGGTGATGGGCGACGAGGTCAACCTGGCCGCGCGCCTGATGGCCCAGGCCCAAGACGACCAGCTGCTGGTGACGGCGTCGGTCAACCGCAAGACCATGGGCAAGTTCGAGGTCGCCAGCCTGGGGGATAAGGAATTCAAGGGGAAATCCCTGCCGGTGGCCATCTACCAGGTGCTGGGGAAGGCCGAAGCCGCCGACAGCATCTTCGGCAAGTGGGTCTCGGAATCGAAATCCATGGTCGGCCGCCAGAAGGAAAAGGAGATCCTGGGTGGCGCGATCGAGAAGGTGATGGCCGGCAAGGGACAGGTGGTGGCGGTTGTTGGCGAGCCCGGCATCGGCAAGTCGCGCCTGGGCCGGGAACTGGCCCAGCTGTGGCTGGAACACGGCTACTCGCTGTTCGGCGGCAATTGCCAGTCGTACGGCACCGCCATCTCGTACCTGCCGTGGGCCGACCTGTTCGAGACCTATCTCGGCACCAAGCGGCTGCCCACTATGGAGGAGAAGGCGGCCAAGATCGAGAAGATGCTGGGCGTGATCGATCCCGCCCTCAAGGACTGGGCGCCGATCATCGGCGAGCTGGTCGGCGTCTGGATACCGGAGACCAGCCTCACCAAGTCGCTCGACCCCAAGCTGCGGCAGCAGCGGCTGTTCGACCTGGTGCTCGACATCCTGACCTGGGGCGCCAGCCAGGAGCCCCTGCTGCTGGTGATCGAGGACCTGCACTGGGCCGACAACGCCTCGCTGGCCCTGCTCAACTACGTGGCCCGCAACATCGGCGACAAGGCCATCCTGCTGGCCCTGCTGTACCGCCCGCTGGACGCCAAGCACGAGTTCCAGACCAAGGAGTATTTCGGCGAGATCCAGCTCAAGGAGCTGTCGGCCGAGGAGAGCCTGGAGCTGGTGCGCACCCTGCTGGCGATCGAGGGCATGCCCAAGGAGCTGGAGGAGCTGATCCTCAAGAAATCCCAGGGCAACCCGTTCTTCGTCGAGGAGGTCATCAAGTCGCTGATCGAGCAGCGGGTGGTGGTCGAGAAGGACGGGAAGTGGCAGGTGGCGGTCCAGGAGGTCAAGAACGTCCACATCCCGGACACGGTGCAGGGCGTGATCATGAGCCGCATCGACCACCTGACGCCGGAGGCCAAGGACGTGCTGCAGGTGGCGTCGGTGATCGGCCGGCACTTCGCCTACCCGGTGCTCAACGCCATCTACGCCAAGCGGACCAACCTGCCGGAGAACCTCAAGGACCTCAACCGGTTCGACCTGATCCTGTCGGAGCAGCCGGAGCAGTACATCTTCAAGCACATCATGACCCAGGAGGTGGCCTACGAGAGCCTGGCCTTCTCGCGCCGGCGCGAACTCCACAACAGCATCGGCGACCACTTGGAGCAGGTGAACGAGAAGGCAATAGACGACGTGCTGGGCATCCTGGCGCACCATTACTACTACGCACAGAACTGGGTGCCGGCGTTCTACTACTCGGTCGAGGCCGGCGACAAGGCCAAGAAGGCGTACGCCAACCAGGAGGCGCTGGCCCACTACGACCGGGCGCTGGAGGTGTTCGACAAGATGGTCGAGGCCGGGATCCTGCCGGAGCTGGAGCGGCAGATCAAGGAGGCCGAGGAGGCGGAGAAGGCCGAGAAGGAGAAACAAGCCCAAGCTGATAAGAAATAGGGTACACGGTTGCTTAAAGCGGCATGTGCAAGCATGCCGCTTTTTCCATTGCGCGGAAACGAAACATATGTTATCATTGCGGACATCATTCATAAACTATCGTTTTCCCGTCTCGCGCCGGCATATCCATTGGCAACCAAAACCTTAGGTTACTGGATATCTATGCAGAACTGCAAGATCGTTATCGATGCCCTGAAGCAGGGTGTGTTGCTGCTCGACCGTTCCGGTGCGATCAAGTACTTCAACCCCTCCGTCGGCAAGCATCTCGACTTCACGGAAGGCGACATCGGCCGCCAGCTGGACGAGCTGGTCGAATTGTATCCCCGCAAGTTCTGGCGGGAGCCCCTGGCCAAGGCCGACGTTCTGGTCCGCCGCAGCGGCGTGGAACAGCAGTGCCTGGCCACGACCCACGCCGCGGACGATGACATCGTGCTGCTGCTGGACTGGGAGCGGCTGCAGGTGGAGGACGAGTTCCGGTTCTTCATCATGGACAACATGAGCGAGGCGGTGCTGCTGCTGGACGAGCAGGGCGGCGTGCTGTACATGAACAACGCGGCGACGGTGATGCTGCGGGTCGGGCTGCGGCGCGGCGCCGACCGGTACTGGACCCTCGCCGGACTGGGCGAGTTCGCGCCGGATGGCTTCTGGCGCTATCCGGCGTACAAGAAGGAGATCCTGTTCCGCAAGGGCGACGACGAGGTCCACCTGCTGGCCAGCGCCCACCACCAGAGCGACAAGGTGATCCTGGTGCTGGAGGAGGAGAAGCGGGAGACCCTGCGGTTCATCCGGCAGGACACGCTGGCGACGGTCAACCTGGACACCATGGCCGGCATCGGCACCGAGCTGCGGCGGCAGGCGATGGTGCTGGCGAACTCCGACCTGTCGTTCCTGGTCACCGGCGAGAGCGGGACCGGCAAGGAGGTGATGGCCCGCGCGGTGCACTACTCCTCGGTGCGGTGCAAGGGGCCGTTCGTGGTGATCGACTGCACGGCCCTGCCCGAGCACCTGGTCGAGAGCGAGCTGTTCGGGTACGAACCCGGCTCGTTCACCGGCGCCCGCAGCGAGGGGCGGGCGGGGAAGTTCGAGCTGGCCGACGGCGGGACGATCATGCTGGACGAGATCTCGGAGCTGCCGCTGGCGATGCAGCCCAAGCTGCTGCGGATCCTCAACGACCAGATGGTGATGCGGATCGGCGCCCGCAAGCCCAAGCCGGTGAACGTGCGGGTGATCGCCTGCACCAACCGCGACCTGCAGGCGATGGTGCCCCGGGGCCAGTTCCGCGAGGACCTGTTCTACCGGCTGAAGGGGGCGGTGCTGCACCTGCCGCCGTTGCGCGAGCGGATGAAGAACCTGGACGAGCTGCTGGCGCTGTTCCTGAACAAGTACGGCCACGGCAGGCCGTACCGGTTCTCGCCGCACGCCCACGCCGTGCTGGGCAACTTCCGCTGGCCGGGGAACATCCGGGAGCTGGAGAAGGCGGTGCAGTTCGTGCTGGCGCAGGACCCGCCGGAGGAGATCCCGGGCCGGCTGCTGCCCGGGGACATCGTCCACGGCAACCCGGCGCTGTCGGGGGGAAGGCTCAAGGACGCCGTTCGCCAGCACGAGCGGGCGCTGGTCTCCGCCGCGCTCCAGGCCCACACGTTCAACGTCACCGCCACCGCGGCCACGCTGGGGCTGACCCGGATGGGCCTGGCCAAGAAGATCGCGGTGCTGGGCGTGAAGCTGCCCGGGAAGCGCGCCGAGCGATTCCCCAAGCGGATGGGGCGGGGGAACCGGGCCAAGGTCGAGATCCTGGCGGTGTCGCCGGCGACGGTGCGGCGGGGCGGGGAGATCTCCCTGCGGCTCCGGGTGGAGAACACCGGCCGGACGCCGTGGCTGGAACTGGGCAAGACATCACGCGAGTGCAAAAGGAAACCGGGCACATACTCGCTGGTGGCGGTCTGGTGGAAGAAGCAGGAACCATCGGCGCAGGTCGCGGAAAACTTCCTGCCGCTGCCGCACCCGCTGCCGCCCGGGCAAGGGGCCACGATCGACGAACGGATCACCGTGTCGGCGCCCCCGGGGACCTATCTGGTCAGCTGCTGGATGACCCTCAACGGCGTCGGGGCCTTCCTCGACAAGCCCGTCGCCTGCCTGGCATACAGCGCCGAATGCTATCCCAGCGTAGAAGTGGCCGTCATCGAATGACCTGCCGGCTGACTCGAACCTTGACAAATCGGCGCCGTTGGGGTACAATTGGTACAATGCGGGTGTAGTTCAGTGGCAGAACGTCAGCTTCCCAAGCTGAATATTGTGGGTTCGATTCCCATCACCCGCTCCAGTTTCATTTAGAAAGCAGCGCCAGCTGCTTTTTCGCTTTGCGGCCTGCGCTTGACAGCGTGAACGGCGGTAAACTGCGGCCGATTTTTTAGAAATGACTTGATTTTCCAGACGGCCTGCACTATAGTGTTAGTGACTTACCAGCTCAGCCGATAATAGGAGGTGCTGCCCCATGCGTACTATCGCCGTGACGGCCATTTATGCACTGATCGCCGCCGGGGCGGTCTTCGCCCAACAGGCCGCGAACACGACCCCGGTCCAGATCGGCACCGAAGAGATCAAGGATTACCGCGGCCTGGCGCTCAGGCTGCGGTCTCCGTCCGATCCGGTGTCGGAATATATCGCCGGTGTTTTGTCCAAGCAGACCCTGATGGTGTTGATGAAATACGAGGGAACGGCCGAACCGTCCGAACAGCTGAAGGCCGGCCTGCTTTTGGAACTCAACGGGCTGCTGAAGGACCAGAAGTTCTTCTCCCGGGACCGGTTCAAGGGCCATCAACTGCCGGACTCACTGCTGGCGCAATCCTCCAAACCCCGGTTCCGTGGAACGCAGGCACTGGCCCGCTTCAACAAGCGACTGCTTCAGATCGCCTTTGCTTCCGAGTTCGGGAAGGCGCCCAGAGCGGAGTTAAAGCCGCTGGAGCCGCCGACACCGTTGCTGGAGGATTCGTTGTACACCCCGGGGAATGTGGCGATCGCCAAACCTCTTTGCCAGCGACTGGTAAAACCAACCGACAACCTGAGCCGGCTGATCAGGGGAAAACTGTCGCCGTCGACCAGGGTATTGCTGAAGAAGTACGACGGAATGTCCGATCCTGCGCCGGCTCTGATCGCAGCGCTGGCGGCCGATCTCAACAAGCTGCTGGCCGACCCCAAACTGAGCGACGCCAAGCAGTACAAGGACCTGCCGCTTTCCGACAAGCTGCGGAAGCGCCTCGAGGGGGCGAAGGAGCTCAAGGGCGCGGAGCTGGCGCGGCTCAACAAGGCCCTGCTGGACGAGGCCTACACGACAGGCCTGCCGCCAATCCACGTCGCGGCCAAGGGAAAACCGAAGACGCCGGATACCACCCAGGTCAGGGATCTGAAACCGGCCTCGTCGCTGACGACGGCCACCATCGCAGCGGGCGACCTGACGGTCGCCAACCTGATGCTGTCGGCGCCGGACACGGCCTTCACCGCCCATCTTTGGTACGAGGGCCGCTTCAGCCAGAAGAGCGTCTGGCGCGATTCCTTCGGAACCGGTTATGCCAGCAGCCTGCTGGGCGACACCGTCAGCGGCCTGGTGCTGGACAACCGGCTGCACTACGACCGGTCCTGGCAGGGACCGGCCTGGGGAAACTACCAGATAGTCAACCTCTTCCAATCCGTCGGTTCGACCAAGTACAGCGGCTACGAACAGGTCTTCGATACGTTGACGATGACCTACAGCACGGTGCAGCGGGACACGACGGTCAAGGACAATAAATTCGACTGGGGCCTGACCGTCGGCGCCAAGAGGTATCTAAGCAACTCACCGTTTTTTCTCTTCGCGGAGAACCAGGACAGCCAGTCGCTGCGCAGCAGCCTGCCGGACAGCGATAAGCAGGTCGACATCTTCATCGCCGGCGGCACCGGCTACGGCCAGGTAGTCGATCTTGCCGGCTATGTCCGCGCCAAGAAATACGAGCAGGCGCTGCTGCGGGAGGGCATTATCGCAAAACCGCTGTCGCGGGCCGCGATGGCCGGCCTGATCCGGATCCTGCAGCAGCGCAAGACCTCCCAGGCGCGCATCCTGGAAGTCAACCGGATGCTGACCGACCGGGGGCTGGTGGTCAGGACGAGCTACGGCTACGACACGGTATTCCTGTTGGCGGAGATCCTGGACCAGAGCGCCGACCAGCTGGAGACCGGGCTGGAAATCCGCGCCTACTACCGGCAGCAGCTGGCGGCCCAGAAATCGTTCGACCGGCGCTACCTCTATGGGTTCGGCATCGGCGACCTGAAGTACGCCAAGCCCATCACCCTGTCGCTGTCGTGGCTGACGCTCGCCCACTACCAGGGGCTGCTCTACAGCAAGGACACCATGGTCGCTGGGCTGCAACTCTACGAGTACGGCGCAGAGACCGGCCTCAGGTATGCGAAGACGCTCTCCGAGATGAAGGCCAGCGTCGAGATCTTGAAGCCGTTCCTCAAATCACAGCTGAAAATCCTGCTGCACGGCAAGTACGGCTACAAGATCCTCAACAAGGTCGAGCTGGAGGCGTTGTACGACTTTTCCATCGAGAAGGACGAGTCCTTCACCTATGATTACGCCACGGGAAAGCTGGGTTACAAGGTGCGCGACACGGTCAAGCGCTCGGAGATCAACCTGCGGCTGAAGTATCACTTCTTCTGAGGACGCAGCAACGGCTATGCAGAAACCGCAAGGAGCCCCGATGATGCGAACCATATCGATCCTCCTGCTGCTGGCGATCGCGGCTGCGCTGGCCGCGGCCGGGAGCAAGCCGCCCGCCACGGACACGGCGGCACCGCCCGTCCCGCCTCCGGGGCAGGCTGCGCCGGGTGCAGCGGGAGCGAAGCTCCCCGCCATCGCCGTGATGACGCTGGAGCACGCATCGGGCAAACCGGACGACGAATGGATGGGGATCGGCTTCGCCGAAACCATCACCGGCAAGCTGGCGCGGCTGCGGAACATCCGCGTGGTCGAGCGGCGCCAGATCGAGAGGGTGATGCGGGAGATCGCCCTGTCACAGACCGGCGCCGTGGACGCGGCGGTCGCGGTGCGGGCCGGGAAGCTGCTGGCCGCCAATTACCTGCTGGTGGGGAGCGTCCAGAAGCTGGAGGCGAGGCGGCCGATGCTCAAGGTCAACGCCCGGGTGATCAAGACCGAGAGCGGGGAGGTGCTCGAGACGGTCGGCGACCAGGGGCCGTACGATGACATCTTCGAGCTGCAGGACCGGCTGGCCATCAAGGTCGCCGAGGCATTATCGCTGCCGGTGTCGCTGGCCGAGAAGCAGGACATCCGCCGCAGCGAGACGTCCTCCCGCGGCGCCTACGAGTTCTTCTACATGGCCAAGGCGGCCCCGGGCATGGACCACAAGGAGGAGCTCTACCGCAAGGCGGTCGGACTGGACCCGAACTACGTCAACGCGCTGGCCAACCTGGCATCGGTGCTGATGGTGAAGAACCTGAGCTGCCCGGAGCCTGATTTCAGCGAGGCCAAGCAACTGGCCCTGAAGGCGCTCGCGCTCGATTCCCTCATCGCCGAGTCGCACTGGATCCTGGGCTCGATCTACCGCAGGGAGGGCAGAAAGCAAGATGCCATCAGGGAGCTCGAGAAGCATCTGAAACTCGACCCTGAAACGCAATACAAGGGATTGATTGAAAGCCAATTGGAGAAATTGAGGAAATAACTGCTCGATCTTGAAGCGTCACTTTAAAAGCTCGGATCATGGCATTTTCGTCCCGGTTCTCTTCTTGCCGCAATCCGGTTTAGTGGCATGCCGGTACGCCTAAGGCACGAGGAATCCGCGCATTCCCGTATCGATTTCCCCTTGCATTGACGTTCGATTTCTGATAGAATATATATCTGCTATGCTGACCACAGAGTTCACAGAGAACCGAGGTTCTCACGCTTGAAGCGACGTGTCCTCTGTGGTTTTCGTTTCCTCCGGTCGTCATACAATCACATAAATTGAGGAGCGTCCCATGCCCGAGATCAAAGTGGACGAGAAGCTGTGCAAGGGCTGCGAACTGTGCACCACCGCATGCCCCAAACAGTGCATCGCGATGTCTGACCAGTTCTCAGTCACCGGCTACTACCCGGCCAAACTCGCCAAGCAGGACTGCTGCACCGGTTGCGGCCTGTGCGCCCAGATCTGCCCCGACCTGGCGATCACTGTTTTCAAATAGCCGCGCCCTGAACAATCATACGCAAGGGAGAAGGACATATGGGTGAGAAGATCCTGATGAAGGGCAACGAGGCCCTGGCCGAGGGCGCGATCCGCGCCGGCTGCCGCTTCTTTTCCGGGTACCCGATCACGCCCCAAAATGAGGTGCCGGAGTACATGTCGTGGCGGCTGCCGGACGAGGGCGGCACCTTCATCCAGGCCGAGTCCGAGGTGGCCGCCATCAACATGATCTACGGCGCGGCCGCCACCGGCATCCGGGCCATGACCTCGTCGTCTTCCCCCGGCATCTCGCTGAAGCAGGAGGGCATCTCATACTGCGCCGGTGCCGATCTGCCGTTCTTCTACGCCAACGTGGTCCGCGGCGGCCCGGGACTGGGCAACATCGCGGCCGCCCAGGGCGACTACAACCAGTCGGTGCGGGGCGGCGGCCACGGTGACTACCGGGTGATCGTGATGGCCCCCAACTCGGTGGACGAGATGGGCAACTTTCCCAAGCTGTGCTTCGAGCTGGCCGAGAAGTACCGGATGCCCGCGATGGTGCTGGCCGACGGCATCCTGGGCCAGATGATGGAGCCGATCGAGTTCAAGTTCGAGAGGGTCGACCCGGCCAAGCTCCCGGCCAAGGACTGGGCGCTGGGCAACTCGGCCGGCCGCGCCAAGCGCGTTGTCAAGTCCTACGACCTGCGCGAGGGGGAGCTGGAGAAGATCAACCTCCGGAGGATGGCCGCCTACAGGAAGATCGAGCAGGACGAGGTGCGGTTCGAGGCCAAGAACTGCGAGGGCGCCGACCTGGTGGTGGTGGCCTACGGCACGTCGTCGCGGATCGCGGCCGGCGCCATCAAGCTGGCCCGCGACAAGGGCCTGAAGGTGGGATTGTTCCGGCCGATCACGCTGTGGCCGTTCCCCAAAAAGCAGCTGGCGGGGCTGGCCGGGAAGGCCAAGAAACTCCTGGTGGTCGAGATGAGCATGGGACAGTTCGTGGACGACGTGCGGCTGGCGGTCAATGGCGCCATCGCGGTCGACCTCTATGCGCGGCCGGCCGGCATCCCCTCGGCCGAGGAAGTGATGGCCGAGATCGAGAAGGCATGCCAGGGCATCAAGGCCGCACCGGCCGCCACGGCTGCCGCGCCGAAACAACGCGGCCGGCCGAAGGGATCGAAGAACAAGAAGACGAAAGCCAAGCGAACAGTGCGGAAACGGGCAGCGAGAAAACAGGCGAAGCGGGGCCGGAAGGGAGGGCGTAGATAATGCAGCAGGTCAACAAGTGGCCGTCGGGCCTGGTCAACAAGCCGCTGCGCTACTGCCCGGGCTGCGGTCACGGCATCGTCCACCGCATCGTCGGCGAGTGCCTCGAGGAGCTCGGCATCCGCGAGCGCACCGTGGGCATCGCGCCGGTCGGCTGCTCGGTGTTCGCCGACGAGTACTTCAACTGCGACATGATCCAGGGCCCGCACGGCCGCGGCCCGGCCATCGCCACCGGCATCAAGCGCAGCAAGCCCGAGTGCATCGTGTTCTCCTACCAGGGCGACGGGGACCTGGCCTCGATCGGCATGGCCGAGACCGTCCATTCGGCCGCGCGCTCGGAGAACATCACCGTCATCTTCATCAACAACGCCATCTACGGCATGACCGGCGGCCAGATGGCGCCGACAACCCTGATCGGCCAGCAGGCGTCCACCTGCCCCCGCGGCCGTACGGTCCAGGCCAACGGCTACCCGATCAGGGTCTGTGAGCTGCTGGCGCAACTGGAGGGCGCGCGCTACCTGGAGCGCACCTCGACCCACACCGCGGCCCACGTCATCAAGGCCAAGAAGGCCATCAGGCAGGCCTTCCAGAACCAGATCGACGGCAAGGGGTTCTCGCTGGTTGAGGTGCTCTCGATCTGCCCCACCAACTGGGGGCTGACGCCGCTGCAAAGCCTGAAGTTCGTGACCGAAAAGATGATGCCGATGTACCCGCTGGGCGTCTTCCGCACGCCCGATGCCGCCGCGGGCGCGGCCACGGAAGGAGGTGCCGCATGATGTACCAGGGGATAAGGATCTCGGGATTCGGCGGCCAAGGCGTAATCTCGGCCGGGATACTGCTGGCCCAGGCCGGCCTGCTGGAGGGCAAGAACGTCTCGTGGTTTCCGGCCTACGGCGCCGAGATGCGCGGCGGCACCGCCAATTGCTCGGTGGTGATCGCCTCCGACGAGGTTTCGTCGCCGGTGGTTTCGCGGCCCGATACGGTGATCGTGATGAACGAGCCGAGCCTGGCCAAGTTCGAGCCGCTGGTCAAGCCGGGCGGCCTGCTGATCATCAACTCGTCGCTGGTCAAGTCGCAGCCGACGCGCAAGGACATCAGGGTCGTCGCGGTGGCCTGCAACAAGATCGCCGAGGAGGTCGGCACCACCAAGATCGCCAACATGGTCGCCTTGGGCGCATTCGCAGGCGCCACCGGCGCGGTCAGCGTCGACGGCATCGCCAAGGCCCTGCCCAAAGTGTTCAAGCGGGCCAAGCCGGAAATGCTCCAAATGAACGTTACCGCCCTGAAAATGGGCGCGGCAGCCGCGAAGTGATGCCAACGACGGGCGGATGAGAATCCGCCCGTTTCACTATGCCGCACACGCCCACCGGTATCGCACGGCAACTGCACCGCCGCCTCTGGCTGGCATACCCTGCGCCCAGCGGAACAGCGCGAGCGTACGCCGCGACCGCCCTGCTGCAACGGAAAGGCGAGGTCCTGTTCATCCTCGGCGAATGGGACCGCTGCGAATCGCTGTACCGCGAGGCGCTGCGTTCGGCCGGTCTCGCCGGCGATGCCCGGGAAGCCGCGGCCATCAAGTGCAATCTCGGGCTGCTTCTGTATCAGCGCGGCAGTTTCGACGAGGCGCTGTTGCTCGAGGAAGAGGCCTATCAGTTCGACGTCGCCCGCGGCGATTGGGCCCACGCCATCAAGCCGCTGACCAACATCGGCAACATCCACAAGGGACGGGGCGACCTCGACCAGGCCCTTGGCAGCTACCATCGGGCGCTGGACCTCGCGCGACAGCACTCCAGCGAGGGCAACATCGGTATCTGCCTGGGCGACATCGGGCTCATCCATTGGTACCGCGGCGAAAACGAGCTGGCGATGCGTTGTTTCCAGGAGAAGCTCGACATCTCCAGGAGGACGGCCGACCTCTACCATCTGGAGACCACCTACGCCAACATCGGCTCGGTGCACTTTGCGCTGGGGAACGTCGCAGAGGCCGAGCGGCACTACCGCCTGCAGCTCGAGATCGCCTGCCAGATCGGCGACCGCGCCAGCGAGCGCATCGCCTACAACAACCTTTGCGCCATCTTCGAGGCCCGCGGCGAGATCGATCGAATGCTGGATTACTACCGCCGCAGCCTGCGGATCGCCGAGGAGATGGGAAGCAAGCCCGGGATGCGCATCGTGCTGGGCAACCTGGGGTCGGTCCACCAGCAGCTGGGCGATTTCCCCCTGGCGGAGCGGTACTTCGGCCGCAGTCTGGCCCTGGCGCGGGAGCTGGGCGACAAGCGGGGCACCGGCATTGCCCTGTGCAGCCTGGGAACGCTGCACCGCAAGCTGGGAGATCCGGCCGCAGCGCTGCGGGAGCTCGCGGAGTCTGCCGGACTGCTGGAGCCGATGCGCGCGAACGATTACCTGATGGAGGTGCACTACCAAACGGCGCTGGCACTGGCAGCCGTCGGGGACCGCACCGCAGCCTTGGGGATGGTCGAGCGCTGCCTGCTGGACGCCGCCGAGGCGAAGAACGGGGATTACGCCTTCCGCTGCCGGCTGCTGCGGATCGAGCTGGAATTGGAGAACGACGGAGCGCGCGCCGCCGAGCGCCTGCGCGGGCTGCCCCCGCCCCCCGGCCGCCCCGAGCTGGAGGCCGAGCGGTTGTTCCTGTTGTGGCGGGCGACCGGGGATGCCGCCGACCGGGATTCGTCCCTGACGGCACTGGCCGGGTTGCGGGGCAAGGATAGTGACCCGGACATCATCGCGAAAATCGCCCGGTTGCGGGGTGCATCATGAGGGCCGCCCGCGCCATCCTGGCGGCGGCGCTGCTGGCCGGCTGTTCGCGTCCGCCCGTGCCCAGCCGCACGTACCAGGGGGCGATCGACGTGCTGATCGATCCCGGCCAGGAACCGCCGGGGGATGCCGCGGTTGTTGCGATCCAGGCCGGCGGTTACAGCTTCACTGTCACGCCCCGGGCCGCGTACGCCATCGGCGGGATAGTGGTCGGGAGGAGGAATTACTCCGGGGACTGGAACTCGCTGCTCGCGCCCTGCGACCTGGCGATCGCATGGGGCAAGCTGGTTCAGACCGGCCTGCACCGCAGGCTCTCGTGGTCGCAGGGCGGCCGCTGGTACTACTGGCGGTACGGGCCGGATTTTCCGTTCGGCAACGATTTCATCGCGCGCTACAGTTCCAACAACCACATCATCCCGGCGACGGACAACGTCCGCGACGCGGTGCTGTCGCTGGCGCCCGGGGACACGGTCGAGCTGTTCGGCCGGCTGGTCGACGTCGACGGCCGCAGGGGGGAGCAGGCCGTCTGGTGGCGAACCTCGACATCGCGCGAAGACACCGGCGACGGCGCCTGCGAGGTGTTCCTGGTGACCGGCGTCAAGCGGCGGGGGGCGGTGTACGAATGAGGGGTCCGGGCGCGTTGACTTCCGCCGGGGAAAACGTTACAATCTTGCCATGCCGAGCCATCACTTCCTGAACCTGCCGAATCAGCTGACCCTGAGCCGCGTGCTGATCAGCCCGGTGTTCATGGGCCTGTTGCTGGTCGAGAGCGTGCACGCCCGCTACGCGGCGCTGGCACTGTTCGCGGCCGCGTCGGTCACCGACCTGCTGGACGGATGGCTGGCGCGGCGCAGCGGACAGATGACCAAGTTCGGCAAGTTCATGGATCCGGTGGCGGACAAGCTGCTGATCTCGCTGGCGCTGGTCAGCTTCGTCGCCCTGCGGCTGGCCCCCACCTGGGCGGCCATGGCGATCATCGGCCGCGAAATACTGGTGATGGGACTGCGCACCCTGGTGGCCTACCGCGGCGAGGTGATGGAATCGAGTTTCCTGTCCAAGGTCAAGACCTTCAGCCAGATGCTGTACATCAGCTGCGTGGTGCTGTTCTTGTGCTGGCGCGACACGCTGGCTGCTGCCGGCGCCCCGTGGCCAACGGCGCTGTCGTCGCTGTCCTCGTCGCTGGACCCGCTGCTGCTGCTGGCCCTGGCGCTGACGCTCTACTCCGGGCTGGACTACATCGTCAAGAACCGCTGGCTGCTGCTGGGGCTGTTCAAGGGGAACTTCTGAGAAGGATGCCGATGTCGTACCGGTATAATACCTATTGCGGCCTCTATTGCGGCGCCTGCGAAGTCCTAAAGGCCAACCGTAACGGCACCCTTGAAACCACCGCCCGGAAATGGAAGATGAAGGCGGCCGACCTGGCCTGCCATGGGTGTAAGAGCACGGTGCTGTCCGTCTATTGCCGCAATTGCGACATTAAGAATTGCGCCCGGAGAATGAAGGTCGGGCATTGCGTCGATTGCGCAAAATTCCCCTGCGAGAGGATTATCGCCTTGAATAACGACCAGAGCCCCCATCATTCAATCGTCCTGAAGAACTTAAAGGAGATAGGTGATGTCGGCGCCTCAGCCTGGCTGCGACGGCAGGACCGGCGCTGGCGCTGCAAGAACTGCGGCGAGCGTTTTTCCTGGTACGCAAAGAGATGCGGCGAGTGCGGCTCATCAGTGTACAATTCCATTTCCGAAGAGAAGTATTTGAAGAAGGGGCGGTCCCAGTAACCGCCGACCCGGCCGGTTTCGTCCCCTTGTGTCAGCGCAACAACGCCATGATCGAGATCAAGAGACTCCACATCGATCCCCGCACGATCAATTGGAAGCGGGTCCACGACAACGTCGTGGGCGCGGTCGCCACCGGCCTGTTCGCGGGCTTCGTCCCGCTGGCGCCGGGCACGGCCGGCAGCCTGCTGGGCGCGGTCGCCTGGTGGTTCCTGATGCCGGTCGACTTCGCCCGGCAGGTGTTCTGGCTGGCGCTGCTGTTCGGGCTGGGCGTCTACACGTCCGGGCAGGCCGAGAAATGGTGGGGGCACGACCACGGGCGGATCGTGATCGACGAGGCCTTCGGGATGTGCGTCACCCTGCTGCTGGTGCCGCGCAACATCTGGTTCTACCTGGCGGCGTTCATCCTGTTCCGGTTGTGCGACATCGTCAAGTTCTATCCCATCGACAGGGCGCAGAAGCTGGCGGCCGGTTGGGGCGTGATGGCGGACGACCTGCTGGCCGGGATCTACGCCGGGACCGTGCTGGTCTGCGCCCAGCTGGTCTTCAGCGCACCGGCGCCCCTGGCGGTGCTGCTGCGCTCGATGCCGCACCGGTTCATTCTCTACGCCCTGGTGCTCTCGGCCAGCCTGGCGTTCATGTTCCGCCGGGCGTACCCGGTCTGCTCGACGCTGGCCATCGCCATCGTCGGCGCGCTGGCGTACTGGCACTGGTTCCCGTTCGGCCTGATGCGGCAACTGGAAGTGATCGCATTGTTCACCGGGTTGTTGTGGTGGGGGGCGGGCCAAGTGCGGCGGCGCTGGCGGATCGACCTCTACGCCTACGGCCCGGACAAGCTGGCCGGAACCTGGCTGCTGCTGTGGTTCATCCCGCGCATCGGCTGGGTCTTCGCTTTCGCGGTGGCGTTATTCGTGGCCGCCCTGGCCCTGGCGCCCTGGCCCACCCGCCTGGTCCTGGCCCGCTGGCCGTCCTGGTCCCCGCTGCTGGACGACCTGATCGCCGCGGCCTGCGCCAGCGTTGTCCTGCAGACCCTGGTGCTGATCCTGTGGCACGAGGAGATGGTGCTGGTCAAATACGTGGTGCTGAAGCTGATGGGAGCACTGTAGGGGTATGGGAATCACGGCCGAGATTATCGTCGTCGGCAACGAGATCCTGCGGGGACTGACGGTCGACACCAACTCCGCTTACCTGGGCGGCCAGCTGGAATCGCTCGGCATCGCGGTGCAGCGCACCACGGCAATCGGGGACGACCGTTGCGCCATCCGCGGGGCGGTGGACGCTGCGCTGAAACGGTCGGAGTTGGTGATCTGCACCGGCGGTCTGGGCCCGACCAGCGACGACGTCACCAAGGCTGCCGTGGCCGGCCTGTTCCGCTCGCGGCTGGTGCTCAACCTGGCGGTGCTCCGGTCGATCGAGCGGCGTTTCGCAAGGCGCGGCGTGCCGATGCCGGCGGTCAACCGGGGGCAGGCGCTGGTGCCGCGAGGGGCTGCGGTGCTGCGCAACCCCCAGGGCACCGCGCCCGGCCTGCTGCTCGAGCGACGGGGGAAACTGGTGGCGCTGCTCCCCGGCGTCCCGCACGAGGCGCGGGCGATTTGGAAAGGCTCGCTGCGAAGGATGACCGCCCGACTGGCCGGGAGGGGCGCGTTCGTGCACACCACGCTGCGGGCATTCGGCCTGCCCGAGTCGGCGATCGCGGAGAAACTGGGCCGGGTGGAGGCCAGGCTGGCGCCGGGTGAGCTGGCCTACCTGCCCGGCACCCACGGGGTCGACCTGCGGCTGACGCTGTCCGGGCCGGACCGGCGCCGACTGCGGGCGCGGCTGTCCGCCATCGAGCGGGACATCAGGACAACGCTCGGTCCGGTGATCTACGCACGGGGCGACGAGACCATGGCCTCGGTGGCCGGGTCGCTGTTGATACGGCGAAAGCTGACGGCCGCCCTGGCGGAATCCTGCACCGGCGGCCTGGTCGGCGACCGGCTGACCGACGTCCCCGGCAGCTCGGCGTACTTCGCGGGATCGGTGGTCGCGTACGGCAACGCGGTGAAGACCCGCATGCTGGGTGTCGCGGCGGACACGCTGCGGCGGCACGGCGCGGTGAGCGTCGAGACCGCGCGCGAGATGGCGCGGGGAGTCCGCCGGCGGCTGCAGGCCGACATCGGCGTCGCCGTCACCGGTATCGCCGGGCCGGGCGGAGGGACCAAGGACAAGCCGGTCGGGCTGGTGTGCTTCGCGGTGGCCGGCCCGACGGGGACGTCCGCCGATACGCGGGTTTTCAACGGGACGCGGAGGGTCGTCAAGGAGCTTGCCGCCAACACAGCGCTCGATCTGCTGCGCCGGCACCTCAACCGCTGAACCGACGACAGGGGACACGCCATGCTCAAGGAGATCACCATTTCACGCCTGGTCAAGTCCGAGGACCTCAACCACCACGGCACGTTGTTCGCCGGCCGGATGGCCGAATGGCTGGTGGAGGCCAGCTTCATCGCCGCAGCCCGCTTGGCCGGCAGGCCCGAGGACGTGGTCTGCGTGCAGATTCACGGCATGACCTTCGGCAAGCCGGCGGCCAGGGGCGACCTGATCGAGATCAGGACCAACGTGGCCTACCTGGGCGGCAAGAGCATCACCGTCCATGCAGCGGTCCACGCCAACGAGGATACCGCACCAGCGGTCTCCGGGATGGCCACCTTCGTGACCGTCGACCGCGGCGGCAAACCCTACGCGCACGGCCTGACGCTGCCGGACGAGTACGTCGAGCGGCACCGGGCGATACACGAACAGGCCCGGCGCATCAGGTCCCGCGCTTAGGCCGTGGCCGGTTCACAGGACATACGCTGCTTCCTGTCGCTGGAGATCGTTCCGGAGATCCGGACATATCTCGGGCAGATGACCGACCGGCTGCGGACGGCGGGGGCCGACGTCAAATGGGTCGATCCGAAGAATATCCATCTGACCCTCATGTTCATCGGGACGGTCACGGCCGCGCAGGCGTCAGCGCTGACGTCGGCCCTCGGGGCCCTGCGTGGCAGGCATCCGGGGCTCGCGGCGGCGCTGTCCGGCTGGGGGGGTGTTCCCGGGCCTGCGGCGGCCGCGCATCATCTGGGCTGGGTTGGCTTGCCCCCCGGGGGTCGCTGACCTCAGGCAGGAGATCGAACAGCTGGCCGCCCGGCTCGGGTTCGAGCCGGAGCCGAGGCCGTTCCGGCCCCATCTGACGCTGGGCCGGTTTCGGACGGGCCGCGGGGTGCAGGCCCTTGGCGCATTGCTGCGGTCTACCGCGATCGAGCCGCGCCTCGTTCCGCTTGACGCAGTGGCGCTTGTCAGAAGCGACCTCGGGCCGCAAGGGCCCTCATATGGCGTGCTGACGAGCATCGGATTGGGGATACCATGAACAACCGGATGATCTTGCTGGCATTCTCCGCTGTGCTGACGCTCGCCCCGTCCCCGGCTCGGGCCGCTCCGTCGAGGGATCGGGCCCAGGCCGAGCGCTGGTACACAGAGGGGGAACGGCTGCGGGCCGAGGGAGATTCCGTCAGGGCGCTGGATGCCTACGACCGGTCAATCCGGATCGACCCCCGCCACTACGACTCCCGCCTGGCCCGCTCCCGTCTCAATGCCGGACGGCGCCGTTACGATCTGGCCGCGGCCGACTTAGTACCGCTGATCGCGACCGGCGCGGCTGCGGTCGGACCCGAAACGCCGGAACAGCAAACCGCCCTGCGGGGCGTCCCGCAGGCCTCGATCATTCTGGCCGCCTCGTATCTGCGCCGGCACTGCGAGGAGTTTTGCAGGCACCTGCTGTACCAGGGGCTCGGGGACTCCGCGGCCGCTGCCGCCGGCCGCTTCGGCGATATCTTTCCCGAAAGCTTCTACCTGGCCGTGGTGCCGGGGCACGCCGCGTTGCTGGCTGGCGACACGCTGGCAGCCCGCAGCTCGTACCGCGCAGCGCTCAGCCTGCTGACAGCGATGGAGGAGCTGTTGAACGGGCCGCTCAGTGATTTCGATGCCTTCGTCCAGGCCGGCCTGCGGCCGCAGGCCGCCGCGGCCGCCAGCGACTGGCTGGCCGAACAGTTCCGCGCCGACGGCCGGCACTACCTCACCGCGGTCCGGCACTTCGCCAAGGCTGCGGAATTGGCGGACCAGAAGGAGTATCTGGACGCGCCGCCGCACATCGACAAGGCGGTGGCTGCCGAGCTGGGCGCTGCCCACCCCCGGTACGAGTTCCTGGCACAGATCACCGGATTGGCGGGAGACCTGCATGGCCAGGCGCGTCAATACCCGCAGGCGCTCCGATACTACGAACGATCGCTGGAATTCGCGCGCCTATCGGGCAGCCGGCAGGCGGTCTCGATCCAGCTCGACAAGCTGGCTGCGGTCCTCAAGGTGACGGGGGCCTACGGCCGGGCGCTCGACCACTACCAGCAGGCGCTGGCCATTGATCGCGAACTGGGCGACCGGGAGAACATCGCTGCCGACCTGCGCAAGATCGGCAAGGTTTACTATTCCTGGGGAAAGTACCCCGAAGCCCTCGCGCACCATCGCCAGGCCCTGGCGATCGACCGCGAACTGGGCAACGACCAGGGTTTGTCGGACGATCTCAACGAAATCGGCGTCGTCCATCACGCCCAGGCCCAGTACGATTCGGCGATCGGGCACTACCGCCAGGTGCTGGAGATCGGCCGGCGCATGGGAGCCGAGGAACTGGTGGCGGTATGCCTCAACAACATCGGCATGGTCTACAACGATTGGGGCAGGTATGACCAAGCCGTCAGCCACTTCCAGCAGGCGCTTGAACTGAACCATCGGATGGGAAACGAAGACAACATGGCGGTCGCCCTCAACAATATCGGACTGGTCCACGACGCCCGCGGCAGGTACGACCGGGCCCTGGCGTTCTATGAGCAGGCGCTGGCCATCGACCGCCGTCTGGAAAAAACGGCCGACATGGCGGTCCGTCTGAACAATATCGGGCGGGTGTACGACGCCTGGGGCAAACACGACCGCGCGGTCGAGTACTACCGCCAGGCGCTGGAGATCGACCGTTCGCTGGGGAAGGAGGCGCTGATCCCAACGTACCTGTCGAACATCGGCCGCGTCTACCGCGCCTCGGGACGGCACGAGCTGGCCGTCGAGCACTACCGGCAGGCCCTGGAGATCGACCGCCGGCTGGGGCAGGACGGAAACATCGGCAAGGACCTGGTCAATATCGGCTCGGTGTATTTCGATGCTGGTGCGTACGACCGGGCGATCGAGTATTTCGAGAGCGCCCGCCAGGCCGACCTGCGGCTGGGCAGGGAAAGCAACGTCGCCCAGGACCTCGGGCATATCGGCCGCGTGTACCTGGCGTGGGGCCGGTTCGATCAGGCCCGCAGCCAATTCCTGAGGTCATTGGCGATCCAGCAGCGACTGGGAGAGGATCCCGCCGCCGCGTCCACGCTGGGCGATCTCGGGCGGACGGCGTACGCCAGGGGCAAGTACGCCGAGGCTGGGAAGCACTTCGAGCGCTCGATCGAGCTGATCGAGAAGATCCGGCTCACGGCATCCGGCGACGTCCGCCGCGATTACCTGGCCACCCAGCTGGCCGCTTATCAATGGCTGGCCCTGACCGGCCACAGCGCCGGCAAGCCGGCCGAGGCCTTGCAGGCCGTTGAGCAGTCGCGGTCCAAGTACCTGGTGGAACAGTTGGGCGAGCGTTTGGGTGGCGGGAGCACCGCCTTCCGGGGGATCAAGCAATGGCAGAGGACCCTCGGATCCGGCACAGCCGTCATATGCTACTCCGGCATCGAGCTCGACCGGCCGCTGGCGGTGGTGATGACATCCTCCGGCATCCGCAGCGTGCTGCTGGACAAGGCGGCAGCCGACAGCGCGATCGACCGCAGCTGCGGCGCGGCCATCCGCAACGCCCTGGACACGCTGGAAGCCGTGACGGAACAAGCGGCCGCCAAGGCCGGCGACGGCGTGGACCTGTCCGGGCACGCCCGTGAGCGGGAGAACTTTGAGCGGGTGGTCAATTTCTACCGCTACCTGCTGACCCGCCCCCGGTTGAAAGGCAGGAACCTGGAGAACTTCCAGATCGCGTCGCGCGCCCTGTACGATTTTCTGCTGGCGCCGCTGGAGAAGGATCTCGCCGGCAGGGACGACCTGATCATCCTGCCCGACGGCATCCTCGGCTTCGTCCCGTTCGAGACCATGCTGCGACCGGATTCCAGGTATCTGGCGCAGGAATACTCGATCCGTTACGCCCAGTCATTGACGGTGGCCGACATCATCGGGACGAGGCGGTACGACGCCAATCGTGAACCGCTGATCGCGTTCGGCGGGGCGGTGTACCAGGCGGCGTCATACCCCGGGGAGATGGCGGCAGCCGATGCAGAATACCGGCGCCTGCAGGCGGACGAGCAGACGAACCGGGGCCCGTCGGAAGAGCGGTCGTCCGGCTGGCGCAACCTTCCCGGGACCAAGGTCGAGGTCATGATGATCAAGGACATCATGGGTCAGGCGGTGGTGTTCACCGGCGCAGACGTCGAGGAATCCCGGATCAAGCAGTTGTCGGCGGACGGCGGTTTACGGGATTACAAAGTTATCCATTTCGCCACCCACGGCCTGGTCGATCTGGCGCGGCCCGAGCTATCGGCAGTGGTGCTGTCTCAGTTTGACCAGCCGCACGCAGGGGAGGACGGCTACCTGCGGGTGCCGGAGGTAGCCGGACTGGAGCTGCGCGCCGACCTGGTCAACCTGTCGGCCTGTGAGACCGGCCTGGGCAAGATCTACGGAGGGGAGGGAGTGGTCGGCCTGACGCAGGCCTTCCTGCTGGCCGGGGCCAATGGCCTGTCGGTTTCTCTCTGGCAGGTGTCCGACCAGAGCACGATGCGGTTCATGGTCGGCGTCTACCGTCTGGTTAAGGAGCAGGGCCTGCCCTACCACCGGGCGATCGCCGAGGTCAAGCGCCGATTCATCTCCGGCGCGATCGCGGGCGAGAACTGGCACAATCCGTACTTCTGGGCGCCGTTCGTCTACTATGGCAGGTGAAGCCGCGCAGTCGGACCGTGATGCCGCGGCGGCCGGCATCGGCACGGCTGCGGCCCGCGCTGGCCTGAAGGACTGTCCCCGGGGGAACGGGGCAAGGAAAATACCCCCGCCCCTTGATTATTTCCATAAAATAGTGTAAAGTTCGGTTACGGTAAGAGAACAGCGCTCAACGATCAGAATTGGAGGCGGCATTATGAGGCTCAGCAGGATCGCGCTGGCAATACTGACCTGCCTGGCGGTGGCGGGGGGACTGGCCGTGGCGCAGGCCAAACCCCAGGTTTCAGCACTGCGGGTCAAGGGCATCAAGACGGTGATCGGCAAGATTGACGCGGCCAACCGTGACCAGACGCGGGCCGTGGGTGAGACGGTCGAGGTCGAGGACCCCGACTTGGCCGAGGGGGCCCTGCTGGAGAAGAACAGGGCCCGGATGTGCTTCTACTGCGGAACCGTGATGATGGAGCTGATGGGCAAGGCGGTCTACACCCCGGCCAAGGCCGAGACGCCTGCCGGCAAGAAGCGGATGGCCGCCTACTTCAAGCGCCTGGGACGGATGCTGCGCGGCGCGGGCATCGCCGACGAGACCCGGGCCGACCTGGAGGAAGTGACGGCCGCCTTCCATGCAGGCGGCATTGACGAGCTGGGGGCGGCGCTGGACAAGCTGTCCGGCACCATCCAGGACAACCTCGAGGAAAAGCTGGGGCCCGACGCCATCTGGTACTACAGCCTGGGATACTCGGCCAGGGGGTACAAGCTGGCCGGCCAGGCCCGGCTGTACGACATGGTCTCAATCATCGCGCCCACAGCCGAGGATCTGCTGTCGTACGTCCCGGACAAGGTTGACACCAGGATCATGGCGGCCTTGAACGAGCTTTCGCCGATCAGCCAGAAAAACGAGGACGAGATCGGCCCGCGGGATTACACGGTGCTGAAAGCGAGATCTACAGTGATCCTCAACGCTTTCGCCCGAAAAAGGACGAGATGACGGGTTGCCGGCGGGCGGAAGGGCTTTGCAGGTGCAGGGCCCTTTTCGCTAAACCATTAGAATTTCATTGACAACCGGCCGAAAAATTAGTAAACTTTGATAATATAATGCTGCGATTGGAAGCGCTGCGCAAGCAGATCGCCGGCAAGAAGGTTCTTCCCTGTTACCTGTTTTTCGGCGAGGAGGAGCATCTCAAGGACCGGGCCGTCAGGGCCGTCAGCCGGCTGTTCCTGGGAGCGGATCATGCTGGCCCGGGACCGGAGGTGGTGTACGCTTCCGAGATCGACGGCGCCGAGATCGTCAGCAGGGCGCAAAGCATCAGCATGTTCGCCCAGCGCATCCTGCTGGTGGTCAGGGAAGCAGACGCGCTGTCAGCCAAGAGCCGCTCCGCAGTGTTGTCATACCTGGCCGCCCCCAACCCCGACGCCTGCCTGGTCCTGTCGACGGTCAAGACCGATCCCAAGATGGCGCTGGTGAAGCAGTTCGACGGGCCGGCGGCCGTCGTGCAGTTCAAGGCGATGACCGGCGGCGAAGCGGCCGACTGGGCCCGGAAGGAAGCCGCCGGCAGAGGATTGCGCCTGTCCTGCGATGCCGCGCAACTGCTGACGGAGCTGGCCGGAACCGACCTGGGTGTCATCAGCGCCGAGATCGACAAGTTGTGCCTGCTGTCAGTCCCCGGCGGAGGTCAGGAGATCGGCATCCCCGAGGTCCGGGAGCTGGCTGCGCTCAACCCGCAGTACGGCGAGTACGAGCTGACCACGGCGCTCTCCCGGGGCCAGCGCCGCGAGGCACTGGCGCTGTACCAGACGATGCTGGCAGCGGGAGAGGATCCCGGCAGGATACTGGCATCGATCGGGTACGAGGTGCTGCGGCTGTGGCGGATCGCCGCTGCCGACGGCGGGCCGGCGGAGGTCTCGCGGCGGACGGGGATACACGAGTTCGTCGTCCGCCAGCTCCAGCCGTCAGCCCGCCGCCGTCCCGCCCACTGGTACC
Organism: bacterium UBP2_UBA2255; assembly: GCA_002347565.1. Classification (GTDB taxonomy): domain Bacteria; phylum Edwardsbacteria; class AC1; order AC1; family EtOH8; genus UBA2255. The sequence goes on along the minus strand of DDXR01000073.1, from coordinate 59,515 downwards.
CAGCGGCCCTGGGGCAGGTCTTCCGCGCCGAATTCCGCCTCAAGACCGGCCACGGCCAGCCCGCCCCGCTCGTCCAGGAACTGATCTTCCGGCTCACCGCGCAATCTCTGCAAAGGGCATGACCGACATGGCCATTGACAACCTCACCGGCAACGAGAGCGTCGAGGAGCTGCAGCAGCTGTACGCTGTGGCAGAGAACCGCCTGCGGATCCTGGACGAGAAGCGCTCCTACACCAAGCCGGAAATCTACCAGAAGGTCCGCGCCGAGTACGAGGCCAAGGTGTTCGAGCTGCGGGTTCTGTTGGAAGAGAAGGGCGCCGGCCTGCAGCAATCGCTGGACGCCGCTGTTGCAGAGAGCGATGCGATGGTGGCACGCCATCACCAGCTGGCCGACGAGCTGGAGGAGCTGGAATTGCGCGCGGCGATCGGCGAGGTGGACGATGACTCGTACGCTGCCAGGCAACGGGAACTGCAGCAGGAGATGTCCGGCATCGACGCGGCACTGGAGGAGCTGTCGGCGAAGATCGAGAATTACCGACAGCTGATCGACAGCCAGGGCGCACCGCCGCAAACAGAGCCGGCGCAGCCACCGGCACCGGTTGCTGCTGTTCCGCCGCCTCCGGCAGCGCCGCGCCCTGCGCCAGCAAAGCCGGCAACGCCGGCGGTCCCTTCGCGGCCGGTCGTGCCGGTGCCGCAGCCGCTGCGTCCCGCAGCGCATCCGCCAGCTCCAGAAGCCGCACGCCCGGCACCCCAGCCGGCAGCCGTTCAGGCGCCGCGCCCCGCGCCCAAGCCCCCGGACCCGACAGCCCCAGTGCCGGAACCCATCACGGATCCGGCGGCGCCCACCGCCGAGATGGAAGAGCTGGAGCGCCAGTTCGCCAGCATCCTGTCCTCGACGATTGCAGAACCGCCCCAGGACGTGAAACCTTCAATCGGGGAGGTGTTCGCACCAGCCCCGGCCGCGGCGGCCCCCGAATCCGCGCCGGAAGCTGATCCCGGGCCGGTCGAGAGCGAGTCTCACGAGGGCGAGCTGAAATGCCCGAAGTGCCAGGCCTTCAACCGGGCCGACAACTGGTACTGCGAGAAGTGCGGCAACGAGCTGCTCAACGCCAACGACCTGCTGGGCGGGACGAAGTAGGCGACCTGGGACGAACGGCCGCTCGCACGACCGAACCTTCAGAGTCCCGATTGACGGCCCTGGAGGTTTTTCATTAACCACACCTGACCGCAACCACGGGCGACGCATGCACTACGATCCCAAGACCATCGAGCCCAAATGGCAGCGGCGCTGGGAGGACGAGAAGACCTTCCGCGCGGCCGACAAGTCGGCCAAGCCGAAGTATTACGCGCTGGAGATGTTCCCCTACCCGTCCGGCTCCGGCCTGCACGTCGGCCACCTCAAGAATTACGTGCCGATGGACGCGTTCTGCCGCTACCAGAGCATGAACGGCTACAACGTGCTGCACCCGATGGGCTGGGACGCCTTCGGCCAGCCGGCCGAGAACGCGGCCATCCAGACCGGCCGCAACCCGCGCGACCTGGTGCCCGTGTACGCCGCCAACTACCGTCGCACCCTGAAGTTGGCCGGCTGCAGCTACGACTGGGACCGCGAGATCAACTCCAGCGACCCGGGCTACTACAGGTGGACCCAGTGGTTCTTCCTGCTGCTGCACCAGCGGGGGCTGGCCTACCGGGCGACCGCGCCCATCAACTGGTGCCCGTCCTGCAAGACCGGCCTGGCCAACGAGGAGGTGAAGGAGGGGCGCTGCTGGCGCTGCGACTCGCCGGTCGAGAAGCGCCCGATGCCACAGTGGTTCTTCCGGATCACGGCCTACGCCGACCGGCTGCTGAATGACCTGGACGCCCTGGACTGGTCCGAGGGCATGAAGGAGATGCAGCGCGACTGGATCGGCCGCAGCGAGGGGGCCACAGTCAAATTCGTAATTCGAAATTCGAAATTCGAAGTTGAAGTGTTCACCACCCGGCCGGACACCCTGTTCGGCGCGACCTTCATGGTGCTGGCGCCCGAGCACCCCCTGGTGGGCGCGATCACGACCGCTGCCCAGCGTGGCGCGGTCGAGGCCTACGTCAAAAAGGCGCAGGGCGAGGCCGAGATCGACCGGCTCAACGCCGAGCGCACCAAGACCGGCGTGTTCACCGGCGCCTCCGCGGTCAATCCGGTCGACGGCCGGGAGGTCCCGGTGTGGATCGCCGACTACGTGATGATGGGCTACGGCACCGGCGCCATCATGTGCGTGCCCGGCCACGACGCGAGGGATTTCGAGTTCGCCCGGAAATTCGGCCTGCCCATCGTCCAGGTCGTCAGCAGGGACGGCTCGCGGTACGAACTGGCCGAGGCCGAGCCGGGCGAGGGGATCGCGGTCAACTCGGGGCAGTATGACGGCCTGACCACGGCCGAATTCAAAAAGAAGATCACCGCCTGGCTGGAGGCCGAGGGCATCGGCAAGCGCACGGTCAACTACCGCATCCGCGACTGGCTGATCTCCCGCCAGCGCTACTGGGGCGCGCCCATCCCGATCGTCCATTGCCCGAAGTGCGGCGAGGTGCCGGTGCCGGAACATGACCTGCCGGTGCTGCTGCCCGATGTGCGGAACTACCAGCCGTCGGGCACGGGCGAGTCCCCTCTGGCGAGCATCCCGGAATTCGTACACACCCAATGCCCGGACTGCGGCGGCCCGGCAAAGCGAGAGACCGACACCATGGGCGGCTACGCCTGCTCGTCATGGTATTTCTTCCGGTTCATCGACCCGGCCAACGACAAGGCCTTCGCCGGCCGCGACAAGCTGGACCACTGGATGCCGGTCGACTTCTACACCGGCGGCATCGAGCACGCGCGCTCGCACCTGCTGTACTCGCGCTTCTGGACCAAGGTGCTGTTCGACGCCGGCTACGTCGGCTTCCAGGAGCCGTTCAAGATCCTTAAGAACCAGGGCTCGCTCCTGGCCTACACGCCGGGCCGCAAGCCGTTCGCCGGCGAAGATGCGGGGACGGAGGGTGGTGACGAAAAGACCCTGGACTGGATCCTGCTCAAGCCGCACGAGCTGGGGAAATTCCCCCAGAACCAGGTGGTCTGGCGCTGGGCGCGGATGTCCAAGTCCAAGGGCAACGTGGTGACGCCCGAGCAGATCGCGGAGAAGTACGGCATCGACTCGCTGCGGGTCTACGAGATGTTCATGGCGCCGTTCGAGGACGACGTGCAGTGGAGCGAGGAGGGCATCCACGGCTCTCACCGCTTCGTCTGCCGGGCCTGGCGCTGGCTGGCCGCGGCCGCGGCCCAGTTCGACCCCGAATGGCGGACGCACCTGCCAGCGGAGATGCCCACCGAGGTGCGCGCGGTGCGGCGCAAGCTGCACCAGACGATCCGGAAGGTGGGACACGACATCAAGGGCTTCCAGTTCAACACGGCCATCGCGGCGCTGATGGAGCTCTGCAACGCCGTCCACGAGTACAACCAGCCGCGGGAGGACGGGCAGGGGCCGGCGCCGGACCGCGCGGTGGTCTCAGAGATCGCCGAGTGCATGACCCTGCTGCTGGCGCCGTTCACCCCGCATATGGCCGACGAGCTGTGGTCGACGTTGGGCAAGCCCGGGACGACCTACCATGCCCAGTGGCCGGCTCATGACGAGTCCGTAGCGGCCGTAAACGAGATTACGCTGGTGGTGCAGGTAAACGGCAAGCTGCGGGACCGCATAACAGTGCCAGCCAACACCGTCAACAAGGAATTGGAACGTATCGCATTGGAAAGCAACAAGATAAAAGAAGCGATCAAAAGTTCCACTTTAGTTAAAGTGTTGGTTGTAAAAGGCAAGCTAGTCAATATCGTCGTAAGTAGATGACCTGGAATCAGTCGAAATGACTGAAAAATGCCTGGTACCGCCTTGCGGCCTGTATTGCGGCTGCTGCGAGGACAAGCTACTCACCAAGGAATGCCACGGTTGCGGTTGTAAATGCGCAAGTGCGCAGGCCAGTTTCATGAGGTGTATCGCGCCATCAGCCTGTGCGCCAAGAGCCGCGTGGACTGCCCGGATATACCGTGCACCAAGCTGATCCAGTACGCCAACGATCCGGTCTGGCGCACGCGCTAGGCGGCCTTGGAGAACCTTGAAGCGACGGCAGAGGATCGGCACGGTGAAGTGGATTGAGGAGCAGGAAGCATGCTGGACGGACAAGCGCAGGCTGTACTGCGAGATTAGGCACCACCAGGAATGCAGAGAGAAGGCCAAGGACTGGGGGAAGAAGGCATAGCAAAAGGCGGCTCAACGGCCGCCTTATTACACGTATTCGTAGTTTACATAATATTTATTATGGGACAAGTCGTTATTCCTGGAATGAAGTAAAACCGGCCTTCTTTGGGCTTTCTATCGTTAAAAGGGCCATATCAGGAGCCCCCTACGTGGGCTTAGAGGCACGCATGCAGTTCTGCCTAGGTCATCAGACTCAACGCCAAGCTGCAGCCAAGCTTGCTGCTGGAGATATAAATAGGGCTTCAATGTCTGCGATGCATTTTAAAAATATCCCTTCAGTCCTTGTTTCATAAGGTAATTTGAAACTCTATTTGTGTCTTCCCAGAAGCTATCGAACCCTTCTTTTGTAAAGATATCTTTCTTTTTCCAAACTGGCTTTATTCTTCGGTTTTCCGGGAAAAATGAATGCGCGATAGCATTGCGTAAAGAATTCAGTTCTTGTATATCATTAAAGATCGTTGTCGGCATTTTACTATGTGAGCGTATGAGATTGGCTTTTTGAATGAGGTATATATTTTCAAGTATATAATAATTGAAATTCTTGAATTTCTTTGTCTTCCATAATTTTATGAATGATCTTCGGGGGAAATATAGACGGCAAACAATATTGCTTAACAGCTCATCGATGATAAGGTAGTTTGCTAATACTCCTAATCTCACCAGTTGATTAAAAGCATACTCAAGATGTGAGGTTTTTAAACTTGGCTCGACGTTAGATATATCAGGGGACAATCGTAGTAACTCGTTAAGCCATCGCATATCATCACACAATTGTGTCTGTTTCTTCGTGATACTCATAGTACTACCCCTTGACAATATTATTCTTTATCCTTGCTACTCTATATATACATATTTCTGCATTTGTTGTCAACAGATATTCTTACGATTAAGATGCAGTGCATTAAGTAAGTCATCGATGTGATAAACGATGCACATGCCATTCTCTTCTGCATCAGTTTTATTATCGTTAGGCCAGAACCACCAAGCGCAATCGGAGCGAATGCACTTCTCTTTTCGAATAGGACATACTTGTCTCGATTCTACATTAGTCATTTTGGTCTCCTTTATGTGATTGGTAATTTCCAGGTTAACAATCTAGAATGGTATAGTGATCAATATTTTGTCCAAAGCCATGTTTACGACCTCTATTATTGGTGGTGCCGATTCCACTACTGTTGCAGTACCTTTAATACCATCGCTCGTAGATTCCCATAGCATTTTACCATTTTGCGTACCCATCATTGAAAAGCGAACAGTCACCCGTGTCATGGCCCGAGTGCCAGCCATACAATTCCCATCGGCTTGGTAGATATTTACAATTTCACCTTGCATAATAGCATCGACGCCCAATACTTTACCAATATGGTTCAATGTATTAGCATTGGGTACTCCACTAGATATATAGTTATCGAGAAATTTTGCCCAATCTTCCGTGAGATTGTTTTCGTTTAAAAGCTGTGTTGCTTCCGAAGAGCTCATTATAGATACAGAGGGATTCCTTTGGTTGATAGCCATTGATATTTTTCTATTAATCTGTTGGGCCTCGCTTGGTGCGAATCTCGCATTACGTATTGGGAATACAGCCACTTTACTTACTTGTCCTTTGGTGAAAGTCGGATCAGTGTAAGTATTTATGGTCGCTTTGTTAACAGAACAACCAGAAAGTGCTATTAAAAATGCGCAGAAATACAGAACTGCATGTTTCATAGTTGTATCTCCTTAACTAGTTGCCTATTTGTAGAAAATACTTACATGATTATTATACTAAAAGCTGGCACTATATGCCAGCTTCTTTCTTCACACTGCGTCGCCCTTGTCCTCGATATCCGCTATCAACCCGCCCCATTTCCCTGCGAACCAGTTGTACAGGTACGCCCCCAGGATCCCCGAAATGCCGTACATCACGATGAACAGTATCGGGTAGCCGATCCCCACCACCGCGCCCATGAACGCCACCTCGCCCTTGCCTACCAACAATCCGATCGGTATCATGACGAACCCCACCAGGGCGCACAACGCCGACGGGATGATCATCATGTAGACCATCACCTTGCCCATGTTGAGCGGATCGAACCGCTTGATCTCGACGCGTTTCATGCCCGTGCTCCTTCTGTCATAGTGCTCTGGCAACCAATCAGGCCTCTTTTCGTATCTGTCGTACCCTTGCAGCATGCCCTCGGCGGCGAACGGGGGAAGGGCATCCAAGCCCTGGATTCCCTTTGGAGTTTACCCTGTAATGACGATTTGCTGCATATGCCGAGGCAATACAGGTCACGCCTGCCAGTGCTTCGCCTTGAAGAACTGGTCCGGTTTCACCAGGCTGATGGGGTGCCGCACCGGGTGCCGTTCCAGCTCGTGGCCGCCGCTCTTCAGCGAGAGGTAGAACTCGATCGGTCCCTCCAGCCCGCCATCGACCAGGCCGAACGGCACCGCCACCTCGATCACGTCGATGAAGGCGGCCAGCGCGCCGTCGGGCCGGGGCCGGCCGTCCACCGGAACCTCCACCGTCCTGGCCGCCGGGGCGCGGACGTCGATCACCACCGACAGGTCCGGCAGCTTGGCCGGGTCCAGCAGGTGATCGCTGCCGTCGAGCCGCAAATAGAGGCGCTGGCGGTCGTACCCGAACATCACCGACCGCAGCAGGCTTTGGCTGCGGTGCATGGTGCCGCCCTCGTTCCAGACGTTATAGACGCCCGCGCCCGTCCACTCGTAGAAGCTGGTCACCCGGCCGTCGATGGCCGGAGCGATCAGGTCGATCGGCTCCTGCATCAGCTGCTCCACCGGGCTGGTCTGGGCGATCGGCCGATGCAGGGCCTGCGGCACCTCCAGCCCCAGCAGCCGGTAGATCTTCTGCAGATGCGCCCGGAACAGGAAGTCGAAGTCCTCCAGGTTCTCCGACGAGAAGTTGCCGCCGTACCACCAGCACCAGTCGCTGCCCTCGGCCGCGTACAGCTCGTCCAGCACCTCGGCCCTCGTCGCGGGGTCCAGACCTGCCTCCCTCCGCTCGATCTCCCGGCGGGCGGTCAGCAGCAGCTCCCAGGCCCGGTTGTCCTCTTCGCGGCCGATCCAGATGCCGAAGTCGCCGTTGATCCACGAGCCCGGGTACAGCCGCGCCAGCGTGCCTTCGTCGTGCTCCGCCGCCAGGTACTCGCTGAAGGTGCGGGTCCTCAGCCTGGCGCTGGCCGCCAGCCCGCGGTAGAGCTCGTCCAGGAAGTCGTTCCCGTCGTTGCGGTAGAACTCCCAGCAGTTCTCCCCGTCCAGGATGATGGGCACGATGTGCCGCCCGGCCTCGGCGCCCAGTCGTCCGGCGCTGGCCTCCAGCCGGCCGATCAGGTCGCGGGCCGCCGCCCCCGGCTCCCATTCCGCGTAGGTGAAGCCGATCAGGTCGGACAGCTGGTGGTCCCGGAAGAAGATGGCCGGCTGCCCGTCGCCGCCCAGCCGGTGGGGCCGGTAGCGCGTCCGCTCGTCGGGGCGGTGGCCCTCCCCGATGCTGTGCTGCAGAATGGCGTCGTCGGTGGCCAGCCAGCTGACGCCGGCCTCGGCCAGCAGCGCCACCGCCTGCTCGCTGACGCCTCCCTCCGACGGCCACATGCCGCAAGGCCGCTTCCCCATCAGCTCGCCCACCCGGTCCAGACCCCGCGCGATCTGGGCCCGGGCGTCGCCGGGATAGGCGAACCGCTCCGGCAGCGGCGCGTCGGGCATGCAGCGCCGCGCCTCGTCCGAATCGCACAGCAGCGGCAGGATCGGGTGGTAGTGCGGCGTGGCCGAGACCTCGATCAGGCCGGCCCGCTGCGCCTCGCGGTAGGCCGGGACCACCGAGCGGAGGATCTCCGCCTGCTGCTCCAGCAGCGCTGCCTTGTCCGTCTCCGAGAACCCCCTGCCCTGCTCGACCAATCCCCGCAGCGCCGGCCGACCGGCAATGTGGGACGGGTCGGTCCAGCAAAGGTTGAACCACACCTGCAGGTCGCGGAAATCGGCGGCGCTGAACCGCCGGGCGATGGCCGGCAGGTCGGCGTCGCGGAAGTTGCAGCCCCGTTTCTGCAGCAGCTCCCGGTAGCGCTGGTGCGGCTCGACCATGGTGCGCCAGTTGGCCATGAAGAAGTCCCGCAGCACCAGGCAACGCTGGGTCTCGCTCAGGCCGTCGGCCGGGATCCTGGTCAGGTCGAGGTGGATGTCGCTGCCGCCGGCGGCGTAGGCCTCGAGCTGGTCCAACAGCGCCGGCACCAGGTTGAACGTGGTGCGCACGCCCGGGTGCGCCGTCGCCAGCCGGGGCATGTCGGCGTAGTCCTTGAGCGCGTGCAACCGCACCCAGGGAAGCCGAAAAACCCTGCTATCGGGGGTCCGATAGCAGGGTTGATGCATGTGCCACAACAGCGCGACGTTGAGACGGTTCATCGGTGCGAGCCGCCGATCCGCGCGTCACTCGGGCGGCAGCAGGGCCGACATGGCCCGGGCCTGGGTCAGCGCCTGGGTCTGCCCGTACGACTCGATCACCGTCCGGAAGGCGTCCCGGGCCTTGGCGGTGAGGCCGGCGCGGGCGTAGCACCTCCCGGCGGCCAGCAACGCCTCGGCTGCGAGGAAAGCTTCCTTGGGAAAGGCGCGCGCGAACGATGCGTAGCCGTCGCCGGCGGAGGTGAAATCACCGCGCTGCTCGTCGCAGGCGGCCATGCCGGTGTGGGCGGCGTGCATCACCAGCACATTGGCCCCTCCCGATTTGACGCAGCGCTGGTACAGCTGGTCGGCCTCGTCGTACCGCCCTTGCCTGAACTTGAGGTTGCCCAGGCTGACCATCGCCTCCTTGGCTGCCGGGGACGAGCCATATCGCTTGATGATCTCCTGGTATCCCTGCTCCGCCTGCTGGTATTGGCCGCCGAGCAGCGCGCCGTGGACCGATGTCAGCATGACGCCGGCCTCCCGTCCGCTCTTGGCCCGGCTTTGGCTCCAGAACACCAGGCCGATGATCACGATCAGCACCGCCACCGCCAAAGCGGCAACTTCGGTGGCATGACGCTTGAGGTATTCCGCCCCGTTGAAAAGGGACTCGGAAAACTCGTCATGTTTGAGGGTCTGTTTGCTCACTCGGTGTGACACGGCAACCCCTTTATGATCTTGTTATCATGATTCATGCCAATTATACGCTACTTCCCGGCCGCCTGTCAAGGCAAACGGGAGCGGCGGCACGTCGCATGGCTTCCTCAGAACGCCTCTCCCCACGCCACCACTGCCCGCCAGGACCGCAGGCATCCGGCCCGCGTCCACGGGGCCGCTACGTCCAGCCGGGCCGTGCCCATCGGCAGGACATAGCGCACACCGGCGCCCGGGTTTCCCGATGCTTCCTGCAACGAGACCTTCGGGAAGCGGCGGTTGCTCACCAGTCCGGCGTCGCCGAACAGCGCGATCCTCCAGTTGCGGTACATCCGCAGCCGCATTTCGATGTTGAGCAGCGCCATTTTATCGCCGCCGACCGGCCGCCCCAAATCGTCAAGCGGTCCCGCCATGCCCAGGGCGAATCCCCGCAGTGTCGCAGGGCCGCCCAACACGTATTTCTCGTACACCGGAACAGCGTTTTCCCGGGACCAGTCGCCGATGATCCCGGCGCGAAACCGGGCGCCCAGCGACAGCGGTGCTTTCGTGCCGCCGACCAGTGCGACCGCGGACACGGTCAGACGCTGGTAGGTATTGATGCCGCCCAACAGTCCTCCCGAGTACTCTGCGTTGAGGTCCCCTCGCAAGCCGCGCACCGGGCTGACCGGATCCGCCGTTCGTTCATATTCGCCGGACAGCACAACGGCACGGTGGCCCCGGTAGCGCAGGGTGTCGGCATAGTTGCCCGGCCTGCCCCAGTCGGGGGACATCTTCAGCCACTCCTGTTTCCACGCCGCCGCCATGGCGGCGAAACGGGACGCGAACAGGCTCGATTGGAGAAACGCGCCGACAGTCTGCAGCCGATAATCTGTGTACGCTGGGCGGACATCGTCGTAGTAACTGCTCAACAGGGCGGACCGGCGCGATCCCAGGAACCAAGGATCGCGGATACCCGCCTGCACCGAACCCCTCACCAGCTTGGCTCGCGCCCACAGCTGGAACGCGATCTGTCCGGACAGTTCCAGCGACCGGCCCCAGCCGTCAAGGTTGCGGTTCGACCAACCAGAGCTGATCCGGAAAGCGTCGCCGCTGCCGTACCCGAACCCGGACTCGAACCTGCGCCGCGGCCGTTCCTGGAGGACGACGTCGACGTCAATGTTCCGTTCATCCTGGCTGAGACTGCCGGGAGCCACCTCGGCCCGCTTGAACAGGCCCGTGGCCGATAGCTGGGAGCGGCTGCGGTTCAGTTCCCTGCGGCTGAACAACTGGCCGGGCGCCACGGTCAACTCGCGCCGGATGGCGCCAGTGCGGACGGAGCGGTTCCCCGCGATATTCACCGCGCCGACCCACACCGGGTCCCCCTCGCTGATAATGAAGGTCACCCTGACGTCGTTGCCGGAATCGCTCGCGACCGCATGGCTGACATCCGCGAAGATCATCCCGTGATCGGCGTACAGCAGCATGAGATTGAAGTCATCGTCGCTCAGTGCTGCCGGTTCATACGGCGACCCCGGGCGGGTCCGCAGCGCTCGCCGCAGCTGCCCGTCGTCCAGGCGCTGATTCCCCATGATGTCAACGGTCCTGACCAGGTAACGCCCCCCTTCCCTGACGTAGATGGTCAGGTCGATCCGATCGCCGGACGAATCGGGGCTCACCAGGTATTCGAATCCGATGTCGGGGAACCCCCGCGCGCGGTAGAAGTCCGACAGTCGATCGAGGCCGGCACGCAGACTGTCGCGGTTGTAAGCGTTCCCCGGCCAGCGCGGCCGCATCGTGCGCAGCAACTGGCCGGCGCTGCGAAACGTGTTGCCGCAGAACTCGATGCGGCGGACCGCCGGCTGATTCCCGGAAGCGACAGCAGGGCAGCAGGCCAGGGCGAGGGCAAGGAGTGCGGTCCGTTTCATGTTCACAGTCCGGTGTTGACTTCGATCCGCCAATAGAGTCGTCCGCGGCGTTCTCCGGAAAGCGGCACGGCATAGCCGATGCGGGCATGCCCCGGCAGCGCGTAGCTGAGCAGCCAGTCGCTGCGCAGCTCGGCGCCGGCGCTGCGACGGTCGTCATCGAGCGACAGGGACCGGCCGTCGAGGTGCGGGATCCCCGTCTCGGCGAACAGGGCCCCGTGCAACACCTTGAGGTAGACCGGCCAAGTGCTGATGCCCCGTTCGATGCGTGCCAGCGGGAAGCGGTACTCCGCGGTGACGCAGGCCAGATGCGACAAGGTGCTGAGATCATCGTCCGCGAAACCCCGCAGCTCGAAAGCGGGATAGTCCCCGAAATGCCCGATCCGCCCTGCGCGCCAGGTCCCGAGCCTGCCGTCCAGCAGGAGGACGTGGTGCCGGAACGGCGTCGGCAGGTACTCGCGCCAACGCGCCCACAGCGCCGTCTGGTCGAGGTCGCTTCCCAGCCAGCCGCGGTAGAACTCCGCCTGGGCGTACAGCTGGCGGCCGTGCTCCGGGCTGATCGAGAATCCGTACCGCCGAGCGTCCCCGTACGAGCAGGATGCGCTCAGCCGGGAAAGGCGGCCCGTCCAAGGGCTGCGAAAATTCCGCGCGAACGGTTCCGGCAGCTCCCATTCGAGCGCGCTGAAGCGCTGGTGGCGGTAGGCGACCGCCGGTGTCACCGAGCACCACGTCCTCCGCAGGGTGTACGATGCGCCCAATTCCTGGGTCTGCTCCCGTTCCCAATACGTCCCGATCATTGTATTGCCGGACCGTATGCTGTGGGCGTTCGCCATGTCCGAGGCGGTCAGCGCCACGGTCACCGGGCGCCGGGAATCGCTGATCCTCATGTCGTATGATGGCCGCTCCGTGGACCCGCTGTATCCCGCCGCAACCCGGTAATTGACCTGCGTCAGCGCGTCCGACCCCATGCACATGATCCCCAGCGCCCCCCGCCGCTCGTCGGCGAAACCGGCGGGCAGCCAGAAGTACGGGACCAGCGAGGCCAGGGGATGGTACGCGGATACGGGATAGCGCTCGCTGGCGCTATCCGGGGCGGCATCCGGCAGCGTGTCGATGAATGGCGCGGTCGCGCCGCGGTCCTCCGGTTCGCCGACGATCGCCGCCACGTCCCACCCGATCGCGGACAGGTCGAGGTATCGCAGCTGGCCGTCGGCGGCCGGGGCAGGCGCGACCGCGCCGCCGACCGCGTTGGTCACCTGGCGCAGGGGCCCGCCGCGGATGTCATGGCGGAACACGTTCCAAACGCCGGTGCGGTCCGAGGCGAAGTACAACGACCGCCCGTCATCAGACCAGGCCGGTTCCAGGTCTTGGGCCCGGTCGACGGTCAGCGGCCTGAACTCCCCCGTCGCCGCGTCGCACAGGTAGACATCGTGGTACCCGCCCTCGCACCAGACCGACACCGCAACGGTCGCGCCGTCGGGCGACCATGCCGGGTGGCTGTAGCGCGCTCCGGCGTCGTAGGGCGTCAGCAGCGTGACGGCCGACGACGCGACATCGTATGTGGCCAGCGCGTTGGCCCCCAGCCGGTCGGCCACGAACAGGATCGTTCCGCCGTCGTGGGACCAGGCCGGGTCGTGGGCCCGCAGGCCGCGGGTCAGCCGCCGCATCCCCCCGGAGGGCACCGCGACCTGGTACAGGTCGCTGCGATACGAGCCGTCCGCCGTGTACTCCCGCCTCCCCGCCGCGATCCGCGTGCCGTCGGGCGAGAAGGATATGGCGCCCGCGAAGATGCCCTCCCGCAGGGTCCGCGACTCGCCGCTCCGTTCATCGCGCAGCTTCAGCGCCGGGAACTCGTCGCCGTTGGCCTCGACCCATGCCAGCCAGCGGCCGTCCCGCGAGGCGGCCAACTGCGATTTCTCGTGCCCGTTCGCCGTCAGCCGGTCCGCCGCCGGCCACGGCACTGCCCGGATCGAGTCGGCCTGCCGCCGGTAATCCGCCAGCGCCTGCTCCTGCCATTGCCGCCACAGCTGCGGGAACGACCGGCCGTACACGTCCCGGGCGACCCAGTTGTGCAGGAAGGGTACCGCCAGCCGGCTGTGCTGGCGCTGGTAGCGTGCGATCGCGCCGCGGCCGTACCGCCGGCCGATGTATTGGTGGAATTTCCCGCCGAACAGGTAGGGCGCGTCGGCCGGCCAGTGCGGCGAGAACACCGCGGCCCGGTCGAGGGGCAGCCAGCGGCCGTCGGCCGCGAAGGACCGCAGTACGCCGTCATAGTAGGCGCTGCGGTTGCGGCCGAATGGCGTGATTTCCGTCTCGGCGTGCACCGCCAGGCCCTCGATCTGGTGCAGCGGCTGGATGGCGTTGGGCAGGTACAGCCTGCCGAATACGGCGGCCAGGCCGGCCGGGAAACCGTCGAGCATCCCGGTCTGCAGGATGTGGGCGTACTCGTGGACCAGCACCTCGTCCAGCCAGTCCCCGTAGTTGCCGGGGCCGCCCACCGGCGGATTGAGCCGCAGGGCGATGGTGGGGTGCGGCAGCGGCGTCGCCAGCGCGTTGGCCTCGTCGTTGTGGTCGGTGACGATCACGGTGGTCGGCCGGTCGGGCCGCCATTTCAGGAACGGCACCAACCGCCGATGCGCGGCCTCCGCCCTGGCGGCGACGAGCTGGGCGATGCTGTCCTGGCCGTCGCCGAACAGCACGGTGAAATGCGGCGTCGACAGCTGCCGCCAGCGCACGCCGGTCGGGGCGAAGCCGAGGTCCTGGCCCGCCAGCGGCGCCAGCGGCAACAGCAACAGCAACAGGCGTGCGATCGTGCGGCTCATAAAGATATCATAGCCGAACCGTCGCAGTTTGTCAACGGAATCCGTGCCGTCCGGTTGACGCCGGCGCCGTTTTGTAGTATAGTTGTGCCATGAGAACGCTGGTGCCGTCCGACGTCGCTGAATACCGGCTGCTGGACTCCGGCGACGGCCGCAAGCTGGAATCCTGGTCCGGCTACGTGCTGTCGCGACCCGATCCCAACGCAGTGTGGCCGCCCGGATTGCCTGAGTCCCGATGGCGCCGGGCCGATGCTGTTTTCCAGAAAACAGCGCATCAGGGGGCGAAGAACTGGATCGTACGCGCGCCCCCGCCTCCCGACTGGTGCTTCCGCTACCGCGGCCTGCGGTTCGAACTTCAACTGACGCCCTTCAAGCACACCGGCGTGTTCCCCGAGCAGGCGGCCAACTGGGACTGGTTTTCGGGATTGATCCGGCGTTCGGGAGGCCGGCCGTCGGTGCTGAATCTCTTCGGCTACACCGGCGCCGCCACGCTGGCCGCCGCCGCGGCGGGGGCCAAGGTCTGCCACGTGGACGCCTCCCGGCCAGCCGTCAGCTGGGCAAACCGCAACCAGCAGCTGTCGAGCCTGGGCGACGCACCGGTCCGCTGGATCCTGGACGACTGCGTCAAGTTCGTCAAGCGCGAGCAGGCCCGCGGCGCCCGCTACGACGCGGTGATCATGGACCCGCCGGCCTTCGGCCGCGATCCCCGCGGCTCGGTATTCAAGTTCGAACAGGACGTGCCGCGCCTGCTGCGGCTGTGCCGGGACCTCCTGGCCGACCGGCCGCTGTTCTTCCTGATCAACGGCTACGCCATGGGCTACTCGGCGACCGTGTTGCGGAACATGCTGGCGGAGATCCTGCCCATCGATCGGATCGAATGCGGGGAGCTGCAGCTGCGGGAGGACGGCGGCGTCCGCTGCCTGCCCTGCAGCGTGTTCGCGCGCTATCCCGCGGGATGATCGCGAACCGGCCGGTGCGGAATAGGCGAGGTCAAATGACCTCGCCTATTCTCGTGCTGCAGGGATACGGCCTGAAGTGCCTCAGTCGTACTCGTGGACGAACAGGCCGCTCTTGAGCTTGGGCTCGAACCAGGTCGACTTGGGCGGCATCACCTTGCCGGAGTCGGCCACCGAGATCAATTGCGTGATGGTCACCGGGTGCAGCGAGAAGGCCACGGCGTATTTCCTGGCGTCGACCAGCCGCATCAGCTCCCTCGTCCCCCTGATGCCCCCCACGAATCCGATCCGCTTGTCGGTGCGCGGATCCTCGATCCCCAGCACCGGCCGCAGCAGGTTGTCCTGCAGGATCGAGGCGTCCAGGCTCCTCACCGCGTCCCTGGCGTCGTAGCTGCCGGGCCTAGCCGCCAGCAGGTACCACGTCCCGCCGAGGTACATCGAGAACTTCCGGTTGCCGCCGGGCTGCTGCGGCCCCTTCTCCTTGACCGTGAAACGATCGGCGACGATCTTCAGGAACTGGTCCCTGGTCAGGCCGGCCAGGTCCTTGACCACCCGGTTGTAGGCCATGATGTTCATCTGGTCGTCCGGGAAAATCACGGTCAGGAAGAAGTTGTACTCCTCGGTGCCGTTGTGGCGCGGGTTCGACTTCTTCCGCTCCTTCCACAGCCGCCAGGCCGCGGCCGAGCGGTGGTGGCCGTCGGCCACGTAGAGGTGCCTGAGCTTGCCGAACTCCCGGACCAGCGACTTGATCGCCGACGGGTCGTCCACCACCCACAGCGTGTGCCGGACTCCGTCATCGGACCGGAACTTGTACTCCGGCGCCTTCCGGATCCAGGCCGCGATGATCCGGTCGATGGCCGGCCTGTGCGGGTAGGTGAAGAACACCGGCTCGGTGTTGGCGTTGATCGTCGAGATGTGGCGGGTGCGGTCGTCCTCCTTGTCGGGCCGGGTGTGCTCGTGCTTCTTGATGACGCCGCGGTCGTAGTCCTGGGCCGAGGCCACGGCCACCAGCCCGGTCTGGGCGTGCGTTCCCATCACCTGCTTATAGATGTAAAAGCACGGCCGGGCGTCCCGCACCAGCCAGCCGATGGTCTTGAATCTCTCGTAGTTGCGCTTGCCCGTGGCGTAGACCGCCGCATCGTGCTCGTCCGTCCCGGCCGGCAGGTCGATCTCGGGGCGGCTGATGTGCAGGTAGTTCTTGGCCTTCCCCTTGGCGATGGCGCGGGCCTCATCGCTGGATACCACGTCGTACGGCGGCGCGGCGATCTCCCTCACCAGCTTTTTCGGCGGCCTGACCCCATGGAACGGGAACACGATGGCCATTGCGGCTCCTTCTATTGCATTACTTGGTGAATCTGTTGCTTTTGATTCAGCTCGCCGAGCAGCGCTCCCGGTATCGTTCAGAAATCATATTCGACATGAAGCGCCGGTTCGAGCACCCTGTATCCTGCCCTGGTCAGCGCCGACTCCTTCCCTCCCAGGCAGGTAAGCTCCGGACGGACTTTGATGAACGTGCTGTCGCCGGCCGGGATGGTGATCCGCACGCCGACGCTCACCCGGGCCACGTTGGCGATCGCGCTCTCGGTGGTGTCCGCACCGTTAGCGACGGTGATCCGTTTCCAGGCGTACCGGATGTGCGCCATTCCGGGCGATGCGTAGACCAGCGCCCGGCCGCCGAACAGCTGGACGCCGGTCAGCAAGGTGTAGTCGAGCGAGTATGCCGTGTTCCCCGGCCGCCGGCCGCGCCGCAGCCGATGTCCAGGCCCAGCCGCAGGGGGGACCGCACCAGCAGGAATCTGGCATCGACCCTGCCGGCGCTGTACTTGCCGGTCAGCCCATACTCGAGGCCGATGTCCGAGCGCACGCCCACCCGGAATCTGCCGCCAGCCGAGGCCCGCCGCCCGACGCTGATGGTGTCGCCGGCCGACGTCATCTCGACATGGGTGTAGGACAGTCCGGCGGCGACGCCATCGGGCGCGGACGGCTGATCGGGACAAGCCGCGCTTCCCATCAACACATGGGTCGCGGAGCGGTTCAGGCCGTAGTAGTCGACCGAGGTCACCTTGGCGCAGCCCGCAGTCAGCAGGGCCGCCCCCAGCACGAGGAGGACAAAAGTGTCCTTGATGATCGTACCGCTGATATGGCTCGTAATTATATGACAGCCGGCCAGGAAATGCAAGGGAAACCCCCTCCTGCGTGGAGGGGGCGCGTTCCGTAAGGGCTTACTTATTCACCTGGAATGTCCGGTCGCCCTTTTCGAAGAAGGCGACGATCTGCCGGGCCGCGGCCAGCCCGGCGTTGATGTTGGCCTCCGATGTTTCGGCGCCCATCTTCTTGGTCGTCGCGTGGTAGCGCAGGCCCCACTGTTCGACGACCTCGGCATGACAATCAGGGGCCACATCGGTGGCGTATTTCAGATTTTCCCTCTCGGCCATGGCCTTCTTCAGGCCTTCCTCGTCGATCACTTCCTTGCGGGCGGTGTTGATCAGCGCCGCGCCCTTCTTCATCTTCGACAGCAGGTCGTAGCCGATCGACTTCTTGGTCTTGTCGTTGGCCGGGATGTGGAGCGAGACGTACTCGCAACCCGCGTAGAGGTCTTCCATTTTGTCAACGACCTGTACCCCCTCGGCTTCCATTTTGGACTTTTCGACAAAAGGATCGAAGGCCCAGACCTCCATCCCGAATCCCTTGGCGATGCCTGCCACCAGGCGTCCGACGTTGCCGTAGGCGTGGATGCCGACCTTCTTGCCGCGCAGCTCCGAGCCGTTGCCGGTGGTGAACTTGTTGCGGGCCAGGAACACCATCATGCCCACGGCCAGCTCGGCCACGGCGTTGGAGTTCTGCCCCGGCGTGTTCATGGCGCAGATCCCCTTGGCCGTCGCGGCCGCCAGGTCGATGTTGTCGTAGCCCGCGCCGGCGCGGACGATCACCTTGAGGTTCTGCGCCGCCCCGATCACCTCGGCGTCGGCCTTGTCCGAGCGGATGATCATGGCGTCGGCGTCGGCCACGGCCTTTAAAAGATCCGCCTTGTCGGTGTACTTCTCCAGCTTGGCCAGCTCGTACTTGGCGTCGGCGAAGATCTTGGCGATGCCGTCCACCGCCGCCTTGGCGAACGGCTTCTCGGTCGCCAGCAGGACTTTCTTCGGCATGTGGTCCTCCCTCATTGGAGATTCGATTGCTGATGATGGGCGTCCGCGACGATGTTATCAGAATGACGCGGAAAAGTCAATGGCGGGGCCATTGCTGGGCGAAGTCCGCACCCGTTTATGCCCTGCCCGGCGGGGCAAGGATGGAATCTCCCGTGCCCGTCGCGTTCCCTGGAACCCTGATGCACCCCGGCCGCTTTCGAGCACGCCTCTTGGTCAGAGAGCTGCTCAGCGCTGCTTCTTTCGCTTGATCACACGGACCACGGCTTTGACGATGTCTTCATCCGTCAACTTGTATTTTTTCAGCAGCTCCCACGGCTCCCCAGACTCCCCGAAGCTGTCCCGCACCCCGACCATCTCCACCGGCACCGGGCACTTTCTCGCCAGCACCTCGGCCACCGCCGAGCCGAAGCCGGCCATCACCTGGTGCTCCTCGCAGGTGACCGCGGCCCGGCACTCCATCGCCGCCTTGACTGTCAGCTTCTCGTCGATGGGCTTGACAGTGTGCAGGTTTATGACACGGGCCGAAATCCCGAGCTGGGCCAGCTTCTCGGCCGCGATCAGGGCAAGGTAGACCATCAGCCCGCAGGCGAAGACGGCCACATCCCTGCCGTTGCGGTAGGTCTCGGCCTGGCCGAAGCGGAACGGCGTGGCCTCGGTGGTGATCACCGGGGTGGGCTCGCGGCCCAGCCGGATGTACACCGGGCCGTCCAGCTTGGCCGCGGCCAGCGTGGCCTTGCGGGCCTCGTTGCTGTCGCAGGGCACGATCACCCGCATGTTGGGCAGCACCCGCATCAGCGCGATCTCCTCCAGCGCCTGGTGGGTGGCGCCGTCCGGGCCGACCGACAGCCCGCCGTGCGCGCCGACGACCTTGACGTTCAGTTCCCCGTAGCAGACCGAGGTGCGGATCTGGTCCCAGGCCCGGCCGGCCAGGAACACGCCGTAGGTGTTGACGAAGGGGATCTTCCCGGCCAGGGCCAGCCCGCCGGCGATGCCCAGCATGTTCTGCTCGGCGATGCCGCAGTCGAAGAAGCGGCCCGGGAACTTCTCAGCGAACCTCCCGGTCAGCGTCGACTTGGCCAGGTCGGCGTCCAGCACCACCACCCGCGGGTCGGCCTCGCCCAGCGCCAGCAGCGCGTCGGCGTAGCCGAAGCGGGTGGGCTTCTGCCCGACTGTCTTGAGGTCGAGGTCGCGATCGATGTGGGACTTGTTCATAACGTCAATTGTAGGGCGAGTCGGCCAGCAACAGGTCGAACGGCCAGTTCCACAGCTCCAGGTACGAGGCCGTGGCGCTGGGCACGATGTCGGCCTTGAGCTGGTCGTAGACCAACGACCGCAGCCTGGCGTGGCGGATCGCCCCCTTGATCCTGCCGCCGGGCCGGGCCTCGCAGATCTCCAGCACCATCGTCCCGGCGCCGCCGCTGTAATCGGAGCCCCAGCCGATGAACGTCCCTTCCGGCAGCGGGATGGCCGAGGACGGCCGGAAACTGACCGTGGCCGCGCGGCAGGTGTCCCCGAAAGCGATCTCGCATCCGACCGGCAGACCGGGCCTGATCATGATGTCCAAGCCCGGGATCGGCCGCACCGTGCTGTGCTGCATCGGGAAGATGACCTGGATGCCGCGGGCCTGGTATTGGCTTCCGTACTCGTTGCCCTCGACGTAGGCCACGGCCGGGCCGGGCTGCCACAGATACCGGCCGCCGTCCAGCCCCAGCTCGAACTGGCGGGACGGGTCCGGCTTGTTGGAGCAGCCGGCGATGGCGGCCGCGGCGATGGCCAGGCGGATGGCGCGTCGGATGGTCATGGCCGCGCGAACGCCTCCGTCACCTTCTTCAGCTCGGCGCGGATCCTGATCTTCTGCGGGCACTTCCTCTCGCAGGCGCCGCAGGCGTTGCAGTTGGCGGCGCGGGCGGCCTCCTTCATCCACATCCAGTAGACGAACGAGCCGTTGCGGAAGGTGCCGTAGCGGTAGCCGTCGTTGTACAGCGCGAAGTTGCGGGGGATGTCCACGCCCCGCGGGCAGGGCAGGCAGTACTTGCAGTCCGTGCACTTGACGGCGGTGATCCGGTTGTAGGCGGTGCGCACCCGCTCGATCGTGCGGTGGTCGGCGGCGGTGAACGCCGCGGGAGTCGCATCCGCCAGCGCCAGGTTCTCCCGCACCTGGGCCAGGTCGCTCATGCCGGAGAGCACCAGCGACACCTCGGGCTGGTGCCACAGCCACTGCAGGGCCCAGCCGGCCGGGGAGCGCCGGGATGGGGCGGCGTCGAGGATCGTCTTGACCTGCTCGGGTGGCGCGGCCAGCTTGCCCCCTTTGAGCGGCTCCATCACGATCACCGCCATGCCCTTGGCCGCGGCGTACCGCACGCCCCGGCGGCCGGCCTGCTCGGCCGTGTCCATGTAGTTGTACTGGACCTGGCAGAATTCCCAGCCGTAACCGTCGCAGATGTCGCGGAACGCGTCGTACCCGCCGTGGAACGAGAACCCGATGTGGCCGATCTTCCCCTTCTTGATCTGGAGCTCGGCCCAGCGCATTACACCGAGGTTGCGCATCCTGGCCCAGGAGCCGCGGTCCAGCGAGTGCAGCAGGTAGTAGTCGATGACGGTGTCGTCCAGCCGCTGCAGCTGCTGGTCCAGGAAGCGGTCCATGTCGGTCCGGGTGTTCACCATCCACACCGGCATCTTGGTGGCCGTCCTGACCCTGGCACGATAGCCGTCCTTCAGCGCCTTGGCGACCAGCGCCTCGCTGGTGCCGCCATGGTAGACGTAGGCCGTGTCGATATAGTTGACCCCGCCGTCGATCGCCGCCCGGATCATCTCGATGGCCCTGGGCTCGTCGATCTTCCGCATGTCGCCGTCGAGGAACGGCATCCTCATGGCGCCGAAGCCCAGCGCGGAGACGTCGAAGCCGGTTTTGCCAAAGGGTCGGTACTGCATACGATAAAATCTCTACATACGAAGCACGATATCCGAATCAATTCACAAAGGCGCCGCTGAAATGTGAAACAGGGCTTTCCCCTGTTTATAGTTTAATCAGTTTGATATTCTGCATTGTTTCGAATACCGACATTCGGTTTTCGGATTATTTACCATCGTTCAAAGTGTACTTTGTCCTTACTATACCGTTTCACGGCCTTCGATTTTTCGCCGGGGCATCCCAGCGAAACGATCGACAGCGGCACGATGCCCTTGGGCAGTCCCAGTACTTTCCGGACTCCCCGCACCCGGTCGGCCCGCGGGAAGACGCCCAGCCAGACCGCGCCCAGCCCCAGGGCGTGGGCCGCCAGCAGGGCGTTCTGAGTGGCGGCCGCGCAGTCCTGCACCCAGTAGCCCTGGTGCCGTTCGGCCGGCAGGTCGCCACAGATGACGACCGCCGCCTGCGCGTCCTTCAGCATCTGGGCGTAGGGATGGACCCCGGTGATCCGCCCGAGCGTCGCCCTGTCTCGCACCACGATGAACTGCCAGGCCTGCTGGTTGCCCGCGGAGGGCGCGTTCATGGCGGCCTCCAGCACCTTGCGCAGCTGGGCGTCGGTCATCTTCCTGGCGGAATACTTCCGGACGCTGCGCCGGGTCATGATGCACTTGATGGCTTCCATTCTTTTCCCTTGGCGTAAAATGTAAAAGGTGAATCGTGAAATGTAAATAGAAAACACTTCAACGGATATCATCTGACATCATACATTGAACATCTTACATTCAACTCAGGTAAGCTCCTCCATCGCCTTCTCGTACTCCTCCCGGTTGGGCGCCCGGCCGTGCCACTCCGCCTTGTCCTCCATGAACGACACGCCCTTGCCCTTGACCGTCTTGGCCAGCAGCACGGTGGGCTTGCCCCTGGTGTTGGCCGCCCGGTCGAAGGCCGACACCAGCGCGTCCACCGAGTGACCGTCGACCTCCAGCGCGTTCCAGCGGAAGGCCCGCCACTTGTCGGCCAGCGGGGCCAGGCCCATCACCTGCTCCACCGCGCCGTCGATCTGCAGGTTGTTGTAGTCCACGACCGCGCAGAGGTTGTCCAGCCGGAAGTGGCCGGCCGCCATCGCCGCCTCCCACACCTGGCCCTCCTGCAGCTCGCCGTCGCCCAGCAGGCAAAAGACGCGGCTTTTGCGCTTGTCCATCCGCAGGCCCAGCGCCGTGCCCGCGGCCAGCGACAGGCCCTGCCCCAGCGAGCCGCTGGATGCCTCCACCCCGGGCGTCTTCAGCCGGTGGGGATGGCCCTGCAGCAGAGACCCCAGCTTCCGGAACCGCTTGAATTCGGCCGTAGCGAAGTACCCGTCCTCGCCCAGCGCCGCATACAGCACCGGGCAGGCGTGGCCCTTGGACAGGTAGAAACGGTCGCGGGCTTCCCACTGCGGCCGGGCCGGGTCGTGCCGCATCACGTGGAAGTACAGCACGGCCATGATCTCTGCCGCCGACAGCGACCCGCCGGGATGGCCCGAGCCCGCACAGTGGGTCATCTCGACGATGTCGCGGCGGAGCTGCCGCGCGGTGTCGCGGATGCGGCTGACGTTCATCTTACTGCGTTGTCATCGCGATCCCGGTCCCGTGCTGCGCGGGCGAGGCGATCCAGGTCTCAGTGACGACGATTTCAACTTACTTCTTGGCCTTGGCCCAGTCGTCCAGGAACCTCTTGATGCCGAGGTCGGTCAGCGGGTGCTGCGCCAGCTGCTTGAGCACCGACAGCGGCGCGGTGCAGATGTGGGCTCCGGCCTTGGCGCAGTCCAGCACGTGCAGCGGGTTGCGGATGCTGGCCGCGAGGACCTCCGTCTTGAACCCGTAGTTCCGGTAGATGTCCATGATGTCGGCGATCAGGTCGGTGCCGTACTCCGAGGCGTCGTCCAGCCGCCCCACGAACGGGCTGATGAACGTGGCGCCGGCCTTGGCGGCCAGCAGCGCCTGGTTGGCCGAGAAGATCAGCGTCACGTGCGTTTTCACGCCCTTCTGCGACAGCGCCTTGGTCGCCTTCAGCCCCTCCAGCGTCATCGGGATCTTGATCACGATGTTCCGGTGGATGGCGATCAGCGGCTCGGCCTCCTGCAGCATCCCCTCGACGTCCGTGCTGACCACTTCGGCCGAGACCGGCCCGTCGACGATGGCGCAAATCTCGCGCACCACCTGCGTGAAGTCCCGCCCCTCTTTGGCGATCAGGCTGGGGTTGGTGGTCACGCCGTCGATGATGCCCCAGCCGGCGGCCTCCCGGATCTCCGCCACGTTGGCGGTGTCGATGAACAGCTTCATGTCCGTTGTCTCCTTCGTTGGGCATACAGGGGATAATTGTTACTCTTGGGGGCGTCAACTGAAATGAGCTTGTGACTTTGGTGTCATACCAGCGCAGGCTGGTATCCAGTACATTTCGTGGATTCCTGCCTTCGCAGGAATGACAATGCGAGTTGTGCTCTCAAACAATCTTGCTGAATATTCGTTCTACGTGCTTGTCATCCACCCACTCCGCGTTCTTCATCCCGCGGAACCACGTCAACTGCCGCTTGGCGAAGTTGCGGGTGTTCCGCTTGATCAGCTCGATGGCCCGGTCGAGATCGCATTCGCCCTCGATGTGGGCGATGACCTCACGGTAGCCGACGGTGCGCAGCGAGTTGAGCGACGGCGGATGCCCCCGGTCGAGGATGCCGCGGACCTCGGCCACCAGCCCCTGCTCGATCATGGCGTCGACCCGGCGATCGATCCGGCGGTACAGCTCGTCGCGGTCCACGTCCAGCACCACCAGCCGGTACCTTCGATGGTCCGTGACCCGTTCGTTGGCGTGCCACTGGCTGATGGGCTTCCCGGTCAGGGCGTGGACCTCCAGCGCCCGGACGATGCGCACCGTGTCGTTGGGCTGGAGCCGCGCCGCCGTGGCGGGGTCGATCCCGGCCAGCCGCTGGTGCAGCGCTGCCTTGCCATGCAACTCGGCGAACTCCGCGAGTTCCTGCCGCAGCGCGTGATCGGCCGGCGGGATCGCGGCCAGGCCCTCAATCAGCGCCCGGAGGTACAGGCCCGATCCGCCGACCACGAGGTATCGCCTGCCCTGCGCGTCGAGCTCGTCCATCGCCGCGCGGGCGCCGGCCGCGTAATCGGCCGCGCTGTAGGCCCGGTCCGGGTCGAGGAAGTCGACCAGATGGTGCGGAACGCGGTTCCGCTCGGCCGCCGTCGGCTTGGCAGTGCCGATGTCGAGCAGGCGGTAGATCTGGCGCGAGTCGGCCGAGACGATCTCGGCGCCCAGCCGCTCCGCAAGTTCGAGCCCCGCCGCGGTCTTCCCCGCCGCGGTGGGACCGGCGATCGCCGGCACCGGCCCGGTCATGAGCGGCCGAACCTGCGGTCCAGGTCGTCCAGCGACAGCTTGATCACCGCCGGCCGGCCGTGGGGATCGAGGTAGGGCGAGCTGGTGGCGAACAGCCGGTCCACCAGCCGGCCCATCTCGATCTGCGACAGCGGCTGACCTGCCTTGACCGCCGCCCGGCAGGCGAACGAACGCGCGATCGCCGCAACCGGATCGTCGGTCGCGGTCCCGGTCGCGCCCAGGTCGCTCAGCATTCCCCGGATCACGGCCGCGCCGTCGACCGCGGCGCCGGCCTCGGACGGCAGGCCTTCGACCAGTATGGTCCGGCCCGAGAACTGACGGGCGTCGAAGCCCAGACGTTGGAACGATTCCTGGTGCTGCACGAACACCCCCAGCTCGGCCGGCGTCAGCTCCACCGTCAGGGGAAACAGCAGCTGCTGGGCCCGGCGACGCTCCCCGGGCTTCAGCAGTTCCTCGTACAGGATCCGCTCGTGGGCGGCGTGCTGGTCGATGACGATGATCCCGGTCTTGGTCTCCGCCAGGATGTACGCGTTGTGGGCCTGCCAGTAGGCGACCACCGGCTGCGACTCGCCCGGCGCCGGCCCCGGCGGTCCCACCGGTCGGTAGGGATTGGCGAACAGCTCGCGCACCGACGCCAAGGCCTCACCAATCGGCGCCGCGCCGGCCGGGACATATGCGGCGGCGGCTTCGGACGGCGGGAAGTGCGAGTCTCCTTCGGAAAAGACCGCCCTGGCGACGCCGGCCTTGATCGTGCTGAACACCAGCGGCTCGTCCCTGAACCGCACCTGGCTCTTGGCGGGATGGACGTTGACGTCCACCTGGGCTGGTGAAATCTCGATGAACACCAGGTACGCCGGATGCCTGCCCTGCAGCGCCGGGCCGTAGGCCTGGCAGACCGCGGCGTGCACCAGCCGGTCGCTGACCCGGCGCCCGTTGACGAAGATCAGCTGTTCCCGGCGCCGGGGCCACAAGTGCGTCGGCCGGGATACGAAGCCGTGCGCCCGCACCGGACGCCGGCCGTGGTCGAAGGCAACCATGTTGCCGAACAGCTCGGAGCCGAGAACGTCCGCCGCCCTGACGGCGGCGGCGCCGGGACGGCAAAGCAGCGCCTCGCGCCCGTCCACGATCAGGGTGAAGGCGACGCCGGGACTGGCCAGCGCCTGGGCCGTGACCTCGTCGGTGACGCGCCTGGTCTCGTTCTGCTCCGACTTGAGGAACTTGCGCCGGGCCGGGACGCTGGCGAACAGGTCCTCGACCGTCACCGTCGTCCCCTGCCCCGCCGCCGCGGCCTTCTCCGAGATCGTCCGCCCCGATTCGCAGAGGATGGCCCAGGCGAAGTCCGCGCCCGCCGGGCGCGATGTCAGGGTCAGGCGCGACACCGCGGCGATGCTGGGCAGGGCCTCGCCCCGGAAGCCGTAGCTGGCGATGGCGTAGATGTCATCGAAGGCGGCGATCTTGCTGGTGGCGTGTCGCCGCAGGGCCAGCGCCATCTCGCCTGGCGCCATGCCCCGGCCGTCGTCGGCGACACGCAGGGCGCGCAGGCCGCCCCCGGCGATCTCCACCTCGACCGACCCGGCGCCGGCGTCCAGGGCGTTCTCCACCAACTCCTTGACCGCAGATGCCGGCCGCTCGACCACCTCGCCGGCGGCGATCTTGTTGACGATGTCGTCCGGCAGGACCCTGATCGGCATCGGCGGCCTATCGCACAGGGCTGAAGGGACGGAGCGTCACCGGCCGGGCTCCCCGCCCGCCGCTGCCGCCGAGTCCTGGGCCGCGGCTCGCTGACCGGCTTGCTGCTGGGCGTCCCTCGCCCGATCGATACCGCCCTGGTACACGCCGAACGGCTGGTCGCCTTCGTTCTTCGTCTTGACCTCGCTCTGCCCGGTGCAGCCCAGTCCGATGGCTGCCAGGCAGCACGCGGCTGCCAGTGCTTTCATCATGGTTTCACCCCACTGTGGTTTCGCGCCCACCGTAGCCCGCGCTGCGCTCACCGCCCGGCGCCGTCTTCCAGCGCCGGTGAACCCAGTACCAGTGGTCCGGATGTTCGCGCACCCGCCGCTCCAGGCGTACCGCCGCTTCCTGCGTCAGCCGCGCGATCTCCGCTTCCCGGTCGGCAGCCTGGTCGGCGAACAGCGGCGGGTCGACGATGCCGCGGTGCCGGCCGCCGGGTTCGCGCACGATCACCCCGGTGATGATCGGAGCGCCGGTCTTGACCGCGAACAGCGCCGGTCCGCGTGTGGTCGAGGCCGGCCGGCCGAAGAAATTGACGAACACGCCGTCTGGGCCCGCATCCTGGTCCGCCAGCATGGTCACCAGCCGGTTGGCCGCCAGCGACCGCAGCACGTCCTTGGCGGCGTTGCGCTTGTAGATGATCCCCACCCCCGCGCCCTGCCGCAGCCGGTTGAGCAGGGCGTCCACCCTGGCGTTGTGCTGGGGGTAGACCACCACCGAAAATGGGTAGCCGGCGGAGGCGATGGCAGCGGCGTACAGCTCCCAGTTGCCGAAGTGCCCGCTGACCAGGATCGCGCCCCGCCCCGCCGCCAGCGCTGTCTTGATGTGCTCCTCGCCTTCAAAACTGACCAGCGCCGCGATATAGGATTTCGACTGATTCCGGAACCGCAGCAACTCGACCAGGTTCCGGCCCAGGTTGCGGTAGAGCTTCCGGGCGATGGCGGCGACCTCACGCGGCGGTTTCTCCGGGAACGCCCGGGACAGGTTCGCCAGCGCCACGTCCCGCCGCACGCCGGCAACGTAGCCCAGCCCGCCCAGCACGGCGCCGAATCCCAGCGCCATCCGCGGCGGCAGCAGGTTGGCCCACCAACCGGTCAGGCACAGCAGCCAGTACTGCAGGATGTAACCGAATTGTTTCACGCGATCACGATCGTGTCACGGCCGCAGCAGCCGGGCAATGGCGCTTTTCTTCTGGTACACCGCGTGCTGCGGGCACACCTCCTGGCAGCACAGGCAGTTGATGCACAGCCGGTAGTCGAACTCCGGGACTTTGACCCCGGGTACGAGCGCGCTCACCGGGCAGCTCTCCACGCAGAAACCGCAGTTGACGCACATCTCCGCGTGGATGGCCGGCTTGATCCGGAACAGCCTGGCGGCGATCCGCGCCAGCGGACCAGGGATCAGCGCGAAGAACCAGCCCGGCGGCCACCTGAAGTCCGTGCGCACGCCGTAGGAGTCGCCCCGCAGCGCGATCCTCGAGACATCCGTCTCGCCCAATTCTTGCTGGCGGGCGATTCTGGTGGTGGGGATCGCCAGCGGCCGCTTGCCAAGCAGGTGCGTGGCCACCGCGTCCACGGCGACGCCGTCGGCGCCGGCCACGACCAGGCCCAGCTGCTTGGGATCGCCCGCGGCGGGCCCGGCCCCGTCCATGCCGGTGATGCCGTCGACGATGGTCAGGTGCGGTTTGGCCAGCGCGTACACATCGACGATGATGGCCGCGAACTCCAGCGGCTTGGGCGCCTCCCGGTGATAGTTGGATTTCCTGAGGCCCGGGATCACGCCGTACATGTTCTTGACGGCGCAGGTGAACGACGTCAGGCTGTGGGTCTTGAGCTTGGGCAGGTTGATGACCACGTCGGCATCGGCGACGGCCTTGGCGATATGGTACTTCCTGCCGTTGCGCGCCCGCATGACCACGCCGCCCTTCTCGAACTGCACCAGCCCGGCCCCGTGCCGTTTGCACACGTCCCACATGCCGGTGGTCTTCCAGTAGTCCTCGACCGACTTGACCGCGCCGGCCGGACTGTCGCCCAGCGAAGGGACTCCGCCCGCCTCCTTGACCAGCAGGATCACCGCCTCGACCACGGCCGGGTGGGTGGTGATCATTTTATCCGGCGAGGAAGCCTGCAACAGATTGGGCTTAAGCAGGACCTTGTTGCCTGGCTTGACGAAGGCGCCGATGCCGCCCAAGGGACCGAGGGCCCTGGCCACGGCCGCTCGGACCTCCGGCAAGGCATACGTTGCGCACGTCGCCAGCGAGACTGCCGGCATGCTACTGCTCCGGCTCATACTCGTAGGCCACCTGCCGGATCGGCCCCTTCATCTCGGTCCTCTCCACTTTCACCAGCCGCTGCAGCAGCAGGTTCGGCACCAGCACCCAGGCCGTGTCCGCGCCCCACTGCCCCGCGACCCTGTCCAGCGAGCGGTAGGTGAAGAAATGGAACCGGTCGTTGGCGTACCACCGCTCGACCCTGATGGTGTCCATGCTGAAAAAGCACTGCAGCAGGCCGTTCCTGGCGTCGATCACCGTGATGGTGTCGCCCGGTGCGGTCGCCCGCTCGGCCAGCAGGAACAGGCCGCCGCCCAGCGTGAAGAACCTCCCGCCCGGATAGTCGCGGACGCCGTCGCCGCCGATCACCAACAGCCGGCCGCCGTCGGCGCCGGGGCGAACCGCGATCATGTGGCGTCGCAGCGGCTGGTGCTGGGGGACCATCAGTCCCGATGCCCCTCCGGAGCGGGGATGCAGCGGCACCGTCTGCCGGACGATCACGTCGCGGTCCGCAAGCACTTCCACCAGCGAGCTGCCGGCCGGGGGGCCGTGCGGCGATGGCGCGCGGCCGCCCTCGGTGATCCTGACGGTCAGCTGGCCGAGGGCGTATTCACGCGTGCCGGTGCCTGCGGCACTGGTCGCAGGCACCGCGGCGTGACGCGCGCACGAAAGAACGGCGCACAGCAGCAGCATGATGGGCAGCAGCTGCGTCATCCTGACCGCCTCCGCGCTATAACGGGACCGCATGCCGCCGAGACCGGCCGATCCGCCTGATGGCCCACGCCAGCAGCGCGACGACGACGACAATGCAGATGGCCGGCAACAGCAGGGCCACGACGGTCAGGGCCACCGAGCCGGCCAATTCGAGCGTGGCGACCAGATGGTTGCCGAAGCCGCCGGTGGCTGCCGCCGAGGCGCCGCGGACCAGCATGCTGCCGGCCTGGACGATGCCGGCCACCCCGCCGCCGGCGATGATGCCCAGGGTCCAGCGCCAGCAGGACGACATCTCGCCCAGCAGCGACACGGTCAGCAGCGTGCCCGCAGCGACGGCTGCCGGCGCCGCGATGGCGTCCAGCGCGTGGTCCAGCCACGGAACATAGTACGCGGCGATCTCGATCGCCGTGGCCGCGGAGAGCGCAGCCAGGGCCGGCCAGGTTCCCAGCCATTGGAAACCGGGAGCCAGCGTCAGATGCCCCGCCAGTGCGGCGATGCTGGCACCAAGCAGCGGGATGAACACCCGCAAGCCGGTGGCGGCAGCCAGGCCGATACCGGCGGCCAGGCCGATCATGATCTGGATGGTTGCAGCATTCATCGCCAATTGCTCGATGGGTGGGCGGGGCCGGACGGTCAGGCCCTTGCGAACAGCTTGCCCGGCAGCTGGCGGGCCATGCCCTTGAGCTCCAGGGCCAGCAGGATGCGCAGCGCCGCGGCGGTGTTCAGCTTCGATCCCTGCGCGATCAGGTCGATGTGCAGCGGCGCGTCCCGCAGGGCGTCGAACACCGGGCGTTCGCAGGGCTCGGGTTCGGGCCGCGGCGGCGCGGGCGCCGATTCGACCGGGAGCTCCTCCAGGATGTCGTCGATGCCCTGCACCAGCTTGGCGCCCTGCTTGATCAGCCTGTTGGTGCCCCGGCTGGTGGCCGAGGTCGCCGGCCCCGGCACGGAGAACACCTCCCGTCCCTGGTCCGAGGCCCAGCGCACGCTGGAGAAGACGCCGCTGTCCTCCCTGGCCTCCACCGCCACCGTTCCCAGCGACATGCCGGTGATGATGCGGTTGCGGCTGGGGAAGTGCCCGGCCAGCGGCGCAGCGCCGAAGGGATATTCCGAGATCACCGCGCCGCGCTCGATGATGCGGTCCCGCAGGCCGGCGTTCTCGGGCGGGTAGCAGCGATCGGCGCCGCAGCCCAATACCGCGACGGTGCGGCCGCCCGCATCCAGCGCGCCGGCATGGGCGGCCGTGTCGATGCCGCGGGCCATGCCGCTGGCCACCGTGAAGCCGCGGCTCGCCAGGTCGCGTCCCAGCGTTTCAGCCATCCGCTTCCCGTACTGACTGGCGGTGCGTGACCCCACCACCGCCACGCAGCGCGAGTCGCCGGTCCGCAGCGCGCCGCGCACGAACAGCAGGGGCGGGGCATCGACCAGCTGCCTCAGCAAGGGCGGGTATTCCGGCTCGTCCTGGCAGACGATGGCAGCGCCCAGCCGCTGGCAAACTTCGAGCTGGCGGTCGATGAACCAAGGATCGCCGCCGCCCAGCAGGGCCGACACGGTCCGGTCGGCGATGCCCTCGACCGTCAGCAGGCGCCGGCGGTCGGCCCGCAGCACCTGGCGCGGGCAGCCGAACTCCCGCAGCAGCTGGTTGCACCGCACCGCGCCGATGCCCGGCACCGACAGCAGGCCCAGCCAGTCGCGCAGTTCCTCAGGACTCCTCATCGTCCTCGCTGCTGTCACGTTTGAGCGCTGCCCTGATGGCGCGGCGCAGGCCCTGAAGGCGGTCAGCGGCATCGGCGGCCGGCGTTGAAAATTCCGCCGCCGCCCGTTCGAGGCGTTCCGCCAGCGGCGGATCGATCTGCCGGATGGCGGGCAGGCAGCCGCCGAGCTCGCAGCGCGGACATGATGCCAGCGCCGCCAGGGCCTTTTCCGGTTCGATGCGCGACAGGACAGCGGCCAGCGCCCGTCGAGACGATTCGGCCGCGCTGGCGTTGGCGTCGCCGGCCTGCCGCGAAAGCGGGGCCAGGCAGCTCGCGTCGCCGGTCCGCTCCAGCACCCGCGCGGCGGCCTCGCGGGCATACCATACGCCGCAGTTCAGCAGGCGCACCAGCGACGGCACTGCGGCCCGCCCCGCGCCGGCGGCCGCCGTCACGGCATGTTCGCGCAGCGACCAGCTCTGGTCCTGCAGCGCCTTCACCAGCAGGGCCACGGCCGCCGGACTGCCGTCCCGAGCCGCCCGGTCCACCGCGGTCATGCGACGGGCGCTGTCCCTCGACTTGAACTGCTCGATGATCTCGATGATGGAACTGTCAGGCATTGTGCCTTTCACCGTGGCCGCAGCATGCACAGAAACCACATGGCCGGGTTCTTGTTTTCATTCTTGTGCGTTTTATGTTGTGCATGACTGGCTCATTACACTTTTTTCAGCTGGCGGGAGATCCGTTTCCTGAGCTGGTCGAGCCCGGTGCCGGTCTTGGCCGAGATGTACAGGGTCTTCGGCTGGCGCCTGGCCCTGGCCGGAAGCAGGTCCGTCTTGTTGAACACCACCAGGCGCGGCTTGCCCGTCAGGGACTGGTCGTACTGCTCCAGCTCCAGCATCAGGATCTCGAGCTCGCGGGAGGGGTCGGCCACCGCTGCATCGACCACGAACACCAGCACCTTGGTGCGCTCGATGTGGCGCAGGAATCGGGTGCCCAGCCCCTTGCCCTGATGGGCGCCCTCGATCAGCCCGGGCATGTCCGCAACCGTGCATGTGGTCCACTCATCCAGCCGCATCACGCCCAGATTCGGCGAAAGCGTGGTGAAGGGATAACTGGCGACCTTGGGCTGGGCCTTGGTCAGCGCAGACAGCAGGGTCGATTTACCGGCATTGGGGAATCCCACCAACCCTATGTCTGCCAGCAATTTAAGTTCTAATCGTAAAGATTTGCTGGAACCTTTTTGTCCTTGCTCGGCAATCCTCGGCGTCTGCCGTGTCGATGTCGCGAACCGGGCATTGCCTTTCCCGCCCCATCCTCCGCTGACTATCTCTGTCCGGGATCCCGCTTCTATCAGGTCGGCCAGCAAATCGCCGCTCTCGTCGTCGTACACGAGCGTTCCCGGAGGCACCTTGACGACGCAATCAAGCCCATCGGCCCCGAACATCTGCTTACGCATCCCGTTGGCGCCGTCGCCGGCCTTGAAATGACGGTTATACTGGAAATCCCTCAGGTTCGCCAGGTTGGGATCGACTTCCAGCAGGATCGAGCCGCCCTTGCCGCCGTCGCCGCCGTCCGGTCCTCCCTTGGGAACGAATTTTTCCCGCCGGAAGCTTACCGCGCCGCTGCCGCCGTCGCCTGACTGGACCCGGATGACAGCCCTGTCGACAAGCGCCATATCAGCCCAGCTTCCTTTTAAGCATCGCCGCCACGAAGGGCGGCACCAGGTCCTTGACCGGCCCGCCCATCCGGGCGATCTCCTTGACCACCGACGAGTTCAGGTAGGTGTACTGCTGGGAGGGCATCAGGAAAATGGCCTCGACCTTCGGGTTCAGCTTGCGGTTCATCAGCGCCATCTGCAGCTCGTACTCGAAGTCGGACACGGCGCGCAGGCCGCGGATCAGGGCGGCCGCCCGCTGGCGCCGGGCGTAGCCCACCAGCAGGCCGTCGAACCGGTCGACCCTGACGCCCTTCATGCCGCGGGTGGCCCGCTCGATCATCGCCACGCGCTCCCCGACGTCGAACAGCGGCTGCTTGCGCTCGTTGCAGGCCACGGCCACGATCAGCGTGTCGAACAGCGACAGGCCGCGCCTGATCACGTCCAGGTGGCCGTTGGTCAGCGGATCGAAGGTGCCCGGATAGATGGCGATTCGGCCCATAGTATCCCTCTGTATAATTGATTCCCTTTTATGAGGAAGCCCTGAAACCATGAACTATTTATCGTAAACGAGCACTCACATCCTATTGTGTTTTTTACATCCAATTCTTTCCTGATCTTCCTGGGTTCCTTAGAGAGATTCGTTCCCAAGTATGATACTGCGATAGAAGTCAACCGCAGTCTTGCCGTGCTTCTTCTGCTTCCACAACGTCAGCGCGCCGGCGCCC
This sequence comes from bacterium UBP2_UBA2255, assembly GCA_002347565.1. Classification (GTDB taxonomy): domain Bacteria; phylum Edwardsbacteria; class AC1; order AC1; family EtOH8; genus UBA2255. Next base: position 26,264 of record DDXR01000073.1, on the reverse strand, counting down.
GGCACAGCATCGTCCCGCGACGAGTGCTGGATCACCAGCACGCCGTCCTCGCGCAACAGCTGGCGGTCGGACACGACCCGCAGTATCTCCGCCGCGACCTTCTGGTCGTAGGGCGGGTCGGCCAGGACCAGGTCGAACCGCTCGCCGCAGCCGACCAGGTACCCCAGCGCATCACTGTTGACGACCGACGCGCGGTCAGCCAGCGTGAGCGCGGCGATGTTGCGCCGCATCGTCTCCAGCGAGCGGGCGTCGCGTTCGACCAGCACCGCGCGCCGAGCGCCCCGCGACAGCGCCTCGATCCCCAGCGCGCCGCTGCCGGCATAGAGGTCCAGCACGTCCGCCCCCTCCGTCAGGCCCTGCAGCACGTTGAAGATGGCGCCGCGCACCAGGCCGGACGACGGCCGCACGCGTCTCCCCTCTGCCGTTGCCAGGCTGCGCCCCCGCAGCTCGCCTGCGATCACCCGCAGCGGCATCTAGAACTCGCTGCCGAAAGTGACCGTGGTCCTGGTTCCGGTGGAGATCATCGCCAGGTCGGTGGCCAGGCCGAAGTCGATCTTGAGCAGAAACGGGTAGAGGTTGATGCGCATGCCGCCGCCCAGGCCGGAGCGCAGATCCTTGGTCTTCAGCAGGGCGGCGCTGCGTCCGTCGAACGCCTGGAACGAGCGGTCGTCGCTCCAGGCAGCCCCCAGGTCGAAGAACAGGGCACCCCTGATGCCCCCCATCCGCAGCGGCGGGACCGCCAGATCCAGGCGGTCGATCAGCGGGAACCGGAACTCCAGGTTGGCCAGCGCCACCCGGGTGCCGAAAAACTCGTCGTAATCGTAGCCGTGGAGGTCGTACGGTCCGCCCAGGCTGAACAGTTGGGCGTCGGTCCCCTTCGAGGCGCCAGCCATCAGGCGGGTGGCGAACAGGGTGCGGCGGGACAGCTTCCAGTACCGTCGCAGGTCGCCGTAGCCGGTGACGTAGGTCAGCGAACTGCCCCAGGCCGGGTTGCTGATCTCGGCCCCGATCATGGTGCGCCGTCCGTCGCGGGGGCCGGTATGCCCCCACAGCGCGTTATCGGTGACCCAGGAAAGCGAGGGCGCGATGACGTCGATGCTGGCGTCGGGGCGGCTGTAGAAATAGTACGTTTGCTGGTAATGGTCCCACCTGGCCGCCAGGTCCAGGCGCTGGAACCGTGAGAACGGGTACGACACCAGCCCCTGCATCCCCCGCAGCCTCTCGATCAGGATGTCGCCGTTGCCCGCACGGTAGTAGCCGTGGTCCTGGTACAAGCTGAATCCGAAATCCAGCCGCCGCGGCAGATAGAGGTACGACAGCTGGTAGTCGGAGTTCTCGAAATCGACCACCATGTCCGACCGCCAGTAGAACAGATGGTCTCCCAGGATGTCGCTGACCGCCAGCACCACCTGGCCCGACAGCCCGCTGTAGGTGCTGTACCCGACAGTTCCCGCTGCCCAATCGATCGAGAATTTGCGCGTCGCCCTCACCGGCGCGAACCCGGCGGTGTCGGCCGCCGCCAGGGAGACGATCCGGGGCTGGTGCCAGGCGCTGTCCGTCTGCGACGCCAGGCAGGTCTGGCCTTCATCTGCCGCCGGCGCCTTTTCCAGCGGGTTCTTGATGGTGAAGATGTTCCAGCCCGTCCGGTGGTAGCCGGTGAACACGATCCGGCTGCCGTCGGCCGACCACTGGGGCTGGAAGCAGCCGGTCATGACGTCGGTGAGCAGGATGCCGGCGCTGTCGGGATGCGCCTTGTAGCCGATGTTGGGGATGCCCCGGCGGTAGGTGACGTAGATCAGCCCGGCCGGCGACCAGCTGGGCGAGACGGCCCACTGCTCGTCCGGCGTGACGCAGGACAACTGGCTTCCCGCAGTGTCGACGGCGAACAGGCGGTAACGTCCGAACCCGAGGCTATCGCCAGCGCCGCCGGCGGCGGGCGCGGGACGGTCGGAGGCGAAGACGATCGATGAGCCGTCCGGGGACCAGGCCGGTTCGCGGTCGTCGTAGAGATCGTCGGTCAGCTGGCGCAGGCCCGATCCGTCCGGCGCCACCAGGTACAGGTCGGCATGACCGTCCCTCAGTCCGCACAACGCGATGCGGTCGCCGTTCGGGGACCAGCTGGGGAAATAGACGCCGTCCAGCCCCAGCGCCAGCTTTCGCAGCACCCGGCCTGACACGGCGTCGACCACGTAGAGGCGATCGCCGGTCGACGACTTGGCGGCGAAGGCGATCCGCTTGCCGTCGGGCGACCAGCTTAATCCCCCGCGGAACCAGGCCAGGTGCATGGCCTCGAAATGCGAAGTCTTCTCGCCCTTCACCGGGTGCGCGATGCGGTGGCCGTCTATGCTGGAGATGACGTAGATGCCGGCGTACCCGCCCTGGTCGGAGATGTACGCGATCCGGTCGCCCCCGGGTGAAAAGCTGGGGCTGAGGTTGAAGTATGATTCGTTCTTGTCGTGCTGGGTCAGCTGCCGCGCCACCTCGGGCAGCTCCCTCTTGGCGGCCAGGAACGGCCAGTATGTTTTATGGACGTCCTTCTCCCAGTCGGCCGACAGCCGCTCCAGGTCGATGCCCAGCGCCTGCTTGCAGGCCCGATCCAAGCTGCGGTCGCCCTTCGCCAGGTGCAGCAGCTCGGCGACCTTCGCCTGGCCGTATTTGGTGGCGATGAAGCGGATGATCGACTGTCCCTGCTTGTAGACGATGTACCCGCCGCCGTAGTTGTTCAGCTCCGGAATCGGCACCAGCCGCTGGTTGACGGCCAGGTCCTTGATGAACATCTCGGACTCCGGATCCCACCCCCTCGACTGGTGCTCCGCCAGCCCCTCGGCGAACCACAGCGGGAGCTGCGAAAGGCTCTGCAGCGACATCATGGTGCTGACCGAACCGCCCATGAAGATGTCGAACATGAAGGCATGGGTCAGCTCGTGGGTGATGACGTGTTCGAGGTCGGCATAGGATCCGGTGTAGGGGACGACCACCCGGTTCTTCATCACGGTCGTGAAGGCGCCCACCGATTCCTCGATGATGTCGGAGATGATGTTGGTCTGCTCGAAGTCGTTGTGCGAACCGTACAGGACCAGGGGGACCCGGTCCTTGGGGGTATGCCGCAGGTCCCGTGACAGCTTTTCGAACGCCTGCTCCGCGATCCGGGCCGCGATCGATGCCAGCGAATGCTGGCGCTGGTAGTAATAGACGTCGAAGTGCGTCGTTTCCAGCTTCTGCCAGCCGAACCGCTTGTAGCTGACCTTGTTCTTGCCGAAGTAGCCGTCCTGCGCGGCCGCGAGGCCGCAGACGGCCAGCGCCGCCGCCGTCAACAATACGCGCTTTACCATCGTCCCGTCTCCGGTGCTAGTATTCGGTGCGGAAAATGACATCGATCCAGCCGTCGCTCTTGGCCTGCTGGTGCGCGGCCTCGCCGCGCAGCACCAGGCGCGGGGCCAGCTGATACTCCAGCACCAGGCTTTGCCCCTGGCGGCCCCTGGGCAGGCCCACCGACAGGCTGAGGTTGAACCGCTCCTCCCAGAAGCTTCTGTTGACGTTGAACTGACGCCCGCCAATGACGTTGATCCCCCACTGCTGGGCGAAATCCCTCACCTGCTGCACACGCCAATCGTCGATCAGGCGGTTGTAGTACTCCTGGAACGGAGCGCCCGAGGTATCGGGCTCGGGCTGGGCGAGGGCCGATGCCGTCAGGGCGGACGCCAGCAGCAGTGACAGCGTCCGCATCTTATTCCCCGCGGTAGTGGACCAGCGACCGGACCTGATACCTGCCCAGGCGGCCGCGGCCCCGGAGGAAGTCGAGCTCGACCACGAAGGCCAGGGCGGCCACCCTCCCCTTCAGCCGTTCCACCATCCGGGCAGCGGCCAGGGCGGTGCCGCCGGTGGCCAGCAGGTCATCGACGATCAGAACGCGCTGACCGGTCCTGACGGCATCGCGGTGCATCTCCAGGGCGTCGCTGCCGTACTCCAGCTTGTACTCCTGGCGGATCTTCTTCGCGGGTAGCTTGTTGGGCTTGCGCACCAGGATCACCCCGGTCCCCAGCTTATAGGCCAGCGCCGAACCGAAGGTGAATCCACGCGACTCTATGGCCGCGATGCCGTCGAACTTGACGTCCTTGAGCTCGCGCGCCAGGCGATCAACCGCGGCCCTGAATGCCGCCGGTTGCGCCAGCAGGGTGGTGATGTCCTTGAAGCCGATGCCCTTCCTGGGGAAGTCAGGCACGTTGCGGATGTGCCGGGCGAGGTCGATCTTCATGACACGCCTGCGCTAGTGTTCAATCGTGAATTGACGGTGCTGACCGGTCGCCTCGTCCCAGGAAACGTCGACCGCGGTCACCCGGGAACCGGGCGGCCCCTGCCGCAGGGCGTCGAGCAGGCGGCGCACCGCCGCATCCTCGCCTTCGGCCGCGACCTTGACCCGGCCGTCGGCCGTGTTCCGGACATAGCCTGTCAACCCCGACGCGCAGGCGATGCGCTGCACGAACCAGCGGAACCCCACTCCCTGCACCCGGCCGGACACGGTCGCCGTCAGCATCCGGCGCATCGCTCAAGCCGCGGCAGCCAGCGCCAGCGCCAGCCTGACCGCCTCCTGCGGCGTCCGGACGTGTCTGATCGGCGCGCGCACCTTCCAGGTGCCCAGCCCGACGATCGGGATCTCGAATTGAGCGGCGTAAGCGATCTCGGAAAGCGTGCCGTAGCGCCCGCCGATTGCGATGACGCTCTGGGACGTCCGGACCACCAGCGCATTGCGGGCGCACCCCATGCCGGTCACGACCGGGATGGCCACGAACTCGTTGGCCTCGGCCGCGCCATTGCCGGGGAGGATCCCCAGCGTGATCCCGCCCACGTGCGCCGCCCCGCGGCAGGCGGCCGCCATCACACCGCCCAGGCCGCCGCAGACCAGCACGGCGCCCGCCTCGGCGACCAACCGCCCCACCTGCTCGGCCTGCTCGGCCTGCTTGGCCGTGCAACTGGCGGCGCCGATGATGCCGATGCGGGTGCGGCGATCAACCGTCATCGTTCCAGCCGTCCTTCCCGATCAGCGGGACGAACACGCAACGGTCGCGGGGCGTGCGGACCTCCCGGCCGCCCCGTTTCTCGATCACCTCCATGGTCTGCAGTTCGCGGCCGCCGGTGGGGATGGCGATCAGCCCGCCCTCGGCCAGCTGGTCCCAGTAGGATGGCGGCAGCTGCGGGGCCGCGGCCGTGACGATGATGCGGTCGTAGGGGGCGTACTCCCGCCACCCCAGGGTGCCGTCGCCGATCTTGACGACGATGTTGTTGTACCTGAGCGATTCCAGCAGCTGCCGGGCCCGCCGGGCCAGCTTGTCGATCCGCTCCACGGTGAACACCCGGGCCGCCAGCTCGGCCAGCACCGCCGCCTGGTAGCCCGACCCGGTCCCGATCTCCAGCACCTTCTCGGTCCCGTTCAGCCGCAGCGACTGGGTCATCAGGGCGACCATGTAGGGCTGGGAAATGGTCTGCCCCTCTCCGATGGGCAGGGCGTGGTCGCCGTAGGCCCGGTGCTGGAGGGCCGGCTCCACAAACAGATGGCGTGGCACCTTACCCAGCGCCGCCAGCACCCGGGGGTCGACGATGCCGCCGGGGATCAGCTGCCGGGCGACCATCTGCTTGCGCAGGGCCTCGAAGTTCATCAGGCCCTCCGCGCAGGGGCCGCGGCCCGCGGCCGGCGGCCCAGGCACCGTTCCCATCTCTTGAGATCGGCGATCGCCCGGTGGTTGGTCCAGTCGAGATGGAACGGCGTGATCGACACGCAGCGCTGCTCGATGGCGGCGAAGTCCGTCTCAGGCTCGCGCTCCCAGTCGGGATCGGCGCCGTCGATCATGAAGTACTTGCGGCCGTCCGGCGCCCGTTTCTCGACGATCACGTCGCGATAGATGCGCTTGCCCAGCCTGGTGACGCGCCAGCCGGCCAGCGCCGACGGCGCCACGCTGGGGACGTTGACGTTGAGCAGGGTGTTGCGCGGCAGGCCGCGTTTCAGCACCAGCGAGGCCAGCCGCGCGGCCGCGGCCGCGGCCGCGGCGAACTTGGGCCGGGTCCAGTCGACGCTGGAGACGGCGATCGACGGGATCCCCAGCAGCGTCCCCTCGATGGCGCCGGCCACGGTCCCGGAATAGGTGACGTCATCGCCCAAGTTGGGCCCGTGGTTGATGCCGGACACCACCAGGTCGGGGCGGCGCGCCATCAACCCCCGCACCGCCAGCATCACGCAGTCGGTGGGTGTGCCGTCGACCGCCGCCGTCCGCCGGTCCCGCCACACCACCTCCAGCGGCTTGCGCAGGGAGAAGGAGTGGCTGGCGCCGCTCTTCTCGGACTTGGGGGCAAAGACCACGGTCTCGCCCACCCGGTCCAGGCTCCGCCGCAGGTGGCGGATGCCGGCAGCGTCGATGCCGTCGTCGTTGGTGATCAGGATCAGAGGCCGGCGCTTCATCGGTAGCCCTTCCTGTCGGGTTCGACCGACCGCTGCAGGAACCAGTACGACCAGTTGGTGTTGAAGTACACGCTGTCCCGGCCGCCGGGGTTGGATTTCAGCGAGAACACGTCGCTGAAGAATCGGCCCTGGCGGCTGCCCCGGAAAAAATGGTCGGCGGGCTCGACGCCGAGACGGCGCATCGCCTGGTATTCGTCCGGCACCCGCACCGTGACATAGGCCGTGGTGTCGGTGCGCCCGTCGCCGCTGGCCAGTATCAGCTCGGTCAGGTGCCGCCAGCGTCGCGCGTAGCGTTTGGCCGCCGCGGTGTCGCCGGCCGCCAGCAGGCTGGCGCCTGCCAGGTCGATGTGCTGCAGGTTGAGGGGTTCGATCCGGGCCAGTTCCTGGGCCGCGGCTGCGGCCGTCCGGCGCCGTCCGGCGCGCAGGTGGGCGCGGGCCTCGCGCTCGCGTTCCCTCAGCCGGGCGTTGACCGGATCGTAGCTGTCCTGGTACACCTGACCGTAGTACAGGTGGGCGTACTCGCGCCGGCCCAGGGCCGGGTCGTCCCGCATCAGCCGCCGCCACAGGGCCGGGTAATGATACGCCGAAGCGGTGTCGGAAATGGCACGCCGGATCGCGTCGAAGTCAACGTTGGAGATCGTCTGGGCCTCCAGGGCCGCAGCGGCGGCGACCAACGCCATGACGGCCGGCAGCGATGCGCGGAGCGGGTTCATGGCAGCATCCCGAAAAGGTTCACAGGTAGCGCAGGCACAGCGCCAGAAAGCGCAGCGTGTCGCGCACATGACCGATGTGGCTGGCCGGCGACGGGATCACCGGGCAGTCGATATGCCCGATGTCCGCCCCCAGCCTGCCGGCCTGGACCAGCAGTTCCGACTCGGCCTGGAAGCCGCCGGCCGCCGGTGACAGCCGTCGCAACAGGCCGGTGCGGATCAGACGGAATCCGCACTGGCTGTCCTGCAGTCGCGTTCCGGCCAGCAGCGAAACGATCAGCGTGGTCAACAGGTTGGACAACGCGCGCTCCGGGCTCATGCCGCCGAAACCGCGGCGCCGCGAGGCGATGACGATGTCGCAACGGCCGTCCGCGGCGCGCCGCAGCAGCTCGGGGATCAGCCGGGGCGGGTGCTGGCCGTCAGCATCGAGCGTGACCACCGCATCGCAGCCGCGCAGCAGCGCCTGTGCGAATCCCCGGCGCAGCGCGGCCCCCTTCCCCTCGTTGCGCGGCGACCGCGACACCCCAGCCCCGGACCGGGTTGCGGCCTCTGCCGTGCCATCGGTCGAACCGTCGTCGATCACGATGACGTCGTCGGGACGGCATTGCTGCAGCACGCCCTGCAGAACGCCGGGCAATGTCGCCGCCGCGTTGTACGCGGGGATGATCACCAGGATGCGCATTGAAACCGCAACCATCTGTCCGGCAAAGGCATAAAGTTATTATACCGCAGAATATACCGTTTGTCCATGGGAAAACGACCCTGTTCGAATAACGAGAAAAGCCCGCGGTTGCGGGCGTCTCTGCCGTGGATCGCTTCCCGATCGCCGGTCCGCTACACCTGGGTGCGGATCGGCAGCACGACGGTGGTGATGCCCAGCCACTGCAGCCGGCGCTGGATGGCGTAGGCCGTCTCGTTGTGAAGCAGTTTCTGGAACACGCTCTCGCGCTGGAAGATCAGCTTGCCGGTGAACACCGTCATTCGCGGGAACTCCTTGGACAGCCCGGCGCACACCTCGTAGGCTGCGTCCACCACCTCGGTGCCGATCTCCGCCCGGTAGTCGGACGGGAACCCCAGGCGGCGGGCCATGTCCGCGAACTTCTTGAGGTCGTTCTCGACCAGCTCCCTGAGCCGCCCGATCTCCTCCGCGCCCTTGAAGGCGCCCGAGTCGACCACCGCCACCGACACGAAGATGAAGTTGCGGTACAGCTTGGGGAAGCTGCGGATGATCGACAGGAAGCAATGCATGCCCATGCCGTTGTAGCCGTCGACCAGCAGCACCGCCGTCATCTCCTTGCGATCGGGCGCGGCGGCTGCCACCTCGCGGCCGGTGACCGGGATGTCCAGCAGCAGGTCGTCCAGCTGGCGTACGCCCCGCTTGACGGTGGCGTAGTGGTTGCGGACCCGGTAGCAGAACACCACCAGGCAGAACGTGATCACCAGGGTCACCCAGCCGCCGTGGGTGAACTTCTCGTACACCGCGATCGTCAGGATGGTCAGGCACAGCAGCAGACCGGTGCCGAACACCGCCAGATTGCGACGCCAATTGCGGATTCGCCGGCGATTGGCCACGGAGTAGCGCGTCATCCCCAGCTGCGATAATGAAAACGTAACGAAAACGTTGATGGAATACATGATCACCAGCGTCGTAATGTGCCCTCCGGTATACAATAACACAGCGATCGATGAGATGCCCATCAACAAGATGCCGTTGTTCATGGTCAGCCGCTCGGACAGCGAGGCGAACCGATGCGGCAGCCAGGAATCGGTGGCCATGTTGGCCATCACCCGCGGCCCGTCGATGAAACCTGCCTGGGCCGCCACAAACAGGAGGGCGACCTCGGTCAGAATCGTGATCAGTGCGATTACGCGGCCACCCGGCCAACTGCCGAACAGAGCGTCGGCAAGGACTGCGTTGAGCGTCCGGCCCTCCACCGGCTGGATCCGCAGCAGCAGGTAGCACACCAGCAGGCCGCCTGCGATGAACGCCAGGGAGCCGGCCATCAACGCCATGGTGTGTTTGCCTGTTTGGACGCGCGGTTCGCGCATCACCTGGATCCCGTTGGAGACGGCTTCGATGCCGGTGTAGGTGCCGGCGCCCATCGAATACGCTCGGATGAAAACCGCTAGTATGCCCCACAGCCCAATAGTCGCCAGATCCTGCTGCAGCTGGCCATGCAGCTCCCGTGCGATCGGCACGGCATCATTGGTGTGGCTGAAGATGCCAAACAGGATCATCAGGATGTGGCTGGCGAAGAACAAACCGAAGATCGGCGCCAGAAACAGAACCGATTCCTTGACCCCACGCAGATTCAGAACTATCAGGGCGACGATCAGGACAATGCAGAATGGAATTTTGTATACATGGTAGGCCAATGGCATAAAGCTGAACAAGGCGTCGCCGCATGCCGCAATGGAGACCGTGATGGTTAGAACGTAGTCGATCAGCAGGGCGCTGCCGGAAACTACCCCGAAGCGATATCCCAGGGTGTGGGTGGCGACATTATACCCGCCGCCGCCGTGGGGAAAGTGCTCGATGATCTTGGAGTAGCTGAAGCTGATCACCAGCACGGTCACGGCCGTGGCCGCGGCCAGGGCCAGGGCCAGGTAGGCGTGGCCGCCCAGCGCCCGGAACGCCTCCTCCGGACCGTAGCAGGACGACGACAGACCATCGGCGCCCAGCCCGATCCATGCCAGCAGCGCCACCAGCGATATCTTGTGGAAGATGCGCGGGTCCTCGACGTCCTTGGGCGCGCCGATCAGGACCGACCGCAGCTTGTTCCAGGCCCTGGTGATGAATTCCGATTCCGCGAATGCCATGCGGCGACCGCGTACGGTCATACCTTTCCGTGTCGTGAAAGCTGCCCGGGTAATAAAAAAAGCAAAACCCTCAGCGGCGCGGCCGCTGATTCATTTTGCCTCTGGGGACGGTATGGTTTGTCGGTTATGCGACGACGGTGTGACGTGTGCGTGCTCTTGCATGGTCGGGGAGAGAGGATTTGAACCTCCGACTCCCTGGTCCCGAACCAGGTGCGCTACCGGGCTGCGCTACTCCCCGACTTGCCGAACCGGCCGCGTGCGGCATTCGGCCGCGCGCGGATGTATCTGAGGTGATCACCGTGATGGTCGGGGTGAGTGGATTTGAACCACCGGCCCCTTGACCCCCAGTCAAGTGCGCTAACCGGACTGCGCTACACCCCGCCGAGAGCCAATTATACGGGAAAACCGCCGAAAAAGCAAGGGAAAAAAGGGCTCAGCCGCGGGCCGCGCTTTGTCCGCCGCCGTCGATCAGTCGCACCAGGTCGCGCAGCTCGGCCACCGCCCAGGTCACGGCCGCGGCCCTCCTCAGGTTGTTGAACGGGAGCTCCATCTGGGGGAGTTCCCTGTCCCTGATCTCCCGCAGCCGGCGCCGCGCCCCGTCGATGGTGTAGCCGTCCTGGTACAGCAGCTTCTTGATCAGCAGCAGCAGCTTGATGTCGTCCACCCGGTACTGGCGGCGGCCGCCGCGGGTGGTGCGGGGGCGCAGCATCGGGAACTCTGTCTCCCAGAACCGCAGCACGAACGGCTTGACGCCGGTCATCTCGGCCACCTCCCGGATGCTGTGGTACAGCTTGACCGGCGGCAGCTCGACCGTGACGGTTTCAGTATCGGTGGTGCTCATCGCCTACCTCCATGAAAGCGATCATCGTGCCCCGCAGCCGCCCTTCCCGGCGGTAGGAATGAAACAGATCGTTGCGGCAGCGGGTGCAGTGATCGGATACCACGATGTTCTCTGGGCGGATTCCGGCAGCTGCCAGCTGGTCCCGGTTGGCCGTGCGCAGGTCCAATAGCCATTTCCCATCGGGTCGTTCGTGCTTCACCCGGCCGCTGAACAGCTTTGCCACATCCGTCCCGACTTCATAGCACTCCGGGCCGATGCAGGGGCCGATCACCGCTCGCACCTCGGCCGGATCGACCGCGTAGCGCCGGGCAAACTCCCGGACCGCCTTGCCGGCGATCCCCTGCGCGCTGCCGCGCCAGCCGGCGTGCACCAGCAGCGCCGCCCCCGGCGCCGCCACCAGCACCGGCACGCAGTCCGCCGTGTGGATGGTGATCACCGTCCCGGGGCGGCCGGTCATCAGGCCGTCGGCCCCGACCCGCGCCGGGTAGTGCGTGGCGAACCCGTCGTCGACCACCGCCACCTGGTCGCTGTGGGTCTGCTCGGTGACCACCAGCCGCTTGCCGCGCCCCAGCGCCGAGTAGACCTCGTGCTCGTCGATGTCCCGGCCGGCTCGCTTGACCACGCAGCCGTGCCGGACGCCGGGCAGGCGCAGCTGGTCGTATTCGATCACCGCCAGGCAGCCGCGCTCGGCCAGCCGCCAGCTCACCCGACCTCGGCCTTCGGTTCCCTGGTCATCAGGTCGGCCACCGCCCGGCGTGGGTCCTTGCCCTGGAACAGCACCTGGCGCATCTGCTCGGCGATCGGCAGTTCCACGCCGCGCCGGGCCGCCAGCTGGCAGGCCGCCTCGGTGGTGGTGACGCCCTCGGCCACCATGGTCAGCGACGCCAGGATATCCGCCAGCTTCTCGCCCCTGCCGATCCGCTCGCCCACGGTGCGGTTGCGGCTGTGGGGGCTGGTGCAGGTGGTGACCAGGTCGCCCATCCCCGACAGGCCGGCGAAGGTCTCCGCCCTGGCCCCCAGCGCCGTCCCCAGCCGGGCCATCTCCGCCAGGCCGCGGGTCAGCAGGGCGCCCTGGGCGTTGGCGCCCAGCCCCAGCCCCTGCACGATGCCGCTGGCGATGGCGATCACGTTCTTGAGCGCGCCGCCCAGCTCCAGGCCGGCCAGGTCGCTCCCGGTGTAGACCCGGAACTGCGGCGTCATCAGGATGTCGCGCACCCGTTCGGCCGTCCGCTGGTCGGCGGCCGCCACCACGCTGGTGCTGGGCAGGCCGCGGGCGACCTCCCAGGCGATGTTCGGGCCGGACAGGGCGGCCAGCCGGTCGGCCTTTTTCCCCAGCGTCTGCCGGATCGCCTCGGACATCCGCAGCAGGGTTCCCTGCTCCAGCCCCTTGATCACCGAGAGCAGCAGGTCTCCCTCCGTCAGCAGCGGCCCCACCTGCCCGCACACCGTGCGCAGCGCGTGCGACGGCACCGCCAGCACGCAGAGGTCGACCTCCTGCATCGCCGCGGCCAGGTCGCTGGTGACCGCCACCTCGTGCGGGATGGCGATGCCGGGCAGGAACTCCCTGTTCTCGCGGTCGGCCGCGATCTGCAGGGCCGCCTCGGGCCGGAACTCCCACAGCCGCACCCGGTGGCCGTTGCCGGCCAGCAGCACGGCCAGGGTGGTGCCCCAATTGCCGGCGCCCAGCACCGCGATGTCGCGGGGTTCAGGCATCACGTACCGGCCGGGGAATTTTCATAAGGAAGCCATGAAACCACCGATGGCCAGCAGATCCAGAATTCATGTGTTCCTGGCTTCCTTAGAGGTTTCTCCTCGGGCATCCGATTTGAAACTCATGCGGGGCTCCCGGCCCTGCAGCAGCCGCACGATGTTGGTCCGGTGGGTGACGATCACCAGGATCAGCAGCAGCCAGCCCAGGGCCAGCATCGGCACCAGCGGGTCGCGGCCGGCGAGGATCTTCTCTACCGCCACGGCGATCGGGAAGGCCAGCGCCGCGCAGAGCGAGCCCAACGAGACGTACCGCCAGGCCGCGAAGACGATCGCGAAGACGAGCAGCGCGGCCAGCAGCGGCAGCGGCGCCAGGGCCAGCATCGCGCCCGAGGCCGTGGCCACGCCCTTGCCGCCCTTGAAGCGCAGGTACGGCGTGAAGATGTGCCCTAGGATCGCGGCTAATGCCACCGCGATGTGGAACCACTGATCGCTGACCGTCGAACCGGCGAACAACAATTTGGCCAACAACACCGGGGCAAGGCCCTTGACCGCATCCAGGATGTACACAATGATGCCCGGGCCCTTGCCCACCACCCGGAAGACGTTGGTCGCGCCGACGTTCCGGCTGCCGTGCTCGCGGATGTCAATACCCTTGAGCAGTTTCCCGGCCAGATAGCCGAACGGGACGCCGCCGACAAAAAACGCAACAAGCAATATTATAAAGCTCATCAACAGCAATCGGTTTTATATTTTTTGGGCAGTTTAACATCATTCGAAATCCAAACATCTACAAGTTCTTTACCTAAGCCCTTGATAGTTTTTATTTGCTTGATAGATCCTTTACCAGTCCGAACAAAAGTTCTTAGCAGTGATTCTGAAAAGGGCAAATGCGCAACTATTCCAGAGGGTCGCGCAAGGTTCTGGAGCCTAGCCGCAAGATTTACAATTGAACCCGCATAATCATATGGTATTTGTCTTCCAAAGTCTAAACGCCATGCATGCCCCCTTGCGAGACCGAACCCTAACCTCAAATTGCTTGCGAGTTTGGAATATGAATCCGTCTCAACAGGACCCAGTTTTGCAGTTAATTCGAAAAACTGCTTTTGCAAATCCTCTACTGCCTGCATTATTATTCTAGTTGTCAATCCTTGTATTCTTGCGTCGCAACACTTTTGCAGTTCCCAAACAATCATCATACCATCACCAAGGTTCTTATAAGATGTTGGTACAATTAATCTACTTAGCTCTGCATGTTCTGCTGTTACTTCTTGCTTCTCATTATCTGGTTCGAGAACCCAGAGTTCATGAAGAATTGCACGTGGGTATATTTCATAATAATCGCGCAGAAATGAATTAACACGATTATCTTGTGATATCTTCTGTAGTGAGTGTACGTAATCCGTGAATCCACGAAGATCTGCGAAACAGACAGCGATTTCAACATCAGTAGTGACAGGTGCACGGCCTGAATTTGCGAATTCCATTAAATCTAAAGTACGTTTGTATCCCCTTTTTACATTGCCCCAACTATCAAGATATCTTGGTACTTGGGCTCTTTTTGGCTTTGCTTTTTTAGTTAAACGCATGTTTATACCCCCTAAAATGTATTACTGTGGTGTAAAGTAATGACATAAGATGCAGTTGATCACGTCGTCCTATAATTCGTGAACTGCAGGGCCAGGCCCAGGTCGTTCTCGCGGAACAGCGCGATGATCTGCTGCAGGTCGTCCTTGTCCTTGCCGGTGACGCGCACCTGCTGGTCCTGGATCTGGGCCTGCACCTTGACCCCGCTGGCCTTGATCATCTTGACCATCTCCTTGGCCTTGTCGACCGGGATGCCGGCCAGCAGCTTGAACTCCTGCCGCAGGTAGCCCTTGGAGGCCTGCTCGGGGTCCTTGGGCTCCAGCGCCTTGGGCGAGATGCCGCGCTTGGTCATCTTGGTGTAGAGGATGTCCAGCATCGCCTTGCGCTTGAAGTCGTCGGCCGCCAGCACCACCAGCTTCTCCTCCTCCAGCGTGTACTGGCAGTCCAACCCCTTGAAGTCGAAGCGGCCGATGATCTCCTTGGTGGCCATCTGGACGGCGTTCTTCAGCTCCTGGCCGTCGATCTTGGAGACGATGTCGAAGGAACTCTGGCTCATGGCACCTGCTGTTGTTGCTCGTTGCTCGTTACCCGTCTTCCCGGCCCCATGTCACCGCATGGGGTAAACTCCGGCCGGGATCCATGACCATGTTCTCGCCGGGGGAAGGACCGCCTGGATTCCCTCTTTCGAGGGAATGACGCGCGACGGGGTTCCGTTACTGGTTGATGACCCTGACGCCCTTGGGCACCGTGAAAGTGAACCGCGCGTCCCTGATCTTCGGGTTAAGCTTGATCCCGGTGAACTCGTACTGGGCGTGATTGCCGGACGCGTCCTCGGCCTCGATGCCGGTGATCAGGCTCGTCGCGGTGTCGACCGTCAGCACGATCTCCTTGAAGCTGTCCTTGAGCTTGGGCACCGCCAGGAACAGCTTGTGGGCGCCGGCGCCGGCCTCGGAGCGGACCAGCTCGCCGTCCAGCAGGCCGTCCAGCGGGTTGAGCAGGGTCAGCATCTGGTCGGACCGGGCCATGTCGAAGCGGTAGGCCTGCTTCTCCTTTTCCAGGTACAGCACCAGGGCCCTGCCATCGCACACCACCAGCTGCCTGTCCGGCGAGCCGATCTCCAGCCGCAGCTTGGAGGGCCGCTTCATCTCGGCCTTTCCGGTGAACCGCTTGCAGGTGCCGCTGGCGGCGCCGCACAGCACCTCGCTGAACTGGGCGGACATGGCGGTGACGGCGCGGTAGCGGGCGCGGACCCGTTCCAGCAGCTGTCCGTCGCCGGCGGCCCGGGCGGGGGCCAGGGCCGCCGCCAGGATGACGATCGCCGGGAGCAGTCGTTTCATGGCTGGGTCCGATGCGTTAAAAATTCTCGATCAGCTGCGAACCGCTGGGGACGGTGAACTCGAACCGGTTGTCCTTGAGCCCGGCGTCCAGCTTCATCTTGGTGAAGGTGTACTCGTAGGCGTTGCCGGCCGCGTCCGTGGCGAAGATTCCGCGGATCAGCAGGGTCTTGCGGTCGACGATCAGCTTCACTTCCCTGAGCGAGTCCCGGTTTTCCGCGATGTCGAGCCAGATCTGGAAATCGCCGTTGGTGGGCGCGCCGTCGATCACCCGCGCCGGGAACAGCTGGTCGTAGGGGTTGAACCAGGCCAGCAGGTCGGGGGCGGCGCGGATCGTGGTCGAGGTCACGGTCCTGTCCTTGGGCCGGTGCACCCACAGGATCTTGCCGTCGAACACCATCAGGTAGGCCGACGGCTTCTCGTACTCGATCCGGAACCTGTCCGGCCGGCGCATCTCGACGCTGCCCTTGGAGACGACGGTGCTGCCGTCGGCGCCGGTGCGCAGGCACTCGACCGAGGCCTTGTAATCGGCCGCCGCCAGGTACTTGGCGCGCACCTTGTCCATGAACGAGTCGGCCTGCCCGAAAGCGGCGCCGCCCAGAGCCAGGGCCGCGAGCACCGTCACCAGCGGTCTGTTCATGGCTGGTCCTCCTCGCTCTTGATCAGCACTTGCCGGGCCTTGCTGCCGTCGAACGGCCCGACCACGCCCGCCGCCTCCAGCTCGTCGATCAGCCGCGCCGCCCGGGCGTAGCCGACCTTGAGCCGCCGCTGCAGCAGGGACACCGAGCCCTGCTGGTGGCGGATCACCAGCGACCGGGCCTCGGCGAACAGGTCGTCCTGCCCGTCCTCGCCCCCCCCGTCCGGCGGCAGGCTGACCTCCATCGAATAGTCGGCGGCCGGCGCCGCTGCCTGGCCGGCCGCGCCGGCGTCCGCGCCGTCCGCCGCGCCGTCGGCCGTGCCGTACCACTCGCGGATGAACCTGACGATGCCCTGGGTCTCGGCGGTGGAGATGAACGGCCCGTGCAGCCGCTCGGGCTCGGCCTTGCCCGGCGGCATGTACAGCATGTCGCCCCTGCCCAGCAGCTTGTCGGCGCCGTTCGCGTCGAGGATGGTGCGGGAGTCGGTCTTGGACGACACCTGGAACGCGATCCTGGCAGGGAAGTTGGCCTTGATCACGCCGGTGATCACGTCCACCGACGGCCGCTGGGTGGCCAGGATCAGGTGGATGCCCACGGCCCGCGACATCTGGGCCAGCTTGGCGATCCGGCTCTCGATCTCGCCGGCCTCGCGCGACAGCATCAGGTCGGCCAGCTCGTCGATCACGATCACCAGGTAGGACATCCGGCCGGCGCCTCGCTGGTTGTACTCCTCGATGTTGCGGCAGCCCTGCTTGGCCAGCAGCTTGTAGCGTGATTCCATCTCGCTGACCGCCAGCCGGAACACCTGCAGCACCTCGCCGGCGTCGGTGACCACGCCCTCGATGGTGCGCACCGCGCGGGCCTGATCCTCGCCGTCGCGCGGCTCGCTGCGGTACTGGAACTGGAGGTGCGGGATGCCGCGGTAGACCGACAGCTCGATCCGCTTGGGATCGATCATGATGAAGTGCAGGTCCTCGGGCGTGGCGTGGTACAGCAGGCTGGTGATCACCGTGTTGAGGCAGACGCTCTTGCCCGAGCCGGTGGCGCCGGCGATCAGCAGGTGCGGCATCTCGGACAGGTCGGCCGAGAACGGCGCGCCGGTGATGGTGCGGCCCAGGGCGAAGGCCAGGGGCCCGTTCTGCGACTTGAAGCTGTCGGACAGCAGCAGGTCCTTGAGCCCCACCATCTGGCGGTGGCGGTTGGGCACCTCGATCCCGATCACCCCCTTGCCCGGAATCGGCGCCAGGATCCGGATCTGCTTGGCCTGCATCGCCAGGGCCAGGTCGTCGGAAAGGTTGGCGATCTGGTTGACCTTGACGCCCGGCGCCGGCTTGAACTCGTAGCGGGTGATCACCGGGCCGCTGGCGGAGTCGGTGATCTCTCCCTCGACCTCGAATTCCCCGAGCTTCTCCACCAGTGTCCGCGACTGGTCATCCTCGGCGCCGGCGCCGGACTGGGCCACCCCGCTCAACAGCGACAGGAACTGACGCTGGTAATCATCGCCGATGCCGCTGGCCCGCCGCCGGGCCGGCTTGGCCGGCTCCCTGGGTTCGGTCTGGGGCTTCGTCTCTTTTTGTCTCGGTTTGTCCTCGGTCTTCAACTTGGGCGTGGCCGGGTCTGGTTCCACTTTCCCGTTTTCGGATTCGTTTTCGTTTTCGGCCTGTTTTTTGACTTGCTTGGGCCGCTCGGTCCGCAGTTGCCTGCCTTTTTCGATCCCCTTCTTGACCGGGAACACCAGGGTCGTCAGCCATTGCTGGAGGTTGATCTCGGTGCCGATCAGCAGCAGGATCAGCGACACGCCGGCGATGATGATCCACGAGCCGGCCGGGCCGAAGGTGCCGGCGGCGGTGTCGGCCAGATACATCCCCCATGCGCCCGCCCCCCAGAACTCGCCGGTGTAATAGGGCGCCTGCAGCAGCCCCAGCGCCGCCAGGGCCATGCTGACGAAACCGAACCCCAGCAGGGTGTTCCAGCACAGGCGGGCCAGCGGTTTGTGGCGCATCAGGAACCAGCCCCACAGCAGCAATGCGAACGCCAGCAGGAACGAGGCGAACCCGCACAGCCGCACCACGGCGGCCGCCAGCACGTCGCCGGCCGGCCCGATCCAGTTGGTGCGGGGATAGCCCTGCGTCCACCGGTGGCTGTCGGACCCCGCGAACGACACCAGCCCCAGCAGCAGGAACAACCCCAGCAGCACGACGCTCAGCCCGAGGATCTCGCGGCTGCGGCTGATCTGCTTCTTTTCCTTGACGGCGCCCATGATGCGTGCGTCTGTACGATCTAGTGGACTTCGGCGTCGAACTCGCGGGCATCACAGAGGTCGCCCGCCAGCGCCAGGAAGATCCACTCGGCGTAGCGCCTGACATAGCCGGTCTTGGACCGGTGGAGCACGTCCGCGCGCACGCTCATGCTCCGGCCGCGGACTCCGGCCGGACCATCCGGCCGTCCCGCAGCATCGGCACCGTGGCCGTGATGTTCTCCTGCGCGGCGTACGCCAGATCGGCCTTGTAGCCCAGGCCGGCCAGGTACCGACCGTGCTCGGCGGCCTTGAGGGCCCGCAGCAGGTTCTTGCGGTACTTCTGGTACAGCGCCTGTGCCAGCAGCGCGCCGTCCGTGAATTCGGCCTGCGGCGCCAACTCCGCCAGGTACGACGCGACCATCCCGGCGCCGACCGCGTCCTCCAGCGAGAAACGCCCCAGCTTTCCGGAGCAGACCAGCAGGATATCCTGACCGGTCGCCGCCAGGGCCTGGGCCGCCGCCCGGGCGTTGTTGACGCAGGCCACGCAGACGGCCGACGACGGCTTGACCCGGTTGAACATGGTGGTGCCGTTGGTGGTGGCCATCACCAGGGTCTTCCCCTGCACCGCCGCCGCGGTGAACTCCGACGGCGAGTTGCCCAGGTCGAAACCGTTGATCTTCTGGCCGTCGCGCTCGCCGCACAGCACGATATGCTCGCGGCCCAGCGTCTCCGCCAGCCGGGTGGCCTCCTCGACGCTGGCGGTCGGCACCACGTCCCGGGCGCCGGCGTCCAAGGCGGCCACCATCGAGGTGGTCGCCCGCAGCACGTCGATCACCGCCACCGCCTTCCCCTCGGCGGCGCCCTCCGGCAGCTCGGCCGGGACCAGGATGACATCGCAGCGCATCGGCTACTTCTTGCCCCCGCCGAACTGGTCCCAGCCCCTGGTCTCGCCGGTGTTCTCGACCCCCCGCAGCCGCAGCTTGAAGTCGTCGACGTTGGTGACGTGCATCAGCGCCGTCTCGTAGGTGATGACGCCGTCCTTGTAGTGCCGCAGGATCGACTGGTCGAACGACTGCATGCCGTACTGGCTGGTGCCCTCCTCGATCAGCTGGGGGATCAGCAGCGTCTTGAGCGGGTCCAGCAGGTACTCCTTGACGGTGGCGGTGTTGATCATGATCTCGGTCGCCGGCACCCGGCCCTTGCCGTCGGCCTTGGGCAGCAGCCGCAGCGAGATCACCCCCACCAGGGTCGAGGCCAGCTGGATCCGGACGTGCTCGTGCTGGTGGGGCGGGAAGAACGAGATGATGCGGTTGATGGTCTCGGCGGCGTTGAGGGTGTGCAGCGTGGAGAATACCATGTGGCCGGTGTCGGCCGCCTGCAGCGCCGTGTTGAGCGTGGTCTTGTCGCGGATCTCGCCGATCAGGATCACGTCCGGGTCCTGCCGCAGCACGTGCTTGAGGGCGGCGCCGAAGCTCTTGGTGTCGGTGCCGACCTCGCGCTGGCTGATGATCGACTTCTTGTCCCGGAACAGGAACTCGATCGGGTCCTCGACGGTGATGATGTTGCGGCTGTCGCTCTCGTTGATGTGCTCCATCATCGCCGCCAGGGTGGTCGACTTGCCCGACCCGGTGGTGCCGGTCACCAGCAGCAGGCCGCGGTGCCGCAGGCTGAGCTCCTTGATCACCGGCGGCAGCAGCAGCTCGTCGACCTTCTTGATCGACACCGGGATCGAGCGCAGGGCCAGCGCCACGCTGGAGCGCTGCATGTAGACGTTGACCCGGAACCGGCCCAGGCCGGCCACGCCGATGGCGAAGTCCAGCTCCTTCTCGTTGGCGAACACCTCCTGCTGGTCCTTGGGCATCAGCTGCAGGGCCACCTGGCGCAGCTCCTCGGGCGAGAGCGGGGGCTCGTTGAGCGGACGCAGCGAGCCGTCGATCCGGAACACCGGCGGCATCCCGGCCTTGAGATGAAGGTCCGACGAGTTCTCCTTCATCATCCGCTCGAGCACCTGTTTCAGATTCATGCGCTGGCCCTTTCCAGGTATTTTCCGGTGCGGGTGTCGACCTTGATGGTGTCGCCCTCGTTGATGAACAGCGGCACCTGGACCTCCATCCCGGTCTCCAGGGTGGCCGGCTTGGTGACGTTGGTGGCGGTGTCGCCGCGCGCGCCCGGCGCCGAGCTGGCAACCTTCAGCGTCACGAACAGCGGCGCCTCCACGCCCAGCACCAGCTCGTCGTGCTTGATCACCGTCAGCTCCAGGTTCTCCTTGAGATAGCCCCTGATATCACGGAACATCTCCTCGGGCAGGCTGACCTGCTCGTAGCTCTGCATGTCCATCAGGGTGAACATGTCGCCGGCGCTGTACAGGTACTGCATGGTCGCCTTCTCCACCCGCACCTCGGAGATCGACTCGCCGGAACGGAAGGTGCGCTCGATCACCGCGCCGGTCTTGACGTTCTTGAGCTTGGTGCGGACGAAGGCCCCGCCCTTGCCGGGCTTGACGTGCTGGAACTCGACCACGTAGTAGAGCTGGCCCTCCAGCTCCATGGCCATGCCGTTGCGAATGTCTGCGGTGGTTGCCACGGATTGTGCCTCTCAGGTCATATGGGGTGATGATGTGTCGTTCACGAATGGCCGAGGTCGCGTCAGCGTCAGATCGGGGTCCGCACGGCGCCGGTTCCCGCAGTGCTGCGGAAATGTGAAGAACCCCGCTGCCGGGAGGGCATCATGATCAGATCGCGATCAGCTCCTTGGTCGACCGGCTGAGCACCCTGTTGCCGGACCTGGTGACCGCCACCAGGTCCTCGATCCGCACCCCGCCCCAGCCCGGCAGGTAGATGCCGGGCTCGACCGTCACCACGGCGCCCTCGGCCAGGACATTGTCCGACAGCTTGCCCAGCCGCGGCAGTTCGTGCACCTCCAGGCCCACGCCGTGGCCCAGGCCGTGGCCGTAGCGCTCACCGTAACCCGCGGCCGCGATCACCCCGCGGGCGGCTGCGTCCGCCGCCTTCCCGCTGACCCCGGCCCTGACCGCCTTCAATCCGGCCAGCTGGGCGTCGCGGACGATGCCGTAGATGTGCCGCTGCCTGTCGGTCGGCCTCCCGACCGCCACGGTGCGGGTCATGTCCGAGCAGTAGCCGCGGCGCTGGGCGCCGAAATCGAGCACGATCAGGTCGCCCTGGCGCACCCGGCGGGAACCGGGGCGGGCGTGGGGCAGCGCGCCGTTGGGGCCCGAGCCGACGATGGTCTCGAACGACGGCCGGTCCGCCCCCAGGGATTTCAGCAGGAAGTCCAGGCGGGCGGCGATGGCCCGCTCGGTCATCCCGGGCTTGATCTCGCGGACGATCTGCGCAAAGGCCCGGTCGGCGACGGCCGCGGCGGCGGCGATGGCGGCGATCTCGGCGGCCTGCTTCGTCTGCCGCAGCCGCTCGACCAGGCCGGCCGTGGGGATGACCGCCTTGAGGTTGCGCCGCAGGAAATCGTAGCGCTCGAAGGGCAGGTGCTGCGACTCGAAGCCGACCTTTCGCAGGGAACGGATGCCCGGCAGGCCCGCCAGGTCGGTGAACAGGTCGCGGCGGATGATGCGGCAGCGCGCGCCCTTCACTTCGCGCTTGACCTGCTCCTGGTAGCGGAAGTCGGTCAGGAAGTCGCTGCCGCGGGCGGTCACCAGCAGCAGGCCGGCGCTGCCGGAATAGCCGCACAGGTAGCGGATGTTGGCTGGCTGGCTGACGACCAGCGCGTCCAGTCCGGCTTCGGCGATGGCCCGCCGGGCCGACGCCGTCCTCACTGAGTGATCGTTGCTGCGCACAGCCATCCGCCCCGCTTCCTACTTCTGCAGGCTGTTGAGCCAGCTCTGGAAGCTGCTGACCGCCTCGTCCTTCTTCGGCGCTTCGCCGCCAGCGGGCGCGGCCCCGTCGCCGGCGCCGTCCGGCGCCTTCTGCTCTCCGGCGAACAGCGCGCCGAAGTCCACCGGCGCCTCCGGGGCCGGGGTCACCGCCGGCTCGGGCGCGGCCGGCGCAGGCGGCGGCGGCGGTGCCGCTTCCTCCCGGGCCGGATCGGGCGCCGGCGGCTCGCCCTTGGCGTCAACCTGGTCGGGGATGCTGCTGCCGCCGCTGCCGGCGACCTGCTCCATCTGGGCGAACATCTTGCTGAACATGTTGTCCGGGGCGTCGGCCGCGGAGGGCGCCGCCGCTTCCTGCTGCGGCGGCTCCGGTGCCGGTTGGGCCGCGGACTCGGGAGGCTGGGACTGCGGCGCCTCTTCGGGATACGCCTTGGCCAGCAGCTCATCCAGCCTGGCCTTGTAGGCGTCGTTGTCGGGGTTCTCGGCGACCAGTTTCTGGTAGACCTCGATCGCCTTCTCGTAATGGCCCTGCTGGGCGTAGATGTCGGCCAGCGTCGGCGTGGCCTCGCCGTCTGCCGGCGCTGCGGCATCGGGCGCCACCGGGACTGCCGGCGCGGGGGTGAACGGCTCCGGCGCCGGTTCTATCTCCAGCTCGGGCTGCTGCAGGGCAGCGGGCAGCGGCAGAGATTCAACCGCCGCTGCTGCCGGGCTCTCCTCGGAGGGCGGCACCGGCGTCTCCGCCTGCGGGAGCGGGGTTGTTTCGGGCTGGGGCTCTGGTTCGGGCGCCGGCGCGTCCGGCACGGGTTCGGGCGCCGCCTCCTGCGGCCGGGCCTGGACGCCCCCGGCAGAGGCCGCGAGCTGCTCGACCTTCTGCGCCGCCTCGATCTCGCCCGGCTCGAGATCCAGCACCATGCGGTAGTACTTGAGGGCCTCGTCCACAGCCCCCTGTTTTTCGTGCGCGGTGGCCAGCATCTTGTAGGCGACCAGGTTCTGAGGGTCGGCCCTGATGGTCAGCTGGAACTCCTCGACGGCCAGCGCGTACATCTTCTTTTCCAGGTAGCACCTGCCCAGGATGTTGTGGGCGATGGCATAATTCGGATGGATCTCGAGGCCGCGTTTGGCGGTCTCGATCGCCTCGTCGATCATGCCGATCTTGCGGTAGGCGTCGGCCAGCTGGGCGAAGACCCTGGATTTGGGATCAGCGACCAGTTTCTGCGTCAGCTGATCGATCTCCGGCGGCAGCTTGGCATTATTCGCGGCCATTCGTCGTCTCCTTGAAGGCTTTTCTGGATGCTGTCGTGCTTCGCACTTGCCCGGAATGGTGGAACGGGGTTGTACTGCCGATCATGTCCCTGCTTGAAGCGTGTGGGCCGCCCAGGTCGCCGCACGCCTGCGTATTGTACCGATAAAAAAACGTTACTGGCATATGAAATTATATAACCGCGTTTGAATAAAGTCAATTAAAAACTTTAATATATTACAATAATTTTTTGACGGCCAGAAGTTTACGCTTGCTCGGTTTTCGGATTACACCGCGCTCTGTGATAATGGCGGTTATCAATTCAGCAGGCACCACATCGAACGACGGGTTATAGGCGCAAATGCCGTCCGGCGCAAGCCGTGTCCCATTGATCGAATTGACCTCTGCGGCATGCCGTTGCTCGATGGGGATCTCGGGGCCGGTCTCCAGGCCGAAATCGAGCGTCGTGGTCGGCGCGGCGACGTAAAACGGTATCCCGTGATGCCGTGCCAGCACGGCCAGGCCGTAGCTGCCGGTCTTGTTGGCGGTGTCGCCGTTGGCGGCGATCCGGTCTGCACCGACGATCACCGCGCCGATCGTCCCGCGCCCCATCAGGGACGCGGCCATGTTGTCGCAGATCAGCGTCAGCGGCACCCCGTCCCGCTTCAGTTCCCAGGCGGTGAGGCGGGCCCCCTGCAGCAGCGGCCTGGTCTCGTCGGCGTACACCATGCCGATCTTCCCCAACCGGCGCGCCTCGCGAATGACCCCCAGGGCCGTGCCGACGCCGCCGGTGGCCAGCGCCCCGGCATTGCAGTGCGTCAGCACCGCGGTTCCGGCAGACAGCAGGGTGGCGCCGTGCGCCGCGATCAGCCTGCAGGCCCGGGCATCCTCGGCATGAATGCGCCGGGCTTCCGCCAGCAAACGGCGGCGCAAGGTTCGGGGATCTCCGGCCAGGACGGCCGCCATCCGGTCCAGCGCCCGGAACAGGTTGACCGCCGTCGGCCTGGTGCGCGCCAGCCGCCGGATCGCGGCCCGGCAATTTCCGGCTGCCGTCCCCGGCCGCCGCGCCGCCAGCGCCACGCCGTAGGCGGCGGCGATGCCGATCAGCGGCGCGCCGCGGACGGCCAGCGTCTCGATGGCGGTTGCCAGCGACTCCACGGAGCGGCAGCGCCGGTAGACCAGTTTGTCCGGCAGCCGCCGCTGGTCGATGATGACCACCGCTCCGGCGCGCCAGGCGACAGCCCTGATCACGCCAGGGCCCCCGATCGTTCCAGCATTTTCGCCAGCCGGGCCAGCGGCAGCCCGACGACGTTGGAATAGCAGCCCTCGATCCGCTCCACCAGCACGGCGCCCCTGCCCTGAATGCCATAGGCGCCGGCCTTGTCCAGCGGCTCGCCCGAGGCGACGTAGGCCCGGATCATCGACGGCGCGAGTTTCCTGAACTTCACCCGGGTGACCTCGGCCTGGCACTTCGCCCGGCCGGTCTTCAGGTCCAGCAGACAGACGCCGGTGACCACCTCGTGCCACCGGTTCGACAGCAGGCCCAGCATCCGCCGCGCGTCGGCGCCGCCGTTCGGCTTGCCCAGCACCCGGCGCCGGCTCACCACCAGCGTATCGGCCGCAACGATGTAGCGCCGGCCGGCGGGGAGGTCGGGCCGGCGCGCGGCCCATTCAGCCTTGGCCCGGGCCAGCCTGCGGGCGGTGGCTGCCGGGTCGCCGCCGTCGGGCGTCTCGTCGACGCGGGGCCTGACCACGGTCGCATCCGCTCCCACCGCCGCCAGCAGGTCGCGCCGCCGGGGCGAGCCCGAGGCCAGGATCAGCCTGGGCCAGATCATCCGCCGCCGTGCCGCGGCCACACGGCCCGGGGGCTGACCGGTTCGTCCAGGGGCGACGGCCCGCGCAGGCGCAGCACCCGCCAGCCGCAGGCGGCGACCATGGCCGCGTTGTCGGTGCACAGCACGACCGGCGGCAGCGTCAGCTCGAGCCCCTCGACGGCGCAACGCTCGGTCATCGCCGCGCGCAGGCCGGCGTTGGCGGCGACGCCGCCGGCGAGGGCGACGCGGCGCAGGCCCTCGCCGGCCGCGGCGGCGACCGTCTTCTCGACGAGCTGGGCGACGATCGCCGCCTGGTAGCTCGCGGCGATGTCGGCGCGGTGCGCTTCGATCTCGCCGGGGTCGCGCTCGCGCAGGTCGTAGAGCAGCGCCGTCTTGAGTCCGCTGAAGCTGAAGTCGCGGCCGCGGCGGGCGGCGCGCGGGAAACGCGCGAAGCGCGGGTCGCCGCGCGCCGCCAGCGCGTCGAGCTCGCGCCCGCCCGGGTAGCCGAGACCGAGCAGGCGGGCGCCCTTGTCGAAGGCCTCGCCGGCGGCGTCGTCCATCGTGCGCGCCGCCACCCGGTAGCGCACGCCCTCCTCGACGACGGCGAGCAGGGTGTGGCCGCCGCTGGCGACGAGGCAGACGAAGGGTGCCTGGACACCGAGCGCGTAGTTGGCGGCGACGTGGCCCTGCAGGTGGTTGA
The DNA here is from genome assembly GCA_002347565.1 of bacterium UBP2_UBA2255. GTDB lineage: Bacteria > Edwardsbacteria > AC1 > AC1 > EtOH8 > UBA2255. The sequence goes on along the minus strand of DDXR01000073.1, from coordinate 342 downwards.
CGGCGACCAGCGGCAGCCGGCGGCGGTAGGCGATCGCCTTGGCCGCCGCCAGCCCGACGAGCAGCGAGCCGATCAGCCCGGGCCCTTGCGTGACGGCGACGGCGTCGAGGTCGTCCCAGCCCGTCGCCGCCTCGGCGAGCGCCTCCGCGACCATGCCGTCGAGCAGCTCGGCGTGGCGTCGCGAGGCGACCTCGGGCACGATGCCGCCGTAGGGCGCGTGCAGCTCGTGCTGCGAGGAGACCAGCGATGCGAGCACCTCGCCGCCGCGCACGACGGCGGCGCTCGTATCGTCGCACGAGGTCTCGAGGGCGAGCACGAGGCTCATTGCACTACCTTCCCTCT
>DDXR01000007.1 GCA_002347565.1 bacterium UBP2_UBA2255 | reverse complement strand
GGACACGAAGTTCTCGGAGGCGATCAGCTCCAGGCCGAACTCCTGGCGGCCGGTCTCGTCCTGGATCGACTGAAAGATGTCGGGGTCGGCGTTCTTGAGAATGCTCATGCTGTTTTCTGCCGCGTTGTGATGCACGCTCTGATTTCTCGGGACTGCCGGAAATGGGGCGTCATGCTCCGCAGCAGTCGCGGTTGAGACGCCCCCGCGTTCACTTGCTGCCAGCCGGCTTGGTGGCGGGCGTTTTGGCCGGAGCCGGCTGCGCTGCCGGGGTCTTGGCCTCGCCGGCCTTGGCGGCTGGTTTCTTGACAGCCCCCTTCTTCTTCTTGGCCTTGGCCGCCTCGATGCTGTCAGCCTTGGCCTTGGCCTTGATGGCGGCGCTGTCGACCTTGGGCGGCGGCGGCGTCTTCACCTTGCCCAGTGCCTTGTTGAGCACCTCTTTCAGCGACTTATCGTCCCCGGTCTTGTAGCCGGTGCGGTACTCTGTCACGTTGCCGGTTTTGTCGATCACCACCAGGGTGGGCAGCTCCTTAATCTTGAATTTCTTGCACGCCACCTCGTAGGGGTCCAGCAGCACTGGCAGGGTGATCTTGTCCTCGAAGATGGCGTTGTCGACCACGCCCTTCTCCTCGCCCTTGTTGACCAGGAAGAACTTGACGCCGTCGGCGGCGTAGTCGGCGGCCAGCTCGTGCAGTACCGGGATCTCCTGCTTGCAGGGCTTGCACCACGACGCGAAGAACGACAGCACCACGACGTTGCGCTCCTGGCGGAATCGCTTGCCGCGAGCCTCGCCGGCGAAGTCCCGGAGGTAGAAATCGTCGCCAGCGTGGGTTTTCAGCATGAATTGCGGGGCCGGCTGCCCGACAGGCAACCCGTCGGCGGGGCCGGCGACCAGCGGACCGCAAATCGCGGCCGCGACGATGACGGCCAGCAGCCACATCCTAGTGCGCATGTTCGTACTCCTTGATTTTGTTGAGCCGCCGCTCGTGCCGGCCGCCTTCGAAGGGCGTCGCCAGCCAGACCGAGACGATCTGCGGCACCAGCCCGGGGTCGATGTAGTCGGCCGGGATGGCCAGCACGTTGGCGTCGTTGTGAAGACGCGACAGGCGCGCCATGTCCGGGGTGAAGGCCGTGGCGGCGCGCACGCCCCTGACCTTGTTGGCCGCGATCACCATGCCGTTGCCGGAGCTGCAGATCAGAATGCCGCGCTCGGCCTCGCCCCGGGCCACAGCCTCGGCCACCGGGAAGGCGAAATCGGTGTAATCGCACGATTCCGTGCCGGCCGTCCCGGCGTCGGTGATGTCGAACCGCTGCGGGTCAAGGCCGTCCTTGATCTGCTGCTTGAGCGCGTATCCCCGGTGGTCGGAACCGATGGCGATCTTCATGGATCGAACCCGATCGTTTGGTGGGTCGGCGGCCGTTCCCGCGGTCGCCCGGCCCGGCTTCCGGTTCAAGGATAAACGATTCCATCGTGAAAAGTCAAGGGAAATGACCGGCTGGCCGGCTATTTCGCCATCAAGGCCGACAGCACGATCGACATGAACTTGGTGTCGTCGCTGTCGGTGCGCGAGGTCAGCACCACCGGGGCGCTGGTGCCGATCACCATCGCCGCCAGCTCGGCCCGGGCAAGCTGGGCCAGCGTCTTGTACAGGATGTTGGCGGCGTGGATGTCTGGGCAGACCAGGATGTCGGCGCAGCCGGCCACCGGCGATTTGATGCCCTTGCCCGCCGCGCATTCCGGCGACACCGAGGCGTCCATCGACAGCGGCCCGTCCACGACGCAGCCCTTGNNTCGATCCCCATCTTGTGGGCCACGGCGACCGAATGGTTGATCATCGCCACCTTCTCCTCGAAGCTGGGGTACGGTATCTGGGCCGCGTCGGTGACGATCAGCAGCCGCGGGTAGTTCGGCACTTCGAACACCGCCACGTGCGACACGGTGGTGCCGGTCAGCAGGCCGGTCTCCTTGTTGAGGTAGGCCCGGGCGTAGACCGCGGTGTCGATCAGCCCCTTCATCAGGACGTCGGCCTCGCCCCTCTTCACCATCTCCACGGCCCGGGCCGCCGCCTGCTTGGGGTCCGGCTCGTCGATCAGGGTGAAGATCTTGGGGTCGATCGAATGGCTCTTCGCCAGTTCCTCCGTCTTCCTGCGGTCGCCGATCAGGATGGCGACGGCCAGCTTCTCGTTGACCGCGCGCGCCAGGGCGTCGATGATGTCGGGGTCCTGGCCGCAGGCCACCGCCACGCGCTTGGTGGGGCCGCCCCTGACCAGGTCGACCATCTGTTTGAGGGTGGTGATGATTGCCATGCGTTCTCCGTTGCTGTTTATGTTGTCGATGTTGTCTGTGGTGCCGTCTGCCGGTCATCGGGCCCGGGCCGGTCGCCGCGGTCGATCCTGCCCCGCCGGGACAGCAGCACCGCCAGCGGCCTGGTCTGGGGGAAGGAAGAGAGGATGATCACCGCCACCGAGGTCATCGGGACGCACAGGAACATGCCGGCGACGCCCCAGACCTTGCCCCACAGGGCCAGCGACAGCAGGATGACCAGCGGGCTCAGGTTCAGCCGATTTCCCAGGAAGCGGGGCTCGATGAAGTTCCCGAACGCCTGTTGGACGGCCGTCAGGCCGATGGCGACCGCCAGGAACGGGACCGGGCTTTCGAACTGGAGCAGGGCCAGCAGCGCCGGCAGGGCGGTGGCGGCGATCGACCCGATGGTGGGGACGAAGTTCAGGATGAACACCAGGAGTGCCCAGAAGCTGGCGAAATCCAGTCCCACGGCCCGGAAGATCAGGTAGGCCAGCAAGGCGGTCGCCAGGCTGCTGGAGGTCTTGATCCCGATGTAGATCCTGATATCCGAGTCGATCCTGGCGATCATCGCCCTGGCCTCCTGCCGCCGCCCGGGATCCTTGGTCAGCGCCGCCAGCTTGGTCGCGAAGCTGCGCTGCTCGAGGAAGATGAACGCCAGGTAAAGCAGGACGATCAGGCCCTGGCCGGTGAATTCCGTCAGCTCCAGCGCCAGGACCTTGGCCGCTTTTCCGAAGTCCACCATCGCGGCCAGGGCCTGCAGCGTCGGGGGCTGCTCGACCGGCAGTGCGGCGGAGATCCTCGCCACCAGCCGCTCCAGGTTCCGCTGGTAGGCCGGGGCCGAGGCGGCCACCGCGGATACGTTGGACGCGACGACCCTGACGAACAGGAAGACCAGCGCGGCGATGGCCGCCAGGGCCCCGGTGAACGCCAGCGGCGCCGGGAACCGCCGCCGGCCCAGCGGGATCCGCCCCAGGAAGCCGGCCAACGTGTTCACCAGATACCAGACGAAAAAGGCGAACACCAGCGGAACCAGGAAGGACCTCCCCAGGTGGAGCAGGTACAGCAGCCCGAGGGCGGCCAGCGACAGCATCATCAGTCTCTGCATGGCCGGGGTCAGCTCACGAACACGGCGTTGCGGCCGCTGCGCTTTGCCTTGTACATTGCCCGGTCGGAGCGCTCCACCAGGTGCTCCCAGCTGGCGTCGGCCCTCAGCTCGGAAACACCGAAGCTCATGGTCACCTGGAAGTCCCAGCGCTTCTCCTGGTGGATCAGCCGCCAGACCTCGGCCGCCTTCCGCAGCCGCTCGGCGATCTCCACGGCGATCTCCACCTTGGTCTCTGGGAGCAGGAGCAGGAACTCCTCCCCGCCGTACCGGCCCGCCCGGTCGTACTCCCTGATGCCGCCCAGCAGCAGCTTGGCCATCCCCTTCAGCACCTCGTCGCCCACGGCATGCCCGTGGCTGTCGTTGATCGACTTGAAACGGTCGATATCGCAGAAGATCACCGCCATCGGCTGCCGCAGCCGCACTGCCCGCTTGAACTCGATCTCCAGCTCGATGTCGATGGTGCGGCGGTTCAGCAGGCCGGTCAGCGCGTCGGTGGTGGCCAGCCTGGCGATGACCTGGGCCTTGCGCTCCGCCGCCTCGTAGACCGTGGCGTCCCGGAAGACCTGCACGACGCCGATCGCCTCGCCGTCCTCGTCGTACACCGGCGAGGACACGGCGTCCACCGGGATCCGCCGGCCGTCCTTGTGCCGCAGGTAGACGCGGTTGATGCTCTCCCGCTTGGTGCTGATGGCGTCAAGCAGGGGGCACAGCCGGCCGCAGAGCCGCTCCCCCCTGTCGTTGATGTGGCACAACCCCGAATCGCGGTAGCAGGCCTGGCCCAGCACTTCCTCGGCGCGGTAGCCGGTCATTTCCTCCGCGCCCTTGTTCCAGTAGAGGACCCTCCGCTTGCCGTCGACGTAGTTGACGCCGTCGAACGTGTGGTCCAGGATCGACTTGTAGCAGCCGACCGGGAGCGGGGGGATCTTATGCCGCCGGGGGGACATCAGCAGCTGACCACGCCCAGGGCGATCGAGTTCAACTTCTGCTCCTTGGAATCGGAACGCGACAGCATCACCACTGGCCGGGCCGCCCCGGCGATCAGCCCGGCGGCCTTGGCGCCGCCCATGTAGATCAGGCCCTTGGCCAGGATGTTGCCGGCCGCGATCTCGGGCATGACGAGGATGTCGGCGTCGCCGGCCACCGGGGATTTGACCCTCTTGTGCTGCGCGGCCTCGGCTGACACCGCCAGGTCCAGCGCCAGGGGCCCGTCCACCACGCAGCCCTTGAGCTGGCCCCGGTCGGCCATCTTGGAGAGCTCGGCCGCGTCGACCGTCTCGGGCATCTCGAGGTTGACCACCTCCACCGCGGCCAGCAGCGCCACCTTGGGCCGCTCGATCCCCATCTTGTGGGCCACGTCCACCGCGTTGCCGACGATGTCCATCTTGGCCGCCAGGTCGGGCTTGACGCACATCCCGCCGTCGGTCAGGAAGAAGGCCTTGTGGTAGCCCGGCATCTCCATCACCGCCACGTGCGACAGCAGGCGGCCGGTGCGCAGGCCGACCTCCTTGTCCAGCACCGCCTTGAGGAAGGTCGAGGTGGCCACCAGTCCCTTCATCAGGAAATCGGCCTTGCCGGACTTGACCGCGGCCACGGCCGCCTTGGAGCACTCGGCCATGTCCCTGATGTCGGTGACGTCCCACTTCGAGATATCGACCTTGGCTTTGGCGGCAGCTTCCTCGATCGCCTGCTTGTCCCCGAACAGCAGCGGCGTCGCGATCTTTTCCTTGCGCGCCATGTCCAGCGCCTCCAGCACCACCTCGTCCTGGGCCACGGCCACGGCCACCTTCTTGGGGCCGCGGGCCTTGGCCTCCGTCATCAGATCGGCGAACGACTTGATCATCGCGGGAACCTTTCAGTATTATCGTATGTTCATTTGAAGACAAAGGACCTTGTCAACCAGACGGGGACCGACTTGCCGCCATGCGTCATCGCCGGCGTGAACCGCCATTGCTTGACGGCCTCGACAGCGGCCCGATCCAAATCGCTATTGTATGAGCTATGTCTCACTTTTACGCGTATCACCTGTCCATCAACATCGATCAGCATAAAGACGGATACTGTTCCCTCGATCCCGAAGGCTTTGACGTCGGCCGGATATATAGGATCTATTTTCTTCACCACCCGAGGCGTTTCATACAATCGTATGGTTTGCGAGTTGGATGGCGTTCCATCCTGTTCGGCCACCATGATCGTATCACGCCCTGCAACCATGTCACGTACATCATCCTTTGTCATGGCGGCAAGCTCGCTGATCGGCCACAGCGCCAGGCTATCCCGCCCGGCCCGTGTCGAGTATATACCCAACATCCACCCCGTCACCGGCTGGCCGTCGGGACCCAGCGCCGGGAAAAACAGCGCATGCCCGGCCGTCTCGACCGCAGCATCATCAAGCACCAGGGATCCGCTCCGTTTCAGGATGCCGGTGTACAAGACGGCGCCATTGTCCCCCACGAGCAGTGACAACACCACCTTGGACTCGGCTGGAAACGCTGTTGGCCTGTTCGCCGTGGCCAGTGGCACAATTTCTCGCAATCGGGGCAGCGCGGTTGGCGCAGGCGCGTTCGTGATGCGCGGCAATGTGGCAGTGAGTCTTTTAATCCCGTCGGTCCGGATCGAATCCAACTGCCGGTCATGTTCCTGTTCGGCCGTGGTTTTAACCGGGAGCACCGCCTTGCCGACTATGCGCTTGCCTCCCTCGAAGGTCAGTTCCCGTACATACCGGTGGTGTCCAACCTTCGTGGCAACCAACAGGTGTGTGCCAGGTTCGATTGCCTGAACCTCCAGCGGCGTCGTCCCCCGCATCGTCCCGTCCAGGAACACCTGCGCGCTGTCCGGCACGGACGTCAGCTTCAGCGAGCCGAACCGCGGGTCGGCCAGGCACAGGGACGCGGCGGCGACAAGGACTAAAATAACGATGCTTGGTTTCTTGTACAAATCATTCCTCAGTACCGGGCGATTCATGAATCGCCCCTACATGTATTCCGTTTTACCCCTCTCCCACAGGGGGAGGGGCAGGGGTGGGGTCTACTTGTACTCCCGGGCCTGCTCCTCGCCC
>DDXR01000034.1 GCA_002347565.1 bacterium UBP2_UBA2255 | reverse complement strand
GTACGGCGCTGCTGCACAAGATCGTGAAGCGGGCTGGCGCCTGGGAGATCACGGTGTACTGCCCCGGAAGGGAGCGCCGCTACGTCGCCGACAAGGGATCGGTGGCGGTCAACGGCATCAGCCTGACGGTGGCGAAGAAACTGGCCGAGGGCTTTCTGCTGGTGATCGTGCCGCACACGCTGGCGGCGACCACCATCGGGCAATGGCGCACCGGCGGCCAGGTCAACGTCGAGTACGACCAGATCGCCAAATACGTGGAATCGACGAACGTACGGGAGCGATGAAGGACGACATCAGGTTCGGCACCATTCCCGAGGCCATCGCCGACGTCCGGGCCGGCCGGATGGTGGTGATGGTCGACGACGAGGACCGCGAGAACGAGGGCGACCTGGTGATGGCCGCGGCCCGGGCGCGGCCCGCGGACATCAACTTCATGGCCCGGGAGGGGCGCGGGCTGGTGTGCGTCTCGATGCCGGCGGAACGGCTGCGGACGCTGGGCCTGCAGCCGATGGTCGAGCGCAACACCTCGAAGCTGGGCACCAATTTCTCCGTGTCGGTGGACGCGGTGCGCGGCACCACCACCGGCATCTCGGCCCACGACCGGGCCGCCACCATCAGGACGCTGCTGGCGCCGCGCACCCGGCCCGCCGACCTGGCGAGGCCGGGCCATATCTTCCCGCTGATGGCGGTGGAGGGCGGGGTGCTGCGGCGGGCGGGCCACACCGAGGCGGCCTCGGACCTGGCCCGGCTAGCCGGCCTGCCGCCGGCCGGCGTGCTGTGCGAGATCATGGCCGAGGACGGCACCATGGCGCGGGTGCCGGCGCTGATGCGGTTCGCCCGCCGCCACGGGCTGCGGCTGGTGTCGATCCGCGATCTGATCGAGTTCCGGCGCAGGAAGGAGAAGCTGGTCGGGATGGTGCTGGAGACGAAGCTGCCCACCAGGTTCGGCGAGTTCCGGCTGCTGGTGTACGAGGACCTGGTCGCGCGCGACCACCACCTGGCGCTGGTCAAGGGGGCGGTGCGGGGCAGGCGGGACGTGCTGGTGCGGGTGCACTCGCAGTGCCTGACCGGCGACATCCTGGGATCGCTGCGCTGCGACTGCGGCGACCAGCTGGCGCTGGCGCTGCGGCGGATCGCGCGGGAGGAGCGCGGCGTGTTCCTTTACATGCGCCAGGAGGGGCGCGGCATCGGGCTGTTCAACAAGCTCAAGGCCTACCGCCTGCAGGACCAGGGGCTGGACACCATCGAGGCCAACCTGGCGCTGGGATTCAGGGCCGACGAGCGCGACTACGGCATCGGCGCGCAGATCCTGTCGGACCTGGGGCTGTCGTCGATCCGATTGATGACCAACAATCCGGACAAGATCGCGGGGCTGGAGGGGCACGGGCTGACCATCAGCCGGCGGGTGCCGGTCCAGGTGCGCTGCAACCCAGCGAACGCCCGATACCTGCGGACCAAGCGGGACAAAATGGGGCATCTGCTGACCCTGGCGAACTGCGGGAACCGGTGACCGCGGATCGGCGACAATCAGCAATCAGCAAACGAATGGGGAGGGACCATGCCGAACGTATTCGAGGGACAGCTCTCCGCAGCGGGCAGGAAGTTCTGCCTCGTGGTGTCGCGGTTCAACGACCTGGTGAGCCAGCGGCTGCTGGACGGCGCCATGGACTGCATCACCCGCCACGGCGGCGAGGGGGACAAGGTCGACGTGATCTGGGTACCGGGCTCGTTCGAGATCCCGCCGATCGCCGCCCGGGCGGCGCAGTCCGGCAAATACGCGGCCGTGGTCTGCCTGGGCGCGGTGATCCGGGGCGACACCCCGCACTTTGACTTCATCGCAGCCGAGGCGGCCAAAGGGGTGGCCCAGGCCGCCATGGCCGCCGCCGTGCCGGTGATCTTCGGCGTGCTGACCACCGACAACCTGGACCAGGCGCTGGAGCGCTCGGGCAGCAAGTCCGGCAACAAGGGATGGGAGGCGGCGCTGTCGGCGATAGAGATGGCCGACCTCGCTGGGCGGCTGGCGGCCAAGTAATGGGCGTCCGCCGCACGGCGCGCGAGCTGGCGCTGCAGGCGATCTACCAGCACGACATCACCGGCGACCCGCCGCCGAAACTGGCGCAGGACCTGCACCGGCGCCACCACGGGGAGGTCGACGCCGAAGCGCTGTCGTTCGCCGCCGCCCTGGTGCGGGCCGTGCTCGACCACCGCGACGAGCTGGACCGGCTGATCGAGGCCGCCGCCGAGAACTGGCGGATGGAGCGGATGGCGGTGATCGACCGCAGCATTCTGCGGCTGGGATCGGCCCAGCTGCTCCACCTGCGCGGCGAGGTGCCGCCCCGGGTGGCCATCGACGAAGCCATCGAGCTGGCCAAGCGGTACGGCGACGACGGGTCGGGACGGTTCGTCAACGGCGTCCTCGACCGCATCTACCGGGAATCAAACCCGTGAGGAGGCCGCCAGCCACCGAAAGGGGGCCATCATGATCATCGCCGCCATCTCCGACATCCATGGCAACCATGATGCGCTGAAGGCGGTGCTGGCTGACATCGCCCGGTCGGGGGCGGAACGGATCGCCTGCCTGGGGGACGTCGTCGGCTACGGGGCCGAGCCGCGGCAGTGCATCGCAGCGGTGCGGGACGCTGCGGCGTGGACGGTGGCCGGGAACCACGATTACGGCGCGGTGGGAAGGCTGGATCTGGAGTTCTTCAACGCCAACGCCCGGAGGGCGATCGAATGGACCGCGGGGCAGCTGGCGCCGGACGAGCGCCGCTGGTTGTCGGCGCTTCCGTCAGCCCGGCAGGGAGATGACGACGGGTGCGATCTGGTGGCGGTGCATTCCACGCCGTTCCATCCCGAGGACTGGCACTACATCCTGTCAATCGACGAGGCCGAGTACCAGTTCGAGCGGTTCACGCGGCATCTGTGCCTGGTGGGGCATTCCCACCAGCCGGTGTTCTGGCAGCTGTCGCCGGCGGGCGAATGCAGCGTCGTGGGACGGGAATATCTCCGCCTGGAGCCGGGCCGCAGGTACATCATCAACGCCGGGAGCGTGGGCCAGCCGCGTGACGGGGACCCCCGCGCCTGCTACGCCCTGTGCGACAGCGGCCGGCAGGAAATCGTGATCCGGCGGGTCGAATACGACATCGGCGCCGCCCAGAAGAAAATACTGAGGGCCGGCCTTCCGCCGCGGCTGGCCGAGCGCCTCGCCTACGGTGCCTGATGGGCGGGCCCTCGCGGATCGCGGTCATCATCCCGCACTACAACGGGCAACGGCTGCTTGAGGGTTGCCTGCCGCCGTTGTTACGGTCCGATTACCCGGCATACGCGGTCTACCTGGTGGACAACGGCTCGACCGACGGCAGCGCCGAGTGGGCGAAGCTCACCTTCCCGCAGCTGCAGGTGATACCCGCTGGCACCAACCTCGGCTACGCCGGCGGCTGCAACCTCGGCATCAGCTCGACGACTGAGGAATACGTCGTTCTACTGAACAACGACACCGAGGTCGATCCTGGCTGGCTGGCGCACCTGGCCGGTGCGCTCGATGCCGACCCCTCGATCGCCGCAGCCCAGCCCAAGATCCTCTGGCTCAAGGAGAAGGACACGTTCGATTACTCCGGCGGCGCCGGCGGAGAGATCGATGTCTTCGGCTATCCCTACTGCCGGGGGAGGCTGTTCCGGACGCTGGAGAAAGACGAAGGCCAGTACGACGATGCCCGGCCGGATATCTTCTGGACGTCGGGATCGGCGTCGATCTACCGCCGTTCGGCGCTGGACGCGGTCGGACTGCTGGACGAGGAGTTCTTCATGCACATGGAGGAAATCGACCTTTGCTGGCGACTCCACCTGGCCGGGTTCCGGGCGGTGTCGGTCGCACGGTCGCTGGTCCACCACTTGTCCGGCGGCTCGCTGCCGGCCGGAGAATACCGCAAGATGTTCCTCAACCATCGCAACAGCCTGTTGATGCTGTGGAAGAACTATTCGCTGGCAACGCTCGCCTGGGTGTGGCCGGCACGGCTGGCGCTGGAGGCCGCCTCCCTGGCGCAGGCGCTGGCTTCGGGCAACTGGGCCTGGGCCCGGGCCATCGTGCTGGCGACGGCCTGGATGGCCGAACACCCGGCGGCGGTGTGGCGCAAGCACCGGCGGACCCAGCGGCTGCGGGCCGTGCCCGACCGCACGGTGATGGCAAGAATGCACCGCGGCAGCGTCGCGCTCAAGTATTTTCTGGGCGGTGTCCGCGCGGCTGCGGAGCTCGGCTGAGATGAGGCAGGCCGTCAAGAAGACGATCGTTCTGCTGCTGCGGGTAGCGGTCAGCGTGGCGCTGATTGGTTGGATCCTGTACAAGGTCGACCGGCAGCAGCTGTTGTCAACCATCCGCGGCCTCGACCCTTGGCTGATGCTGGCGGCGATCGGCTCCTGCTTGGCCGTGCACGCGATCTGCGCCTGGCGCTGGCAGGTGCTGCTGGCCGGCCGCGGCGTCCGGATGAGGTTCCACCGGCTGTTCCGATACACGCTCAACGGGCTGTTCTTCAGCAATTTCCTGCCCACCACCGTCGGCGGCGACCTGATGCGGGCCTACCTGGTGGCCGGCGACTGCGATACGCGCACCGAGGCCCTGGCCTCGGTGCTGGTGGACCGGTTCGTCGGCTTGTTCGGGGTGATCATCACCGGGCTGGTCGGGCTGGTGCTGGTGGCCCGGACGGCCAGGGAGACGGCGTTGCTGCAGTCCATGGCCATCGGGGTCGGGCTGGTCCTGCTGGCGCTGGCGGCCTTCATGAGCAAGGCCCTGATGCGAAAATTCCGGGTGCTGCTCAGGATGCCGCTGCTGCGGCGGATCGAGCAGCAAGCCGTCGATTTCTACCGCTCACTGTACGCCTACCGCCACCACCGGCGCGAGGTTGTCGTCGCGTTCCTGCAGTCGCTGCTGGTGCAGGCCCTGGTCGTGACCACCGCTTTCCTGGTGTCGCGTTCGCTCGGCATCGGTGTCCCGCTGGTGCCGTTCATCCTGTACATGCCGGTGATCGCCGCCGTCAGCATGGTGCCGGCCTCGATCAACGGATGGGGGCTGCAGGAGGGCGCCTTCGTCGTCTTCTTCAGCCGAGCTGGCGCCAGCGGACTGCAGGCGTTCTCGCTCGGTTTCCTTTTCCACGCCGTCACCATCGTCGTTTCGCTGCTGGGCGGCCTGCTCTGGCTGGTCTGCGGCGGACGCCGGAAGGCCGGGGGAGATGCCTGCGAAAACCAGCAGAGCGGCTGACGCCAAAGGGCGTGACCGGGGCCGCTGATGAGGATCGTTTTCATGGGGACGCCCAGCTTCGCGATGCCGACGCTGGATGCGCTGCGGCAGGCCGGCCACGGTATCATCGCCGTGTGCACCCAGCCCGACCGTCCGGCCGGCCGGTCGGGCCGGCCGGCGCCGCCGCCGGTCAAATGCCGGGCGCGGGAGATCTCCTGCCCCGTTCACCAGCCCGAGGATCTCGCGGCCGGCGGGCTGGAACCGGTGCTGCGCGAGCTGTCGCCAGACCTGCTGGTGGTGGTGGCCTATGGGCTGAAGCTGCCCCGCCGCATCCTCGATCTGCCGAGGCAGGGCGCCGTCAATCTGCATCCCTCGCTGCTCCCGAGGTACCGGGGGGCCGCCCCCATCAACCGGGCCATCATCAACGGCGACCGGGTGACCGGCGTGACCACCATGTTCCTGTCGCCGCGCATGGACGCCGGCGACGTTATCCTGCAGGAACCGGTCGAGATCCTTCCCGATGAGACGGCCGGCGAGCTGGAAACACGCCTGGCCTTGTTCGGCGCCGAACTGATGGTCCGGACCGTCGGGCTGATCGCGGCGGGAGATCCGCCGCGGAAGCCCCAGGACGAATCATTGGCAACCGTGGCGCGCAAGCTGGGTCCGGAGGACGGCCGCATCGATTGGCGGCAGCCATCGGGAAGGATACGCGACTTGGTGCGTGGCCTGGCGCCCAAGCCGGGGGCGTTCACCTTGTTCCGCGGCCAACGGCTCGAAATCTCGAGAGCTGAGGGCATCTGCGGACCCGAGAACCAGGGTGCTGGATTTGTATGCGGCCGGATTTGCAGGTTTGTGAAAGGCAGGGGGCCGGTAGTGAGCGCCAGCGACGGCGGGGTGCTCCTGGCGGAAGTCAAGCCGGCGGGAAGCAAGACGATGGCTGGAGCGGCGTTCATCAACGGCTACCGGCCCGAGATCGGCGAGGAGCTCGGGTGAGCGAGCCAGCATCCCCGGCCGGAAGGGATTGACGGCAGCTGCCGGCGGCATGCGATGTTTTCGCAGAAGAAGATATTCCTCGGCCTGTCATTCCTGAGCCTGCTGATCCTCGGCGCCGGCGTGGCCTTGTTGCTGTGGCTGGTGACGCCGCGGCTTGAGCTGATCGGCCGCTGGGCCACGCTGGCCGCGGCGGCAGCGGCAGGGCTGTTCCTGCTGACGGTGTCGGGCGGGCTGTTGCTGCTGTTCCTGTCTGCGGTCACCGAGCGCGATTTCCTGTTCCCGCGCGGCAAGAAGCAGGTCACGGTGCGGGTGTTGTACCCGATCAACCTGGTGCTCGGTTGGCTGCTGGGCATCGGCAAGGAGCGGGTGGGCGAGTCCTTCGTGGCCTTCAACAACGCGCTGGTGCTGGCCAGCCGGGCCCGCCTCGACCGGTCGAACCTGCTGATCCTGCTGCCGCACTGCCTGCAGCGTACCGGCTGCGGTCGCCGGGTCACCAACGACATCGGCAACTGCCGGCGCTGCGGCCAGTGCCCGCTGGGCGGCCTGGCGGACATCGCCGGGCAGGCCGGCGCCCGCGTCACCGTGGCCACGGGCGGCACCCTGGCCCGGCGGGTAATCGGCGAGATCCAGCCCACCCTCATCCTGGCGGTGGCCTGCGAGCGCGATTTGGTGTCGGGCGTCCAGGACGCCTACCCGATCCCGGTATACGGCATCCTCAACCAGCGGCCGCACGGCCCGTGCCGTGACACCACGGTCGACATGCAGGCGCTGTCGGCCGGGCTCTCGGCGCTGCTTTCACGACCCGTCGCATGGGAGCCCGCGAAGCGGCACTGAGAGTGCTGGCCGGCTCGGAACGGGGGCGGGCCAGGAGCGACGACCTGCTGGCTGGCGTACTGTCCGACCCTGGGCTCGGCCACGCCGATCGCAGCCTGGTCAAGGAACTGGTGTCGGGCGTACTGCGCAACCGGGCCCGCCTGGATCATCTCCTGAACGGCTCGCTGCTGCGGGGCGTGGCGTCGCTTACGGTCCACGAACGGAATATCCTGCGGCTGGGACTGTACCAGCTGGCGTACCTGGATCGCATCCCGCAGTCAGCGGCTGTCAACGAAAGCGTGAAACTGGCCAGGCGATTCGGGCGCCGCGGCACTATCGGCTTGACAAACGCCGTGCTGCGGGATATAATCAGGAAAGGCGCATGGCGGAAACCGCTTGATATTCCAGATGGTTATGCCCGGCTGGCGGTCGAGCGGTCGCATCCGGAATGGCTGGTCAGGAAATGGGACGGCCTGATAGGGCGAGATGAAACCGCGGCCCTGCTGTCTGCCAACAATGCCGCCGCGCCCCTGACTGTCCGGGCCAACGTCCTGAAGACCACGCCCGGCGATCTGTTCGTCATGCTGGCAGACGCCGGTTTTGAGCCCAGGAGGAATCCGCTGGCCGCGACAGCGCTGGACATCGGTCGCCCCTCGGGCCTGGCCGGCAGCCGGCTGTTCCAACAGGGCCTGTGCTACGTCCAGGATGCGGCGGCGCAGGTAGTTTCCTCCCTGGCAGCCGGGTGCGCAGGGGCGATGAACCTTGACTTGTGTTGCTCCCCCGGCGGCAAGCTGTCCGCCATTGCAGCGCTGGCTGCCCCCGGCGCGGTGATCCTCGGGATAGACATTTCCGCCAAGAAGCTGGCCCGGGTGCTGGACAACCTGGGCCGCCTGGGGATCGACAGGGTGGCGCTGGCCCGCGCCGATGCTGCCGGGTTTGCCTCACGTCGCCTCTTCGACCTGGTGCTGGCGGATGTCCCCTGCAGCGGCCTGGGGGTGCTGCGCCGCCGGCTGGACCTGCGCTGGCGGATCAAGCCCGCTGACGTGCCGCGCTTGGCGGACCTGCAGGCCTCGATTCTGGAAAACGCCGCCCGGCTGGTCGCGCCGGGAGGACGTCTGATCTACGCCACCTGCACCCTGGTCCCGGAGGAGAACGAGTTCCAGGTCGGCAGGTTCCTGGAGCGGCATCACGAGTTCGCGCCCGTCCGTCCGGACCTGCCGGCATCGATGCTGCAGGGCGACTTCCTGTACCTGTGGCCGCACCGGCACGCCGCAGACGGAGCGTTCGCGGCAGTCCTGGCCAGGCGGTAACAGCAACCGGCAACTTTCATCGGAGGTAATATGCCGATCTACGAGCAAACCAGCGGCAAGAAGGGCGTCACCGCGGCCATCGTGGCCGGAGCACTCAGCGGCCTGGCGACAACGGTCCTGTTCTGGGCGGTGATCCAGCCCCTGCTGGAAATGTCAGAGGTGCCGGACGTCACCGGCAAGAAGGTCGAGATCGCCAAGTCGATCCTGGAGGGCCGCGGTTTCAGGATCTACACCGAGGACGCGATCAGCGACCCGACCGTCCCCGATGGCGCGGTCAGCAAGCAGGACCCGGTTCCGGGGCAGAAGGTGCGGAAAGGCTCGACCGTCAAGGTCTGGCCCAACGGCGCCGGCGGCGCGGTGCCGGTTCTGCGGAACATTCCGCTGCCGCAGGCCACCGTGATGCTGCAGCAGGCCGGCCTCAAACTGGGCCAGGTCACCATGCAGTCCTCCGATTCCGTCCCCAAGGATGCGGTGATCGCCAGCCAGCCGCCCTTCGGGGCGCAGATCGGGCGCGACGCGGCGGTCGACCTGATCATCAGCGCCGGCGCCGGCGAGGTGGCGGTCCCGGCGGTCAAGGGCTGGGGACGGACCAGGGCCTCGGATATGATCAGGCAGGCCGGGCTGGCGGTGGGCACGATCCGGTACCAGTTCGACGAGTCCGGCGAGCTCGACCCCGGCATCGTGATGCGCCAGGACCCGCCGGCCGGGGCCAAGGCGGCCAAGGGGGCCAGCGTCAACCTCTGGATCTCGACCGACGTCGAGCCGGAATGAGCGAGGGACGCCCGGTGGCCGCGGCTGACCGCGTCCTTTGCGGACGGGCCGGCAGGCGATGTCGCTGATCCGTCGATACCGGTCGCTGCCCCGCTGGTGGCGGCGGGTCCTGCTGGGCCTGGGATTGTTCGGGACGGGATTCCTGCTGTCGAACTTCGTCCTGATGCCGCTGATAGCGCGCCAGGGCGAGGAGCTGGCGGTGCCCGATCTCAAGGGGCTGGGGCTGCAGCAGGCGCGCGAGGCCGCCGGTGCTGCCGGCTTCGAGCTGGCGGCCGTGGGCTGGAAGACGATCCCGGCCCTGCCGGAAAGCTCGGTCATTTCGCAGTCGCCGGAGGCGCGGCGGATGCTGCGACGCGGGCGGACCATCAAGGTGACGCTGGTGCGCGGGGCGGAGCTGGCCGAACTGCCCTACCTGGTGGGGTTGACGGCGGGACAGGCGGTGAATCTGCTTTCCCGGTCCGGACTGACGGTGTCGCGGTTCGACAGCCTGGCTTCGGATTCGGTGGCACTCGGCTGCGTGGTCGCGTCCGACCCGCCGTCCGGCGTCAGGCTGAAGCGCGGTGCCGCAGTGGCCCTGACCCTCAGCAGCGGGCCCACCGAGGGCAGGATGCTGATGCCGGACCTGATCGGCCGGCCGCTGGCCGAGGCCCAGCCGGCGCTGGTGGCCCAGGGCCTGGTGATCGGGGAGATCAAGCGCATCGCCGTCAAATCGGCCGACCCGGGCACGGTGATGCTGCAGGCGCCCCAGCCCGGCTTCGTCGTGATGCGCGGGGACACCGTCGACCTGGCGGTCAGCCGGTGACTGCCATGGCGGTGAAAGTGGCGCCCTCGCTGCTGTCGGCCGATTTCACGAAGCTGGAATCCGAGATCCGGTCGGTCGAGGCTGGCGGCGCCGACCTGCTGCACCTCGACGTGATGGACGGGCAGTTCGTCCCCAACCTGACGTTCGGGCCGCTGATCGTCGACGCCGTCAACAGGCTCACTGCCCTGCCGCTGGACGTCCACCTGATGATCCGGGACCCGATGCAATTGGCCCCCCGCTTTGCCGCGGCCGGGGCCGATTTGCTGACCGTCCACTGCGAGGCCTCCGCCGACCTGCCGGCGGCACTGGCGGCGATCAGGGCGCTCGGGGCCAAGGCCGGCGTCTCTCTCAATCCCGGCACGCCGCTGGCGTCGGTGATGCAGGCGGTCGGGCTCGCCGATCTGGTGCTGGTGATGAGCGTCAATCCCGGCTTCGGCGGGCAGGATTTCATCGAGTCGGCGCTGGATAAGGTGCGCGGGCTGAAACGGCTGAAGGATGAGGGCAAGACCAGCGCCCTGATCTCCATCGACGGCGGCATCAACCGGCGCACCGCAGCGCTGGCGGCGGCGGCCGGGGCCGACATCCTGGTGGCCGGCTCGGCGGTGTTCGGCAGCGTGGACCGGGCGGCGGAGATCGCCGCCCTGCGGGGAGCGTAGAATGGGGGCCATCGATCCCCAGGTCTTCGGCCTGCTTTCGTACGGCATGTACGTGGTGTCCAGCTTCCGCCAGGGCAGGCTCAACGGCCAGATCGCCGACGTGGTGTTCCAGGTGGCGGCCGACCCGCCGCTGGTGGCGGTCAGCCTCAACTGCCGGAACCTGACCCACGAGCTGATCAGCGGATCGAAGCGGTTCACGGTCTCCGTCCTGGAGAATGACACGCCGCTGAAGTTCATCGGCCTGTTCGGCTTCACGTGCGGCCGCGATGTCGAGAAGTACTCCGGCATCTCGCACCGGGTGCTGCCGTCCGGCGCGCCGGTGATCCTGGACCACTCGCTGGGCTGGCTGGAGCTCGAGGTGCGGCAGGCCGTGGAGCTGGGCACGCACACGCTGTTCATCGGGGAGGTCGTCGCCGCCGAGGCGCTCAAGGCCGGCCAGCCGATGACCTACGCCTACTACCACGAGATCAAGGGCGGGGCGATACAGGCCAACGCCCCGACCTACGTCAAGAAGTAAGGGCGACCGGGAGATCGCCATACAAGTAAGGGCAATTCATGAATTGCCCCAACAGGAGGGAAAAATGAAGAAGTACACCTGCACGGTCTGTGGCTACACCTACGACCCGGCCGTGGGCGACCCCGACGGCAACGTCAAGCCGGGCACCGCGTTCGAGAGCCTGCCCGCCGACTGGGTCTGCCCGGTGTGCGGCGCGGCCAAGGACGCCTTCGAGCCAGAGGAATAACCACTCAAAACACGAAACCCAAATACCGAAAATCTAAGTAAATCAGAATATCGAAACGGAAATCGACAACTGTCTTCCCATAGTATCTGATATTTGTTATTGTGTAGGATTTCGTGCTTCGAGATTAGGAATTATCAACAATGATCCGCCAAATCAAGGACAACGTCTTCGCTACCGGCGTCCAGGACTGGGACCGCCGGCTGTTCGACGAGCTGATCCCGCTGCCCGAGGGCACCAGCTACAACTCCTACCTGGTGCGGGGTGCCCACAAGACGGCGCTGATCGACACGGCCGACCCGCCCAAGTACGGCGAGCTGCTGGCCAACCTGCGCGCCGCCGGCGTCAAACAGCTGGACTACATCGTGGCCAACCACGCCGAGCAGGACCACTCCGGATCGATCCCGCTGCTGCTGAAGGAATACCCCCAGGCTCAGGTGGTCACCAACCCCAAGTGCCGCGACTTCCTGGCCGACCTGGGCCTGGCCGCGGCCGACCGGGTGATCGCCAAGAACGACGGCGAGACGCTGGACCTGGGCGGCAGGACGCTGGAATTCATCCTGGCGCCGTGGGTGCACTGGCCCGAGACCCAGTTCACCTGGCTGGCGGAGGACAGGATCCTCTTCACCTGCGACTTCCTGGGCTCGCACCTGGCGACGACGAAGCTCTACGCCGAGCCGGGCGAGGTGCTGCACGGCGCCAAGCGCTACTACGCCGAGATCATGTCGCCGTTCCGCTCGTCCCAGCCCAAGTACCTCGACCGCATCGCCCAGCTGGGCCCCGAGCTGATCTGCCCCAGCCACGGCCCGGTCCACCGCAAGCCGTTCTTCATCATCGACGCCTACCGCGAGTGGAGCTCCGACCGGGTGAAGAACATGGTGCTGCTGCCCTGGGTGTCGATGCACGGCAGCACCGAGGCCATGGTCAGGCACTTGACCGACGCGCTGGTCGACCGCGGCGTCGGCGTCGTGCCCTGCCAGCTTACCAACAGCGACCTGGGCGACATCGCGGCCCACCTGCTGGACGCGGCCACGGTTGTCCTCGGCACCTCGACCGCGCTGGTCGGCCCGCACCCGCAAGGGTTGTATGCCGCCGCGGTGGTCGGGGCGCTGCGCCCCAAAACGAAGTTCATCAGCGTCATCGGCTCGTACGGCTGGGGGACCAAGGCGGTGGAGACCATCCAGTCGCTGCTGGCCAACGTCAAGGCCGAGCTGATCCCGCCGGTGTACATCAAGGGCCATCCCAAGGACGCGGACTTCCAGGCATTGGACAAGCTGGCCGACGCGATATTGGAGAAGCACAAATCCCTGAACCTTGTTTGAAACCGTTGGAAATGTTGGAAATGTTTGAATCGTTTGCGCCGCCGGAGCATCTAACTATCAACGGCTTCAAACGATCAAACTATTCAAACCGATAAACAGTCAAGGAGAAGGCGCCATGATGAAGAAGAGCGTCCAGGACATCATCAACAAGCAGATCAACGCCGAGCTGTACTCCGCCTACCTCTACCTGGCGATGGCCGCCTGGTGCCAGGGTGAGAACCTCAGCGGCTTCGCCCACTGGTTCAAGGTGCAGGCCAAGGAGGAGACCGGCCACGCCATGCGGTTCTACAAGCACCTGGAGGACCGCGGCGCGGAGATCAAGCTGGCGGCCATCGGCGCGCCCCCGGCCCGCTGGAACAGCGTGCTGGCGGCCTTCGCCGAGGCCTACAAGCACGAGCAGAAGGTGACGTCAATGATCTACGACATGGTCGACCTGGCCACCAAGGAAAAGGACCACGCCACGGTCAGCATGCTCAAGTGGTTCGTGGACGAGCAGGTGGAGGAGGAGGCCCAGACCCTGGACATCGTCAACAAGCTGAAGATGGCCGGGGAGTCCAAGGGGGCGCTGATGCAGATCGACCACCAGCTGGGCAAGCGGGAGGGATAAACCGCCGAATTCGCCACAGAGACACCGAGGCACAGAGAGGCCCTGAGATTATTTCTCGGGGCCTTTTCTTGTTATCTCCGAGCATAAGACAATCCACGCGTACTCGTGTCATTCCCGCGAAAGCGGGAATCCAGGTTGACCTCACCCCTGCCCCTCTCCTAATGCGTTAGGAGAGGGGCAGGGGTGAGGTCTGTAGAATTCCCGATGGCGGGACCACCCCACACCAACCCCTCCCCGAAAGGGTTCGGGGAGGGAAGGGTTGGGTTAGAACCGAGTCGGCAAAAAGTTGAAAACAAAAGACTTAAGCGAACAGACAGGCTCTTTCTTTTCCTTTGAAAACCGTCCTGATTTTATGGTATAATTGACCCGATTCCGGCATAGGCGATATCCACAGATCGCTGCCAGTCCGCCTGATCCCTGGCGGTACATTGAGGGATCGTTCAGTACAACTGACGGCGATTTTATTTGTGTTTAACTCCTTCGCGTCATTCCCGCGAAGCTTGTCCTCGCGAAAGCGGGGAGCGGGAATCCATGTTCTTTTCTGTGACCAGAAAAGAACCAAAAGAGTCTTTCCGCCTGGAAATTCCCGGAAGCCCTAAGCCCGGCGTGGTGTTTCACGGACCAGAACCAATGACCTCACCCCAATCCCTCCCCGCGGCGGGGAGGGGCAGGGGAGAGGTCGGCACCTGGGCCCGGTAATATTTACGATGGCGGGAAACCGGATAACTGACGGCGATTGCATTATTTCATTATGGCTGAACTAGATAAAGCTATTATTGAACATTATTCGGCAGTTTTGTCGAATATTGAACGCCTATGTGCGCACAAGCATGTATATGGATTAATAGTAGGTATTATTAAAGCCAACAATGAGATTAACATTCGCCACAGTTTCTATACATTGTTAAATGAAAGCTATGCAATAACTCAATTCATGGGAATTAGAAGACATGTAAAAAAATACAATTCCAGACATGATCAAAAATCCACATATTCATTAATCGCGGTGCTTCTAGATATTTTAGAGTATGCAGAAAAGGAAGGCCTTCATATTAGTAAAGAAATCTCAGCCGATATTATTAGGCTTGAAGCGTATAAAGAGAAGTACAAAATAATCATAGATAAAATCTTACCTCATCTTGACAAGGATGTAATTGGAACAAGTGTTGGATATAATATTGATGAGATCAATCAATGCATTGATGATCTATATAATTGTGCGATGCATTGTTATTCAATAGTTTATCCAAACAATAATGGTTATATTGGCTATAAGATACCCGATGGTGATGTTTTCGCAGATATATTTATAAATGCGTGGGTAAAGTAGTTGTTCGACACCCTCACCGATAAACTGACCGGCCTGTTCAAGAACCTCACCGGCCAGGGAAAACTTTCCGAGAGCAACGTCCGCGAGGCCGCGCAGCAGGTGCGGCGGGCGCTGCTGGAGGCCGACGTCAATTTCAAGGTCGTCAAGGACTTCATCGCCGCGGTCGAAACCCGGGCGCTGGGCGAGGAGGTCCTGAACTCCATCACGCCGGGCCAGCAGTTCATCAAGGTCGTCCACGACCAGCTGACGCAGACGCTGGGCGGCCGCAACGAGCCGCTGCGCCTGGCCTCGCAGCCGCCCACCGTGATCATGGTCTGCGGCCTGCAGGGCTCGGGGAAAACGACCACGTGCGCGAAACTGGCCAAGCACCTGGCCCAGCCCGGCCGTCGCATCATGCTGGCGGCGGCCGACATCTACCGGCCGGCGGCGGTGGAGCAATTGGAGATCCTGTCCCAGCAGACCGGCTGCGAGTTCTTCAAGCTGGACTCGCAGGACGTGCCCGCCATCTGCAGCGCGGCCAAGGACGAGGCGGTCAAGCGGCTGATCGACGTGCTGATCCTGGACACCGCCGGCCGCCTGCACATCGACGACGAGCTGATGGCCGAGCTGGAGCGGGTGCAGGCCGCGGTCAGGCCGCACCAGGTGCTGCTGGTGGTCGACGGCATGACCGGCCAGGACGCGGTCAACATCGCCGCCGAGTTCGACCGGCGCCTGCCGCTGACCGGCGTGGTGATGACCAAGCTGGACGGCGACTCCCGCGGCGGCGCGGCGCTGTCCCTGCGGGCGGTGGCCGGCAAGCCGCTGATGTTCGCGGGCACGGGCGAGAAGCTGGACGCGCTGGAGCCGTTCTACCCCGACCGCATGGCCTCGCGCATCCTGGGCATGGGCGACGTGGTCGGGCTGGTGGAGAAGGCGCAGGCCGCGTTCGACGCCAAGGCCGCGGCCCAGCTCGAGCAGAAGGTCCGCAAGAACAGCTTCGACCTGGAGGACTTCGCCGAGCAGCTGCGCCAGGTGCGCAAGATGGGCCCGCTGTCCGACGTGGTGGGGATGATCCCGGGGATGGGCAAGCTGCCGGCGGGCGCGCAGCCCGACGAGGGCGCGCTGACGGCCACCCTGGCCATCATCGGCTCGATGACGAAGAAGGAGCGGCAACGTCCGCAGGTCCTCGATGGCAGCCGCAAGCGGCGGATCGCGGCGGGGTCCGGCACCTCGGTGCAGGAGATCAACCGGCTGCTGAAGCAGTTCGAAATGAGCCAGCGCATGATGAGGCAGTTCGCGTCGGGGAAAATGAAGGGATTCTTGCCGGGACGATTCTAATACCTACCGGGAAAGGGGAAACGGGCAACGGGAAAACGGGAACATGGTGGTGTCATACGAATTCGACAAACGAAACATGGTCCTTGCGGCGTTGAACGTGCAACGGACCAACGTGAAACGTAAAGCGCTGGACAGCGAACAACGAACAACCAACGGCTAACATAACGGGAGAGCAGGACATGTCGGTTTCCATCAGGATGACCCGGATCGGCGCCAACAAGAAGGCCAGCTACCGGATCGTGGTCTCGGCCACCCGGTCGCGTTGCGGCGGCGCCCAGCTGGACACGCTGGGGTTCTACCGGCCGGACGGCAATCCGCCCGAGGCCAAGCTTGACCTGGCGCGGGCCCGGGAGTGGGTCAAGAAGGGCGCCATCGTCTCGCCCACGGTCAAGCGGATCGTCAAGGCCGCCGAGGAGTCGGTCAAGAACGGCGGCGACGCGGCCAACGTCCGCATCGCCTTCGCCACCGCCAAGACCAAGAAGACCCACAAGGAACGCCTGGCAGCCAAAAAGAAGAAGGACTAGCCAGCCATGATGAAAGATCTGGTCGACTTCCTGGCCAAGTCCCTGGTGGACCACCCCGAGAAGGTGTCCGTCAAGGAGGTGCCCCGGGACAAGGGCAGCGTGGTGTTCGAGCTGCGGGTTGCCCAGGACGACATCGGCAAGGTGATCGGCAAGAAGGGGCGCACCGCCCAGGCCATCCGCACGCTGCTGGCCGCGGCCGGCACCAAGGAGGGCAAGCGCACCGAGCTGGAGATCATCGAGTAACCGCGGGACAGCTGGCTCCGTGACGGCATGCGTGCCGGCGACGGCCCGATGACCGCGGACGACGGCGGCGGCCTGGTGGTGGTGGCCGTGGTGGCCAAGCCCCACGGCATCGCCGGCGCGCTCCGGGTGCGGGTCGAGTCCGACAATCCCGGCCGGTTCCGCCCGGGGCAGGAGCTGTTGGCGGCGGCCGATGGCGGTTACCGGACCCTGATCGTGGAGGCGTTCGTGGCGCAGGGTGACTGGGGGATCCTCACCCTGTCCGGGGTATCGACCCGCGAGCAGGCCGAGGCATTGCGCGGCGCCGACCTCTGCGTCCCGGCCGGCGACCTGGCCCGGTTGCCGGAAGGGTCGTACTATACGTTCCAAATCATCGGGATGGCGGTGCGGTCGACAGCCGGGACCGATCTGGGGACGGTGGCGGTGGTGGAGACGCTGCCGGCCGGCGACGCCTACGTGGTCAGGGACGGCGTCCGCGAGTTCCGCGTCCCGGCCCGGGGCGACATCATCCGGCGCATCGACCTGGCGGCCGGCGTGATGGAGATCGATGATGTGGAGGGCCTGCGGTGAGGATATCCGTGCTGACCCTGTTCCCGGAGATGTTCCCGGCGGCACTGGGGGCCAGCATCATCGGACTGGCCCAGCAGCGGGGACTGGTACGGTTCCAACTGGTCAACATCCGGGACTTCGCCCGGGACAAGCACCAGGTGACCGATGACGCGCCGTACGGCGGCGGGCCGGGGATGATCATGAAGCCCGAGCCCATCTGCCGCGCGGTGCGGTCGCTGGCCGGGCACGGGGCCAGGCCGCTGGCCATTTTACTCTCGCCCCGCGGGGCGCGCTACGACCAGGCGATGGCGCGGGAGCTGTCTCGGGAGGGGGACATCGCCCTGATCTGCGGCCACTACAAGGGCGTGGACGAGCGGGTGCGGGCGGTGGTCGACCGGGAGATCTCGATCGGCGACTTCGTCCTGTCGGGCGGCGAACCGGCGGCGCTGGCGGTGGTCGATTCCATCGTGCGGCTGCTGCCGGGAGCGATCTCGGATCCGGAATCGGCCGACCGCGACTCGTTCGAGAGCGGACTGCTGGACCACCCCCACTATACCCGCCCCGAGGAATTCGAGGGGATGAGGGTCCCGGAAATCCTGCGGTCGGGCAACCATGCCGCCATCGCCCGCTGGCGCCGGCGGCAGTCGCTGCTGATCACCATGCGGCGCCGGCCGGACCTGATGGAGAAGGCCGGATTGAGCGGCGCCGATCTGGACCTGCTGGACGCTGACGGCGAGTGATTGGAAACCGGCCGTCGCCGCTTGCCGCGGCGAGCGGCGCGGACGGGCCCGCAGGGCCCTTCCCGCGAGAACAAACAACAGGTAACAAACCATAGACAATCAGGAGCGGTACCATGAACAAACAGGCGGTCATCAACAGCATCGAGGCCGAGCAGATGAAGCGGGACCTGCCGGACTTCGGCCCGGGCGACACCATCAGGGTGCAGGTCAAGGTCGTCGAGGGCGACAAGGAGCGGCTGCAGGCCTTCCAGGGCATCGTGCTCCAACGGCGGGGCGCCGGCACCTCGGCCACCTTCACCGTGCGCAAGATCTCGGCCGGTATCGGCGTGGAGCGCATCTTCCCGCTGCACGGGCCGACCGTGGCCAGCGTCAAGGTGATCAAGAAGGGCATGGTGCGGCGGGCCAAGCTGTTCTACCTGCGCGGCCTGACCGGCCGGGCTTCCAAGGTCCAGCAGCGGCGGGAGACGGCGGAAACCGCGGCTGCCCCGGCGGCCGAGGCCAAGCCGTAACGCGGTCACCGGCGCGCCGGTGACCGCATGGTGCGGCGAAGCGCGGGCGACCTTTACGGCAACGACCGCCGGTTGCGCACCGGCGGCATCGTCCGCATCGCCGGGGTCGACGAGGCCGGCCGCGGCCCACTGGCCGGGCCGGTGGTGGCCGCCGCCGTGATCCTACGGCCGGACGCCGGGCTGCCGGGTGTGGCCGACTCCAAAGTCCTCAGCCAGCGGCGGCGGGAGCGGGCGTTCGCCGAGATCCTGCACCAGGCCGAGGCGGTCGGGCTGGGGATCGTCGACCGGGAGCGGATCGACCGCGCCAACATCCTGCAGGCCGCGCTGGAGGCCATGACCTTCGCCCTCTGCGGCCTGCGGAGCCGGCCCGACCTCGTCCTGGTCGACGGTCCGCGGCCGCCGCGGCTGCCGGAGAAGTTCCGGACGGTGCCCGTCATGCCGGTCATCCGCGGCGACGCAACCAGCTTGTGCGTGGCCGCGGCCTCGGTGGTCGCCAAGTGCGTGCGCGACTCAATCATGCGGGGGTACGAACGGACGTTCCCTGGCTACGGCTTCGCCGTCCACAAGGGATACGGGACGGCCGTCCATCTGGCCGCGCTGCGCCGGATGGGGCCGTGCCCGATCCACCGCCGGAGCTTCGCCCCGGTGCGGGAGCTGCTGGAAGCGGATCACCCGATGCAATAAGGAAGCCAGGGATCCCACAACCTTCCTGCATTCATGGTTTCCTTATCGCACCACGATCACCGCTGTCGCGGGCAATAGCTGAACGAGACGCATGAGCGAGAAGAGCGATTTCGGGGAAGAGCTGGCGGCGCGGCACCTGACGGCGCAGGGCTACCGCGTCGTGGAGCGCAACTGGCGCGCCGGCAAGGCCGGGGAGATCGATGTCATCGCCTACGACGGCCCGGTGCTGGCATTCGTCGAGGTCAAAACCAGGTTCGGCGGCGCCTTCGGCCCGCCCCAGTCGGCCGTTACCGGCCGCAAGCAGGCGCAGATGGCGCGCGTGGCCAGGTCGTACCTGTACCGGACCGGCCTGTATGGAACGGCCGATTGCCGGTTCGACGTGGTGGCCGTCACGGTCGAGAACGGCCGGACCGCGATCGAGCTAGTCAAGGACGCGTTCCGGCCGCGCTGATCAGCGATGACGCCGCTCTACCTCGACATCGAGACCGACTGGTGCCGGCGGATCACGGTGATCGGCCTTTCCCACCGCGGCCGGTTCCGGCAGCTGGTCGGCGGCGAGATCACCGCCGCCAGGCTGCAACGGACGCTGCCGCGGTCCGCCACCCTCTATACGTTCAACGGGCACTGCTTCGACCTGCCGGTGATCCGCCAGCAGCTGGGCGTCGACCTCCGGCAGCGATACCGCTCGGTCGACCTGCGCTATGCCTGCAAGGCGCAGGGACTGACCGGAGGCCAGAAGGCGATCGAGCTGCGGATGGGCATCGAACGCGAGCTGCCGGGGATGGACGGCCGGGACGCGCTCGCCCTCTGGCAAAGGTACCAAGTTCTCGGCGACGGAGACGCGTTGCGCCTGCTGTTGGACTACAACCGCGAGGACGTGTTGAACCTGGCTCGGATCCACGCGCTGCTGGACGGCGGTGCCGCCGCCGTCGGAACACGTCAACGATCGATGCGATGAGACCATGAGGCGGTTCCTTCTGCTCACGATGGCTGCGTGCTGCGTCGCGCTGGCCGCGGCGGCGTCCGCGCCACAGGACTCGGCCGCGACGATGGCGGCCCTGGGCACGGTTACGGCCGCCCGCTACCCGCTGGCCGAGGCGGTGGTGGTCTACGACCGCCAGCGCGAGGAGTATACCGCCGCCGGCACCAGCGTGCTGGAGCGGGCCCGCCTGGTCAAGGTGCTGGCCCCGGGCGCGGTTCGCGACTTCGCCCAGTTGCGGATAACGTACGCGCCCCAGTACAACCGGGCCGAGTTCCTGTGGGCCAGGCTGATCAAGCCGGACGGCCGCAGCATCCCGTTGCCGGTCGACAGCCTGGACGACGTCCCCCGGCCCGCCAGCCTGGGCGGGACCATCTTCTGGGGCGAGCGCGACAAGGTCCTGGACGTCCCCGGGCTGGCGCCGGGCGACGCCGTCGAGTACGCCACGCGCGAGCTGGGCGGCCTGTGGCTGGGGCCGGGCTCGCTGGCGGACAGCCTGTTCCTGCTGGGAACGCTGGCCACTCCGTACCGCGGGCACTTCAACCGGGTGGTGATGTTCCAGTCGGACGACCCCGCGATCGAGGTGGAGTACACCCTTGCCGGCCCGCGCGCGCTGCCGCCGGCGTTCGCGGTGTACAACGGCGAACTCGAGCACCGCGACCTGTCGGACAGCTTCCGCTGCTCGCACCTGTGGCGCGGGCGCAACCTTCCGGCCATCGTTCGCGAGCCGCGAATGCCGTCCAGCTATGACGTCGGCCGCAAGCTGATCGTGACCACCATCCCCTCCTGGGAGTGGATGTCGCGTTACGAGCACGCGCTGGCCGATTCCTGCCTGCGGCCGGACCGGGCGATCAGGGACAAGGCGGAGGAGCTTTGCGCCGGCCGGCCCGACGCGCTTTCCCGGATCAGGGCGCTGTCCTACTACGTGGCCGGCGGGATCCGCTACCTCGGCCTGACCGCCGGCGAGGACGAGGGCTACAAGCCCCACCCGGCCCGGATGACGTTCGACCAGAAGGCCGGCGTCTGCAAGGACAAGGCGGCCCTGCTGGTGGCGTTGCTCGACGCCGCCGGCTTCCGCGCCTGGTACGCCGTGACCGCCGCCGGCCACCGGATGGAAGCGATTCCCGCCGACCAGGCAAACCATGCCATCGTGGCGGTCGACGATGGACGCGGCGGCTTCGTCTACTGCGATCCGACGATGGCCGACGGCTCGGCCGAGCTGCTGCCGGCGCATGCGCGGGGCCAGCAGGTCAGCATCGCTCGGCCCGACGGAGACGGCCTGCGCACCATCTCGCTGCTGCCGGCCGACAGCAACCGCCTGGAGATCGACAACCAGTGCCGGCTTGACACCGCGGGCAACCTGTCTGGGGTGATCATCCTCCGCGGGACGGGCGCGCAGGACACCTGGTTGCGCCGGATGTTCGAATGGCGGCCCCGTTCCCGCCGGGAGGGCGTCGCCCGCGACATCGTGCGCCAGCTTGATCCTTCGGCGGAGGTGGTCGCGTTCGATCACGCCGATCCCGACAGCCTGTGGCAGCCGATGGTGTGCCGGATCGAGTACGCCGTCCCGGGCGCGGCATTCTCGGCCGGCCCGTACCGGATACTCAAACCTGGTTTGGCGCGCTATGAACCGTGGTGGATAGACCCCAGCCGCACGGCCGAATCGGCGCACCGCACCCACGCCGTCGACCTCGGCGCAAATTTCAGCGCCGTGCTGCGGGAGCGGATAGAGTTGCCGGCGGGCTGGGCCGCCGTTTCCCAGCCGCCACGGCGGAAGGGAAGCTACCGCACCGGCAGTTGGAGCGCCGAAGCGGCGGTCGGCAGGGGTGCGGTCGCCTACTCGCGGCGGCTGACGGCAGATAATCCGCACATCGCAGCCGGTGATTACCCGTCGTACCGGCGCTCGATGCTCGGGTATCTTGACGCCCGGGACGGGTGGTTCGTGCTGCAGCCGGCGCGTCCATGAGACCCCCGCTCCTGCCGGCGTCCCCTGCCGGCGCCGCCCTCCCTGCGGCACCCGCCCTGCGGTTGGCGGCGGTTCTGGCGCTGCTGTGGAGCGGAAACCTGCCCGCTGCCGAAGTTCCGTTCACGGTGGATCCCGCAGCCGATCAAGGCGGCGGCCGCCACTGCCAGCCGCGGGCGGTGATCCTGGAGCGCGCGGTGACGCTTGACTACACCGATCCGGGCCAGTGTGTCGAGCACGAGCGACTGAAGGTCCGGGTGCTGGACCAGCGGGGCATCGAGGCCTGGGGCTTCGTCAGGCGGGCATTCGACGCCGACAGCGAGACGCTGCTCGTGGTTTCCTGCCGCACGATCTCGCCGGACGGCGCGGTCCTGCCCCTGCCGCCGAACGCGGTCAACATCGTCGCCGCCGGGGAGGCGGAGGACGACCCCGGGCTTGGCGGACGGATGGAAATGGTGGTCACTCCGCTGGGGCTGGCCCCGGGCGCGGTGATCGAGCTCGAGCTGAGGCGGATCCGGGATCGCCAGCCCGACGATCCCATATCCGGTGAGCGGGTGTGGCAAGGGCTGGACCCCAGCCTGCGCCAGTCGCTGGTGCTGCGGGTGCCTCGCGGCCGGCCTCTCCTGCGGTGGCGCTCTTCCAAGGCCATCCGGGAGAAGTTCAGCCAGAGCGACCGGGTCACCCGGTGGGAGTGGCGCGCTGATTCCCTGTCTGGCATCCCCGACGAGGAGGACCGGCCGGATGACGCCGCCCTGTCGCACCGGCTGCTGTTCAGCGACCGGATGGACTGGGCCCAGGCCGCCGCCCGCTTCGCCCGCGATTTTCTGCCCAGGGCGCAGGACACCGCAGATCTGTCACCCCTGGCGGCTACCATTGCGCCACCCGACGGAACGCCGCTGGCGCTGGTCAACGCGATCGCGACCGCGCTCAATCGGACGATCCGGCCGGTCGACATCCGGTTCGGCGATGACGGCTGCCTCCCCAGGCGGCCGGGCGAGACCCTGGCCAGCCGCCAGGCCGGCGACAATGACCGGGCCGCGCTGTTCATGGCCCTGCTGGCCATCCGTGGAATCCGCTCGCACCCGGTGCTGACCTGGGACGGCGACGAGGATCTGGTGAAGGAAATACCCGACCTGGACCGGCTCAACCGGGTGCTGCTGGCCGTGGAGGACGGCGCCGGCTGGCTGTACATCGACCCGGCCGGCGATGACCGCCTGCCGGCGTTCCTCGACGCCTGCGCCGGGCGGAAGGGACTGCTGGTCAAATCCATCCGCGAGGCGGCCTGGATCGACCTGCCGACCGCGCCCGGCGGGGCAGGCACGCTGCGGTTCGAGGGCCGGCTGGCGCCGGTGAAAAAGGCCTGGCGGGCAGCGGGGACCGCCCGGATGTCGGGCCGTTATGACCAGCGCTGGCGGGACGCGCACCGTGAGCTGTCCAGCGCCGAGCGGGAGCGCCGCCGTCAGGGTTACTTCCAGCGCTGGTCACGCCAGGCGGCGGTGAGGCGGCTGTCCCTGCCCGATGAGGACGACGTCGCCGCCCCGGCCGCGCTGTCCTTCGAATGCGACCTGCCGGGATTCGCGCGGGAACAGGGCAGGATGGCCGTGATCCGGATACCGGACCAGCCGTTCGCCGAGCTGTCCCTGCTGCCCTGGCCGGGGGCGGCCGAGCGGCGGTTGCCGCTGGTCACCGACGGGCCGCTGACCAAGGAGCTGCGGTGGCGGATCATCCTGCCCAAGGGATGGCGGCCGGCCGGACTGCCGGAGGACGTGAACCTTGACAACGAGGCCGGATCGGTCTCGTTCCGGACATCCGCTGATGATTCGGCGGTGTGGTTCGAACACCGCGTGGAACTGAGGCTGGCGACGGCGCCGCCGGAACGGTACGCCCAGCTCCGGGCGCTGATGGACGCCTGCCTGGCGCCGTCCCGCTGGCATCTGCTGCTGGAGAAGCGCAAGTAATGGACAGCATTGATTATGTTGATCCGCCAGGCGATAGCAGCTGATATTCCCGGCATCGCGCCCTTGGTGGTTAAGTTCCGGGAGGAAATAGCACAATTCCGGGGCCATGGTTGCCATGCCACGGAGAACGAAGCTGGTAAGGAATTGCAGGGGCATCTCGACAGGAACTATCCGGTTTTCATCGCCCAGAACGAGTCGAACGAAACGATCGGGTTCATTGTTTGCAGAACTGACGGCGACGTCGCCTGGGCGGAATCGATGTACGTGTTGCCCGGATACCGCAGGAAAAAAATTGCAACACGCCTTTACGAACTGGCCGAACAGATCGCCAAGGACCTCGGCAACGGCACACTTTACAACTGGGTCCATCCGAACAACGATGCGATCATCGGATTCCTTGCGCACCGCGGATACGATGTTCTCAACCTTATCGAAGTGCGAAAGTCGCGACCGGATGAAACGAGCACCACGATTATCAAAGTCGGCGAGCACGATTTCAACTACTGAGATGATCCTGCGATAGTGTTCGTGATGTCATTGTCGTGCGACAGGCACGCCAGAGTTGTGTGAATACGTACGGAACGGAGTGAGGCCATGCTTTCGAAGGTGCTGTCGGCGGCGGTGCTGGGCATCGACGCCTACCTGGTGGAGATCGAGACCGACCTGGGTGCCAATGTGCCGGGGTTCACTATCGTGGGGCTGCCCGACAACGCGGTCAAGGAATCGCGGGAGCGGGTGGAAGCCGCGATCAAGAACTCCGGCTTCACGTTCCCCCTCAAGCGGATCACGGTCAACCTGGCGCCGGCCGACGTCAAGAAGGAGGGCTCGGCCTTTGACCTGCCGATCGCCCTGGGCACGCTGGCCGCCCACGACCAGGTGATTTCATCACTGTTCGAAACGACGGCGATCCTGGGCGAGCTGTCGCTGGACGGGAGCCTGCGACCGGTGCGGGGCTGCCTCCCGATCGCGCTGGCCGTGCGCGAGGCCGGGCTGCGGTCGCTGATCGTGCCGCGCGGCAACGCCAAGGAGGCGGCCATGGTCGTCGGTCTGGACGTCCATCCCGTCGATTCGCTGCGGCAGGCGGCGGACTTCCTCGGCGGCAGCTTGGCCATCGGGCCGTATACCGTCGACTTGGACGCGGTGTTCGCGGCCTCGGCGCGCTACCCGGTCGATTTCTCCGACGTCAAGGGGCAGGCCCATGTCAAGCGGGCGCTGGAAGTGGCGGCCGCCGGCGGGCACAACATCCTGATGATCGGGCCGCCCGGCTCAGGCAAGACGATGCTGGCGCGTCGCCTGCCCACCATCATGCCGCGCCTCTCGCTGGACGAGGCGCTGGAGACAACAAAGATCCACAGCGTGGCCGGCATGCTGCCGCCCGACACGGCGCTGGTGGCCACCCGGCCCTTCCGCTCGCCCCACCACACCATCAGCGACGCCGGGCTGATCGGCGGCGGCGCCCATCCCCGGCCGGGCGAGGTGTCGCTGGCCCACCACGGCGTGCTGTTCCTGGACGAGCTCCCGGAGTTCAGCAAGAACGTGCTGGAGGTGCTGCGCCAGCCCCTGGAGGACGGCCGGGTCACCATCTCGCGGGCCGCCATGTCGCTGACATTTCCGGCCTCGTTCATGCTGGCCGGCGCCATGAACCCCTGCCCCTGCGGGTTCTACACTGACCCCGGCCACGAGTGCACCTGCAGCCCGACCGCGATCCAGAAGTACCTGGCCCGGGTGTCGGGGCCGCTGCTGGACCGGATCGACATCCACATCGAGGTGCCGGCGCTCAGGTACAAGGAGCTGTCCGACAGGGAGGCCGGCGAGCCCTCGGCCGCCATCCAGGCCCGGGTGGACGAGGCCAGGGCGGTGCAGCTGCGGCGGTTCGCCGGCCGCAAGCACATGTTCTGCAACGCCCACCTGCAGTCGCGCGACATCCGGCGCTGCTGCGAGATCGACGGGGCCAGCGAGGACCTGCTGCGCACGGCGATCGACCGCTTCGGCCTGTCGGCCCGGGCCTACGACCGGATCCTGAAGGTCGCCCGCACCATCGCCGACCTGGAAGGCACGGAACGCATCGCCAGCGGCCACATCGCCGAGGCCATCCAGTACCGCTCGCTGGACCGCAACGTGTGGGGGCAGTGAGACGCACCGTCATTACAGCACCAGCAATCGATCGCCAAATGGGATCACCGACATGATAGTAGAGATCCGTCGCGTCTCCAGCTTTTTCCGCGAACTGGTCAGGCACCATGCCGGCGCGGTCGCACTGGTCATTCTGCTACAGGTGGCCATCGACTGCCTGTACAATGCGCTACCGCTCTACACCAAGCACTTCATCGACGTGATCGTGCCCGGCCGCAGTATGCCGGCGCTGCTGCGGTTCACCGCGCTGATGTTCGTCAACATGGCGGCCATCATCGGCCTGCAGTATGTGATCAACCGCTACCAGGAGAAGGTTCGGCTGACCCTGACCTTCGCCCTGGACAACAGTATGCTTAAGAAGATCCTCTCCGCGCCACTGCAGCTGTTGTCGGGGAAACCGGGAAGCTACCACGCAAACCGCATCAAGCAGGACACCGACGGCGTCATCGGATTCTACCAGCATGTCACCTGCCAGTTCGTCAGCAACCTGACCACCATGCTGTGGGTGCTGGTGTACGCGCTGACTGTCAATGTCTGGATCGCGGTGGCGATGTTCGCGGTGTTCTATCCGATCTACGTGATGGTCAAGCGGTACTACGACCGTCTGCAGCACCGCATCTTCGCCGTGCGGGAACAGCACTGTGACATCGAGACCTTCCGCTACGAGACCCTGGCCGGGCTGCGCTCGCTTAAGCTGTGGCTGGCCCACCGCTACCGGATGATAGTGTACCGCCAGCGCTATGAAGAGTACCTGAAGGCGAGCGTCGCCGTGTCGGTCGCGGAGTTCTATCCCTCGATGTTGCAGGAAGCGTTCGTGGAGTACCTGCCAACGGTGGGAGTGTTCCTGCTGGGCGGGTACATGGTGTTGCGAGGGGAGATCACGCTGGGCCAATGGTCGGCGCTCAGTCTCTACGCCACGCTCTTCGTCGGCCCATTGAGCCGGGTGGCGAACATCGGCGGCAAGCTGTCGATGGCCGCCGGGACGATCGACCGCCTCAAAGAATACACGGCGTTGCCCGACGAGGATGAAGGTGGCGAGGTGCCGGCGGAATCGCCCGAACGGGTCACCCAATTGCAGCTTAGCAACGTCAGCTACCAATACCCTGACCAGACCATGGCGGTCAGCGATGTTTCCCTCGACTGTACGGCCGGGGAAGTCTGTGCCATCGTCGGTGGCTCCGGAGCAGGCAAATCAACCTTGGCCGGCATCATCGCCGGCCTGTATGCGCCGCAACAGGGCCAGTGCAGCTTCGATGGCAGGGCCTACGGCACGTTGCCGGTGTCCTACATCCGGGGTAAGGTGACGGTGGCGTCGATCTCAGATTTCCTGTTCTCGGAGACGATCGGCGACAACATCCGCATCGGACGCCCGGAGGCCGGGTCCGGTGAAATCGAGGCCGCCAGCCGCCGGGCAGTCGCCGAGGAGTTCATCATGACGACGGAACGGGGGTTCGAGACCAGATTGGGCGAGGGAGGCCTCGGCCTCAGCGACGGCCAGATCCAGCGGCTGATCTTGGCGCGGCTGTTCCTCAAGGGCGGCGACGTGCTGATCCTCGACGAGGCCACGGCGTCCCTTGATCCCGACACCGAGCGCCGGGTACTTGACAACGTATTGCGCGCCTTCCGGGACCGGATCGTGATTCTGATCACGCACCATCCCTCCGTCGCCCAGCGGGCCCAGAAGGTGTTCGTGATGAATGCTGGCCGGTTGGCCGATTCGGGATTACACGAAGAGTTGATGGAGCGTAACGGTTACTACCACGATCTGATGCACCGTGGTGCGGAGCAGAGCGGCTGAAGCGAAGACATACCATCGGGCGATCGTATTAGGGCGACGGGTGCGGAGGATGGGCCCGGATCGATGATCCGGGCCTTCCCCGTTTACCGACCCCGAATCTTTCGCCTTGACCGCCCCCCGCCCCCGTGGTATCATTCCTCCCATGAGCAGCAAGCGATCGAGCCCGTGATCATTCGTCCCGACGACATTCACCGCCTGCTGGGCTGGCGCTACCGGGTGGTGCGCGAGCTGGGCGGCGGCGGCACGGCCGCGGTGTTCCTGGCGGACGACCTGCTGGCCGGGTCGCCGGTCGTGCTCAAGGCCTCGCCCGATATCCCGTCGCTGGTCCGCGAGTGCATCCTGCTCCACCGCCACAGTCATCCCGGCCTGGTGGCAGTGCGCGACTTGCATCGCTTCCCTGATTTGGCGGTGCTGGCGACGGAGCACTGCCCGGGCCAGGCCATCGGCAGCCAGCGGCTTGCGCCCGGGCAGCTGATGGCGGTTTGGTCGGGCCTGGCCGGGACACTGTCCCACCTGCACCGGGCGGGCATCGTTCACGGCGACCTCAAGCCCGAACACGTCCTGGTCGAGGGCGAGAGCGCAAGGCTGATCGACCTGGGGATGTCCGTCCGGGGCGGGGAGACGGACCGCGGCGGTTTCCGCGGCACCATGGCCTTCGCCGCGCCGGAACTGCTCGCGGGGCAGGGCGGCCCGTCGCCGCGGGCGGATGTCTATGCCCTGGGCCTGGTCATCTGGCATGCGCTGGGGCTGCGGCCGCCAGCCCCGGCCGAGGTGCTTGACCCGGACGCCGCCTGGTGCGCAGCGCCCGGCCCCGCGCTCGACCCCCGGACAGCCGAGATCCTGACACGGATGCTGCGGTTCGCGCCGGAGGCCCGATTTGCCGATGCCGGACGCGTCACCGAGGCGCTCGCTCACGCCGGCTGGGGACGCACCGGTTGCGGCTGGTGCGAACCTCCGTTCACGGGCCGGGGCGAAGAGATCAAAAAAGCCCTGGCGGCTGTCCGGTCTGGAACCCCCCTGACATTGGTCGCGGGATCCGGCGGCGGCCGGTTCCTGAGGGAGCTGCGGTTCATCCTCCAGCTGGAGGGGCGGGCGTGCCTCCTGCTGGAGGCGCCGGCCGCCGATTCCGTCCCCTGGAGCGCGGTCCCGGCCGGCGCCGTCGTGTTGGTCTCCGGAGGGATCGCTGACGCCCGCGCGATCCGCCGGCAGCTTCCCGCGGCCTCGGTTCTGATCGCCCAGGCCTCTGATCGCGCCCCGGACGGCCCTGATGTCATACGGCTGGGCCCGCTGGCAAGCGGGGAACTGGGAAGGCTGGTGGAACGTGCGTTCCCCGGCGTCCCGGCCAGGGACGCCGCGGCCATGGCCCGTCTGCTGTTCGAACTGACCGCCGGAGATGCCGGGGCCGTCGCCGCCGGCCTGGGGATGTACCGGGAGCGCGGCTGGATCGAGCCGGCCAGCGACGGGTGGCGGTTCGACTGGCCGGCCATCCATGCGGACCGGAAACTGCCGGCGCCTGGCGGCGCTGACTGGGAGGCGCGGGTCCGCTCGCTGCTGGCCGGGGCAGAACGGGCGCGCGACGCAGAGGCGATCCTGCACTTCGGGACCGTCCTGCTCGGGTCCGGGCGGCTATCGCCGGAGGAAACGCTGACGACGGGCGCCGGCCTGTTGCGGCTGTCGGCCAGGATGGGTCGCGCGCGACAGGCAGGACGCCTGTGGTCGCTGCTTTCGGACGTCCCGGGGCTGGGGTGGGAAACCGCGCTGGAAGCGGGCAGGTACCTGGCCAGGGTCGGCTGCAGGGAGGAAGCCCTGGCGGCGATGGACCTGGCACGGCGGACGGCCGGGCCGGGTGCGGAACGCCGGCTCGGCGTCTGCCGTGCCGGCATCGGGAGCAGGCCCGGCGCCGGCCGCGAGTATCCGCCCGAATTGCTGGAAGCGGTCGCCGCCGGCGGCGCCGGCGACCTGTCAGCCGCCGAGGCCGGCGAGGATCTCTCGCACCTGGCGCTCCAGATGAACGACTGGACGCGGATGGCTTGCTGGGCCCGGTTGTCGGTCCAACGGTACCGGGAGGCGGGCAGGACGGACGCCTTGGGGCCGGCGCTGCTGTTGCTGAGCTATGCCCTGTGGCACTCGCAGCAGGCAGACGAGGCCGAGGCCGCGCTGGTGGAATGCCTGCGCCTGCTCGATGACGGCCTGCCTGCCGCGCTGCTGTCAGCGGCGCGCGAGCAGATGGCGCTGGTCAAGATCGCCCGCCGTCAATGGGACGAGGCCGGGCGCTGGCTGGACCTGGCGTACCAGGAACTGCCCCGGCCGGTTCCGCCGCAAAACCAAGCCTACCTGATCGCCATGCAGGGCGTGGTGCACAGCGGCCAGGGGCATCACCAGCTGGTGGTGCGATGCCAGGTAGAGGCGGCGGCGCTGTACCTCGAGGCCGGGGACCATGCCAACCACGCCATCTGCCTGGCCAACGCCGCGATGGAGCACCACCTGCTGGGCAACGCCGCGGCCGCCGCGGCCATGCTGGAACGGTCGCTGCACGGCAGCCGGGCCTGCGACAGCCCGCACGCCGAGCTGATCGCGCTCAAGGACCTGTGCCGGGTGTCGCTGGATTCGGGCCGGCCGGCCGAGGCCCGCCGCTGGTTCGAGCAGGCGCTGGCGCTGTCCCGGGAACGACCGATGGCGCTGGCGCCGGAGTTCCTGGCCTGCGGTGCGCTGGCGGCGGCGGCGCTGGGGAACAGGGAGGCCGCGGCGGACGCCCTGCGCCTGATCGGCCCCGGCGCGGACGGGGCCGAGGGCTGTTGGCGCGACCTGGCGGACGGCGAGGTCCGGGCCCGGCTGGACCGTGACCCTTCCGGCATAGCAGCCATCGCTTCCGCAGCCGGACGGTTCCTGGAGCTGGGCCGGGAGCTGGATGCGGCCGAGGCCTGGCTGCGGGCGGCGGCCGTGGAAATGTCGCACGGCCAGCCGGCAGCTCCGGAGAGGCTGATCGCCGATCTGGCCAGGGCCGAGGCGGTCTTCCAGCGGCACCAGGCCCCTGCCAGGCTGGCGGCGGTCCGCGGGCAGATGCTGGAGGCCGCCCGGCAGCTGAAGGGCGCCGCAGGCCGGCCCGCGGCCGATCCCGGACTGCTGGACGGGATCTACGAGCTGACCGGCCTGCTGGCGTCCGCCACGGAGCCGGCGGCGATCGCCGGGGCGGCGGTGAGTCTGGCCGTGCGCCTGCTGGATGCGGAGCGGGGCGGGCTGTTCCTGCTGGACGAGCGCTCGCGGCTGGCGCTGGTGGCCCAGGTGAACCTGGACCCGGACACGCGGCGTGACGCGCTCGACTTCTCGCGCGAGGCGGTGCTGGCAGCGGCCGGGACCGGCCGCGAGATCGTGTCCAACGACGCCCAGTTGGACGAGGCCTTCAGCTCACGGCTGAGCGTGCAGCGCAACGCCATCCGCTCGCTGGTGGCGGCGCCGGTGTGCTTCCGGGAGGGCGCCGCCGGCGCGCTGTACCTCGACACCCGTCTCAAGAGCGGCGCGTTCTCGCCGGGGCGCCGGGACTTCCTCCGGGCGCTGGCCGCCATCATCGGGTCGGTATTGGAGAGCGGCCGCCTGCTCGAACGGCTGCGGCGAGAGAACCGCGAGCTGCGCTCGGACCGCACGCCGGCGCTGGACCGGATCATCGGCCGCTCGCCCGCCGTGCGGGAGATGCTGGGGCGGGTCCGGACCGCCGCCGCGGCTGATGTCCGGGTGCTGATGGAGGGCGAGACCGGCACCGGCAAGGAGCTGGCGGCCCGGGCCATCCATGAGCTGTCGACCCGCGGGGACCGGACCTTCCTGGCGCTGGACTGCGGCTCGCTGCCCGAAAATCTTCTGGAGGCCGAGCTGTTCGGCTCGGTCAAGGGGGCGTTCACCGGCGCCTACGCCGACAAGACCGGCCTGTTCGAGGCGGCCGGGGGCGGCACCCTGTTCCTGGACGAGGTCAACAGCGCCTCGCCGGGCGTGCAGGCGCGCCTGCTGCGGGCCATCGAGGCCGGGGAGATCCGGCGGGTGGGCGACACCGAGCCGCGGCCGGTGGACGTCCGGCTGATCTGCGCCTCAAACCGCGATCTGGAGATC
Organism: bacterium UBP2_UBA2255; assembly: GCA_002347565.1. Lineage (GTDB taxonomy): Bacteria > Edwardsbacteria > AC1 > AC1 > EtOH8 > UBA2255. The sequence continues at coordinate 17,662 of DDXR01000034.1, read as the reverse complement.
GAGATCAACGAGGGACGGTTCCGCGAGGATTTGTACTACCGGCTGAACGTCTTGCGGCTGCGGGTCCCCCCCCTGCGCGAGCGCGCCGGCGACATCATGCTGCTGGCCGAGCATTTCCGCCAGCAGTTCCAGCGCCAGCACAAGCGTCGGGGACTGCGCTTCTCGGACGGCGCCCGGGAATGCCTGCTGCATTACGTCTGGCCCGGCAACATCCGCGAGCTGGAGCATGTGGTGCGGCGGGCGGTGATCATGGCCGAGGGAACGGAGATCCGCCCCTCCGACCTGGAGATACAGGAGGAGGCGCTGCCCGTCACCACGATCCGCCAGGAGGTCGATCACGTCAGGAAGGTCAAGGTTATCGAGGCCCTGCGCATCGACGACGGCAACATCACGTATGCCGCCCGGCGGCTACGGATCTCGCGCCGACAGCTCCAAAGGCTGATGAAGCGATATGGGATCGACGGAAACTAAGGCAAGGCAGCAACGTGCCAACCACGATTTACCTGATTATGAACCCGCATGGTGAACTATTTGCGTTTATGGTGCGACATAATTGTCGCACCAATTAAAACACTATATAACATCATATTATAGAATATCAGCATCGTTTGACGAAAGAAAAAGTGCGACATTTATGTCGCACTTTTTCTTTCGTGCTCAATTCAAAAGCAGGGGTTAAAAGAATTGTTGGCGAGCATCTTCTTGCATTGTAACAGATAGCATCAAGCGATCAGAACTGGCATTCTTTTTGGCATTGTCCATGCACAAGTTACTAGTAACTGCAACAATCAGAAAGGGTGAACCAATGAAGGTGCTGGACAAGGCGATGCTCTCGAGAATCAAGGGTGGAGACACCATAGATCCGCCGCTGCCCCCTCCTCCTCCTCCCATCATACCCTAAGCGAAACCAATTGCTGATCGCTCAGCGTGAGACTCGGGCTTGGGCAGGGGATGACCCAAAGTTCGGGGGGTGATGATGGAAACCATTCTTTTCACTACTGAATGATCGGATAGCGGGCGGGCCCCGGCCCGGCGCCGGAGCCCGCCCCGACCGGTGTTACAAGGACGCAGCCATGTACGACAAGATCCATAACTACCGATTCGTGATGCAGGACGGCCGCAATTTCGTCGGCAAGGTGATCGCCCAGGACGCCATCAAGCTGATCATCGACAGCGGCGAACGCCTGGCGCAGCGGCAGCGGACCATCCTGTACCACCATGCCATTGTCCGGGCCGAGCAGATGAGCTGGAAGTGCGCCCCGGTTCTATAGCCTGACCGGGGGGCGCCCGGAACGCAGTACGATGCCACGGCAGGAGGGCGATGCCCTCCCGCCGCGCCGCCGTTTTTCCCGTTCCACCGAAACGATGGGGAGGAAGCCATGCCTGCCGACCAGGGCTCAACGTTCGACAACGCCGCGTACATCGCCGAACGCTCGGCGGCGGCCGGCGCCTGGTCGCGCAGCGGCGGCCGCTGCGAGCGCTGCAGCCGGCAGGTGGTGTGGCACAACCGCGGCCGGGCGCTGGGCCGGGGCGCGTGGAGCCTGCTGGCCCTGCCCGGCGCCGGGGCGGTGCGGCACGTGGTGATGTGCGCCGGCTGCGCCGCCCGGGAGCAGTCCCGTGGCGGCTGAGGCCGCGGCCGCGCCGCTGCGCGGCGTCTACCTCGACCCCCTGCAGCTGGACGCCGTGCAGGAGGCCGCCAACGTGGGCGCCTGCAACGCCGCCCGCGCGCTGTCCGAGCTCACCGGGCGGCGGGTGGACGTCGAGCCGCCGGCGCTGCGGGTGCGGCCGGTGGGCGGCCTGCTGGCGTCGCTGGCGCAGCCCGGCAGCCGGGCGGCGGTCGTGGTCGACACCGTGCTGGGAGACCTGGCCGGCCAGGTTGTGTTCGTCATGCCCCAGGCCCGTCCCGGCGATGGCGGCGGCTTCACCCGGGTGGACGACCTGGAGCCCGGCATGTTCCGCCACGCCGCCGACCTGGTGATCGGCTGCTACGTCGACCGCATCGCGGGCATGCTGGGGCTGGTGCTGAACCTGGAGCCGGGCGCGCCGGGGATCCACGAGGGGGAGGACCTGGCCGCGGCGCTGGCCGCGGCGCTGGACGCCGGCAGCCGCTACGCCTTCTGCATCGACAGCCGGTTCTCCCTGGCCGGCGGCGGCGCGCCCCTGGCCGGCCATTTCCTGTTCCTCCCGGAGATGGGGTCCCTGCCGGTGATCGTCGGCGCGCTGTTCGGGGGGCGGAAGCCGGACGCGGCGGGGAAGCCGGGGCCATGAAGGACCTCACCCGGACCGGCGGCCATAGTTCGCCACCAGGGCAGCCAATGCAAAATGCGGATCGGCCATGCGTCAACGGCGCGGCATCGCCGGTAAAAGACGGAACGCCAAGTATCGTCACCGGCCGCCGGCCGGGCCGTTTCATCTGGAGCCATCACATGCGGAGCCTGAGGGACATCATCGCCGGCCTGCCCGAGCACCAGCAGTTCCTGCGGCTGGCCGGGCAGATCGCCCGCTGCGACCCCGGCGGCGGGGCCGAGTACCGGGACGCCGTGGAGCGGGCGGTCGCCGACCTGGCGCTGGGGAACATCGGCCGGGGCGAGGCGGCGGTCCTGCTGGAGGCCGCCCGCGGCCGGCTGTCCCAGGCCGCGGTCCGGCGCGGGGCGGCGCCGCGGCTGCGGGTGGAGAGCCTGCTGGGGGCGCTGGAGGACGTGGTGCTGGACCCGCTGCTGGACGCCGCGGCCGCGCAGGCCGGGAGGCAGGCGGCATGAGGCCGGCCTGCCGCAACGCAGGGAGCGACCGGACGTGGACATGAGGATCTACTGGCAGTGCGGCCGCAAGCGGCGGTTCCCGGGCCGCGACGCGGCCGAGCGGCTGGCGGCCCGCATCCGGCGCTGTTCCCGGGGCGGGTCGATCCTGGCGCCCTACCAGTGCCCCCACTGCGGGCAGTGGCACCTGGCCCACCGGGCGCGGCGGATCCCGCTGTCCGGCCCGGCCTGGGCCCCGGCCCGCGCCGGGTGAGGGGCCGTGTACCGCCTGCCGGCGGAGGTGCGGGCCGCGGCCGTGAAATGCCCCCGCGGCGTCTGCTGCGTTGACAGCGGGCGCTGCGGCGGCGCGCCGCTGTGCGAGGTGTCGTACGCCGACGGCGCCAACGTGCTGTTCCTGGCCGACGAGGGCGGCATGGACTGCCCCTACCGCCTGCAGTACGGCACCGGGCAGGTCTGCTCCTGCCCGGTGCGCTTCGCCATCCATCGGCGGTACGGCGCCTGAGCCATCCGGCCGGCGTTCCGCCGGAACCGAACGCGGAGGATTGATGAGCACGAGCATCGACTTGCTGGACCTGCTGCCCGAGTACCGCGCCTTTTTAGCTGCGGCTGGCCAAGCTGCGGTTCTGGCTGGGCGAGGAGGGGCGGATCCTGACGGACACGCTGCGCGGCCGGGCCCGGGCGGCATGAGGACGGGCACCGCGATCCGCAACCGGTGGGGGCGGTTGCGCGGATCAAAGGCCGTGAAGTCAGTGGCGCGGGCTGTACCCGGGTGACGCCCGCTGCTATGCAGACCATCAAAACCGCGATGCGGCTGTCGCGGCGAACACAATACAAAAAATAGGGGAACGCCATGAAGAAACCGATCCTCATTATCGCCGCCGTGCTGTCAATCCTGCTGGCGGCCGGCATCGCCTACGCCTACAACGCCTATTGCGACGGCTACGCCTACTACGACGGCAGCCCGGCGGTGAACTGCAACGTGAACGTCTACAACTGGTCGTCGATGGAGCTGATCAACACCATCAAGCCGGGTGTCAGCGGATACTTCCGGCACGACGGCTTTCAGGGCGACCGCTACTTCATCTGCATCATGGACGCGCAGGGCCACTGGTATCACGCCGGCTCGGTTTATCCGACCGGGGACGGCACGCACCTGGGTGTGTGCAACTTGAGCTCGAGCGTGCACCAGGGGCATCCCGCCGGGCGGGATTAGCGAACTGGCCCCGGGCCGTCGCGGCATCAGCCGCGCCGCCCGGCCCAGGGCGCCGCAAGCCAACGAAACAGATGCGCACAAAAGACGCCCGCATCCGCGAGAATCGGGCAATCACCCGCCGGCGCGCAATGCGTCAAAGATAAACGGCTGTTGTTACATGCACATAGTTATGGCAGAATACTACTGCTGGCAGGCGCCGGAGCGCCGGGCCCGGGCGGCATGACCGCCATCCACTGGATCGAGGCCGCGCTGGGGCTGCTGCTGTGCTGCGGCGGCCTGTACCTGACCGTGTTCCGCCGGGGCGGCGCCGGCGTCAAACTGGAGGCCGGCGCGCTGAAGCTGACGATCAGCAACGCCGGCGCCTTTCTGCTGCTGTTGGGCGCGCTGCTGCTGCTGCTGGCCCGGATCAGCGCGGTGGCCTGGAAGGACCTGGAGATAGAGTTCACCCGGGAGAAGGCCAGGGCCGACTCCCTGGCCGCGCTGTCCGGCAACCTGGGGGACGACCTGGCCGCGGCCGAGGGCCAGCTGAAGGAGCTGGGGGTGGCCCTGGGCAGGAGCGGGACCGCCAGGTTCGCGGTGCCCAACATGGTCGGCCTGCCCCACGACCGGGCGGTGGCCCTGATGCGCCGCAGCGGCCTGGACACCCTGGGGATAAGCTGGCTGACCCCGGCGCGGGCCGTGCAGGCGCTGGAGGTGCAGGGGTACCGGATCATCTCGCCCGGGGTGCTGGCCAGGGGCGGGGACACCCTGCGGCTGGCGCCGGGCGAGGTGGTGCTGCAGGCGGTGATGCCCGGGGCCCGGCTGCCCAGGGACAGCCGGGTGCAGCTGGCGGCGGTGGAGAGACTGCCCAACCCCTAAATCCCCTTCCCCNNCCCTTCCCCAGCGGGGAAGGGGACAGGGGTTAGGTCAACAGCCTTGACCGAAGGTCCTGCCGGCCTAGACGGACCTAACCCCTAAATCCCCTTCCCCGCTGGGGAAGGGGGACGGGGGTTAGGTCAACCAGCGAAGCAAGCCACCTATTACAAAAATCACCAGGCAAGCCATGAAAGCGAAAACAGCCCTGATCCTGCTGATCTGCGTCGCGACCCTGGCCGGCTGCCGGCTGGCGCCCTACGACGCGCAGACCGAGAGGGACCTGGCGGCCCTGGAGGCCGCCCATCTGGCGATGATCGACACCTGCGCCGTCATGGCGACGCTGGACGTCCCGGGCCTGGAGGCCGGGAAAGCCCTGTGGCTGGAAGCCTACCAGGAGGCCATCAGGCACCAGGGGCGGCTGGTGGACAACGACGACCTGAGGCGCGAAACCTTCGGGACGGCCCAGGGCCATTTTAACCAGGCCTCGGCCGTGCTGGAAACGGCAGCCTACCCGCTGAGCCCGGCTTTCGCCGCTAACCTCAGGGACCAGGCCAGGGAGACGTACCGGCACCTGATCGACGGCGAGAGGGGGCGCAAGGGCTCGCCCGACAATCCGTAAAAATGGACCTTTTTACTGCCCTTTCTGACTGCCCAGAAAGGGCGAAAGAGGCACCGGGGGCGCAGGGCTTATCATAACAAATAAAACGAAGTGACTTAACTAAAATTGGCGGTTGCATGAAATTTACTGGGTACGGCCTTCGCTTTCGCTCCCGGCCTCGCGCTCAGTCGCTCTGCGCCCCCGGACCCCCTTTTACCTGCGGTATGTCGGATTTACCGCACACCGCAGGTCAGGGACAGCGCCAAGTTACCTGAATCAATGGGGGTAGTCGGCCGTTTACGTTCCCTCTCTGCGCCCCGGACTTGTGCTGAGCAATGCCGAAGCACCCATACCACCTCCAAGGATGCGTTGAGCATCAACAAGCGATCCATGTTTTGATCATCAGTTGGCATACGTAAAGACAAGGAAAGGATAAACAATGACATTGGAACAGAAAAAGCTGGACGAACTGCCGGAATACCGGGAATTCGAAAAGATGATGGCCGATTGCCGCAAGGGGCTCCGGGAGCAGGGGAGCGAGTTCGCCGCCAGGTTGGATCTGTACGCCGGCCAGTACGCCGCCGGGCAGATAACCGAGAACGAGCTGTATGATTCGATCCGGGGATTGGAACACCCGCTGAGGGCATGGATAACCAAGCAAAGCATTTTCAGGAGAAGGCGGATGAACAAGCTGGTGGACGCCGCCTTGAACCATCTGACGGACAAGCTGATCGGGGCCATCAAGACTTTCATACTGCCGCTGTGAAAAGCGCCTTGCGGGGAAAGCGGCAGGCAACACAATAAACCTCACGAAAGGACCACCCATGCGGCGACGGATGACATCCACCGCGGACTACAGCCAGCAGGCAAAGGAGCTCGTCAAGGCGGGCGAGAAGAACCGGGCCGAGATAGCACGATGGGGCCTGGCCACGGCCAAGCTGCAGAAGCTGCTGAACGCCTACCAGGCGGCCAACAACGATCAGGAGAAGGCCAAGGCCGACCTGCAGCTGGCAACCCAGGCCTGGATCGCCACCAAGAAGGCCCTGCACGCCGAGATAGCCAGGTGGGTGTCCACCCTGGAGGCCAACTACGGCAAGAGCGGGGATAAACTGCACGAGTTCGGCATAACACCGAGGACGTACAAGCCCAGGAAAGGGCCCAGGGCCAAAAAGGGCTGACCCGGGGTCCGCTCCGTCCGGCACAGGCCGTGAGAAGGACCGCATGAAGGCCGCGCAGTCTTCATCGCAGCGAGGGCAGCGCCGATGGGATGGCGCGCAGGGCTGACCGGATGCCGTGAAGGACTGCACGGCGCCCGTGCAGGACTGCAAGATGCCTGCGCAGGACGCATCGGAGGAAGAGCAGTCTGTATCTTTGGAAGATACAGACTGCTCGAGCCACGATGCAGTGCGATCACGCCAGGGGAATATCCGTAACACAGGCAAAGACAACAGGTTGGGCGGCAACTTGTCTGGCCGGGAAGTGAAAGGAGGCGATAAATGGCATTCTCCGAAGCAACCGTAAAAAGAGGCCGGGAAACGGGCCGGTGGCAAGCGGCGGAACTGACACGCTCTACAACTGCGAGATACTTAGCTGGTCCCGCCAACGGCGGGGCTTGTCCCGCAAGCGGCGGGGCTGGACCTGCCACAAGGCGACGCTCTGAATAAATAGCGCTTGACATGCAAAACGACAAAGGCGTATAGTTACTATAATACTATGCGCCTTTCCATCTAATGACACCTACTCCAGAAGAACTCGCGCGTCAAAAAATCGACGCCATGCTTATCGCCGCCGAGTGGCAGGTGCAGGATCGCAAGGACCTGAACCTGGACGCCGCCCGGGGCGTGGCCGTGCGCGAAGTGACGCTGGATACCGGCGAACCCGACTACCTGCTGTTCGTCGACGGCCTGGCCATCGGCACTGTCGAGGCCAAGCCAGAGGGCTACACCCTGTCCGGCGTTGAGGCGCAATCACGGCGATACCACCAGGGGAGAAACAATAATTTTGAAGCCTGGGGCAATCCTCTGCCATTTTCCTACGAATCCACCGGCGTGGAAACCCGCTTTACCAACCACCTTGACCCCGAGCCCAGAGCCCGCGAGGTATTCTCCTTCCATCAGCCGTATACACTATTACTGTGGGTGCAGCAGGAGCAGCAATTAGCCGGCAGACTGCGGCAGCTGCCGCAGCTGATCACCAAGGACCTGTGGCTGGCCCAGGCCAAGGCGATCAGCGGCCTGGAACAATCCCTGGCCGCCAACAAGCCGCGGGCGCTGATCCAGATGGCCACCGGCAGCGGCAAGACCTTTACCGCGGTAAATTTCTGCTACCGGCTGATCAAGCATGCCGATGCCAAGCGCATCCTGTTCCTGGTGGACCGGGGCAACCTGGGCGAGCAGACCCTAAAGGAATTTCAGCAGTTCGTGACGCCGGACGACGGGAGAAAGTTCAACGAGCTGTACAATCTCCAGCTTTTAAAGGGCAGTGGCATTGATCCGGTGGCACGGGTCACCATTTCCACCATCCAGCGGCTGTACTCGATCCTGAAAGGCGAGGAGGCGCCGGAGGACTTGGACGACCTGCCCCTTGAATCGGCAGTAGCGTTAGACCAAGAACCAATGCCGGTGACATACAATCCCAAGATACCCATCGAGGAATTTGACTTCATCGTTACCGACGAGTGCCACCGCTCCATCTACAACCTGTGGCGGCAGGTGCTGGAATATTTCGACGCCTACATCATCGGCCTGACCGCCACGCCCGGCAAGCAAACTTTCGGCTTTTTCAACCAGAACCTGGTGATGGAATACCCGCACGAGCAGGCCGTGGCTGACGGGGTCAACGTCAACTACGATGTTTACCGCATCCGCACGGGGATCACCGAGGGCGGTTCCAAGGTCGATGCCGGATTCTACGTTGACAGGCGGGACAAGCTAACCCGCAGGAAGCGGTGGGAGCAGTTGGACGAGGTTTTGGACTACAACGCCAACCAGCTGGACCGGGAAGTGGTGTCCGAGGACCAGATCCGCACGGTGCTGCAAACTTATCGCGACAAGCTTCCGGAGATGTTTCCGGGCCGCTCGCACGCGCCCAAGACCCTGATCTACGCCAAGGACGACAGCCACGCCGACGACATCGTGCGCATCTGCCGCGAGGTGTTCGACAAGGGCAACGACTTTTGCCAGAAGATCACCTACCGGACTACCGGGATCGCGCCCAAGTCGCTGATCGCGTTGTTCCGCAATTCCTATTTTCCCCGGATCGCTGTGACCGTGGACATGATCGCCACCGGCACCGACATCAAGCCCCTGGAAGTGGTGTTCTTCATGCGCTCGGTGAAATCGCGCAGCTATTTTGAGCAGATGAAGGGCCGGGGCGTGCGGGTGATCAGCGACACCGAGTTCCAGTCGGTGACGCCGGACGCGGTAAAGACGCACTTTGTGATAGTGGACGCGGTGGGGGTGTGCGAGCGCGACAAGAGCGACTCAGCCCCGCTGGAAAAAAAGAAAACCGTCTCGTTCGAAAAATTGCTGGAGGCCATCGCCCTGGGGAACCGCGAACCGGAGGTGCTGTCATCGCTGGCCGGAAGGCTGCTACGGCTGGAGCGTAGGATCGACGATGATGTCAGATCGGAATTGACCGGCCTGGCCAAAGGTAAATCCATCGTTGACATCTCCCACGAACTGCTGCTGGCCTTCGATCCCGACGCCATACAAGCCGAGGCCACACGGGACAAACCCGAAGGCCATGTGCCGACCGTGATCGATCTCAAGAAGGCCTATGAAACACTGGCAAAGCATGCCGCCCAATCTGTCGCCAGCAATCCGGTTTTTCGCAACAAGCTGATCGACGTCCACCGGCTGAGCGAACAGACCATCGACACCATATCCAAGGATATTCTATTGTTCGCAGGCGGGGATCAGCAGGCCGAGCAAAGCGCCAAGGAGACCGCAAAATCATTCCGTGAATATCTTGACCAGAACAAGGCGCAGATAGAAGCCCTGCAAATACTGTACAGCCGGCCGTACCGCAGGAAACTGAGCGAGGAAGCGTTAAAGGAACTGGAAGACAAGCTGAAGGGCACGCCCAGCCATTGGACCCCGGAGCGGCTGGCAGCCGCCTACCGGCAGATAGATCCGGCCAAGGTGCGGGGCAGGCTTAACCGTTTCACCGACCTGGTGTCCATCGTGCGCTTTGCCCTGGAACAGGAGCCGGTGCTGGAGCCGTTCGAGCACCATGTGCGGGTGCGGTTCGCGGAATGGCTGGAGAACAAAAGCAGGCAGGGCATCAGCTTTGGGCCGGACGAGATGGAGTGGCTGGCAAAGATGCGGGACTGCATCGCGGCCAGCGGCAGCGTAGACAAGGAGCATTTGGAACTGACCAACGAATTGGGCCAGGCTTACCGGGTATTCGGGGAAAAGCTGTGGCCGTTGATGGAAGAACTTAATCTGGCGCTGGCAGCATGAAGCAAACAAAGGTATCAAATAATAGCAATCGGCAAAGCACCAATCTTGGTGAATTAGTCACAGTTCTACGTGGCGTAAATTATAAAAAAGCGATGGCACGTAAAGAACCTTCAAAAGGCCTTGTGCCAATAGTCAGGGCAACCAATATCCAAGGTATTTTGGATTATGACAATTTGGTCTATGTACCACATAAATGCGTTTCGGAAGATCAATATTTAAAAGAAGGTGACATCGTTATTGCAGCCTCAAGTGGCAGTAAAACAATTGTTGGAAAGGCTGCTCGGGTTGAAAAGGATTGGGAAGGCGGTTTTGGTGCTTTTTGTTTTTGTGTGAGGCCCAAGGATGTTGAATCTTCTAAGTTCATTTCGTATTTCATGCAAACTAAAGAATATCGTAATAGAGTATCTGAGTTATCGGCAGGAGTCAATATCAATAATTTAAAGGCTTTGCATATTGAAGAAACACCGATTAATATACCCGATATTTGCGAACAAAAAAGAATAGTCGAAGAAATAGAAACCCAGTTCACCCGGCTGGACGCTGGCGTTGCAGCACTAAAGCGGGCGCAGGCCAACCTAAAGCGCTACAGGGCGGCGGTGCTCAAGGCGGCCTGCGAGGGCAAGCTGGTACCCACTGAGGCAGAGCTGGCCAAGACCGAAGGCCGCAGCCACGAAACCGGCGAGCAGTTGTTGCAGAGGATTCTTGCCGAGCGCAGGGCAAAGTGGGAGATAGAGAACAAGAAGAAGGGCGGGAAGAAGAAATACGTTGAGCCGAAGGGGCCGGATGTAAGCAGTTTGCCGAAGCTGCCAGAGGGGTGGGCGTGGGCTAATTTAGATCAATTAATGTTGAACGTTACCGATGGTGACCATCAACCGCCAAAACAGACGGAAACGGGAATACCATTCATCGTAATAGGTAATATTAAAAATAGTAAGATTGATTTTCAAGACACAAGGCATGTATCAAATCAATATTACAATTCTATTGATAAATATCGAAAACCTTATCAGGGTGACATACTTTACACGCTTGTGGGTAGTTATGGGATTGCCATACGAATAAATATTAAAAAGGAATTTTGTATCCAGCGGCATATTTCAATAATGCGTCCCCATAGGTTATCACCAACAATGTACCTTGCATATATAATGAATTCCAGTATGGTTTTTAAGCAAGCGACTCGCACTGCAACAGGTACGGCACAAAAAACAGTGCCTTTAAAAGCGTTAAGAAAGTTCTTCATCCCCTTACCACCACAGGATGAGCAAAAACGTATTACTGATGAAGTAGAACGTCAGTTGAGCGTAACGGAGGAGTTAGAAAATATACTTAGTGTAAATGAACAACGTTCATGCAATTTACGTAATGCGGTGCTTCAGAATTCATTTTGCATTGAAAAGAGATAATAATGAGTGCTCATTACATCACATTGGCAGATGTTGATCAAACGTCGATAAAGATTACTGTAAAATATTACGATAAAACCGAAGAAGGTAAATTTGACAAGTATCCTACAGCTACTAATATTAAGCAAATGGTCACAAATGGTATTGATATTACGATTTCTGAGTTTTTAACATATTTTCTTTTCCATCGCTTGAGGGTGAATAAACCTGGTTGGAGAAATTATGACGCAATAGGAGCACATATAAATACAGCACTAAATTATCTAAATGGATGGATTGAATTCAATGGCGATTCAATATCATTATCAACGGATATCGACAAAAAACAACCAAAGGATATTACGGAGCATATTGGTGAAAGTATAGGTCTTTCATTGGTAAATAGCTTGCATGGTCTAACCGCTGCAGATTGGACTAAAATCCCTGAAGATAATAAAATAAGTACTTTTGATTACCAGATAGCCAGTGATGGTGAAAGAATAATACAACTTGAAGCTAAAGGTAGCGCCTCGTTTGATAATACCGAAAAAACAACTAGTGTTTCAGCACATAAAAAGAGTATTCACAATAAAAAAGAAAATATAAGTAATACAGCTGGGTATAACTATCCTGCAAATATTCGTTACGGTACAATAACTGTTGTTGGAACTGATAAAAAGACACCCGCTAAATGTTTGTTTGTTGATCCCGAAGCAAGTGAGATAGGAGATCCAAAGAGAATTAAGATAATTAAAAGGATGCAATATTTAAAGAAATGGATATCGCTGATAAGCCCGACATCTCAATTTTCTGCTGCGCTGAATACTAGAGCTAATGATTTGTTATATATGAAGGACCCATATTCATTAAATAACGTGCCTTTAAGTAAAGGCGACGGCACTAAGTTTTCATATGAACCAAGGTACAGACATCATAATGAATACTCATCGTTTTTCTCATCAAAATCACAGATTGCCGATGGTGACACGGGCGGTGTGGTTATACGATTAGACGAAAACAATATCGGATTTATTGGCATAAATCAAAAACTTGTGGAGATCGCAGCAAATCAGAACTTTAATGAACTTATAGAGTACAAAACAAAATCAATGTCATCTTATAACAAAATAAACTGTATCATATCGAAGAAAAGGCTGAATACATTATTATTGCCAGAGAATGTTGTTAACTCGATAAAAAGGGGCTATAAGAAAAGAGATTATATTGCTTACGAGGGTACTGGTGAGAATAATAAGGTGGCGCATCACACATTTGATGTAACAGGTAGAATGTTTAATAATGATTGCGGTTTGACTTTTGGTATATTACCTATAAAAAATATTGACGTATAGATAAATATGAGCCCCACTGAAATCACATCCAAGCTCTGGAACTACTGCAACGTACTCCGCGACGACGGCCTGGGGTGACCACTCCCATGTCCCTCCCCGAAACGGAGCGGGATGGCAATTAGCAAGATGAGTATATTATGTTCAGACCTTTGACCGGCAAGCTCCATGAACTACAGGATAAATACCCTGAACGTATTCGAAGATTGGAAAGCATCTTCGACACGCCCACTATCGTATACATCGATTTCGGTAACGTTTACCGCTGGCAAGCCAAACTTGGCTGGCACATCGACCTGAAGCGGCTGAAACACCTATTCGACGGGTTCGAAACCATCCGGGAGGTGAAATTCTATAATGGTACGTTGACCGGTGATGCAAACTCGGAGAAAATCATCAAAGACGCCGGCGAGTATGGTTACACTGTTATCACTAAGCCGGTGAAATGGATGAAACTTGAGATCGACGTTACGGGTATACCCGCCGACTCGCCGGAGGTGCTAAAACGGTTTATTTCCGCATCGCTTATAAGGAAATTCAACCTGGATACAATTGTGTATCTGAACGAACGCCTGCGGGAGTTAAACCGCCAGGGTATCGTACACATTGATGAGCTGAAATGTAATTTTGATGTAGAAATCGGCCGCGACATCTATTTGGATCATCGCGACCGGAAGGCGGAAACTTATGTGCTTTGGAGCGGCGATAGCGATTTTGTCGATCCAATACGCCATCTGCTGGAAGACGGAAAGAAGGTGGTGCTTTTCGCTACGGTAAGGAGGGTTGCCAAAGAATTGAGCGAATTGCGTTCGGCGGGATTGCAGTTGTTCGATATCCAGAAACTGCGTGAGTTCATCTGCTGGCCCAGGGAAAACAGGTAAAAAGCAAGGGGGACTCACTTCCATGAGCCCCCCAGCCAACGAATTTTGCTTGCCGGTTTCCCGGTTCGCAATGTAAATATATACCAGATTACGCGCATTGTCAAGCCTTTTATGTAAATAAAATAACAGTCGAAAAATTGACATAAACTATGAGCCCCACTGAAATAATCTCCAAGCTTTGGAACTACTGCAACGTCCTGCGCGATGATGGCCTGTCCTACGGCGACTATGTAGAACAGCTTACCTTTCTGCTGTTCCTTAAAATGGCCGACGAGCAGACCAAGCCGCCGTTCAGCCGTCCCAGCCCAGTGCCGGCCAAGTTTTCCTGGCCCGTCCTGCTAAAAAAGGACGGCGACGACCTGGAGAACTACTACCGCCACTTATTGGAATCGTTGGGCAAGATGGACGGCATGCTGGGCATGATCTTCCGCAAGTCCCAAAACAGGATACAAGACCCGGCCAAGCTGCGGCGGCTGATTGTTGATCTGATCGACAAGGAAGTATGGTCCTCGCTGGATATTGACGTCAAGGGCGATGCCTATGAGGGCTTGTTGCAGAAAAACGCCGAGGATGTCAAGGGCGGGGCCGGGCAGTACTTCACTCCCAGGGCGCTGATCACCGCCATGGTGGACGTGATGCGACCGGGAACGAAAGAGGTCATCTGCGACCCGGCCTGCGGCACCGGCGGCTTTTTGCTGGCCGCGCATACGTATATACGCGAACATCACAAGCCCGATAAAACCCAACTGACGCACCTGAAATCTGCCGCCTTGCGCGGAGTGGAGCTGGTGGACAGCGTGGCCCGGTTGTGCTGCATGAATATGCTGCTGCACGGCATCGGCAGCGAGACCGGCGATCCGCCGATCCTGGTCAAGGACGCGTTGGCCGACCGGCACGGCGAATACGACATAGTGCTGACCAACCCGCCGTTCGGCAAGAAGAGCAGCGTCACCATCGTCAACGGCGACGGCGAAACCCAGAAGGAATCGCTGACCATTCACCGCAGCGACTTCTGGGCCACCACCAGCAACAAGCAGCTTAACTTTCTGCAGCACGTGTTCTCGATCCTTAAGCAGCACGGCCGGGCGGCTATCGTGGTGCCTGACAATGTGCTGTTCGAGGGCGGCGCGGGCGAGACGGTGCGGCGGGAAATACTCAAGCAGGCCGATGTGCATACCCTGTTGCGGCTGCCTACGGGCATCTTCTATGCCCAGGGCGTCAAGGCCAACGTGCTGTTCTTCGACCGCAAGCCTGCCAGCGAAACCCCGTGGACCAAGGAGCTGTGGATCTACGACCTTCGCACCAACATACACTTCACCCTCAAAGAAAACCCGCTCAAGCGCAGCGACCTGGACGAGTTCGTCAAGTGCTATAATCCTAAGAATCGGCACGAGCGCAAGGAAAGCGAGCGTTTCAAGCGGTTCGGTTACGACGAGCTGATGAAGCGGGACAAGGCCAACCTGGACATCTTCTGGCTCAAGGACGAGTCGCTGGAGGACGCGGATAACCTGCCCGCGCCCGAGGTGATCGCGCAGGAGATCGTGGAAGACTTGCAGACGGCATTGGAGCAGTTCGCGGAGATAGCGGAGGATATGAAGAGGAAATGAGAAAATACGCTAGCCCGCCTTCCAATGCACCTGGGCCGCCCGGCCGAGGCCGGCGACGGGGCGACCCCTCTCCTGCCTCTCCTCGAAACGGGGAGAGTAGCACTTAAGGCACCCCTTCCCGTAGCGGGAAGGGGTAGGGGTTGGGTCAACAGGAGCCTTGCATGAAACCGAACCCTCTCCAGCCTTTCCCCGCTACGGGGAGAGTAGTCTTGCGGCTTATTACATGCACCTCCCCTTCCCGTAGCGGGAAGGGGCAGGGGTTGGGTAACCGGAGCCTTGCATGAAACCGAACCCTCTCCCGCCTCTCCCCGCTACGGGGAGAGTAGCACTTAAGGCACCCCTTCCCGTAGCGGGAAGGGGCAGGGGTTGGGTCAACAGGAGCGGCGCATGAAACCGACCCCTCTCCTGCCTCTCCCCGAAACGGGGAGAGTAGTCTTGCGGTTTATTACATGCACCTCCCCTTCCCGTAGCGGGAAGGGGTAGGGGTTGGGTCAACAGGAGCGGGCATGAAACCGACCCCTCTCCTGCCTCTCCTCGAAACGGGGAGACCCCTCTCCTGCCTCTCCCCGCTACGGGGAGAGTAGTCTTGCGGCTTATTACATGCACCTCCCCTTCCCGTAGAGGGAAGGGGTAGGGGTTGGGTCAACAGGAGCGGGCATGAAACCGACCCCTCTCCTGCCTCTCCCCGAAACGGGGAGAGTAGTCTTGCGGCTTATTACATGCACCTCCCCTTCCCGTAGCGGGAAGGGGTAGGGGTTGGGTTAACAGGAGCGGCGCATGAAACCGACCCCTAAGCGCGGCACCACCGGTCTGATACAGCTTCAGCAGGTGAACCCCAAGAAGCTCGAAGCCGCCAAATCCATGCGCAGCCGCATGACCCTTGCCGAGCGCTGCTTCTGGAACATGGTGCGCAGGAACCAAGTGGCGGGTCTTCAATTCCGCCGGCAGCAGGTGATCAACGGCTTCATCGCCGACTTCTACTGCAACCAGATCAGATTGGTGGTCGAGATCGACGGCGGGATCCATGAAACCCAGAAGGACTACGACCACCTGCGGGAGCGGTTGATCAACGCCTGCGGCATCAAGGTGATCAGGTTTTCCAATGAAGAGGTGATCAACAACAGCAGCCGGGTGCTGTCGAAGCTGGAAGAGTTCGCGGCGGCCACGGCTGCGATCGATGCATAGCACACGAAGTGAGGCAACCGCCATGTGGACCTCAGCCATCGGCACCAACGCCGGCCTGCTCTGGCGCCTGCTCAGCGAGCAGGGCCCGCAGACCCTGGCCGGCCTGGGCCGGGGAACCGGCGACCGCCCCCATATCCCCCTCCGCTGCGGAGGGGGAATAGTAAGCAGTGCGATGATGAATAGTGATGAATGATATACGCGGCGATGAGAATCCCTCTCCACATTGGAGAGGGGCTGGGGAGAGGTCAACAGGAGCGGCGCATGAAACCAACAGGGTGTCGCTGCGGTAGGCGCCAGGTCATTTGGCGGTCAATAGGCTGGATTCCCGCGTGCGCGGGAATGACGAGGTGAGCCGGGCGGGGGAGGCCCCGTTGCTCTCTGGCTGGATTCCCGCGTGCGCGGGAATGACGAGCGATGGTGCGGTAGGCGCTGGTGTACAGGTACTCGGCTGGATTCCCGCGTGCGCGGGAATGACGAGGCGTTACTGGGCGGCCGACAGGGCCGGCGTGCGTCATGCGGCGCCCCGACTCAGGGGCCCGCGCCCGGGAGCGGGCGCTGTATTTTTCCCTTGATTTCGCTGCCCGGCGGTTGTATGCTACTGCATCGGCCGCCGGGGGCCGCCCGGCCCCGGCCGCTGACGCCCGCAAACCATCATGAGGAGGAACCGGAATGAAGAAGCTCCAGATCGCCCTCTGCGTCATCCTGCTGGCGCTGGCCGCAGCCGCCGGCTGGTTCGGCTACGAAGGCGCCCGGGCCAAGCGCCGGGCCGCCGAGCTGCAGGACACGGTCAACGACCTCTCCTACATGGTGACCTCGCTGGAGGGCCAGAAGGCCGCCATGTCGCAGCAGCTGGAGGCCACCGTGGCCGACATCTCCCGCGCCAAGGAGGAGGAGATCGCCCGGGCCCGGGCCACCTACGACGAGCTGGCCGCCGGCATGAAGGCCGAGATCGAGCAGGGCCAGGTGATGCTGACCCAGCTGGCCGACCGGCTGTCGGTCAGCATGGTGGACAAGATCCTGTTCCCGTCGGGCGAGGCCGGGATCACGCCCGAGGGCCTGAAGGTGCTGGAGCGGGTGGGCAGGATCCTCAAGAACACCCAAAACAAGATCATCCGGGTCGAGGGCCACACCGACAACGTCCCGATCCACGCCCGCCTGCAGAAGCAGTACCCCACCAACTGGGAGCTGTCGGCGGCGCGGGCCACCAACGTGGTGCGCTTCCTGCAGGAGGCGGCCGGCATCGCGCCGGAGCGCCTGCAGGCGATCGGCATGGCCGAGTTCAAGCCGGTGGCCAGCAACGCCACCCCGGCGGGAAGGGGCCGGAACCGCAGGATCGAGATCGCGCTGGTCCCCGATCCCGCCGCCAAGTA
>DDXR01000040.1 GCA_002347565.1 bacterium UBP2_UBA2255 | reverse complement strand
GAAGGCGGCGGTTTGCTAAACCGTTATACGGTCTTAAAGCCGTATCTGGGGTTCGAATCCCCACCCCTCCGCCAGTCTTCGTTCATGCCGAGACCCCGGACTCGCTCGACGGTCCGGGGTCGAACCGTCAAGGGCGCCATGTGGCATGTTTACATCGTGCGCTGCCGCGACGGCAGCCTGTACACCGGCATTGCCAGCGATCTCGCCGGCCGGCTGGCCGCCCACAACGCGGGCCGGGGCGCGAAGTACACCCGCTCGCGGCTGCCGGTCAGGCTGGTTCACTTTGAACGATATCGCGCCAAGGGACGGGCGCTGTCGCGTGAGGCCGAGATCAAACGCCTGCCGCGGCGGCAAAAGATCCGGCTGGTCTCCGGTTGAATGATAATTCCCGGCGGCCGCTGCCGCAGGGGCATTGGTTCGAATCGGAAATCGAACGGCGGGCCTCNNGTGGCGAGGCCCGCCGTTTTGCCGTCACGCCGATCACTTCGACAGCCGGAAGCTCACCGGGTACACCTGCCACACCCGCGCCGCGGCGCCGCCCGGTGCGATGGCCGGCGTGAACTTCCACTGGCGCACGGCCTCGACCGCCGCCTCGTCCAGGGCTGCGTTGCCGGAGCTTTTGGCGACCTCCGCCCGCAGGACGCTGCCGTCGTAATCCTGCAGGAACTGCACCATCACCCGGCCCTCGCTTCCCGTCTCGAGGGCGATCCGGGGATAGACCGGGTCCACTCTCCGCACCAGCTCCGGGTACTTCTCCAGCGCCACGTACCCGCCCTTGTCCGGGATGCCGCCGCGCACCAGCTCCACCGAATCGCGGTTGAGGGCCGCGGGGTCGATGGTCCCGGCGTTGGCCTGGGCCGCCCAATCGCTCTGGGTGCCGGCGTCGTCGGTCGCGGCGCGCGAGTCCTCGACCGGCCTGGGGATGCCGCCTCCGGTCGGTGTTGCCGGCACGGTGAGTCTCGATGGATCGGTGAGCCCGTCGGGATTGATGAGCGGCGGCAGCCCCCACTTGGACGGATCATACGGGATGACCTCCCGCACGATCGGCGGCGGCGGCGGTGTCAGGTACTCCTTCAGCATCAGCGCGCTGGAGCCGATCAGCAACACGGCCAGCGGGCCTCCCATGGCGGTCATCGCCGCCTCCTTGATGCCCAGCGAGACCAGCACCGGCGCGGTCTTGGTGCCGAATCCGGCTGACGCCAGCCGGGCGTCCGCCCGCCGCACAACCAGCATCGCGGCCAGCAGGCCGGCGGCCACGCCGATCACCGGCAGCAGCAGGAAGAGGTTGGTGGTGAACATGGAAGCCTCCTTTCCGACCCGGGCGGGTCGTTCGTGTTCAACGCTCCCTGAGGTGCTCCCGGCGGTACCGCAGCCTGGGGGCATCGCTGTCGTCCGGCCCGTTTCCGCCGTCGGCAACCGGGAACAGGTCGCAGTGGACGACGTCGTCCAAGTAGACCAGGGCCGAGCCATAGAGGCCGGCGGACCTGAGTTCGCAGGCCCGGCCGATGCCGTCGGTCTTTCCCGGCTGGCGCCGGGCCCGGGCGGCCGCGGCCAGGAGCCCGTTGACGTCCTCCCGGGAGACGGGCGGTCCCGCCTCGCCGCAGCCGAGCGCATCCATGGCGTAGGAGGCCGCCAGCGACGGCCACAGCCGGGCGAACAGCCGCGGGCTCCCGAAGGCGTCGACGCAGACGATCCTGCCGGCCACCGCCACGGCGCAGCCGCAGACATCGCGGCCCAGCGACGGGAGGTTCGAGATGTGCCTGACATACTCGTCCCGCTTGGCAGCGACACCCTGGTCCTCGACCACCGACCGGTAGGCGCCGGTGGCCGACATGGGCACCGCCAGCCGGTCATAATTGGCGGCCACCTGGTCCCAGACCTCCTGCTGGCTGCGGGAGGCTTTGGCGGCCCGTCTGATGTCCGTCTGGGCCGAGACCCCTGTTGCTTTGAATGCCCTGCCCTGCTCGGTCCAGCGGCCGTGCTCGACGCAGTACGCCGACAAGGTCACTTTCCCGCTGCGGGCCGGCAGCAGGCAGTCGTCGCCGACGATCCGGTCCTGCTTGCATCCCGTCAGCAGCTCGCCGGCCATCAGGAACACCGGCGACGGACCGGTATTCTCGATGATCAGCCGGTTGACCTCGCCGCCGTCCTTCTCGCTGATGGTGATCCAGCCCTTGCCCATGGCCTCACCCAATGTCAGGCAGCCGTCGAGACGGGGAGCCCGGCACCCGGACAGCGGAAAAACGGTCAAGCCCCGGTAGGCGACTGGTTTGCCGACGACCAGGCGCTGCAGCAGTCGGGGGACCGCGTCGCTTTCCTGCGCCGCCGACGCGGCGGCGCAGGTCATGGCCAGCAGGAGGACCGGCAGCGTCCGTTTCATGGCAGTGCTCCTTTCTTCTCTTGCTTCTGGTCAAGATACTGCCGGCCGGGCCGGATTATTCCCGGCGGCAACGGCCGCGATCGCCGGGCACTGCCGCCGGCGCACAATAGGCGAAGCCCCGATCGCTCGGGGCTTCGTTCGCTGGACCGTGGACGGTTCAGTTCCGGTCGGCGGGCCGCGGGCCGAGGATGGCGAAAAGTGAGGCGACGCCCAGCAGCAGCGAGAACGCCAGCATCAGCCAGTCGCCGTACCTGACATAGAAGGTCAGCGCCGTCATGGCCGGGATGTCGCTGGTGACGACGGCCTGGACGAACAGCGGGGTCGGGTCGAGCCTCCGGCCGGTCGGCAGGACGAACAGCGAGACGCCCGAATTGGCGCAGCGGGCGATGGCGCGCCGGGTCTCCACCGCTCGCATGACCGCCATGTCGGCATGCTGGCGGGCGGCGCCGGAGCGGCCGAACCAGCCGTCGTTGGTGATGTTGACCAGGAAACGCGCCCCCCGGCGCGTCTGCGCCCTGGTGATGGCCGGGAAGGTCGACTCGAAGCATATCAGGTTTGCGAATCGCAGCGAGTCGAGAGCGAACAGGGCGGTGTCCGCGCCCGGCGTCCACTCCCCCTCGCCGAAGCTGACATGGCGCAGCCCCGGGATGCGCTCCTTGAACGGGAACCGCTCGCCGAAGGGCACCAAATGGGATTTGGCGTACTGACCCGCCAGCCCGCGGCCGGGAAGGAACAGGAATGATGAATTGTAGAAATCGATCCTTCCGGTCGCCATGTCCTGCAGATAGTCCGGTACGCCGGTCAACACCGCCACGCCCGCCTCCGACGTCAGCGCGCACATCCCGGACAGGTACCGCTGTTGATGGCGAAGATAGAACGGCAGCGCGGTCTCGGGCCAGACGACCAGCGCCGGACTTTCGGCGGCCGCCCGGCGGGTGAGGTCGCGGTAGGTGCGCCAGTTGAAATCCTGGTATTCCCCATCCCATCGCACTCCCTGCTCGATGTTGCCCTGGATCAGGGCTGCCCGGACCGCCGGCACGGACCGGGCGCCACGTTCGACCTGGCCCAGGCGCAGGCATCCCCAGGCCGCCGGGAGCAGCAGGGTCAGCATCCCGGCCAGCGCCGGGATCAGGCTCCCCCGCTCCTGCCGATTGCTGCGCAGCCGCCGCCACCCGCCCGCGATCAAGGCGGACGCCATGCAGTTGACGAGCACCACCCAGAAGGTCACGCCCCACATGCCCGCAAACTCTGCCGTCTGGATCGCCGGCGGAAAAGCGGCCAGCGCGTATCCCGCTGAACCCCAGGTGAAACCCAGCGGTCCCAAACCGCGGAGGTAGTCCGCCACGGTCCACGCCAGCGCACACGCCAGCCAGAATGGAAGCCTCGTCCGGCCGCCCAGCCACCTGGCGGCCGCGGCCGCGGCCGCGGCGTACAGGCCCTGGAGGGCGGCGATCAGCACCACGCCCAGGTACAGCAGGGGCCGCACCCATGGCTCCACCGCCGGGTTGTACACGATCCAGTGCAACAGCCCGGCATAGAACAGCAGGCCGAACAGCCACGTCCGCCAGAAGACTCTGCGGACAGGGGCCCGGTCGAGCGACAGCAGCAGGGGAACGAGGGCAACCAGCGCCAGCGGCCACAGCGCCAGCGGCGGGAAGGCCAGCCAGAGCAGGAAGGCGGACAACGCGGCCGGTCCCAGGCCCCCTGTGAGGGTGGACAGGCGGCGGATCATGGGGGGGGCGATCTCGGCCCGGCCGCCGCGGATCACGACCCGGTCCTGGGCGAACAGTTCGATGGCCTCGGCATAGGCCAGGTGCTCCTGTTCCAGCACCCGGGCAGCCAGGACCTCGGCGGTGTCTCCGGGCAGCACCGGCACGGTGCGCTGCAGGATGACCGGGCCGTGGTCGACCTCGGCGTCAACCATGTGGACGGTGCAGCCGGAGATCGTCCGGCCCGCCGCCAGCACGGCCTGATGCACCTTGATGCCGTGGAAGCCGGGGCCGCCGAAATCCGGCAGCAGGGCCGGATGGATGTTGAGGATCCTGTTTGGGTAGTGCCGGACGAACGTCCCGGTCAGCACCCGCAGGAAACCGCACAGGCAGACGAGGCGCGCTCCGTGGCGGTCGATGATCCCGATCAGCTCCTGCTCGAACAGGCCGCGGGATGGATACAGCCGGTGATCGACCGTGAATTCCGGGATGGCGTGCCGCCGGGCGCGCTCCAGGGCGCGGGCTCCAGGGGTGTTCGAGATGACGCAGGCGATCCGGGCAGCGAGCCCGCCGGACTCGGTGCGGTCGATGATGGCCTGCAGGTTGGAGCCCGAGCCCGATACCAGGCAGGCGATGGGAAGCGGCGCGGTCATGGTGGGAATTGTATCTCAACGGCGGGGGCAAGTCAAACGAAATCATGGCCGGCTGTCGTCCAATCGGTGATTTTATCCTTGATTTTACGGCAGCGCGGGGTGTATAGTTATTCCTCGGCGTGATGCCCGCCCGAGGAGGGCATGCGCCCGGGGCCCGGATCGGCGCTTGACAACGATGATTTTTCCTGATAAACTGCGGTGCGGAACGGAGGGAGCGATGGCAGGGATGACGAAGCGCGTGGTGGAGACGCCGAACTTCACGGGGACGATCCTGTTGTTCGAGGGTGCGGGTCTGTGCGCCGTCCTGCTGGGCGGGTCGCTGGACACCCACGTGGTGGCGCGGCTGCGCGAGGAGGTCAACGGGATGGCGGCGGCCGGCCGGTACGACTACGTGGTGGACCTGGACGGGGTGACGTACATCAGTTCGACGGGGCTGGGCTTCCTGATGTATCTGCGCAAGCGGCAGCGTGAATTCGTCTACCTGTCGTACCCCAAGCTGGCCGTATTGCGGCCCTTCAATTTGCTGGGTATCAAGGACCTGTTCCGGTACTACCAGGCGATCGACGACCTGGGGAAACAGCCGGAAGTGCCCAATGAAATCCTCTCGCCGCTGTGGGTGGAGAAGGCGGCGGTGGCGGAAGCGCGGAGACAGAAGCAATGGATCAACATTTTGAGAACCTATCTGGCCGACGGGGAGCTGACCCGCGAGATACAGAAGATGTCGTCATACCTCGAGGCGGCCGGGCAGCAGGACCGGATCACG
>DDXR01000017.1 GCA_002347565.1 bacterium UBP2_UBA2255 | reverse complement strand
ATCCGCACCACGCCGCAGCCGACCGACCGCAACCCGGCCTCCACCGCCCGCTCGATGACGGGACCGGAGAGGCGCGAGTCGCGGCCCACCACCACCCGGCCGCGGCCGGCGTAGCTGCCGAAGGCCGCCGCGAAACGCAAAGCAATGTCCGGAGTGAGGCTCGTTCCGACCACGCCCCTCACTCCGGCTACGCTGATCATCAGCTTGTCATGTGACGCCAAGGTGCTTCCTTTTGGTGGGTTCCCGCGATGACGTCCGTTCAGAAGCGATGTAGGATGTTTTGGAGCCGACGAAGGGATTTGAACCCNNTGCTCTACCAGCTGAGCTACGTCGGCTTGAGTATGGATCCGAATGGCTTACACACCTGACACCCCGTCTCGTGCGTCTCGAAGATGTCCAAAATGTGTCCATTCACCTAATACTTTATTTTACCATTTTTTAGTGCGCTTGTCAAACATGTTTCAGCTACGCCCAAGTATCTTCCCCGCTCCTGCACTCACGAATGAAAACCCCCGAGCGGGTAGGCTCGGGGGCTTGTGAGTACCAGGATGGGGTATTGACCGGCTTCCATCAAGGGGCAGTGGCTCGGAATCCTTCACCGCCTCCCAATACCAGCCGCTAGGCCTTTAAGATTTTCCTGGTTTTTCGGAATTCCCATATGCGTTTTGACGGAATACTACCGGTGGCAATCCTGACCGGAATGGCAGCCGCCCATCATCCCCCGTCCGTGCATGGGACCACACGCGGTTTTCATCTTTTTCTGTTGCTCGGCGGTCAGAATCTTCCGGCAATCCAGCACGTGAGTCAGCCGGGCTTCCTCGATCTTCTGCCGCAGTGTGCTGACGGCCTTGGCCTTGCCCTTGATCTCGGAATCGCCCGCGCTTGATCCCATCAAATCCTGCATTTCCAGACATGCGATCTTAAGATCGGCTCCTATCTTGATCATCGCCGTACGGTGCTTGCTGACCAGGGCATCGATCTTCCTCACCTGGTCCTCGCTCAGCCCGAGTTCCTTGGCCATTTCGGGGGATGTGCAGCAGTTCGCGCGGCTGCACCCCATCATCCCGCGCCCTGTGCCCGAGTGGTGCTGCCCGCCCATGCCAGGCATGTCACAATTACGGGCCTTCATCCCTCCCGGATGGCAATCCCCAGCGCCGGGGGCCGCCCCGCCTGGACACTGGGCAACGGCCACGGCCGCGCCCGTGACCAGCATCGCCAGGATGGTCAGTGCTTTCTGCATCGTCTTCTCCTTCCGTTGGTAAAATATCTGCTACTTGCCCAAGTGCGCGATCTTCTCCTTGACCGCCGTCAATTCCGCCTCCAGGTCGGCCTGATAGCCTTTCAACATCTCGAGCTTCTCGGCCTTGGTCTTGAACCGGCGCTGGAATCCCTGGCCCTGTCCGCAACAGCCTGCATCACCGTGCCCGCCGCCGCAGCAGTCATTCCCGGAATCATGATGGTTACCGCATCCGCAATCCATGTAAACACCCCCTTTCATTCTATCTGTAGTTTGTTGCTACTGGCTCCGCAACGCCTCTATCGGGTCCAGTTTCGATGCCTGCCGGGCAGGATATACCCCGCCCACAAAACCGACCGCCATCGAGAACGCCAGCGTGATCAGCACCGACGGCACGGAGATGCTCGTCCGCCACGCGGTCACCGCGCCCAGGAACGCCGATCCCAGCATGCCGAACACCACGCCGGCCAGCCCGCCGATCGCGCTTAAGACGACGGCCTCGGAAACGAACTGCGCCAGAATGTCCCGGCGCCCGGCCCCGACCGCCATCCGCAGGCCGATCTCCCTGACCCGCTCCCGCACCGACATCAGCATGATCGCCAGGATGCCGATGCCGCCGATCGCCATCGATATCCCGGCAATGCCCGTGATCAGCAGCGTGAAGGTCTCGCCGGTCTCCTTCTGCGTCGCCACCACGTCGGCCTGGCTCTGGATCAGAAAATCGTCATCCTTGCCCCGGTCATCAAGCCGGTGCCGTTCCCGCAGCAGAGACCGCACCTGTTCCTCGGCCCGGGTCATCGCCGTTGCGTCCGCCGCCTGCAGGTAGACCGCGCTGAGATGCGGGACATTGAACACCCGGCGCAATCCGGTCAGGATGGGAATGAGTATCAGGTCGTCCTGGTCGGTGCCGCCGACATCCACCCCCTTGGGTTCCAGCACCCCGATCACCACGAACGGCACCTTCCCGATCAGGATGGTATGGTCCACCGGGTCGACATCGCCGAACAGATATTTCCTGACGGTCTGCCCGATCACCGCCGTCCGCCGCAGCCCCGTGTTGTCCTCGTCGCTGAAGAACGTCCCGGCCGCCAATCGATAGTCCCTGACCTGCTGGTATGCGGCAGAAGTGCCGATAACGGTTGTGCTGTACCCGACGGTGGAGAACTTCACCTGGAGCTTCTTCGACTGGGACGGGGCGGCGGCGACCACGGCCGGGCACTCCTCGTCGATGGCGCGGGCGTCACCGATGGTCAGGGTGGTCACGGTACCGCGCACCTGCGACCGCCCCGACATCTTTCGGACCTGCCCGGCCGAGACGGTCAGGAGGTTCTTCCCCATGGAATCGATCTTCGCCATCACCTCCTGCTCCGCGCCCCTGCCGACCGCCACCATCACGATGACCGTTGATACGCCGATAGCGATGCCCAGCAGCGCCAGGCCGGTGCGCAGCCGGTGCAACAAGAGTTGGCGGCGGGTCAGCGCGATGCTGCGGGTAAGTTTCACAACAAGGACCGGACTAGTATTACCCGCGCAATGCTTCGACCGGCTGGACCCGGGCAGCCCGCTTGGCCGGCTGGTAACCCGCGACGATGCCGACTGCTCCGGAGAACACCAGCCCCATCAAGACGCTGGCCCAAGAGATCACCAACGGCATCTTGCTGAACTGCCGCATCAGTCCGATCCCCACCGCTCCCAGCAGCAGCCCGAACACTCCGCCGATCAGCGTAATGACCACCGCTTCCGTCAGGAACTGCCGGTGGATGTCGCCGCTGCTGGCCCCGACCGCCATCCGCAGGCCAATCTCCCGCCGCCGCTCGTTCACTGACAGCAGCATCAGGTTGGCGATGACGACGCCCCCGGCGATCAGCGAAATGGCGGATACAATGATCAGCAGCACGTTGAACGTCCCGGCCACCTTCTTTGCCAACTTTGTGATCTCGGTCGGCGTCATAATGGTGAAATCATCCGGCTGCCCGGCGGTCAGCTGATGGCGGTTGCGCAACAGCTCCTTGACGTCTTTCAGCTTCTTGGCGACATCCCCCTGCTCGTTGAACTGCACCCGTACGGCTGAAATGTGATTGACATTATCGACCCGTTTCATGAATGTGCTCAGCGGCACGAAGATCCGGTTGTCCATGTCGCCGCCACGCACACTGGTGCCCTTGGACTGCATCTGACCCTTGACCTCGAAGGGGATATTCCCGATCATGATGCGCTCACCCACCGGGCTATCGGTGGTGTCAAATAGCGCCCGAAACGCCGTCGTCCCCAGGACGCAGACCCGGCTGAGACCTTCCATGTCCTCGTCGGTGATGAAGTCGCCTTCGGCCACATCCCAATCCCAGACCGGCACCCACGACGGCGTCACACCGAATATGTTCGTGGTGACCGTCTTGTCCCGGTACTTGATCTCGAGGCCGCCTTTCCGCCCCATCGGGGCCACCCCGCTCACTCCGCCGACATCCCGCGCTATCGCTTCAGCGTCGGCCAGTGTCAGGGTGTTCATCGGCATGCCGCCGGACGGCCGCATCATCTCTCCGCCCCCTGCCTGGATCATGATCGTCGACAAGCCGAACTTCTTCACCCTGTCCATCACCCGCTTCTGCGACCCCATGCCGGCCGATACCACCATGGTCAGCGCGGCAATGCCGACGACGATGCCGATCATCATCAGGAACGAGCGGAGGCGGTAGCGCCGCAGGCATTTCAGGGCGGTGCTGATCGTCCTATTTGCTCTCATTGCTCGCCTCCTTGGGAAGCTGGTCCAGGGCCAGCGCGGCGTTCTTGGGGCTGGCGTTGGCCTGGTCGCTGACGATGCCGCCGTCGGTGATCTTGATGATCCGCTTGGCGTACTCGGCGATGTCCGGCTCGTGGGTCACCAGCACCACGGTCTTGCNNGCCACCCGCTGCTGCTGGCCGCCCGAGAGCTCGCCGGGATTGTGGTGGATCCGGTCCTTGAGCCCGACCGATTCCAGCGCCTCGCGGGACAGCCGGGTGATGTCCGCCTTGTCGGAATAGATCAGCGGCAGCTCCACGTTCTCCAGGGCGTTGGCCCGCGGCATCAGATTGAACGACTGGAACACGAACCCGATCTTCTGGTTGCGGACCTGCGCCAGGGCCTGGTCGTCCATCCGGCTGACCTCCTGGCCGTCGAGCAGCAGCTGCCCGCCGCTGGGCTTGTCGAGGCAGCCCAGGATATTCATCAGGGTGCTCTTCCCGGAGCCGGACGCGCCCATGATGGCCACGAACTCGCCCTGCTTGATCTCCAGGTTGACCTCCCGCAGCGCCTGGACCGAGGCCCCGCTGCCCTTGTTGTAGGTCTTGGTTATCCCTTTGGCCTGAACCATGCTGTGCTCCTGCTATATTTTCTCGGTTACCGACTTATGTTCTAGCTATCCTTGCCATTGGACCCGGACACGATGACGGAGTCCCCTTCCTTCAGGCCGCTGAGAATCTCGGTGTGCGTGGCGTCCTTCCAGCCCGTCTTGACGGGTCTCGCCGTGCCCGCCTTGCCGTCCGGGACCAGCACGTACTTGCCGCCCTTGCCCCGCTTGATGGCAGAGGTCGGGACCGCCAGCACGTTCTGATGAACGCCGAGGGACAGCGAGACGTTGGCCGTCATCTCCGGGCGCAGCGTCTTCCCCTGGAAATCCTCGATCCGGATGGTCACGATGTAGTTGACCACGTTGTCCTGGATCACGGCGGCCGGGTAGATGGCGGTCACCGTGCCCTTGAAGTCGTTCTCCGTGTAGGTATCCACCGTGAACGAAGCGGCCTGTCCGACTTTGATCTTCCCGATATCGGTCTCGTCGACGTAGGCGCGGACCTCGAGCTTCTTCAGGTTGATGATGGTGACGAACGTCGGGGCCGAGAAGCTGGCGGACACGACTTCACCCTCCTGGGTCGACACCGACGCCACCACGCCGGAGATGGGCGCGGAAATGCGGGCGTAGTCGAGCTGTATCCTCGAGGATGTCAGGTTGGCCTGCGCCTGCTTCAGCTGGGCCTCGGCGGCCTTGATGCTCTTTTGGGAGAGGTCGTATTCCTGGCGGGAGATCAGCGTCTGTTCGAACAGCGCCTTCTGCCGGGCGCTTTCCGACAGGGCGTACTCCTGCGCGGCCTGGGCGGTGATCAGCGCGGCCTCGCTCTGCAGCAGCTTGGCTTTCAGGTCCAGGGTGTCCAGCTGGGCGATCTGCTGACCGGCCTGCACGTAATCGCCGATGTTGGCGTACAGCTTGGTGACGATGCCGGATATCCGGGAACCGACCTTGACCTCGGCCCCGACCATCGGCTTGATGATGCCGGTGGCCGTCACAGAGGAGTTGATGTCCCGGCGCGCCACGCCGACGGCCTGCAGGGCGGCTGATTCCTTCTTCCCGCACCCGGCAAACCCGGCGATGGACAGGACCGCCAGGGCGACAGGGAACAGTGGGCCAAGGGAGGCGGTTCTTTTCATGATCGATCGCATACTTTTACAGTTCACCCTCGCAATGTCGAACGGGCCCGTCCTTCTTGCGTAGGTGCAGTGCGTATTTCGTGTTGCCCCGCTGTTTCGCTTTCACGGCGACGGCACGATAGGCGTCCAACATCCGCCCCAACCGCTCCCGGCGTTCCTCGATGGTCTGTGCCCAGGCTGACAGTAGCCTGCGGCCCTTGGCGGTGATCTGGTAGGACCGGCGGGCCGGGCCGGAGGATTTGGTGGCCCATTGCGACTTGACCGTGCCGTTGAGCTCCATTTGCCGCAGCAACCGGTAGATGGCGGCTTGATCCGGGACGCCATCCTGGAGCCCCTGCTTCTTCATATCATCCCGCAAATGGTACCCGTATGACGTACCTTTCGCAAGCAGGATAAGTATTGCGGGCATCAGGAACGTAGAGGTGCGCTGACTATGACAGCCGCACTCCCGCAACATTTCCTCCCCACAGCGACACGCTTGTTTCTCATCACACATGATAAATCTCTCTATGTACATTAGACAGATAGATGATAGAATAGGTTTAATCGAAAGTCAAGCTTGTTTCATGATTTCATGCATCGCCCGGGGCGGTAAAAATGGTGGGAGGCCGTTGCATTATCCGATCAATGCAACGGCCTCCCACACCCGAACCACGGTTACGATCTCCCGGCGCGAATTGTGCGAAAAGCAACCATTATTCGGCACAAAAGCAGGCTGAGATATATTTAGGCATACGTTTGATAACAACCGCTAACTTTGCTGTGTGTTTCCAATGATCATTCACGTTCTTACTTGCTGTATCAATGATATTATTTACGCCAGCCCTGCTCTACCAGCTGAGCGACATCGGCCTGAAATCAATAATAGACCGGGGGAAAAGACCGGATGCAAGTCATTTGTCGGCCCGCCGGGTCCTCTTTCGCAGCACCACCGCCGTGACCAGGGCCGCGGCCAGCAGGGCGACGCTCACCCATTGGTTGTTGGTCAACCCCAAGGGGCCGAACTGCGATGGCTCATAGAATCGCAGGAAATCGAGCAGGAAACGCCAGGTCGCGTATGCGGCGATGAACAGGCAGAAGAGAAAACCGGGGAAGCCCCTGCGGCGGACCAGCGCCAGCAGCAGGGCGAACATGGCGAAGCCGAACAACGCCTCGTAAAGCTGGGTCGGCTGCACCGCGCAGCCGACAGCGCCAGCCGCGCCATGCGAGGGGAACCGCACCGCCCAGGGCAACGATGACGGCTTGCCGTAACAGCAGCCGTTGAGGAAGCAGCCCAGACGCCCGAACCCGACCCCGAGGGCGAAGGCCGGAGCAATCAGATCGGCCATGGTCCACACCGGCAGCCGGTGCCGCCGCATGAACAGTACCGCAGCCGGGACCGCCAGCAGCACCCCGCCGTAGAAGGTCAGCCCCCCCTCCCACACCGCAAGGATCGACCACCAATTCAAGCGGTAGTCGTCAAGGTGCGACAGCACGTAGAACGCCCGCGAACCGACGATGGCGGCCGCCATGATCACCAGCGCGCAGTCCAGGATCCGGTCGCGGTTCAGGCCGAGCGGCCCTGCCAGCCGCTCGACCACAGCCATTCCCGCCAGGAAGGCGACGGCCAGCATCAGTCCGTAGCTGTGCAGGGTGACCGGCCCGATGGTCAGCAGATCCGGCAGCATCGATGGCCCTCGGTTGCGGTTGTTCGGGACGGCCGGTCAGTACTCGTAGCGGCGCAGGCCGATGCCAAGCACGATCCCGGCCATCGCCAGCATGGTGATGGCGGCCGAGCCGCCGTAACTGACGAACGGCAGCGGGATCCCGGTCACGGGCATCACGCCCAGCGTCATGCCGATGTTGAGCACCGTGTTGAACACGATCAGGGACACGATCCCCATGGCCGTCAGCGACGCGAATGGGTTGCGGGCGCCCCGGGCGATGGCGATCCCCCGGTACAGCAGCCACCCGTACAACGCCAGCAGCAGCGACACGCCCCATAGTCCCAGCTCCTCGCCGATCGTGGAGAAGATGAAATCGGTGTGCTGGGCCGGCAGGAACGACAGCTTCTTCTGGGACCCGCCCAGATATCCCTTGCCCAGGACGCCCCCTGACCCGACGGCGATCTTCGACTGCAGGACGTGCCAGCCGGAGCCCCGCGGGTCGAGCCCGGGATTGAGGAAGATCATGATCCGCTTCCGCTGGTATTCCTTCAGGTGCCCCCAGACCACCGGGGCCATCGATCCCACCGCGATGTTCACCAGGAACAGCGGCAGGGCACGGGCGAAGCCGGTGCGGAACAGCAGGAACGATCCCGCCAGCAGCAGCATGAACAGCACGAAGCTCGGCATCGAGAACACGGCGACCATCGACAGCACCGGGGACAGGATGAAGAACATGTCGGAAAGCGGTGTCCCGCGCCAGAACAGGATCGCCAACAGGATCGCCGGGAACGACAGCGAGGTCCCCAGGTCCGGCTCGACCAGCACCAGGGCCATCGGCGCCGCGGTGACCGCGATCGGCACCGCGTAGCGCAGCAGCACCGAGCCGGTCTTGCGCGTCTGGGACGATATCCGCGCCAGCAGAAACACCGTCGCCAGCTTGGCGAGCTCAGAGGGCTGGGCCTGGAAAAATCCGAGGTCGATCCAGCGGTGCGTCTTCATGTGCGCCGGCAGGAACAGCACCAGCACCAGCAGCCCGACCGACAGCAGGTAGATGGGCCAGGCGAAGGCTTCCCAGTAGCGGAACGGAACGGCGGCCATGGCCGCCATGGCCGCCAGTCCTGCTGCGAGCCACAGCATCTGCCTGTTCCACAGCCCCTCCAAGCCGGGCTGGTCGGTCTGGACCGCGCTGTACACGGCCACCGCGCCGAAGGCCGAAAGCAGCAGCACCGCAATCAGGAATCCAGCGTCAAGATCCCGGCCGACGCCGAAGCCCCCCGACCTCATTGTCCCGACGCTTGCGGGGCTGACGGTCCCGGCACCGAAGCCCTCCGGGCGAGATAGGAGCGGACGATCACGCCCGCGATCGGCGCGGCCACCGCCGAGCCGTGGCCGGCGTTCTCGACCAGCACCGCCACCGCGATGCGCGGCGAATCGGCCGGCGCGAAGCAGGCGAACCACGAATGGTCGTCGCCGTGCGGATTCTGGGCGGTGCCGGTCTTGCCGGCCACCTCGACGTCGGCGTGCCGGGCGGCAGCGCCTGTGCCCCCCGGCTCGTTGACCACGCCGGTCAGGGCGCGCTTGAGGACAGAGATGGTGCCCGGCGAGAGGGGCAACCGGTCGTTGATCCGCAGCTCCTTGCGCAGCGTTTCGCCGGTCTCGTTCTCGACGGCGATCAGCAGGTGGGGGCGCCAGCGGATGCCGTCGTTGCCGATCGCCCCGTACAGCGACGCCAACTGCAACGGCGTGGTCAGCAGCTCACCCTGGCCGATCGCCATGTTGGCGGCCACGCCGCCGCGCCAGCTGCCCGGCCCCGTGCGCAGCTCGTACCAGTCCCGGTCCGGGACGAGCCCGGCGGCTTCCTGAGGCAGGTCGATGCCGGTCGCCGCGCCCAGTCCGAGGCGGCGGGACCACAGGGCCAGCTTCTCTACGGTCAGCTGCAGGCCCAGCTGGTAGAAATAGACATCGCAGGACTGAACGATGGCCTGGTGCATATCCAGGCTGCCGTGCCCCCCCTTTTTCCAGCACTTGAAGTATCTGTTCCCGATCCTGATCCCGCCGGGGCAACCTTGGCGCAAGCGGTCTTCAGGCGCCGTCAGCATTTCCTCCAGGGCGGCGGCGGCCGTGATGACCTTGAAGGTTGATCCCGGCGGATACTGGCTGCGGATGGCCCGGTCCCACAAAGGGAAATCGGGATCGGCGGCCAGCCGGTTCCAGTCTTCAGACCGGATGCCGGCGGCAAAAAGGTTGGGATCGAAGTTGGGCCTGCTGACCAGCGCCAGGATGCGTCCGGTCGAAGGTTCCAGCGCCACCGCCGCGCCTTTCCGGCCATCGCTGAACAGGCTTTCTGCGGCCAGCTGCAGCCGCCAGTCGATCGACAGCCTCAGTGTGGCGCCGGGCAGCGGCTGGACCGGGTCCAGGGCCTCCGGGACGCCCCGGTCGCGCCCGCGGGCATCCACCTCGTAGAACTCGTACCCGTCGCTGCCCCTCAGGACGCTTTCAAACTGCCTCTCCAGGCTTCCTTTACCGATGTCGTCGCCAAGGCGGTAACCGCGGTCCTTGAGCTTGGCGTACTCAACTGTCCCGATGCGGCTGGTATAGCCCAGCAGATGGCTTCCCAGCGGCCCGTAATTCGCCTTGCGCAACGCGTTGGTCTCGATCCGCAGTCCGGGAAGCTGGTCAAGATGTTCCTCGATCCGGGCGAGCATCGCCGGCGGAAGGTCCCGGAACAGCACCACGGGATCGCGTGGGAACTGCCGCCGCTGGCCGGCCACGGCTGCTTGCAATGCCGCGCTGTCGGCATCCAACAGGCTGGCGACACGGCGCACCGCCCCACCCCAATCCGCGGTGGCAACCAGCACCAGGTTGAACCCGGGCCGGCTCTCGGCGATGATGATGCTGTCGCTGGTGATAACCAAACCGCGGGGAGCCGCCAGGTCGATGCGGCGCAACCTGTTCTGCCGCGACAGCCCCCCGTATGACTCATATTCGAGCACCTGCAGCTGGATGCTGCGCAAGAACAGCAGCAACAGCGATGCCATGCACGCTCCCAGCACGACCAGCGACCGCTCCCTCGACCCCAGTTCCTGCGTCATGGCTGGTACCCCCTGCCCGCATCGGCCGGGAACACCAGACGGCCCAGCAGCGGCGCCAGGAACAGGGCAGCCCCGCCGGTGTACAGGGCTGAACCGATGCCGTGCCGGAACAGGATGGTGAAGAAACCGCCCCCCGACCTCAACGCAGCGACCAGCGGCACCAGCAGCAGCGCCAGCGCGGCCGAGGCCGCGACCTGGCTGAGGAGTTTCCCCCGGTAGATGCGGTCCCGCAGCGTTGCGCCGGCGAACCCGGCGGCGGAATAGCAGGAGGAATGCAGGCCCATGGTGTCCGGATGGAAGCAGTCGGCCAGGAATCCGGCCAGGAAGCCGATCCGCATCGCCGCCAGCGGCCCCATCCGCAGGGCGGTCAGCATGATCAGGACGCACAGCAGGTCGGGGGCCATGCCCTTGATCGCGATCCAGCCGGAAAGCGTCGACTGCATGTACACCAGCAGCCAAGCCGACAGGATCAGCCCGATGCCCCGCCGCATCCTCATCGCACGCCCCCGGGCTGCAGGCCCAGCGTGTCGGGCAGTTCAATCAGCAAGCGCGGGACCGCCAGTTTCAGCACGGCCGTGCCGGCCGCCCGGCGGCGGCGCCGGGCCCGCAGCGAGTCCGCGACCGCGTCGCCCGCCGGGACGAGCGCCGGCAGTTGGGGGGTGGCACCCCCGGCGATGACAAACAGGTGGTCGATCCGGTCGGCATCCAACGCCGGTCGCACCGCTATCTGCAGGGTCAGGCTGCGGCTGTGCGACACCACTTCTTCGACCACTCCCAGCGGCAGGCCGAACGGGAACAGCCAGCCGTATCCCGACGTGACTATGGTGTCGCCCTGGCGGACGTCGCTCCGCACCGGCACCCGGTCCAGGATGCACTTCGTGCCGCGGACGGTTCGGAACACGCCCAGCACCCTGCTGCGCAGGACGATGGCGCTGACCCTGGACTGGGGATCGAAAACGGTCCTCACGGTGGCGCCGTCGGGCCGGATGTCGGTTATTTTCCCCACCAGGCCATCCACGGTGAACGCCACCATGCCGGTGTCAAGGCCGCCGTCGCCGCCGCGATCGATCCGCAATTCGGGAGCCAGCAGCGCCGGCTCGCGGCCAGTCACTTGGGCCGGCACCAGCGCCCACTCCCTCCGTCCCCGCTGGCCCAGCAGCGCCCGCAGGCGGTCGTTCTCCCGCCGGGCCTCGTTCAGCGAGAGGTTCTTGAGCCGCGCCTCGGCCAGCAGGCGGCGCAGCTCCAGGTTCTCCTCCCAGGCGATCAGCAGCGACCGGAGCTGGTACAACGGCAGCTGCAGCGGTGCGTAGAACACCCGCACCACGGCGTTCCCCATGCTGCGCTTGAACCCGCCCGGCAGCGCTGCCAGCGCCAGGCTCGACAGCAGGAACGCCGCCAGAACGGCCACGTCGTGCCGGCGCATGATTTTGACGGGGAAGGACGGCATCGGGATTCGGATGCGGCTTCGGGGCGATGCCTGATTATTCCTTGCGGCTCTGCATCAGCACCTTGTGGTGCTGCTCGGGGTTCTCCAGCACCTTGCCGGCCCCCAGCACGATGCACTCGCGCGGGCCGTCGGCAACCCGGATCGACAGGTTGGTCTCCTCCCGCAGCAGGGCGTCCAGGCCCCGCAGCAGCGATCCGCCGCCGGTCATGACGATCCCGGTGTCGACGATGTCGGCCGCCAACTCCGGCGGCGTCTGCTCCAGTGCCCGCTTGACCGCCACCACGATGGCGTTGACCGGCTCGCGCAGCGCCTCGCGGATCTCCTCGCTG
>DDXR01000010.1 GCA_002347565.1 bacterium UBP2_UBA2255 | reverse complement strand
CAGCGCTTGATGAACGCCGTGTTCTCGTCGATGCCCTGCTGCGCGATCTTGTCCCCATCGCGGTCGGAGAGCTCGTAACAGAGCGACGCCCGCAGCCCGGACCGCTTGACTGCTTTGGCGATCACGTCCAGCGAGCCCGTGACGGCGAAGGGCGAGGCGTGGTGGTCGATCAGCGTGGTGGTGCCGTGCCTGACCGCATCGATCAGCGGCAGCAGCGCCGAGTAGTAGCAGTCATCGAGGGTCAACTTCTTGTCCAGCCGCCACCAAAGATTCTCGAGCACCTCCTGGAAATTGGCCGAGGGCGCGGCTTTGCCGAGGCCCCGCACCATGGTGCTGTAGAAATGCATGTGGGCGTTGATGAAGCCCGGCAGCACCACCTGGCCCATTGCGTCGATCACCTTGTCGTATTTTCCCTTGAACGACTTCTGCGGGGCGATCTTCTTGATGAACTTGCCCTCGCACAGCACCGCGTGGCCGTAGAGCACCTTGTTTTCGTCGCCCAGCGTGACCACGATGCCGTTCTTGATGAGGAGCGATTTTTCTTTTTCCATTTTACACAAAGACGCAAAGACTCTAAGATTTGTTCATATTCTTGTTTATCAGTCGATGGATGCCATCCTTGATCAATGGAACATTCCAGTTAATCAGGAAGCCGAGCTGGTAACGAGATACCTTCAGATAGGTTATGATTTGCGCTTTGTGAACCGGCTGAACAGCCTCGATCGCTTTGTTTTCGATTACAATGCACCCCTCCACGACCATGTCCATGCGATAACCGACGTCGATCTTGATATTGCGATAAACAATAGATAGAGGCATTTCGCACTCAACACGCAATCCCCTGCTCTGAAGCTCAACAAGAAGACATCGTTGGTATACAGTTTCGAGCAATCCCGGACCAAGCGTACAGTGCACTTGATAAGCCGCATCAACAATGGTTTTTGCGATATCCTCAATGTCCATATCGTTTCAAGGCTTCGTGTCTTCGCGTCTTCGTGTTAAGGTCATGCCTCTTGAAGTAGGGATTTTTCCTTCTTGGAGCGCTCGCGCATGAACAGCGCGCCGGAGAAGCATTTTTGCGAGCAGATCGAGCAGCCGATGCACTTTGACGCGTCGGTTTGGGGCACCTTCTCCTCGTCCAGCGTGATCGCCAGGTACGGGCAGCGGGTGCAGTTGCCGCAGTGCTGGCACAGCTCGGCGTTGACGTCGGAGATCTTCTTCTCGGCGGACAGCTCCATGAACCCGGTGATCGGGTCCGGCAGCGCGCAGCCGACCAGCTTGTCCACGGACTTGATGCCGCGCGCCTCCATCAAATGGGACAAGCCCGAGTGCAGGTCGTCCACAATGCCGTAGCCGTGCTTCATCACGACGGTGCAGAACTGCACGGTGCGCGCGCCCAGGGCCAGGAAGTCGGCCGCGGCCCGGTAATCCATCGGCCCGCCGTTGCCGGAAACAGCAACTCCGAGTTTCGACACGTTGGCCAGCGTCAAATTGGAGATCGGGATCACGCCTGCGCCCGACATGCCGACTACGATGCCCTCGTCCCACGATTTCTTCCCACCCGTGCGGAACGCCAGGGTCGGGAAGGTGTTCGCCAGCGTCACGCCGGCCTTCTTGTCCGGGTACTGGGCGAAGACCTTCCTGATCGCGTCGATGATGGGATAGATCGCGGTCACCGCGGCCGTCAGCTTGAACAGCTTCGGCACATTGGGATCGGACACCTCCATCACCCAGCCGATGATCCTGGCCGTCAGCTCGGCGTCCTGCGACACGATGTCGCCCTTGGTGCCGTCCCCGCCCTGCGGGCAGGACAGCGAGTACTCGACGGCCATGGCGCCCGCGGCCTCGAGCTTTTTGGTGTTGGACTGCCAGACCATTTTGTCCTCGTGGTCGTTCCCGGTGACCGGGCCGCCGGTGGAGGCGATGGTCAGGCGGTCGGGGAATTCCTTCACGAGTTTCGCGATCTCGTCGCATACCCGAGTCAATGAATGGCCGGAGACGTTGTCGCAGTTGGCGTAGGTGTCCTTGGAGAAGGCGAACATGTACTCGCCCGGGATGTGGATGTCGACGCCGTCGAAGGCCGTCTTCATCACGCCGCCGGCCCAGCCCGCCTCGTAGGCGCGCTTCATCTGCTCGTACCCGTCCGAGGGCGGGGCGGCCGACAGCAGGAACGGCGAGATGATCCTCCGCCCGAAGAAGTCCGCCGTCACCGGCACCGGCAGCAGCCTGCGGCCAGCGAGGATCGACCGGCTCTTGACGGCCTGCTCGATGGCCGGCTTCTCCTTGCCCTTGACGAAGGCGTCCGCCAGCAGGGCCGCGTTCTTGCCCGCGGCCACGGCCTCGACCACTGTGGTCGGCCCGTTGGCGACGTCGCCGCAGAGGAACACGCCGTCGGATTCCGTCTTCGCGATGCCCGCCCGCGCGCCGACGGCGGTGATCACGAAGTCGATGTCCTCCCGGTACTGCTTGGTGCCCTTGACGTCGATGACCTCGCGGGGGTGGAACGGCCGCCCCTTGGGCAGGGACACCTTGCCGGTGCGCAGGCCCGCCACCTTGCCTTTTTTCGATAGTATCTCCTTGACGCGCGTCCGTCCGGTGACCGTGGCGCCGGCGTCCAGCAGGCCCTGCAGCTCCTTGGCCGTCAGCGGCAGTTCCGATATCTTTTCCAGCGCGAACAGCTCGACCGACGCCGCGCCGTTGCCGGCGGCGGTCACGGCGCAGTCGGCGGCCACGGCCCCGCCGCCGATCACCGCCACGCTGCGGCCCCGCACCCGGAATCGCACCGGGTTGGACAGGTAGTCCCGCCAGTTGACCGCCAGCTCCTCGCCCTCGATGCCCAGCGTGATCGGGACGGTCAGGCCCGCGGCTGCCACCACCGCCTGGTAGCCCTGCGCCAGCAGGGCCGCGGGCTGGGCCGTGTCCTTGACGTACTTGACGCTGATCTCGCCCAGGTCGGAGAGCCAGAACAGGTCGGTCTTCAGCACCGACTTGTCCAGCCGGTAGTCGGGGATCAGGGCCACCGCCCCGCCCGAGTACTTCTCGCGCTCGTAGATGTCGACGGCGTAGCCCAGCTGGGCCAGGGCCGCGGCCGCGCCGTAGCCGGCCGGGCCGGCGCCCACCACGGCGACCTTCATCCCGTTTGGTTTCGCTTGGACGAAGGCCGGCATCACGCCCAGGTCCTTGGCCTTCTGGACGATGGTGGCCTGCACCGCCGGGATGTTGACCGCATGGTCGAACGTGGCGCGGGCGCAGGCCCGCATGCAGTGCCTGTCCGGGCAGACCGCGCCGCAGACCCCGCCCAGCGGGTTGTGGCCCATGATCAGGGCCGCGGCCCGCTTGTAGTCGGAGGGCGCGCCCACCCTGGCCGCCATGATGAAGTCGGCCGGCGAGCAGTCGGCCGGGCAGGCCTCGCGGCAGGGCTTCTCGGCGCAGTACTCGCACTTGGCGATCTCGGCCGCCAGCTGGGCGTCGGTGAGGAACATCGACCGTCTGTCAGACATGATGACCCCGAAAAAGCTGATGTAATATTTTACAGTGCAATGCTGGTTCTATGCAGCCCTGATAACTTGGTTCCCCGCCATCGGCGCTCGTGCGTCTGCCCCTCGGGCAAGTGCAGCCGGGGGCTCGGATTTCATGTGTCGCCGGCTCCATGCCGGGCATGTTCACGAAATCACGCTGGTGGACATCACGGCATCAGGCGAGCGCCGGACGGTAAGACTTCTTTGTGACCCACAATGATGAATACGATGCGAAAATCCCGCACAGCGGGGGCTCTTTCTTGGTCATAAGAAAGAACGACGGTAATAGCCCTGGACATACCCCTTGTTCCCCTCTTCCCAGAGGGGACTGGAAAGGGTTCAGCCCTTCAGCTTCTCCGCCGCCAGCACCACGGCCTCGGGCGTGGCCGGGAATGCCAGGTCGGCCTCCGATTTGTGGTCCGCCAGGGACTCGATCGCGTCCTTGATCCCGAACCAGGCGGCCTCGCCGTAGATCAGCGGCGGCTCGCCGATGCCCTTGCTGCCGAACACGCTGGAGCACTTGCGCGGCCGCTCCACCATCTCGATGGCGAACGTCTCCGGCAGGTCGCGGATGGTGGGGATCTTGTAGGTGGACGGCGTCACCGCCAGGTAGCGGCCCTTGGCGTCGTGGACCACCTCCTCGAACGTCGCCCAGCCGTAGCCCTGGATGAAGGCGCCGGCGATCTGGCCCTGGTCGATCTCGGGGTTGAGCGACGAGGCCGTCTCGTGCACGATGTGGGCGTCGATGATCCTGCTGTTCCCGGAGACCAGGTCGACCTCCATCAGCGCCAGGGCGCAGCCGAACACGAAGTAGTGGAACGGGCGGCCCTGCCCCGCGGCCCGGTCGAAGTGCACGCCCGGCGTGGCGTAGAAGCCGTGGGCGCCCAGGTCGACCCGGTTGACGTAGGCCTCGTGCACCAGCTCGGCGAACGGTATCGGCTTGTCGGGATGCCTGGGATCGCAGATCCGATCGTTCGCGAAAGCCAGGCGGTCCTCCGAGACCTTGATCCCGTGCTTCTCCTTCAGCAGCCGGGCCGCCACCGGCGCCAGCCGCTGCCTGATCTGCCCTGCCGCCTCGCGGGCCGCGCTGCCGTTGAGGTCCGAGCCGGTGGAGGCCGCGGTGGGCGAGGCGTTGCCCACCCGCTTGGTGTTGGCGCTCTCCACCCGGATGCGGTCCAGCGAGATCCCCAGCTCGGCGGCCGCGACCTGCGCCACCTTGGTGTTGACCTCCTGGCCCATCTCCACCCCGCCGTGCGACAGCGACACCGTGCCGTCGGTGTAGACCCACAGCAGGGCCGAGGCCTGGTTGAGGAAGGCGGTGGTGAACGAGATGCCGAACTTCACCGGCACCACGCCGATGCCGCGCTTCAACGTCCGGTGCGACGCGTTGAAACCCGCGACCTCGCCGCGCAGGCGGTCGTACTGCGCGTTGCGCTGCAGGCGGTCGAGCAGCTCGGGATGGCAGGCCTCGTCCACTGGTTGGCCGTAGGGAGTGGCCTCGCCCTCGCGATAGGCGTTGAGCGTGCGGACATCCAGCGGGTCCTTGCCCAGCGTGCGCGCGATCCGCTCCATCACCCGCTCGATCACGAAGATGCCCTGCGGCGCGCCGAAGCCGCGGAACGCGGTGTTGGGCGGCAGGTTGGTGCGGCAGGCCCGGCCCACAATCCGGGCGTTGGGGATGTGGTAGGCGTTGTCGGCGTGCAGCATCGAGCGCTCCAGGATGGCCATCGACAGGTCGGTGTAGGCCCCGCCGTTGGCGTTGAGCTCGACGGCATACGCGGTCAGCTTGCCGTCCCTGGTGAAGCCGGCTTGGTACGTGCTTTCGTAGGGATGACGCTTGCCGGTCCAGGCCATGTCCTCGATCCGCTCCAGCCGCAGCTCGACGGGCCGCCGCGTCTTGCGGCAGGCCAGCGCCGCCAGGCAGGCCCAAATGGTGGCCGCCCGCTCCTTGCCGCCGAAGGCGCCGCCCAGCCGCCGCACATCCACCGTGATGTCATTGCTGGAGAGCCCCAGCACCCGGGCCGCGATCTCCTGGACCTCGGCCGTGCTCTGGGTGGCGGAATACAGGACGATCTCGTTATCCTCGCCCGGCACCGCGCGGCAGGCCTGGGTCTCCAGGTAGAAGTGCTCCTGGCCGCCGCTCGCGACCGTCCCTTCGATCACGTGATCGGCCTTGGCCAGCGCCTGGTCGACGTCGCCGCGCTCGATCCGCCGCTCCGGCGCGTACAGCAGGTCCTGCTTCAGGGCCTGCGCGATGGTCAGCACCGGCTCCAGCTCCTGGTACTTGACCGCGATCATCCCGACCGCCGCGGCCGCGATCGCTTCGCTCTCGGCCGCCACCAGCGCCACCGGCTGGCCGGCGAAGGCCGTCTCGTCGGACGGGAACAGCGGCTCGTCCCGGACCGCGTGGCCGATCTGATTGGCGCCGGGAACGTCGCGGTGCGTCAGCACCGCGGCCACGCCGGGCAACGCCGCTGCCTTGGCGGTGTCGATCGATATGATCCGGGCACGCGCGTAGGGGCTGGCCAGCAGCTTGGCGAACAGCATCCCGGCCGGCCGCGGCTCGTCGACCACGAACCGCGACTGCCCGGCTACGTGCAGGCCGCCGGACAGATGCTGCGGCGGCGCCCCGGCGATGGCCGGCTTCACCGTTTGATGGTCCTTCGTCATGGCGTTCCGGCGCCTCCGTGTCGGAGTTTATCCCGCTGCAGCGGGTGGTGGCGCATCACAGCAGCTTCGACAGGTGTTCCACGACGTGGTTGCGCACCAGCGCCGAACGGAACTGCCGGCTGCCGCGGACGTCGTCGATCGGCGCCACTTCCGCAGCCGCGGCCTGCGCGGCCTGTTCGATCGCCGCCGGCGCCAGCTCCCTGCCCAGCACCGCCGCCGCGGCCCCGGCCAGCAGCACCGGCGTGGCAGCGGCGCCCCCGCAGGCGATGCGGATGGCGGCGACCTTGCTGCCGTCGAGCCGGGCCGTCATCGCCGTGCAGACGGACGAGATGTCTACCGCGCCCCGCTTGGCCGACTTGCGGAAGTCCCACGGCCCGTCCTGTTCCGGGAACTCGATGGCCGTGATCAGCTCGTGGGCGCACAGCTCCGTCCGCCGGTAGCCCTTGAAGAAGGAACCGGCCGGGACACGCCGCTCCCCCATCTTCGTGGCCAGCACCAGGGTGGCGTCCAGCGCCAGCGCGGCCGTCGCGGCGTCGCCGATCGGCGACGCCGTGGCCAGGTTGCCGGCCAGCGTGCCGCTGTTGCGGACCTGCAGCGAGGCCATCCGGGACACGACCGCCCGCAACAGCGGCAGCTTCGCGCTGACCAGCCGGTGCTCCGTGACGTCGGTCAGCGTGGCCAAGGCGCCGACCGATACGCCGCGGTCCGTCCCGCGGATTTCCGACAGCCCGGGGATCCCGGCGATGTCGACCAGGTGACGGAAACGTAGGCGCTTGACGTTGGCGTCGACCACGACATCGGTGCCGCCGGCAATGATGCGGTACCGTTCGCAGTCTCCGATCCGCCACAGCAGGTCGAACAGCCGTTCCAGGGTCTCCGGCCGGTGGTAGTCCATCGGCTCCGCCCCCTGCGGCAACGGGGCCTCGGCGAAGGACAACCGCCGGTCGAATCCGGCCAGCGCCTGGGCGACCGGCTCATGGTAGGGCGGCAGGATCTGGCCGGCGACGCCGGCAATGGAGGCCGCGGCCCGAAAGATCGACTCGTAGCCGGTGCAGCGGCACAGGTTGCCTTCCAGCGCCTCGCCAATCTGCGCCCGTGACGGATCGGGATTGCGGGCGTATAGGCAGAACAGCGACATGATGAATCCCGGCGTGCAGAATCCGCACTGGGTGGCGTGGCTGTCCAAAAACGCCCGCTGGATGGGGTGGAGGTTCTCCGGAATTCCCAGCCCCTCGATGGTGATGACATGGGTTCCGTGCAGCCGGGCTGCCGGGACCAGGCACGATGTGTGGGCGCGGTATCGGAATTCCCTCCCTCCGCCGTCCCAGCGGCCGATCGCCACCGTGCAGGCGCCGCAATCCCCCTCGTTGCAGCCCTCCTTGGTCCCGGTCAGGCCGAATTGCCCCCGCAGCAGCTGCAGGGCGGTCTGTCCCGGTGTGACATTGGCGGCGACCTCGCGGCCGTTGAGGAAGAACGCTATGCCGACGGTCTGCATCGCATTGGCCATCTGTCACCCTGCCCCTTGCATGGAAACAGCCATCGTTCCTTCGGTTTTCATCGGAATATGATACCACTTTTATACGGTCGTTTCAAGCACTAATCGCTCGGCGGCAAGTATTTACCTTGTGCCGGCTGCCCCGGCGACGGCAAGGGGCCCTCGCGGTCGAGAGGGCCCCTCCATCAAACGCTGGACGGTCCGCGCTTCAGTCGAACCGGCGATGTCCGATGCTGTCGGTCACATCGAGCTCGAATCCCAGGGGCCGGGAGATCGCGTTGAGGTTGTCAAGTATCCGGCGGCCCTCTTCCCCGGTGACCGGTGTGGGCTGGTACCGCACCCGGTGATTGTCGACGCACAGCGGCACGACCTTGATCTCCGACAGCTTGGCCCCCTCAAATCCGGTGATCAGGATGATGCTTTCCGTGCAGCGCCGCGATCCCGACCCGAATGCGAAGTTTCCCAGGCTGTAGGCGATCAGCTTGCCCTTGTACAGTTCCAGCCCCTGCAGGACATGGGGGTGGTGCCCCAGCACCAGGTCGGCGCCGGCGTCGATCGCGGCGTGCGCCAGGCGGACCTGGTAGTCCTTGGGGCGCGTCATCAGCTCCGCGCCCCAGTGCACCGACACCACCACTAGGTCGGCGTCGCGGCGCGCGGCCCGGACGTCGGCGGCCACTTCGGCGTCGTTGGCTGGCGCGGTGCCGGGCTTACGCTTTCCGGCCCAGAATTGCAGCGGGTGCACCCGCGAATAGGACAGGAACGCGGCCCTGACCCCGCCGCGCTCGACCACCGCCGGCCGCCTGGCGGCGGACGCGTCCATGCCCGCGCCGCTGTAAGCGATTCCCAGCGAGTCCAACAGCCGCAGCGTGGCCTGCAGCGGCTCCGGGCCGTAATCCATCATATGGTTGTTGGCCAAGGCCATCACGTCGAACCCGGCCCGGGCCAGTGCCGGCGCATGCCGGGGCGGCACCAGGAAGGTGAACCGTTTCTTGAACGGCGTGCCCCGGGTCCCGAACGGCGCCTCCAGGTTGCCGACGGCGATGTCGGCCGCGGCCAGGATCTCCCGCGTCCGGTCGAACGGATGGTCGGCGCCGCTCTCAGCGAGCATTGCCGCCATGCTGCCGCCCAGCATCACGTCCCCCACCGCGGCGATGGTGATCCGCCCGGGGCGGTTCGGGTCCTCTGCGAACGGGTGTGCTGCGCAAACCGCGAGCAAAAAAGCCGATAGTGTCGCCCTCATGTCGGATCGTTTCGTCGATTGCGGGTTTCGGTCCCGGCGCTGCTGCCGGGACAATAAAAAAACCCGGTTCGCGCTTCACGTTGAACCGGGGCCCGGCGCCTTCCGGCGCTCGGTCAGAACATCCGCGGCAGCATGATGTAGTTCTGGGGATCGACCGCACGGTCGCCGGAGACCACCTCGTAGTGCAGGTGCGGGCCCGTGGCCCGGCCGGTCTGCCCCACCAGGGCGATCACCTGGCCGCGCCGGACTGCCGCGCCCAGGCCGACCTTGAACATCAGGCA
This sequence comes from bacterium UBP2_UBA2255, assembly GCA_002347565.1. GTDB lineage: Bacteria > Edwardsbacteria > AC1 > AC1 > EtOH8 > UBA2255. The sequence goes on along the minus strand of DDXR01000010.1, from coordinate 984 downwards.
GTGGCCATAGCGCGTCACCAGTCCGAACCCGTGGTCTACCTCCAGGCACATCCCGAAGTTCCCCCGGTACCCCGCGAACTTGACCTGGCCGTCGGCCGGGGCCACGATCAGCGTCCCCTCGGGCGCGGCGATGTCCAGTCCCTCGTGCATCTTCATCTGGCCGGTGAACGGATCCCAGCGCATGCCGAAATTGCTGGTGATCCAGCCCGGCGTCGGCTGGATGGACGGCAGGCGGGCCAGCCGGTCGCGCTTGGCGGCGATGGTGGCCTCGAGCTCCTCGAAGCTCTCGATCTGCAGCCTGGTCTCGCGCTCCAGATGGCCGATGGTCTGGCTGACGTCCTGCAGCTTGTCGGCGGTGGCCGCGCGCACGTCTGCCGGCAACGGTGGCTGGGTGTAGCCGCCCACGCCGACCTTGCGGATGTCGGGATCGATCGGGCTCAGGCCTGCCGCCATCCGGAGCTTGGCGTCGAACGAAGCCAGGTCCGCCATCTGCTTCTTCAGGATTTCGGCCTTGGCGGCGTATTCCTCCAACCGCGCCCCCAGGATCCGGTTCTCGATCTGCAGCTTGTGGAGGTGCGACAGGTCGACGAACTTGCCGACATAGCCGGTGGTCACCAGGCAGAGCCCCAGCAGCAGGAAGGCACCGAACCCGATCAGCGAAAACGCCATCCAGCGGGCAAGACGGAACGTGAACGTCCTGCCCCCGTGATGGGGGATGAACACGACCGAGAAGAATGTCTTTTCTTTCAGAATCATACCGTCGTTCGCATCGAACCAAAATAGCGTACCACATCGGCGCGGACAGAAAGGGCGCCAACTGATGGCCCAACAAGAGGCTTTGCGGTAGATTATGCCATGTTCGCGCCTCTTTGTCAAGTGTTTTTTATAAATTAGTCCACGCCAAGACATTGGCCGTATACGTGCCGGCGGATCTTCCGGGCCGGGACACCGCAAAAAAATAAGGTAATACCTAAGGATTCCGGA
>DDXR01000076.1 GCA_002347565.1 bacterium UBP2_UBA2255 | reverse complement strand
GAGGGCGTCCGCCTGACCGGGGAGTTGGCCGCCCGCTTCCCCGGCGACGAGGAGCAGGCCCTCACTGCCCGCCAGCTGTTCGAGCTGACCGGCGACCAGGTCCAGCGCCGGCGGGCGCTGGAGCTCTACCGGCAGCTCCAGGAGAAAAGCCAGAAACACCGCTACCGCCAGGCGATCGAGGAGCTTTCTAAGTAGACATCTCTTATTAATGAATGAAGCCCGTCATTACTGACGGGCTTCATTCACATAGTTCGCGGACTACGCGTTTGATCAATTCCAAGCGTGGTAAAGATTGATCCTGCAAGGCATCGCTTATTTCCAGGAGTTCCTTCTTTTTATGCTGGTTCTTGTCTGGCAAATTGAAGAATTCACGAAGGGGCACGTTCAATGCGCGTGAAAGGCGAAGGATGGTTTCGATGGTTGTATTGATCTCGCCGCGCTCAATTTGCCCGATATACTTGGAATGCATGAACGCCTTCTCGGCCATTTGTTCTTGTGTGAGCCCGGCATTCTTACGCAGATGCTTGATGCGTTGGCCGATCGCTTTTAGGTCTTTTTCCGGCATGGATAACTCTCAATGAGTGCGTTGTATAGTAGCATTATGCCGGGCGTAATAATACCAATAAATAAATATAAATATAGCTTGACAAGTATATATATAAAGTGGTATTTTTACTAAACGGTTAAGTAAAAGAGATACCAGTAATCACCAACGAGGAGCGTAGCCATGAATACCGCGAAACTAGTAGCATTAATCCTAATGCTGGGCATCGTAGCAGTAGGGTGCGCGACAACCCATGTCACAAAGATGGATACGGAAAAACGTGAACCCACCACGAATGTGGATATCTATACGGACAAGGCTGATGTAAAAGTACCTTTCAAGCAAATTGCAATTCTCAATGCCGAAGGTGGTGCCTATGCTTCCCCGGAAAAGGTAATGAAGTCATTGATAGAAAAGGCAAAGAAATTAGGGGCGAATGGAATCATATACGGTGGTCAAGGTAGTAAGACCAATGTGTCCACTCTGAGCGGTGGTCTTTCCGCACAATCAGTCAATACTGCACAGGCCATCGCAATCGTATACACAAGTACACCGTAAAACCATAGGCAAATTAGTAAATCATACAAGCGGGGCTTGTGATATTCATACATTCAACAAAAACTGGAGGAAATCATGAAACGCATAGCGGTGGTGGCGACCCTGCTGTTGTCTTTGATTGTTGTGGGCTGCGCAACGATCATGCATGGCACAAAGCAAGATGTTGGAATATCTAGTAATCCATCGGGCGCTAAAGTTACTATTGATAATGTACCACAAGGCATGACACCTGTCGTTGCGAAGCTTAGTCGCAAGGATCATCATATGGTTAGGATTGAAATGGTTGGTTATCAGCCATATGAGGCAACAATCACACGTGGTGTGAGCGGTTGGGTCTGGGGAAATATAGTATTTGGCGGGCTTATTGGCCTGGCTGTTGACGCGATGACGGGTGGTTTGTACAAATTGACACCGCAACAGATACAGGCCGAATTATCAAAAGGCAAACTTGGCTATTACTACAAAGACAATACTCTTTACGTTGCTGTAGTTTTACAACCAGACACAGAGTGGCAAAAAATTGGCTCATTGATGCCCAATGTCACTCAGTAGTGGTAACCCCCATAGCGTATTAACCCCTTTTCATGGTAAAAAGAGCCGCTTGTGCGGCTCTTTTCTTTTATCCTTGAAAAACGAATCCTTATAATGTATAATAACAATCTGTAGCGTGTCCCCGGACTCCGCGGCGGTTGCGCCATCCCCGCCTTAATCCCTCAATCCACATGAGGTTGCCATACGATGTCTGAACGCACCATCGAAACGCTGATCAAGGCGCTCGAGGACAAGAAGTCCGTCATCGTCGACGCCGACGGCAAGCGGGCGGCCAAGCAGCACGACAAGGGCAAGCTCTCGGCCCGGGAGCGCATCGACCTGCTGCTGGACCCGCAGAGCTTCGTGGAGTTCGACGCCTTCGTCAAGCACCGCTGCGACACCTTCGGCATGGACAAGATCGAGATCCCGGCCGACGGCGTGGTCACGGGCTACGGCACGGTGGATGGGCGGCCGGTGTTCGTGTTCTCGCAGGACTTCACGGTCACCGGCGGGTCCTTGGGCGAGGCCCACGCCCAGAAGATCGTCAAGATGCAGGACATGGCCCTCAAGATGGGCGTGCCGGTGGTGGGCATCAACGACTCCGGCGGGGCGCGGATCCAGGAGGGCGTCGACTCGCTGCACGGCTACGGCATGATCTTCTTCCGCAACTCGCGCGCCAGCGGCGTGATCCCGCAGATCTCGGTGATCCTGGGCCCCTGCGCCGGCGGCGCGGTCTACAGCCCGGCCATCACCGACTTCGTGTTCATGGTGGACAAGGTCTCCAACATGTACATCACCGGCCCGCAGGTGATCAAGGCGGTGATGGGCGAGGAGATCGGCCTCGAAGATTTGGGCGGCGCCCGCACCCACAACGCGGTGTCGGGCAACGGTCACTTCATCTATCCCTCCGAGGAGCACTGCTTCGCCGGCGTGCGCAAGCTGATCTCGTTCCTGCCGGCCAACAACCTGGAGGATCCGCCGGCGGCCAAGAGCGCGGACGAGCCCGGCCGGATCGACATGGAGCTGCGCACCATCGTGCCCACCAACCCCAAGATGCCCTACGACGTCAAGGACATCATCCTCAGGGTCGTGGACGACGGCGACTTTTTGGAGGTGCACGAGCTGTACGCCCCCAACATCGTGGTGGGCCTGGGCCGGGTCAACGGGCACACGATCGGGGTCGTCGCCAACCAGCCCACGGTGCTGGCCGGCTGCCTGGACATCAACTCGTCGGACAAGGCCGCCCGCTTCATCCGGTTCTGCGACGCCTTCAACATCCCGCTGGTGACCTTCGTCGACTGCCCGGGCTACCTGCCGGGCCGCCAGCAGGAGCACGGCGGCATCATCCGCCACGGCGCCAAGATCCTGTTCGCCTACTCCGAGGCCACCGTGCCCAAGATCACCGTCACCCTGCGCAAGTCGTACGGCGGCGCGCACATCGCGATGTGCAACAAGGACCTGGGATCGGACCTGATGCTGGCCTGGCCCCAGGCCGAGATCGCCGTGATGGGCGCCTCGGGCGCGGTCAACGTGATCTTCCGCAAGCAGATCGACGCGGCCGAGGACAAGGCCAAGCGCCGCGACGAGCTGATCGAGGAGTACGAGACCATGTTCTCCAACCCCTACGAGGCGGCCAAGCGCGGGTACGTCGACGCGGTGATCCCGCCCGAGGAGACGAGGGGCAGGATCGCCTCGGGCCTGGCGGTGCTCAAGACCAAGCGCGACCAGGCACCGGCCAAGAAGCACGGGAACATACCGTTGTAACTTTCAACGTTTGCCGTTTCCGGTTTCCTGTCGACTGATCGGGAAACGGTTAAACGGAAAACGGGAAACAGGATAGAGCATGGCGCAGAAAAAAGAGAAGGTGTCGGCCGAGGTCCAGATCGCCATCGCGGCGGCGCTGGGGCGCTACCTCAGGGACGACAAGCTGGCATTCCACATCGTCGGGATCAAGGCCGTGCAGCATTCCGAGATGAACCTGTGGGCGCTGGCGGGCCGGCAGGACAACATGGCGAGGGTCAGATAGCGATCGGCAACGGGTAAGGGCGACCGGCCGGTCGCCCCAACGAGGAAATAGGAACTCAAAGGGAGCGGACCATGTCCCGCAAGTATATAGTCAAGGTCAACAACAAGGCCTACGAGGTAGAGGTCGAGGAGGTCGGTCGCAAGACAGCGGTCCCGCCTCCGCCCGCGCCCACCGGGCCCAAGACCATCTCGGTGACCCTGCCGCCGGCCGCGGCCGCTCCGGCCGGCGCGGCCCAGGCCCCGCCGGTGGGCGCGGGCCAGAAGGCGATCCCCGCGCCGATGACCGGCACCATCATCAAGGTGCTGTGCCAGCAGGGGCAGGAGGTCAAGGAGGGGGACGTCCTGCTGAAGCTGGAGGCCATGAAGATGGAGACCACGCTGTCGTCGCCGCTGGCCGGGAAGGTCGCCGAGATCCGGGTCAAGGAGCGGCAGAACGTCAGCGCCGGGGAGACCCTGGTCGTCCTGTCGTGATCGCCGGCCCCGCCCGGCGGGACGGCGTCCCGCGATCAAACGCAGCATCAGCGCCGAGGTAGCCATGTTCAAGAAGACAGACAAGTCAACGGGGGCGCCCGCAGCGGCGGCGCCCGGGAAGCACCTGGTGAACATCACCGAGACCGCCTTCCGCGACGCCCACCAGTCGCTGATCGCCACCCGGATGCGCACCGAGGACATGGTCCCGATGATCGAGCAGATGGACCGAGTGGGCTACTGGTCGTTCGAGATGTGGGGCGGCGCCACCTTCGACACCATGCTGCGCTTCCTGGACGAGAACCCCTGGGACCGGGTGCGCGTGTTCAAGCAGCACGCCAGGAAAACCAGGCTGCAGATGCTGCTGCGGGGCCAGAACCTGGTCGGCTACAAGCATTACGCCGACGACATCCTGGAGCGGTTCATCGGCAAGGCCGCGGAGCTGGGGATCGACGTCTTCCGGGTGTTCGACGCCCTCAACGACATCCGCAACATGGAGAAGGCCATCCGCACCGCCAAGAAGCAAGGGGCCACGGTGCAGGGCTGCTTCAGCTACACGCTGTCCCCGGTGCACAGCATCGACGGCTTCGTCAAGTTCGCGCTGGAGCTCAAGGACCTGGGCTGCGACATCATCACCATCAAGGACATGGCCGGGCTGATCACGCCGGCGGCGGCGGCCGAGCTGGTGGCCAAACTCAAAGCGCAGGTCGGCCTGCCGGTGTGCCTGCATTCGCACTGCACCACGGGAATGGCGCCCACCTCCTACATCGCGGCGGCCGCGGCCGGGGCGGACATCCTGGACTGCGCGATCAGCCCCTTCGGGTCGGGCACCAGCCAGCCGCCCACCGAGGCAGTGGTGGAGATGCTGGACGGGGCCGGCTACAAGCTGAACGTCGACAAGTCCCATTTCCTGGCTATCGCCGAGTACTTCCAGGAGATCAAGGACAGCTCCTACCACCACCTGATCACCAACGTGGCGGAGCGGGTGGACGTCCGGGCGCTGGTCTACCAGGTGCCGGGCGGGATGCTGACCAACATGGTCAGCCAGCTGGAGAAGCAGAACGCCCTGGACAAGTTCGAGGCGGTGCTGCAGGAGATCCCCAAGGTGCGGGCCGAGCTGGGCTACGTGCCGCTGGTGACCCCCACCTCGCAGATCGTCGGCACCCAGGCCACCTTCAACGTGCTGGCCGGCGAGCGCTACAAGATCATCATCCAGGAGGTCAAGGACCTGTGCCGCGGCCTGTACGGCCGGACCCCGGCGCCGATCGACCCGGCGGTGATGAAAAAGGCCATCGGCGACGAGCAGCCGATCAGCGACCGCCCGGCCAACCACATCGCGCCGGAATGGGAGAAGTGCAAGAAGGAAATGTCCGGCATTTCCGACAGGGACGAGGACATCATCTCCTACGCCCTGTACCCGGCGGTGGCCAAGGAGTACTTCGAGGCCCAGAAGGACCCGCTGAAGAAGAAGGCCCGCCAGGAAGCGCTCAAGGCGGGGGTGCGGGCGCCGGAGGGGCACCCCGAGCGGCATTTCGTGATGCGAGTCGACGGCGAGGACTACGACGTGGGAGTCACCGAGCTGGGCTGAGGCGCGGCGAGTAACCAAGTAAGGGCGACCGGCCGGTCGCCCCAACCGAAGAGGGATCGACATGGACAAGAAGACAGACATCGGCGGCGGGGCGCTCTCCACCATCCTGGCCAAGGGCACCAAGTGGAACGGCACGCTGAAGGCGGAGAGCGGCGTGCGGGTCGACGGGGAGTTCGAGGGCGTGCTGGAGACCGCCGGCACTCTGGTGGTGGGCAAGGACGGCGCGCTCAAAGCCGAGATCAGGGCCAAGGACATCATCGTCGGTGGCAAGGTGACGGGCAACGTCACCGCCGCCAACAAGGTCGAGCTGCAGAGCGGGGCCATGCTGTCCGGGGACGTCAAGTGCCGCGGCATCATCATCGACAACGATGTGTTCTTCGAGGGCCACAGTAAGATGGCCGCCTCACACGAGCCGGGCAAGTGACGTCAGACCGGATCGGAACGCAAAGCCCCTGCGCGTAGGCGCAGGGGCTTTGCCGTGGTGCGGCGCGGGCCGGGCCGTTACTTCCGTTTGCCGTGCGGCTTGCCGGAACTGCCCTTGCCGCCCCTGGGATTGTCCTGCCTGCCGGGCTTGGCGTCCCAGCGCCGCTCCTTCTCCCACTGCTTCCAGCCGTGCTTGACCTCGGCCCACTTCAGCCGGGCGTGGCCGGGCGGGAGCGAGCGCCAGCCGCCGGGCAGCCGCAGGAACGGCCGGGGCACCCTGCCCGGCGCGATGATCACCCACGGCCCGTTGTAGCCGGCCGCGCGGAACCACTTCTTGCCGTGCAGACGCCACCAGTATCCCCGGTAGAAGAAGAAGTCGTCGTCGCGGCCGAAGATGAAGTAGACATAGGTGCCGGGGATCACCGTCAGCTCCGGCTCGCCGTCCAGCACCACCACCGGCAGGCCGATGTTGACGTTGACGTCGACGTCGGCGGACAACGGGGCAACAGCGGCGAGCAAGGCCGCGACCAGCAGCAGGGCCAGGGTCGTTGTTCTCATGCTTGTCTCCTCTCATGCGGACGGGTTCCCCGCCAGTATACCAGCGGGGAACCCGTTTGGCAAGCTTTTTCTGCGTTCAGGGCAGGGTGTCGGCTGCCGCCTTGACGATGTACGGCATGGTCCACAGCCGGGCCGAGTATTCGGCCGCGGCCGTGGTGTCGAACAACGTCGATCCCAGGATCGCGTCGACGCAGGCGTGGCGCAGCGCCGGCCGGAACGTGATATTGTCGCTGGCGATGGTCCAGGTCTTGGTGAAAACAAAGACGCTGGTGCGTGCCAGCGGCTCGCGCAGGTGGTAGAGCAGCCCGCCGAGCTGCGGGACGCGCCGGTGCAGGAAGGCCCACATCGAGTCGGCGGGGTCCTGGAGCCGGCCCCAGACGGTCAGCGTCACCGAGGAGTTCTCGTCCAGCAGCGGCATGTTCTCGCGCAGCCGGATCTGGTTGAAGACCGAGCCGTTGAACAGCCACTCGCGGTTCTGGCCGTCGTACACTCCGGCCACCCGCACGCTGTCGATGGACACCGCGTTCTGCGGCGCGACCGTGGCGATCTCCAGCGGTGAGCAGCCCCAGACCCGCCAGCGTTCGCCCACCTTGCGCAGCCGGACGTAGCGCACGCCCCGGTCGTGCAGCGGCCGGACCAGCGTGTCGGCCAGGTCGCCATCGTTGTTGTTGTCGACGATCAGCCGGCCGTAGTAGTCGACGGTGATGGCGGCCAGGGCCACGGCGTTGGCCGAATCGTAGCTGATGGAGACGTTGCGGGTGATCGACGTGATGCGACGGCGCCACTTGATGTAGGACGGGAAGGAATCCTTGGCCGCGGCATACGAGACGGCCGCGGTGCCGTCGTCCCCGTAATTGTCCGATGTGGAGTAGCCGGAGAGGGAGAGCACCGTGTTGATGGCGGCATCATCATCGATCGCCGCCGGAGAGGTGGTTTTGCTGCAGCCGGTCAACGCCAGGCATGACCCGATAGCGAGTAGCATCGCCAAAGTGAGCAGCTTTTTCATGGTCTTCCCCCGTTTGCGTGTTAGTTATTGCGGTTTTAACCGTTCAATACCGTTAGAGACTGTACCTTGTCACCAGGTTCCCGTAATAATTGCGTTCAATACATTATACAATAATGAATTACGAATTTATCAAAATAAATCATTTTGTCAATGTCAAAGGACTTGACAAAAGAACGCTCAAGTATTATAATTAGCCAAGAATACAATAACAGGAAAGGAAAACCGACATGACTCCGAATGATCTGGTCAAATGGAACCCGTTCAACGAGATGCAGGCTTTCCATGACGATATGAACCGCGTGTTCACCGATTTCTTCGGGCGGGTTCCGGGACGGCGTGCATTGGTCGAAGGTCTGTGGGCGCCGCTGATGGACATCGAGGAGACCAAGGACGAGCTGGTGGTCAAGGCCGAGATCCCCGGCATGACCAAGGAGGACATCAAGATCCAGATCACCGCCGACGTGCTGTCGATCTCCGGCGAGCGCCACCACGACGAGGATACCAAGGACAAGACCTACCACCGCATCGAGCGCACCTACGGCAAGTTCCAGCGCATCATCCGGCTCCCCACCGAGGTCCAGTCGGGCAAGACCAAGGCCGCCTACGAGAACGGCGTGCTGACCATCCGCATCCCCAAGTCCGAGGAGGTCAAGCCGCGCGAGATCGCCATCGAGGTCAATTAGTGGCCGAACTCATAGAAGCCTTTATAAGGAAACCATGAATGCATGATATTTTGGATTCATTGTTTCCTGGTTCATTTTAAGAATCTGTGTCGATCGGTGCCATCTGTGGATGGGTCCCAAAATTCTTTGTTTATAAGGAGGCCATGAATGCAAGAAAACTCATTCTTGGCTTCCTGGTTTCATTATGAGTTCCCCGGTCCATGTTCAACTCCCTTTCATTCGTTATCGAGCCTTGAGGCATGATCCAGCCTGACCGGCAGATGCCGCTGTACACCATCAGCGTGGTGGCCAAGATCGCCGGCGTGCACGAGCAGACCCTGCGCATCTACGAGCGCCGCGGCCTGCTGTGCCCTGCCCGGGTCTCGGGACATTCCCGCATGTATTCCCAGGCCGATCTCGAGCTGCTTGAGGACATCCTCTACCTCATCCGCGACATGGGCGTCAATCTCAACGGCGCCAGGGTGATTCTGAAGATGGCCCAGGGCTCGGAACAAATCCGGGGCGACCTGCGTAGTCACAGGATCAGCGAAGGAACCATCAACCTCAAGCAGGGGGACCGGCATGAAGAACCGGATCAAGACGTTCTGGATTGAGAACCGGCGCGCCCTGGCGGTCGGGCCGCTGTGCCTGCTGGCCGGCATCATCATCGCCTCGGGCTTCAACTGGACGGCCTGCGGGCGGGCCGACACCGGTTCAGTCCCGCCGCCGGCCGCGGACGGCAGGAGCCCGTTCGTGTCCGTGGCCAAGAAGGTGGCGCCGGCGGTGGTCAACATCCGCTCCAAGAAGCTGGTCGACGTGCCCGGCGCCCAGCACTTCGGTCCGTTCGACGACTTCTTCCGCGATTTCTTCGGCGAACAGCCCCGCCAGCAGGCGCCCCGCCAGCAGCGGGTGCAGGAGGGCCAGGGTTCGGGCTTCATCATCGACCGTGCGGGCCTGATTTTGACCAACAACCACGTCGTGGCCGGGGGCGGCGAGCTGACGGTGACGCTGTCCGACAAGCGCGAGCTGACCGCCGAGGTGATCGGCACCGACCCCCGCACCGATGTGGCCGTGATCCGGCTCCAGAGCCTCAAGGGCGGATTGTCCGAGGCCGAGGTCGCCCCGCTGGGCAATTCGGACGACATGGAGGTCGGCGACTACGCCATCGCCATCGGCAACCCCTTCGGGCTGGAGCGCACCGTCACCCAAGGCATCATTTCCTACAAGGGGCGCTCCGGCCTGCCGATCGGCGGCGGCGGCCCGATGTACCAGGATTTCATCCAGACCGACGCCGCCATCAACTACGGCAACTCCGGCGGGCCGCTGGTCAACATCCGGGGAGAGGTGATCGGCATCAACACCGCCATCAACCCGGCCGGGCAGGGAATCGGCTTTGCCATCCCCATCAACATGGCCCGCCGGGTGGCCGACCAGCTGATCGACAAGGGGAAGGTGGTGCGGGGCTACCTGGGGGTCGTGCCCCAGGAGGTGACCCGGGAGCTGGCCGAGGGGCTGGGGCTCAAGGGCGGCGCCGCCGGGGTGATCGTGGCCACGGTCCAGGAGGAGACGCCGGCCAGCCGGGCCGGGCTGGAGCAGGGCGATGTCATCGTCAGGTTCGACGGCAAGCCGGTGGCCGGCGTCGACAAGTTCCGCCAGATGGTGGCCGAGACCGGTGTCGGCGCCAAGGTGGAGCTGGTGGTGATCCGCGACAGGAAGGAGATCAGGCTCAAGGCCGCCATCGGCGAGCTGCCGGATGAGACCGCGGCCCGTCCAGCCGCCCCCAGGGACGACAGGCCGTGGCTGGGCATCCGCAGGGTGCTGGCCGTCAATTCGCCCGAGGCCCAGCAGATGGGCATCCGGGAGCGGCAGGGAGTGGTCATCCGCGACATCGAGCCGGGCTCCCCGGCGGACGAGGCCGGGCTGCGGGCCGGTGATGTCATCAGGAAGATTGACGACCGGGCGATCCGGGGCGTCGACGACTACCAGGCCGCGGCCCAGGCGGCGGCCGGCGGCCGGCCCCGGGTGTTCCTGATCAAGCGGGGCGACGCCATGTATTTCGTGGCGGTCAAGCCGGCGAAATAGCGGGCGCCCAGAACCCGAACCAGGATACGGCCATGTACGACGAACTCGAGCAGGACACCATGACGCTGGACCGGCCCGCGCAGCCGTCCTCCCACGACGACCCTTCGCTGGACATCTACCTGCGCGAAATAAGCCGGATGCCAGTCCTTACCGAGCGGCAGGAGCTGGACCTGGCGCTGCGCGCCAAGGGCGGCGACCAGCGGGCCATCGACCGGCTGGCCGAGTGCAACCTGCGGTTCGTGGTCTCGGTGGCCAAGGAGTTCCAGGGCCGCGGCCTGTCGCTGGTCGACCTGATCAACGAGGGCAACGTCGGGCTGATGAAAGCGGTGCAGCGGTTCGACGCCAGCCGCGGCTACCGCTTCAACACCTACGCGGTGTGGTGGATCCGCCAGGCCATCCTCAAGGCCATCGCCGAGGGCACGCGGACGATCCGCCTGCCGATGAACCGCATCGATCAGCTGACCCGGATCAACAAGGCGGTGCGGCGGCTGCAGAACGACCCCGACAATCCGCGCCAGAAGCCCAACCTGTCGCAGATCGCCAAGGCGGCCAAGCTGCCGGCCGCCGAGGTGGCCGAGCTGCTTGGCTACAGCTCCAACGAGGTGTCGCTGGACCGGCAGTCCGCGGACGGCGAGGACAAGAGCCTGTCCCAGGTGCTGGAGGACACGGCGGTGGCCTCCCCCGAGGAGGCGCTGAAGGGCAAGACGCTGTCGCGCGACCTGAAGCTGGCGCTGGCGGTGCTGACCCCGCGCGAGGAGAAGGTGCTGAAGCTCTACTACGGCCTGGAGGGCGACGACGAGGGCACGCTGGACTCGATCGGCAAGGCGCTGTCCATCTCGCGCGAGCGGGTGCGGCAGCTCAAGGAGCGGGCGCTGAAGAAGCTGCGGATCGCGCAGGAGACGGGCAGGCTGAAGGCGTACCTGAGCTGACAACCATTTGCCACAGAAGCACGGAGACGCGGAGGTTGTGCTGGCAGATCATTCCCGTGAAGCCTATCGTCGCGAAAGCGGGGAACGGGAATCCAGTTAAAGGGGCCGTCCTGGAAACAGGACGGCCCCTTTAACGTTCCCGGCGATGACAGCCGGCCGCTGCGCGGCCGGCTGTCGTATTGGTGGAGGCGGCGGGATTTGAACCCGCGTCCGGAAAAGGAGCAGCCCAGGCCTCTACATGCTTAGTCTATGTTTTGTCTTATCCGGCCGGGCCCGCATAAACACGGTCCCGCCCGGAGCATCCCCATGAATCTCGTCCGGCCCCCTGGGGCCAAGGACCGGACCAGCCTATCTAAACGGTGCCGTCTATAAGCCCGATGGGCGGAGACCTACAGCGGCATGGCAGCTATCTTAAGCCGCCAGGGCGTAATTATACGAGCCAGTTACTTGGCTTGCCAGCATTTTAACGAGCCCTCTGGCGTTCTCGGCATGCCACCCGAACCCCTGCTTAGCCGTCGAAACCTGTCGCCCCCTTGATATTGATGTTGACCCCTCCCTTTGTTCCCTCCCCGGTGCGGAGAGGGAAACTGAGAAGCAAAGTAAGTATAACCATTTCCCGGTGATATTTCAAGTGCCGATAGCTGATCCCGCCCTACTGCGTGATGGTCAGGGCCAAGCGTTGACCGAACGCAGCGGGTCCGGGGGCTTTCGCCGGCCTGAGAGGCGATGATGAAGAAATATATGCGATGATCCAAAATGAGCTGAACGAACGGTTCGGTATCACGGAAAGTTGAAAGACCCCGGAACTTCTCTGGTTACTTTCTTGGTTACAAGAAAGCAACAGGGGAAAAGATGACCGGTCATTTCTTCATCAGCGCTTCGATCTCGTCAACCTCCTTGGGAATGCCCTTGGACAGAACCTCGCAGCCGGTTTCGGTCACCAGCACGTCGTCCTCGATCCGCACGCCCAGGCCCTCGGCCGGGATGTACAGGCCGGGCTCGACCGTGATCACGTTCCCGGGCGCCAGCGGGCCGTCCCGCAGGTCGATGACGTCGTGGGCGTCCAGCCCCAGGTGGTGGCTGACGCCGTGCGGGATGTGGGTGTAGTACTCCTCGTACTTCTCCTTGGCCAAGCCGATCGACTTGCAGGCCTCGACCAGCATCTCCCTCGTCCGCTTGTTCAGCTCGGCCAGCGTCGTCCCGGGCCTGACCAGCGCGATTGTCCGCTGCTGCGCATCCAGCACCTTCTGGTAGACTTCGCGCTGCCGCGGCGAGAACGTCCCGCCGGCCGGGAAGGTGCGGGTAATGTCGGCGGTGTAGTGGCAGTAGTCGGCGCCGGTGTCGACCAGCACCAGCGCCCCGTCGGCGATCGGGCAGTCGTTGGCCTCGTAGTGCAGGGTGCAGGCGTTGGCCCCCGATGCCACGATGGTCCGGAAGCCGACGTCCTCCGACCGCAGGTCCCGGTAGGTCCTCTCGATGATCGCTTGCAGCTCGAACTCGTGGACGCCCGGCCCGGCGGCCCGCATGGCCGCGGCCAGCCCCGCGCCGGTGATCCGCACCGCCTCCCGCAGCAGGCCGAGTTCCTCCGGCGCCTTGACCGCCCGCTGCGCGGCGATCAGGGGGTCGGCCCGGACGATCCGCAGGTGCGGGAAGCGCTCCCGGACCCGGTTCACGAACTGCAGCTCGGCCGGCAGCGGCGCATCCAGCGCCACCGCAGGGTAGGAGATGTAGAGGGCCTCGACCGCGCCCAGCGCCAAGGCCAGGGCCTGTTCCAGCTGGTCGATGAAGCCGACCGAGTCGGCGCCGCTGCGGGCCTTGGCCTCGTCGGCGGTCATCCGCCTGCCGGTCCACTGCTCGATCCGGGGGTCCGCCTTCTCGATGAACAGCGTCTGCTTCGACCGCTGGCTGCCGGGGTGCAGCAGCAGTGCCGAGAGCGGGGCCTCGATGCCGGTCAGGTAGAAGAAGCCGCTGTCCGGCTCGTAGGGATGGGATTCGTCGGCGTTCTTGCGGGCCGGGTCCGGGGCGCGGAACAGTGCGGCGCTGCCGGGCGCCATCTGCCCGATGAAAGCCTCGCGGTTGCGGGCGAAGAAAGCGGCGGGCGGGTAACGGTGCTTCATCGGTCCTCGTGAGTGTTTTGCGGGCCGCGTCAGGCGGCGGCCAGCTGCCGCTGCAGCTCGGCCACCGCGGCGATCTGGGGCCGGGCCCGGAACAGCGGGCGCAGCGGCTCGTCCAGCCGGGCGCAGAAGGCGTCGACCAGCGCGGCCGCCTTGGCCGCCTCCTCGGCGGCGGGGCCGCGCTGGCCCTGCCGCAGCAGCGCCTGGGCCATCAGCGCATGGGCGTCGATTTGGAGCTCGGGGACGGAGATCATCTCCTCGTCGTCGATCTTGATCGGCGATGCCAGCAGTCCGCCCACGGCGGCGCAGGCCTGCTCGACCGCCTGCGGAGCGCCGCCGGCCAGCAGCGCCCGGGCCCGGGCCAGGACGTGCCGCGGCGAGACGCCCAGCCCACGGGCCTTCTCGATCCGCTCGGCCCGCTCCAGGCACGCCAGCGCGTCGTCGGGGTGCTGGCAGCGGTTGTGGAGCTCGGCCAGGTCGACCAGCAGGCAGGTCTCGCGATCCTTGTTGTCCAGGTCATGGGCGGTGGCCAGCGCCTTGGTGGACTGCTCCAGCGCCTGGGCGCACTCGCCCCGGGCGCACAGCACCTTGGCGATGCCGCCGACAGAGAACACCTCGCCCAGCCGGTTGTGGATGGCAGCGGCCAGCTGTAGGGATCTCTGGTAGTGCTCAAGCGACCGGTCGAGGTCGCCGATGATGAAGAAGATGTCGCCGTAGTTCTTGTGCGACAGGGCCAGGCGGAACCCCTCGTCGCAGCGCTGCGCCACCTCGTGGGCCTGCTGCTGGTTGGCCAGCGCGGCGGCGACATCGCCGCGGGCCAGCGACACGCTGGCCAGCTTGTTGTAGGCGCCGGCCAGCCGGTAGTTGTCTCCGGAACGGCGGTGGGCCTCGATCTCGGTCTGCAGGATCACCGCCGCCGCGTCGTGCTCGCCGGCGGCGGCGTCGATCAGCGCCTTGATGTGGAGCAGCTCGATGCGGGCGCGCTCGGCGCCCTCCGGGGGCGCGTCGACCAGGTTCTGCAGCACCAGCTGAGCGCCGTCGCAGTAGTTGCGGGAGTTCTCCAGGTAGCCTTGGCGGTAGAACATCCAGGCGATGTCATAGTAGACCTGGAACAGGTCCAGGGTGTTGCGGACGCTCAGCAGCGCCAGCGCCTCGCCCAGCAGCTGGTAGGCGCGGTCGTACTCGCTCAGCCGGAGGTGGACCCATCCCAGCTGCCGCAGCACCTTGGCGCGCTCCCCGGGGCCGGCGGCCTGCGCGGTGACGTCGTTGAGGATGTGGATCGCCTCGACATACCGGGCGTGCTCGGCCAGGGACGCGGCCAGGACCAGCCCCGCGGCCAGCTTTTCCGGCCCGGCCGCGCTGCGCTCATAGCGTTCCTGGAGCTGCGGGAGTTCCGCCGGGTCGCTATTTGATGGGACGCTCATGATCCTCGATTTGTTGGCTGCGGGCGGAAGCACGGGGGCGAGCTGTTGTTAAAGCAGACCCCGCGTGAAAAGTCAAGAGCAAAGAGATGCCGGTTGACATCGGCACCGGGATTTCGTACAATACTGCCCGTCGATACTGGTGCGACGGCAACATTGTACGGGAGGAGGCCATGAGGATGGGTTTCATCTTTTCCGGCGTTTTTTGGGGCGTGTTCCTGATCCTGGTGGGCGCGGTGATGGTCCTCAACATCGTGCTGGGGATCAAGATCCCGGTGTTCCGCATCCTGTTCGCGCTGTTCCTGATCTTCTGGGGCATCAGCCTGTTGACCGGCATGAATTTCCGCCACCGGGGGCGGAACGCCGCGGTGTTCGAGGACAGGGACATCACCGCCGACGGGACGCACAACCAGTACAGCGTGGTGTTCGGCCAGAGCAACATCGACCTGACCGGGATCAGGCCCGCCGGCGCCGTCAGGAGGGTCGAGATCAGCACCGTCTTCGGCAACAGCACCGTCACCCTCGATCCGTCCGTGCCCTGCAAGGTCAGGGTCACGTCGGCTTTCGCCGCGGCCCGCCTGCCGGACGGCAACGTGATCTCGTTCGGCGAGTACGCGTTCAAGACCGACAGCCTGACCGAGGACACCAAGGCCTACCTGCAGGTCGACGCCTCGACCGTCTTCGGCGAGACCAGGTTCGTCCTCAAGCGGTAGGCGCGGCCGGGGACCGATGAAACGGCAGAGGCCCATCCTCTGCCGTTTGACGCTGGCACGCCTGACAGGACTCGAACCTGTGACCATCTGCTTAGAAGGCAGATGCTCTATCCACCTGAGCTACAGGCGCGTGGTGCCGTGGAACACCGGGGCGCAAGGGGATGAAGTGGCCAACCCGCTGCGGTCTCCGCGGTGCGCGATCATCGCTGGTCGGGGCGCCCAGACTCGAACTGGGGGCTTCTTGCTCCCAAAGCAAGCGCGCTACCAACTGCGCCACGCCCCGGACACGACGCCCGATATTATATCCCACGGACGTGCGGCTGTCAAGGCGATAAACGCCGGCCGCGACCGCCCGCCTGCTGAACCGAAAGCGCAACGACGACGATGGGCAATCTGTCCGCCGACCTGAGCAACCTCGAGGCCTGCCTCCCGGCCGGCCTCGATCCCGAGCGGGCGGCCCGGGCCAAAACGCTGCTGCTGCAACGGCTGGCGCTGGCGGCGCACCGTTTCTACGGAGGAAAGATCCAGACCCTGCCCCGGGCGCCGGTCCCCGCGGCCGGCTGGCTGGACGTCTGGTACACGCCGGGCGTTTCGGCGGTCTCCACGGCAATCCGCGACGACCAGGACTCGTCGTTCGAGCTGTCCGGCCGCGGCAACCTGGTGGCCGTGGTCAGCGACGGCACCAGGGTGCTGGGCGACGGGGACGTCACCCCGGCCGGCGCGCTGGGGGTGATGGAGGGCAAGGCCTTCCTGATGAAATACCTGGCCGGCATCGATGCCGTGCCGCTGTGCGTGGACAGCCGCGGCGCCGACGGGCGCAACGACCCCGCCGCCGTCATCGAGCTCGTCCGGCGATGCCGCCACAGCTTTGGCGCGGTCAACCTGGAGGACATCTCCCAGCCGAACTGCTACGCAATCCTGGACGCGTTGCGCGACTCGTGCGGCATCCCGGTGTGGCACGACGACGCCCAGGGGACGGCCTGCGTCGTCCTGGCGGGACTGCTGGGCGCGCTGGCGGTGGCCGGCAAGCGGCTGGAGCGCGTCCGGATCGTGTTCCTGGGCGCGGGCGCGGCCAACACCGCTTCGGCCCGGCTGGCGATCGCGGCGGGAGCCGATCCCGCGGGGATCGCGCTGTTCGACGCCACCGGAGCGCTGTCCGACGAACGGGCCGACTACCGAGACGATCCCCGGTACCTGCCGGTCTGGGAGCTGTGCCGGGTGACGAACCCGGGCCGGGTCCGGGACCTGGGCACGGCCCTGGCCGGGGCGGACGCGCTGGTCTGCGCCTCGGCGCCGGGGCCGAATCCCGCGCTGCCGGAAATGATCCGCAGGATGGCGCCGGGGGCGGCCGTGTTCGCCTGCGCCAATCCGGTGCCGGAGATCTACCCCCACGCTGCCGTTGGGGCCGGCGCGCTGATCGTCGCCACCGGCCGCGGAGATTTCCCCAACCAGGTCAACAATGCCCTGGCCTTTCCGGGCATTCTCAAGGGCGCGCTGCTGGCGCGGTCCCGCACCATCAGCGACGGCATGGCGATCGCCGCGGCCGGGGCGCTGCACGGGCTGGCGGCCCGGCAGGGGCTGGCGCCGCAACGGATCCTGCCGGCGCTGGAAGATCCAACGGCCGCGCCGCTGGTGGCGGAAGCCGTGGCGGCGCAGTCTGCCGCCGAGGGGCACGCCCGCAGGACGCTGCCAGCCGGCGAGGCGGGCCGCATGACGGCGCGGGACGCGGCGGCGGCGCGCGAGGCGCTGGACCTGCTCTCCAGCAGCGGGTTGATCGCGCCGCCGCCGCAGGAGATGCTGGACGAGGCGCTAGCCTGGGCGCTGCGGCATGTGGGTTGATCGCCCGGATTTGCGAAAACAGCCCGGACCGTTCGGCCCGGGCTGCCGGTCAGCCGGCAGTGCCGTTTTTTTTCTTGACGTAGCGGTGCAGGGCGTGGATGTCGGTCCATTGGAAGTCGACGAACTCGACGCCGATTGCGTAGTGACCGGGCTTGATGCGGCGGCAGTGGATGACCCGGGCGATCACCGGTATGTCCAGCCGGCGGCGGTCCAGCGACAGCGAGAATTTCAACTGCAGGACGTCGTCGGGCTTGGCCGGCCGGGCGGAGACGAACTGCAGGCCGCCGGGGCTGAGGTTCCGAAGCTTGCTGGTGCGCAGGACCGAGGTGTCGATGACGTCGCCCAGTTCCCTGTACTCCACCTTCTGCGACACCGGCAGGCGTGAGAAGCGCCGCACCTCGGAATATGGCTGGCGTTTGGTCATGGGTGCCTCGCAATGGCTGGCCGGCCTCCGGTACCGGATGGCTCCATTATACGAAAACACGATTAAAAGTCAAGCGTATAATGAGAGACCGAGCCGTCGCGGCGGCACCGGGCCGGCCGCCAGATCCGCAGTCATGCAGTCCGGCGAACGACCAGCGGAAAACTGCGAAGTGGCGCCGGGGAGGCAACCTCACAATATTCATGGCTGGCCCGGCCCAGAGAGGACAATTCGCGCAAGCATCTTCAATAGGAGCGGGGTCCAACATGAAGTGGGTGATCTTGATGATCTTCGGGGGCATGGGACTGGCATCCCTGATCTGCGGCCTGGCCTGGGGGGCCAAAAGGGTTGCCCTCTTCAGGACCGGCCTGTCCGCACGGGGACGGGTGGTGGCGATGGATCAGGGGGAGGTCATTGGCGACGAGGAAAGCCCCCGGCCCTCCTACTATCCGGTGGTCGAGTTCCAGACCCCGGACGGGCGGGGTTTCCGCTTTCGCGGCAGCACGGGGAGCTCCAGCCCGGAATTCGCGATCGGGGCCGAGGTCGGGCTCAGATACAACCCCCACAACCCGGACCAGGCCCAGCTGACGAAGTTTTCGCATTTCTGGCTGGGGCCGCTGCTGCTGGCCGTCGGCGGACTGCTGGCACTGTTCCTGGCCTCGGGCGTGTTCTACATCTTCGGCGATATCGAGCGCGGCACAAGCCCCGCCGGCCGGAGCATCAGGCTTCGGATGCTGGAGGCGAGCGGCAGGGCGGCCAGGATCGAGGGCCGGATCACGGGCGTCAGAAAAAAGAGCAACGGGGAGTATGTTTTCGTCTGCGCCGCGCGAAAGCCGGGAGCCAGTTTCGAGGACGAGTATGAAAGCAGGAGCTTCACGAGTGATCCGGGAGGCGAATTTGCCGGGCGTCGGGTCACGATTATCATCGGCTCCTGCAACGAGGGGGAATACAGCGTCGAGCTCGGTGACTTGCCCGGGGAGGTTATGGACACACCGCGGCGGTAGTGCGTTTTGTTCATTTTCGATTAGTGAACGGGCGCGCCCGGAGAACACGACACGCTGAACGCGACTTCTGCAAAATCCAACCACTGAAGCACGGAATAACTGAGAACACTGAAAAAGCCTGGCAAATCCGAGATTTTTTGGCGGACTTGTCCAAATACTTCCGCGCTTCCGTGGCAAGAAGAACGTTTGCAGAGGTCTTTGAACGTCAGTGTCGCACAAAGGGGAGATGGCGCCGATGATGATGCCAGGTTCAGGGCTGCTGATGGCATGAGCCGAGCCGTTGGAGCGCACAACCAGGCAGCGCCCGTGGCCACCCGGCTGCAGTTGCCCCGCATCAAGCCGGGCACGCTTTGCCGTCCCCGTCTGGCCGATCTGGTGGTCAATCATCTCGACCGAAAGCTGGTGATGATCACCGCCGATGCCGGCTACGGCAAGACCACGCTCATGGCCCAGATTCGGGAGCAGGCGCTGCTGCCCCATGTCTATCTGGCGCTGGAGCCTGAGGACAGCGACTTCGCCAGCTTCTACTCGCTGCTGCTGGCGGGAGTACGACGGCTCCAGCCCGGGTTGGCACCCCGCAGCGCGGCGCTGGCGGCCGAAGGAACGGGGATCGCCGGCGATCAGCGATTGGCCATGGGGACGCTGATCAACGAACTGGTCGAGCAGCGCAACGAGGAGCTGTTCTTCCTGATCGACGACTATCATGCGCTGACGGTCGACAGCCCGGTGCACCGGGCCATGGACTATTTCATCGACCGGCTGCCGGACATGGCGCACGTGCTGCTGGCCTCGCGCGCCGAGCCGCCGCTGCCGTCGCTGCCCAAATGGCGGGCCAAGCGGGATGTTTTCGATCTGCCGGCCGGCGCGCTGCGCTTCGACGAACAGGAGATAGGGGCTCTGCTGACTGAGGGATACCGCCAGCACGCCAGCGTCGGCGAGTCGAAAAATATCTCAATAATAACCGAAGGATGGATCACCGCCATACATCTCATTCTGCAGGCGGCGGCACGCGACGGCAAGACCATCGCCGAAGTTGTTGCCCGTCACCAAGGCGGCGGACAGGATCTGTTCCGGTATTTCGCCGGCGAGGTTTACCAGCGGGAGCAGTCGGAAAATCGAATGTTCCTGTGCCGCAGCTCCGTGCTGGAGACGATGACACCCGAGGCCTGCCGCCATGTCCTGCAGGACGATAGTGCTCGAGAACGGTTGCGGGACCTGGAGCAGCGGCACCTGTTGCTTGCCGTCACGGGAGAAGGGGAATACCGCTACCATCGGCTGTTCAGGGAGTTCCTCTACGGCCAGATCTCGGACCACAGCGAACGCCATCAACTCCACCGCCGGGCGGCGCAGTATTTTCTCCACAGCGGCAAGGAGGAGAAGGCGATCGATCATTTTTTGGCGGCAGAGGATTATCGCGCCGCGGCTGAACTGATCGCCCGAGTGCGGGAACGGGTGATCAACCGCGCACAGTTGTCGCTGGTCAGAAAATGGCTGGAGAAATTCCCAGAGGAGTCGCTGGCCGGTTTCCCCTGGCTCTACGGCATCCGGGCCGTCCTTCACAAGGAGCAGGGAAAGCTGGCCCAGGCCGAAGAGTGTTACCAACGGGCTGAGGCCGCCATGAAAAACGGCGCTGCTCCGCCGGCCGCCATGTCCCCCATGTTGTACGAGAAGGGGATCGTCCAGCACCGCCAGGGCGAGTACCGGGCCGCGCTGGCGACTTTGAAGTCGGCGTTGGCTTCCTGCCGGGAGCGGGATCTCGACATCAAGATATCCATTCTGGGATTCACCGCCCAGGTCCTGTTGGAGGGGCTGGGCGACACCCGGAGGGCCCGGCGGTACCTGGGCAGAGCCCGGGCATTGCTCAAGAATTCGGTCAACGCCGCCCAGAGCATCCTGATCGAGCAAAAGGACGCGGTCCTGCTGGAAAGTTTGGGCGAAAAGCGGCGGGCCTTTAAAGTCTATGCCCGGATCATCGACCGGATCGGCGATCAATATACACACCTGGTGGGCTCGTACTTCCACAACGCGGCCAAGGTGGCCCTGGACCTGGGCAAGAGCGCCTGGGCCGAGGAATGTCTGAACCGGGGATGGTCGCTGTGCCGGGAATACGAGGATGTCTTTTCCCGGTCGATGCTGGAATTCGGCTTCGGCTACCTTCACCTGTTCCAGGGTCAGTGGGACGCTGCCCAGAAGCATCTGGAGACGGCCCGCAGGATATTCGAGGAGATGAACTGGAGCCGGTCGGTCTGCATCGCCCTGCGGCAGCAGGCCCGGCTGGAACGCTACCGGGGAAACCAACAGCAGGCCATGGCGCTCCTTGGATTGATGAAACAAGTGGCCCCGGGACAACTGGACCAGATGGCGGTCCTTTTGGAGCAGACGTTGGTCGAGGCGGCCCGCAAGGATTATCCGGCGGCGAAAGAGGCGCTCGATGCCTGCCGAGAAAAGGCGGTAAAATACTTCGGACATATGGGAGAGATTGTCTGCGCCCTGGCAACGGCAGAGATCAATGCTGGCACCGGACACAGGAAAGAGGCGGTTACAGCGCTGCGGCAAGCGGTGGGACTTTGCCGGGATTTCGGATTCGATGGGCTGCTGTCGTGCGAGCTGCGGGCCAGCCCGCCGCTGGCCGAGATGTCGAAGGCGCTGAAGGATGAAGCGGACTATCTGCTCTCCATCCCTTCGTATACAACCGAACACCCCCAGCCGCTCCACCGGGAGCGCCTCTCGGTATCGCTGTTCGGCCCGCCGCGGGTGAAGATCGACGACCGGGAAGTGGCGATACTTTTCCGGCCCCAGACACTGCGGCTGTTAAGTTTCCTGGCCCACCGCGGGGTGCGCGGGGCCGCGCGCGATGAGATCCTGGAAGCGCTGTGGCCGAAGTCAGGCGCCAGGCAGGCGGTGGGCAGCTTTCATCTGGCGCTGCATGAATTGCGGCAGAGCCTGCGAAAACCGCTGGGAAAGCGATCCGCCGCGGCGGTTCTTAAAACGGTAGGACATTACCGCATCGATCCGGAATTGGGGATGACGGTCGATGCCATTGAATTTGATCGTCTGCTGGAACAGGCAAGAATCGCTGAAAATGGCGGCGACGGTGCCGCGGCCAGGAAGCTGCTGGGCAGGGCGATTTCATTGCATGCCGCGCCCTTCTGCAGCGGCTGGGCCGATGAGTGGGTGGTGGCGCAGGCTCGTCTTTACAATGACCGTTTCCTCAAGGCGCTGTTGAAGCTCGGATTCCTCTCTGGCAAAGCCGGCGAATTGGAAACCGGGCGGGATTATTACGAAAAGGCGCTGAGCTTGGATCCGCTTTGCGAAGAGGCCTGCCGCGGCCTGTTGAGGGTCTATGGCAGCATGGGAAGCATCAGCCGGGCGGAGAAGATTTATCACGAACATGCCCGAAAACTGAAAAGGGATCTGGGCATCGGCCCGTCTAAAGAAACTGTGGACCTGCACGAAACAATAATGCGCCATGCGCCGTAACTAATTGGCGGACAATCAATAGGCAGCCGGGGAACAACAGAATGTTCCCCGGCTTTCTTTTTGCTTATAAGAAAAATATAAGAATCGTTCCTCTATCATTTGCATGCGTTCCGGTGAACAATGACAAGGGGGAGAGGATGCCGGATTATCTGCCGCGTTCCGACAATATCTTTGACGAATGGTTTAGAAACTTCTTGGCCGGTGTCAAGCGTCAGGGATCGAAACTCGGGTTGACCGATGATGAGATTGGCGAGATCGGCATGATCCAGCGTTCCTGGAGCGACGCCCTGGACCGGCACCGGGCTGCCCGCCAAGCCGCCAGGGAAGCGGCGGCGTGTAAGAAAACGGCGCGGCAGGCCGGCGACCAGACGATCCGCAAGTACGTCAGGATGATCCAGGCCCGGCCCGCCACAACCAACCGGCAGCGCCGTGAGCTAAAGATCGCGGCCCAAAAGGACGAAGCGTTGCCGCCGGCACTGGCCCCGCCGGGAACACACACGGTACCCATCGGATATTAAGAAAACAACCGGCGCACAAAATAACCATAAAAACCAACACCACAAGGAGAAAGCCATGGAGACGAGAAGTAGGGCTCTACAGATGGCGCTGGCGGCAATACTGCTGGCGGCCGTTCCGGCCTTGGCCGACTGGCAGACCACCGCGGTGGGACTGGGGAACGGCATCAAGAGCGTGGCCGTCGATCCGGTCAGGAATCTGATCTTCACGGCCGACAGCAGCAGCGGCAGGGTCAGCGTGGTCAACGGAAGGACCAATGCGGTTCAGGTCTGGACGGTCGGCGCAGGGCCCAACTGCCTGGCAGTGAATCCGATCACCGCCAAGCTGTACGTGGCCACCAACAGCACCGCCACGGTGGACACGGTGATGGTGGTGGATAGTCTGGGTTCGGTAACGGCCAAGCTGGCGGTCAAGAACCACCCCAAGGCAATGGTCTATGACGCCGACAGCAATTTTCTCTACGTGGCCAATTACGGCAGCGATACGGTCAGCATCTTTAAAAATGAAGTGCTGTTGAGGCATGTTCGCGTAAAGGACCGGCCCCGGGCGATGGTGCTGGACCCGGTGCAGCATTACGTCTGGGTTTCTTACGAGCTTTCCGATTCGGTTACCGTCATCCGCCGCTCCGGCGAACTCACCAACACGCTGTGGTCGGGCAGAAGGGCTTACGGCATGGCGGTCTGCGCCTCGGTCAACCGGCTTTATGTGGCCAACACCGACGATGACAGCGTGACGGTGTTCGACTGCTGGGGTTATGTCAAGGAGGCCAAGTTCTACTCGGGGGATTACCCGGTATCGGTGGTCTCCGATCCGGCGGCCAAGCGGGCCTTTGTAGCCAATATGAGCAGCGGAACGGTAACCGCCGTCAATTGCTCCACCAACACCAGCGCCGGCGAGGCTTTGGTGAAGCCCTTTCCCAATTACATGACAATTAATCCGGTCACCAGAAAGCTCTACGTGGGCAACGACAATGCCATCCCGGTGCTGATGATCCTGGACTGGCGCAGCGGGGTTATCCGCGATTCTCTACTGCTGTCCCACGCTCCGGGCCGGATGGCGCTAAACCCGGCGACCAACAACGTCTACGCCATATTGGAATGCGGCGCAACCGTCAACGACAGCCTGGCGGTGATAGACGGCTCGGACTTTGATACCACCATAACCGTCGCCAAAAGCGGCACCCAGTTTGCGGCGGTCAACCCCATCACCGGCGATGCCTTCTTCAGCAACAGCAGCAGCGACAACGTGACGGTGATCAAGGCCAACGGCGACACCATGACCATCGCGGTGGGCGATGATCCAAGAATGATCGCAGTAAATCCTCTGACCAACAAGGCGTTTGTCTGCAACACCGGAAGCAAGTCGGTATCGGTCATAAACGGGGTCACCTATGCCGTGGAAACAAACATTGCCGTGGATACCCTGCCTACCATAGTGGCCGTTAATCCACTGACCAACTATATTTACGTTAACAGTTTCTTTGCTTCCGCCAACCGGGTCAAGGTGATAGACGGCAAGGATTGGGACACCACTTCGGTGTTGGTGGGTTCAAAGCCGTTCTCCATAGCGGTGAACCCGGCCACCAACCGCATTTATGTCGGCAATGACGTCAGCAATACCGTCACGGTTATTGACGGGGCGCACAACGCTCCGGTAGCGACAATATCTTCAATATCCCGGCCCTACAAAATCGATGTCAATCCGGTGACCAACAAGATCTACGTGGTCAGCCTGGCCACCGCCGGCAAAGTGACCGTCATCGACGGCGCCACCAATACCACCACCCCTGTGACCATAGGCAACTGGCCGTCCGGCGTGGCGGTGAACCGGGCCAACAATAGGATCTACGTCACCAACTATAATGACAGCACAGTGACCGAGATCGATGGAGCCACCAACGGCACCAGCACCATCAAGGTGGGGGTTCATCCGGAATGGATCGCGGCCGACCCGGTGACGGGAAAGGTCTTCGTCTCCAACAGCGACGGCAACAGCCTAAGCATCATTGATTGCGCCAGCCGCAGCGTCAAGACCCTGGCCGTGCCGGCCGGGCCACGCCAGGTGACTGTGAACCCGGCCAGCGGCAAGGTCTATCTGGCCTGCTATGCCGCCGGCCGGGTGGTGGTGCTAGACCAGACCGTGGAGCAGGACACCAAGGTGAACACCAAAAATGACCAATCGACCAACATCTGGGCATATATAACAGCGACAAATGGCCAAAGCAGGAGCTACACTACCATCAACCACTGGGCGCCCAAAAAAACGACTTTAAAAAAGGGCGTATTTTCGCTGGCTTCGTCCGGCTCGTATTGGAAATTCCAAGCTAACGTATATGGGGCCACAGATTCATCACTGACATGGGGGACTGGTAACAATTGGGGGGCCGACACTTCCTGTTACGGGGAGAATATCATGCGCTGTTTCGGACTGGAAACTCAGGCCGGGGGCTCCAACAACCTTGGAGCAGGCACTCCCTTTGCCGGCAGTGTTCTTAACAGTGTCCTATACCGGATAGATTATGACGGCCCGGCCGTTGCCTGGTGGGACAGCCTGCCGGACGACAATGATCCCACCGATGGCTACGGGCCTTATACGGTCAGGGCGGTGATCACCGATTTTTCCGGTGTGGATACGGCCGTGCTGGGTCACCACGTAGCTTCCACCTCAATGCCGCAAATTGTCATGATTAGAGCGCTAGCCGACACATTTACAGGAGTGATTCCGGAAATCACGGTGCCGGCGGAATCGACATGGACTGCTCAGTACAGGGTGCATGCCCGGGACCATGCGCACGGTGCAAACAGCACTGGAGTTGGCAATACCGTGTTTGTCTGGAGACTCTTTAATCTCAGCAACCTGACCGGCGTGTCCGGCAATCCAACCGATCCGGCCCTGCCCAGGACCTTCGCCCTGCGGGCGGCCTACCCCAATCCGTCCCAGGGGCAAACGACCATCAAATACCAGCTGCCCAAAGCCTCAAACGTCCAGCTCCAGGTTTACAACGTGGCCGGGCAATTGGTGAAGACTGTTAACGAGGGGCAGAAACCGGCCGGGTACCACCAGATAGGGTTAAAGGACAATGCCATGGCCAACGGCATCTACTTCTACCAGCTTAAGGCCGGGGAGTTCAGCGCCACCAAAAAGATGATAGTGATCAAATAGCGATCTGTGAAAAAGAAAGCCCCCCCCGCCTTTGGCGGGGGGGCTTTTCATTATTCTCCGGTCATTTCAAATTAGCTATCAGCATCCTATATGAGTCTCCGGTCCAGTGATCCTTGAAGGGCGGGGCCTTGGCCACCTTCAGCCCGATGCCGGTGAGCACGGTGGACTTGAACACCCGGCAGACGCCCTGTTCTCCCTGCTGGCTGGCGCAGTGGACCGGCAAGCCCCACTGGATGGGCTCACCGAAGATGTTATGTTTGGCCGCGAACCAGTTGCCGGCCACGCTGACTTTCAGCACCTTCTCCTTCGGATAGTTGGCGTTGAAGTAGGCGGTGGCCTGGGCCGCCAGGTTGGCCGGGGTGCCCGGGCCGGAGAATCCGGCGCAGGCGGCCGGGTACCGGGCCGATTCCAAAGCCTTCTTGACGTCGGCCTGGGACTTGGTGCGGTTGGCCTTGTGGTCGGCCAGGGCTTTGGCCACCTCCGGGTCGCCGGGGGCGAACTTCAGGGCCCGCTCCAGTTCGGCCTGCTGCTCGGCGTAGCGCTTGTCGCGCTGGGTGTCCGTGACGAAGTCGACGTTGGCCATCATGTCGCTGACGTTTTTCAGTATCTTCCTGGCTTCCAGCCTGGGGTTCTCCTTCACCCAGGTCAGCCGGTCAACCAGTTCCTGGTGGCAGCGGCTGGGCAGGTCCGAGGGCCGCCGGTTGGCCTCGTCGTACAGGCCCTTCCTGGGGTCCTTGGGCGTCAGTTCGATGATTTTTCGATCGGTGGCGTCGCCCGGTGGGCCGTACTGGGCTTCGAAATCCTTGAGAAAGGCCAGGATCTTGGGCTGGTCGTTCTTCAGCACGTCGGCCGCCATGGCCAGCACCTGGTCCGTCTGCTCCCTGCTGTAGGCGATGTTCTGGCCATTGGGGAAGAAGCCGCCGGTCTTGGCGGCCAGGTCGTCCTTGAGCCGGATGAGGGCTTCCCAGTCGGCGATGACTTTTCGCACCCGGGCCCAGTCGATGGAGGCGTCGGCCGCCTGCTGCGCTGCCTGGGACTGGGAAGCCTTGAGGTTCCCCGACAGGTAGCGGTATTTGTTCTCCATCACGGAAAGTTCGGCATATTTGGGGTCGGCCGCCTTGATCTGGTCGATCAATGCCCGGGCTTCGTCCAGCTTGGCCCTGAGCACGGCCTGGTCGTTGGTGTTTTCGCCGGCCCGCAGGGCGGCCTTGGCCTGGCGGGCCAGCGCCTTGACGTCGACGGCACCGGCGGTGGCGGCGGACAGCAGGCAGCACAGCAGGATCCCGTTGGACAGAAGACGTAGGAACGACATGGGAGCTCCTTCCTTGTGGGAATGATTCTCGGTTCGATCGTACTATACCCGTTCGGCGGTGGAAAAGTCAAGACGCGGAACGAAAAATCGTTCCGCGTCCCGGTCCCGGGCCGGATGGCACCTATTCCGGCCGCCAGCTGACGGTATAGGCGCAGGCATCGGCGCCGGTCATCCGGCACCGGCTCGGCTCGTCATGGACCACCGACACCCGGAAACCCGCCGGCTTGAACTTGTTGGCCGCCGACTCGATGATGCCCCGGTCGAAATCGCAGGGGTAGGGGTTGTTGCAGACCATCCGCGCGCTGCGGTCGTCGATCCGCTGGTGCCCGTAGTGGCCGATCCCCTCGGTCATGGCGCCGGGTCGGCGATCCCGCTTTTCGAAAGGTACTTCAGGGCCGACTTCTTGATGGTGCTGCCATCGACGACCGACAGCACGGTCTGCCCGTTGACCTCGACCCCGGGGGGCGAAGGCGATGAATTGGGCCAGGGCTGTCTCCTTTCGACTTGTGGCGCATCGACTGCGGAATCCGCGCCGCAATGCAATGCGCCGGCCTTCCGCAGAGCGCAGCTTTCATGGACTGGCGTGACTTTCCGTCAAGCGGCGCGCGTGTCCGACAGGCGGTATTGCTGCCGATGGTAAATATACGCAAAAGACGGCGATTGTCAAGCGATAAACGGGTTTGCCGCCGTGCGCCTGCCTCGGCCCGATCTCCGGGGCCCGGCGCTCCGGGCCGCCCAGCCGGGGTGCGGATTACTTTTCTTTTTTCTTGAAACCGGGTAATGGGAGTGATATAATAAATTTTCAACCCATTGGAGATGAACACAATAATATAGGTGCGCCATGAAGAAGACCAAGGCCTCCGGGCCGGCGAAACGTACGCAGCCCGCCGGGCGGGCGAAAGCGGCACGGCCGGCGAAATCCGCCAAGGCCGCAGCGCCGGCGAAACCGGTCCAGACCGGCCTGTTCGCCGCCCGCGACGGCTGGCACAACACCTGCGTCGCCCCGATGCTGGCCAAGTACCCGGAGCGCAAGCAGCAGTTCCTGTCCACCTCGGGCGACGAGGTCAAGCGGGTGTACACGCCCTGCGAGACCGAGGGGCTGGAGTATCAGCGGGACCTGGGCTTCCCGGGCCAGTACCCGTTCACCCGCGGCGTCCAGCCCACCATGTACCGCGGCAAGCTGTGGACCATGCGCCAGTACGCCGGCTTCGGTGACGCCGCCGAGTCCAACAAGCGCTACAAGTATCTTCTATCGCAGGGCCAGACCGGGCTCTCGATCGCCTTCGACCTGCCGACCCAGATCGGCTACGACAGCGACCATCCGATGTCGGCCGGCGAGGTCGGAAAAGTCGGCGTGGCCATCGACAGCCTGGCCGACATGGAGATCCTGTTCGACGGCATCCCGCTGGACAAGGTCTCGACCTCGATGACCATCAACGCGCCGGCCTCGGTGCTGCTGGCGATGTACATCGCGGTGGCCGAGAAGCAGGGCGTCACGCCGGAGCAGCTCAACGGCACCATCCAGAACGACATCCTCAAGGAGTACATCGCCCGGGGCACCTACATCTTCCCGCCCAAGCCGTCGATGCGGCTGATCACGGACATCTTCCAGTACTGCGCCAGGAGCGTCCCCAAGTGGAACACGATCTCGATCTCGGGCTACCACATCCGCGAGGCGGGCTCCAGCGCGGCGCAGGAGGTGGCCTTCACTTTGGCCGACGGCATTGCCTACGTCCAGGCGGCGATCGAGAGCGGCATGAACGTCGACGAGTTCGCCTCGCGCCTGTCGTTCTTCTTCAACTCGCATAACGACCTGCTGGAGGAGGTGGCCAAGTTCCGCGCCGCCCGCCGGCTGTGGGCCCATGTGATGAAGGACCGCTTCAAGGCGCAGAAGGCCTCCTCGCAGATGCTGCGGTTCCACACCCAGACCGCGGGCTCGACGCTCACCGCGCAGCAGCCGGACAACAACATCATCCGCGTCACCATCCAGACCCTGGCGGCGGTGCTGGGCGGCACCCAGAGCCTGCACACCAACAGCCGCGACGAGGCGCTGGCCCTGCCCACCGAGGACTCGGTCCGCATCGCCCTGCGCACCCAGCAGATCGTGGCCCACGAGTCCGGCGCGGCCGACACGGTCGACCCGCTGGCCGGCAGCTACTATGTCGAGGCCCGCACCAGCGAGATCGAACAGGCAGCCCGCGACTACATCGCCAAGATCGACCAGCTGGGCGGCATGGTCAAGGCCATCGAGAAGGGGTTCGTCCAGAAGGAGATCCAGGACTCGGCCTACCGCTACCAGAAGGACGTGGAGTCGCAGGAGCGGATCGTGGTGGGCGTCAACAAGTTCGCGGTCAAGGAGGAGGCGCCGAAAAACCTCCTGAAGGTGTCGCAGGCCGTGGGGGATGCGCAGATGAAGCGGCTGGCTGAGATGAAGGCCCAGCGGGACAACGCCGCGGTAAGCAAATCCCTGGCCGAGATCAAAAAGGCGGCACAGGGAACGGACAACCTGATGCCGCACATCGTGGCCGCGGTGCGGCAGTACGCCACGCTGGGCGAGATCTGCGGGGTGCTGCGCGAGGTGTTCGGGGAGTACCAGGAAAGCGTGGTGCTGTAAAACGGTTTAAATCACGTACCCTGCCCTTTCGCTTACAAGAAAGGGCAGGTACATTACACTAAGCAGTGGTTTTTTTATTGAGGAATGAACAATGATACGTATCAATTTAAATGACGAAGATCTATTTGGGAATGATGCTGCTGAACATGAACCAGAAGAAATTTTTACTAAATATATCGTTGAGAAACCAGAGAGTAATATTTTTAAAGATAAAAACAGGAAGATAGCTATTACACGTGCCTATAAAGGCGACGGGAAGAGCGCGCTGCTAAGAATATGTAAAATGAAAATCAGTCCAGAACTATCTGCAAACGATGTTGTTCTATCATGTGCAGGTAGCGAATTAGCACCTACCCTGCAAACAGAAGATTATGCTACATTTACCCGTGAATGGAAAAAGGCCATTATTGAACGATTAGCAAATGAAATTGGCTCTAAAATTGGGATAGCATGGTCGGATGATGCTATTTCACTTGTTGAAGAAGCTGAAAGGAATGGTTTTAAAAGAAAAAATATTGTTAGTGCAATTACTGATCGTTTAAAAACCACAATAAAAGTCGGCCCAGCAAGTGTCGAAACAAAAAAGGTTGAACACGTTGTTAAATCATTAGAAGGTGTCGTAAAGAGGGGTATTGACGAAGGGTCGTTGGTTTGGCTCTTTGTAGATGATATTGATAAGAATTTCGAAAATACGAAACTTCAAAGAGTAAGAATATCTTCTTTCTTTGATGCTATCCTTGAATTATCTTTATTAATACCCGGTTTGAGGGTGCGTGCAGCAGTACGACCGAATGTGTGGACAATTATTAAAATGGAGTATGAATCGCTTTCTAAGATAGAACAATATATGTGTGATATAATATGGACTGAGGATGATTGTAGACGGTTATTGGCAAAACGTATCGAGGGTTATTTAATCCGTAAAGGAGAATTTGCTAAAATTAAACCATTGTCCGGGAATGAAGAGGAACGACAAAAGTACTTTATTGGTTTTATTTTCAATTCACCTCTTGATTGGGCAGGTAGCACAAGACCAGCGCATGTAGTTATTAATACTCTATCCAAGGGCCGGCCACGTTGGATGATAGAATTATGTAGATATGCTGCGACACGTGCATTAACGCAGAAGCACGAAAAAATCATGTTACTTGATATTCTTGGTGATTTAACAAAATTCGGTGATCGAAGAATTGAAGATACAGTTGCTGAATTTAAATCGCGATGCCCAGATATAGAAGAATTAATTTCTGCTTTCAGTCGTGAGCCTGAAGAATTAACAACAGACGCGTTATTTAAGATAATCGATAATAAAATTCTTAACCATTTATCACCCCGTATCATTGGTGTTGTTGGCACGCCAACAAAACTTCAAGTAGCAGCATTTTTATTCGAAATTGGTTTTTTCTATGGTCGTAGGGATTATGGACCAGCTAGTTATGAACATTTTTGCTTTTCTGATAAACCGACGCTTTTCAAGGCGAGGACTAACATTGATGATGGATTAAAATGGGAAGTCCACCCTGTTTTCCGACAAGCGTTAGAAATGCGAGATATTAAAGGTAGAGAAATACACCGTGTATCAAGCAGGCCAAGAGGTCGAAGGAAATATTAAGAATCATTGTTCCCCTGTTTCGAAATAACTCGTAATGTAGTATCTGTAAATACGTATTAAATGCATCAATACTACCTTACCGCGCTGCTGCTGGGCTGCAGCAACGTCTTCATGACCTTCGCCTGGTACGTGGCGGCGCTGGCGGTGTTCCTGCCGTTCCCGGTCTACTTCCTCAAGGGGAAACCCAGTTCCGACTACCTGTGGGCGGGCCTGTGCCTGCTGGGCGCGGTGTTCTTTATCTTCCGGGCGAAGATCATGGGGACTTAATAACATTAGGATATAGCAATGATCAAAAAGCAAAAGCATTATGATAAGAAGCGGATCGAGAAGTTGTACGATCTGCCACAGGATTTTACAGATCGTCTATATTGGATTGATTTTTTAAAGGAATATACTGCAAACGATTATTATTGGTATATCCCTAAGGCTATGTCTGTAAAAATTGAAAATGTTCAGATTCTAAAAGAAAGATTGAAAGCATTACAGAGAATATCTCTTGAAGACAAATGGGATTTAAAGAATCAACATAAATACTACGAAGAGTTAGAAAATCGTAAACTCATAGCACCCTATGTGGGCAAGAAAAAACAAGATTTAGCTAGTTATACTGCATTAATGAGAATTAATATCATCATATTTGAGTTGCTGGGTTTTGTGTATATACAGGACGAGTATGTCTATATTACAGATGCGGGGTACGAATTTATTAAATGCAAGAGTGAAACATCATTAAGAGAGGTCATCTCTCGACAAATAAGTAAATATCAGTTTTACAATCTAAAGGGACGCGAGTATATCAACCCGTTTGTGAGTTTTCTTACAGTATTCACGAATGCAGGCTATATGGTAACAGATGATGAATTCAGATTGTTCATTAACATCATTAGTAATAAAACAGATATAGGTAATGTATTAAAGAGAATTAAAATCTGGAGAAAACTATCGGATAAGGAAAAAAGCACTTTAATCAAGTGTGTCGAAAAAATACCATCTATTAAAGCTGAAGACATTTTCGGATATAGTGTTTCTGCAGTGCCAAAGTATAAAACAATCTATCAAAACTATTCATATCAGAAAAGTTTTATACTATTTCTTTTTGGGGATTTAATAACAAACAATGATGGTAAGTATCAAACACCTAGAAAAGATTTACTAGATAAGATAGGTGGTAAGTATATTGACAAGTACACACCATTCGTTTTCAAGTCAATCAATGATTGGTTCAATTTCTATGGCGATTATTCGCGTCGTCCAACATCATTTGAGTTGTTTAAGTATCAGATAGAAACAGCAGTGCCGAGCGAAGCTAAAAAGATATCTAAGGATAGCGTCGAATTACTTAAAACATTATCTAAGGAAGAGCAGAAGGAAATTGAAGATCTGATTTATGAGAAAGAAATCGAAGATATTTATAGTCGAAAACCGTCTTTGATTGAATCAGGTCTGACGATGGTGGAGAATGGTAGGCAGTATTCAACATTGATTGGACGTATTGATATGCTTTGTAAAGATGGCACAGGTCACTATGTCGTAGTTGAAATAAAAAGAGGTAACGCTGAGGACAAGGTCATTGGACAGATGCTTAGATATATTGGCTGGGTACATCAAAACCTGGATGGTTCAGGTAAAACAAGAGGTGTTATTCTTGCCGAGTCGTTTTCGGATAAAATCAAACACGCTCGGATCGGATTATTGAAAGAAAATAGCAAATCATTCATTAAGTTCCGTGTAGTTGATGTGCGCGGAAAGGATGTATAGGTATGGTAGATGACAAGATTAGATATAAAATGAAACGTAATCGGTTGAGAAGGGCCGATGCGGACAGTTTATTTGATGATAAAAAGATCATTTCAAAACACGCGGATCAATTGAATCCATCAACACGCATTTATCAGAAAAGGATGGAAGACAACCTGAAGAATGTGATCGAATCGAATAGCAATTTGCTTGACGCACGTAATACTGCGCAGCCTTATAAAAACATTGATGCAATTGTCAACAAAGTGATCTGTGGTAATAGCTATAATGTAATGCAACGAATCCCCAGCGATACCATTCATCTTATAATCACTAGTCCACCATATTGGAATATGGTTGATTATGGATTCTCGGGCCAAATAGGTCAGTCTAGTTATGATAAATACTTGAAGGAGTTATTATTGATTTGGAGTGAATGCGAACGTATTCTTACTCCCAACGGCAAGTTGTGTATTCAAACGCCAATAATGCCCATAGCAAAAAAAGTGATATCGGAACAACATACAAGGCATTTGAAAAATATAAACAATGATATTGAACGTACAATACTAGATCACACAAAGCTATCTTTATATAGCCTGTACATTTGGCAGAAACAAACAACAGAAAAAATGTTTGGCTCGTACCCTTATCCGCCAAACTTGTATGAACGCAATACCATTGAGTTTATCAACGTTTATGTCAAGGCCGGGAAGCCATCTATAATTAGTAAGCAGATTAAGGAAAGAAGCAAACTCGATGTATCTCAATGGATGAACCTTACGAGACAAGTGTGGCCGATTATTTCCGAAGATATTAAAAGAGAAGTCCATCCAGCGCCTTTCCCGCGTGCTATACCTAATAGATTAATAGCCATGTATACTTTCAAAGAGGATAAAGTGCGCTCTTTCAATGGTGATATCGTACTCGACCCTTTTTGTGGTATTGGTACCACATGTATTGCAGCGAAGCAATTGGGTCGCAGGTTTATTGGGATTGACCTAGGTGTAGACTACTGTATAAAAGCTTCCGATATGCTTAAATACACACCTTACGATGGCAATATCTATATGGTAAAAGATAAGGAAAAAGACAATCAAACGTCATTAGGTTTTTAAACACTAGATTCCACAACGTATTTAAATGACCGACGCGATCTTACTATTGCTGCTGCCGGTCGGCCGGCAGCCGGGTTCGATCCTGCACACGGATAATTCCATAACCGCCGCAGAGAGGGCAACGCCATGAACAATTTCAACCAGGGCGTCCTGACGCTGTTCGCCATCCTGCTGGTGTTCGAGTTCGTCGTCGAGACCCGGCGCAAGTGGATGTGGGTGGCGGCGGCGGCGGCGCTGTTCTCGGCCGCCAGCCTGTCGGCGGCCGCGGTCGGCATGGAGCGCTGGGGCGCGTCGCTGGCGCTGTCGGCGTCGATGAGCGGGCTGTGCCTGTGCTACCTGTGGTACGAGCGCCGTTCCCGCCGGCCCGAGAAGCTGGCCCGGCGGCACGCCGTCCGGCTGGGGGTGGCCGTCGCCGACACCGAGCGCGTCATGCCGGCCAAGGACGGCGGGCCGGAGAAGGTCGCGGTGGCCCGCTACGCGCTGCCGCGCCGGCCGGGCGGTTCACCCCGGTCCTGGATGCTGGCCCGGCTGGAGGGGGTCGAGGGCGCCGATCTGGGCCACGGCTGGCGGCTGCGCACCGGCGGCGGCGAGGCGGCCGAGGCCATGAAGGCTATCCTGCGGGGCATCGCGGCCCAGGCCCGCAACGAGCAGCTGGAGTTCGAGGCCGACGAGGGCGAGGTCCGCGCCTACTGGAAGGAATGGGGCGGGTCCGACCGGGCGGAGGACGTCCACAGCTGGCTGCAGGCGCTGGCCAAGTACTGAGCGGCCAATCACCATGCACGACATACGGAGACGCCACATGAGCAGCAAGACCCGCATCCTGATCGCCAAGCCCGGCCTGGACGGGCACGACCGCGGGGCCAAGTACATCGCCCGGGCCCTGCGCGACGCCGGGTTCGAGGTGATCTACACCGGCCTGCGCCAGACGCCCGAGGCCATCGCCGCCGCCGCGGTGCAGGAGGACGTGCAGTGGGTGGGGCTGTCCTGCCTGTCGGGCGCCCACAACTCGCTGTTCCCCAGGGTGGTCGACCTGCTGAAGGAGAAGGGCGCGGCCGACATCAAGGTGTTCGGCGGCGGCGTGATCCCGGCCGACGACATCCCGGGCCTGAAAGCGGCGGGCATCAGGGAGATCTTCACGCCCGGCACCTCCAGCCAGGCGGTGGTGGACTACATCAACAAGAACTGAGCCCGTATCGGACCGGTTCCTGCGAGAAAACTCCACGTGAAGGAGCACCACATGAAACGCCTGGTCGTGGCCGGTCTCGCGCCGGCCATCGTGCTGCTGGCGCTGTTGTCCGCCTGCGGCAAGAAATCCAATCCCACCGCGCCAGTAGTGACGCCGACCGGGCCGACGGTCTATGTCAGCGGGTACCATCAGATAGCCGGCCGCAACGTGCCATGTTATTGGAAGAACGGCGTTCGCGTTGACCTGCGCGGGGACGTATTGCATCCTGCAGTTGCGAACGGCATGGCGGTATCCAATGGTGCCGCATATTGCGGCGGCTGGTACAACGACGGGTCGAAACGGATCCCCTGTTTCTGGCGGGACACGGTGCGCACAGATCTGCCGGCCCTTGGGACCAACCCAACGGTCTATGGCATCGCCGTGGCCGGCGGCGCGGTCTATTGCGCCGGGTACGTCGACAGCGGAGCCATCCGCCTGCCCACCCGCTGGGACGGAGCGCTGCGGCGCCGGCTGCAGGTCGATTCGGCGGCCAACGCCATGGTCACGGCCGTGACCACATACAATGGTGTTCCCTACTGTGCCGGATATTCATCAGTCAGCTATGCGGAGCCATGCTATTGGGTAGACACGGTCAGGCACATCCTGAGCCGGAGCACGGTCAATAACGCCTATGCCTATGCGGTTGCCGTGAGCAACGGCGTGGTCTATTGCGGCGGAAATTACCGCCCATCGGGCGGGCAGATCGCCCCGTGCTATTGGCAGGATACGGTGCTTTGCAGCTTGCCAACCAACGGCACCAACGACGGGGAAGTATACGGCATTTGCGTTTCCGGCGGCACGGTTTACGCTGGCGGCTATGTCTCCGATGGCGTCACCGGCACGGCCTGCTACTGGGAAGGAACGACGCGACACGACCTGCCCTGCAGCACCGGCACCGATAACAGCGTGATGGCGGTCTGCGCCTATTCGGGGACGGTCTATTTTACCGGTTACACCAGCGTCGGATCAGAGTACATCCCGTGCTATTGGGTCAGCGGGGTGCGCCACGACCTGGTGATCGACAGCACATCGACGTATGGCATCGCCTCGGGCATCGTCGTGCAGTGAGCATATTGTATGGCAATTCGAAAGGAACATGTCATGGTTCCAATCCGTCGAATGATGGTCGCATTCGCGCTGCTGGCGCTGTTTCCCGCCTGCGGCAAGAAATCCTCACCCACCCAGCCGGCGAATGAGCAGCCGGGAGCGAGCATCTACATCAGCGGGTACTACGAGATCAGCTCAAGATGGTATTCCTGCTATTGGCAGGGCACGACCCGGTATGAATTGCCCGGGGACGGCACGCACAATACGAGCGCCAATAGTATCGCTGTGTCAGGGACCACCGTCTATACCGGGGGATCGTTCAACAACGGCACGTGGAACGTGCCGTGCTATTGGGCCGGGACGACCCGGCATGACCTGCCGACCGGCACGGGTCATTCGGACGTCTACGCGATGGCGCTGTCGAGCGGGACGTTCTACGGCGCCGGATACAGCTTTGGCGCGGCAGGCAGTCTCCATAACACACCCTGCTACTGGCAGGGGAGCACGATGCACGTCCTGCCGGCCGATACTTCGCAGGACGGCGAAGCGACCGGTATCGCGGTCGACGGCGGCACGATCTACTGCTCCGGCCACATCAATTCGACCGGCGGCAGCGGCAGCGACCCGTGCTTTTGGGTCGGCGACGTGAAGTACGAACTGCCCCATGACACGGCCAACACCTCGTATGCCAGCGGTATCGCGGTCAGCGGCGGAACGGCCTACACTTGCGGCTTCTACATCATCAATGGCCGTCGGATCCCCTGCTACTGGCAGGAAACCGTCCGCACCGACCTGCCCGGGAACGGCACTAATTCGGCCAGCGCCTACGCCATCTGCGTGTCGGGCGGCACGGTCTATGTCGCCGGGTACGCCCACGACGGGGGCAAGCGCGTTCCCTGTTACTGGGCCGGGACGACCCGGCATGACCTGCCGGGCGGCAGCGGATTCGACAATTATGCCTACGCCGTCACGGTCGTCAACGGCACGGTGTACTGCGCCGGTTCGATCGACAACGGGACCAGGCGGGTGCCATGCTACTGGGCCGGCACGACCCGGTACGAGCTGCCAGTGGACAGCACGGCCAACGGGTACGCATCGGGCATCCTTGTGCAGTGACAATGCATGAACACAATCAACATATGATTGGGAAAACGACGTGATGAATACCATACCGGCCCAGCTCTTGTCATTGCTGCTAGCCGTCACCCCGGCGCTGGCTGACGGCCAGGCGATCGGCCATGAGAAAGCAACCCATGATCGCATGACCACCGAGGAATTGACCAGGATTCATGAGATCGGCACCTATGTCCCGGCCACGGCCCCGCCGCCTACCGGTACCCGTAACCCGGCCGAGTACGAGCCAATGACAGGCGTGCTGGTGCGCTGGCCGCTTGAAGTGCCCTATCGGTTACTTGACTCACTGTCCGATCATACTAAACTATGGATGGTGGTGTCGAGTTCACAGCAAGCTTCTTGCCAATCTGGCCTTACTTCAAACGGGATCAACATGACCAATGTTGGCTATGTCATAGCCGCAACAAATTACGAATGGATAAGGGACTACGGTCCCTGGTTTGTCATGAAGCCCGATGGCAGGCAGGGCATTTTCGATTTTGCGTACAATAGGCCCAGGCCTCAAGATGATTCTATACCGATCAAACTAGGAACAGCCTGGAACCTCCCGATCTATTCATCAGTACTGGTCCACACCGGTGGCAACTACATGTCGGGCGGGCATGGCCAATCGATGTCGACGAATCTGGTGTATGTCGAGAACGACAGCTCCAACGCTTGGGTCGACAACCAGATGCTCCAGTACCTAGGCGTGGATAACTACCTGACCTTGGTCGACCCGCAGGCCAGTTACATTGATCACATTGATTGCTGGGCAAAAATAATTTCCCCGACAAAACTGCTGGTCTTGCAGGTGCCTCCATCTCATGGTGACTATGCGAACATAGAAGCCGCAGCATCATATCTGTCGACCGTGCCGAATCATTACGGGGGGAATTGGGAGATTCATCGGGTGTATTCCAGCGGCACCGAGGGCTATACCAACAGCCTCATTGTCAACAACCGTGTCTACGTACCGACATGGAACACTTCTAATGACGCCGCCGCCCTTCAGGCATATCGTACGGCACTACCCGGTTTCAGCATCGTTGGCATATATTACTCAGGCTGGCAGAGCACCGATGCCCTTCACTGCCGCACCATGGGCGTCACCGACTCGGCCATGCTGTGGATCAGCCACAAACCGGTGGCGGCGATCCAGCCGGCGGGGACGCCGGTGGCGATCACATCGCTGGTCCGCTGCCACCCCAACTTCTCGCTGACCTCGACCCGCTGCCTCTACCGCTATGGTACCAGCGGCGCGTACGATTCGCTGACCATGACATCCGCCGGCAGCGACAGCTTCAGCGCGTCGATCCCGGGCGCCGTCGCTGGCGACACCGTGGAGTACTACATCTCGGCCACCGACAACTCCGGCCGGGCCGAGCAGCAGCCGCGCTTCGCACCGGCCAGTTGGCGCCACCGCTACGTGGCGGTCGCCACCGGCGTGGCGCAGGGACCGGCCACGGGACCGGCCGCGACGATCGGCACGCTCAGGGCCGCGCCCAATCCGGCAACGAATGGCACGGCGATCAGCTTCCAGCTGGCCGGACGGTCCAAGGCCAGCCTGACGGTGTACGATGTCGCCGGGCGCAAGGTGCGGACGCTGCTGCGGGGCGAACTGCAATCCGGCCGCCACTCCATCCGTTGGGACGGGAAGAACGAGACCGGGGCCGCGGTCGGCTCCGGCGTGTACTTCGTCTCATTGAACGCCGGCGGGGCCGCGCAGCGCCTGCGGCTGGTGGTGGTGCGGTAAGGTCGCCTGATCACATCGGTCCTGGCAGTAATAGAGTAGGATCACGGATGGGTATGCGCCTCATTCCTTCGATCGCCGCGGCCATTCTGGCGGCGGGCATGATCCCGTGCCCCGCAGCGCATGCCCAATACCCGGACACCTTCGCCTTCGTCGAGGTGACCGACCCGCTCTCCGGGACCTGTCCGGCCTATCCCCTGGTCCCGATGACGCCGCCGGCGGTCGGGGACACCTTCTGGGACCTGCGCTTCGGTACCATGCAGGTCCGGGCCACGGCTATCAGTGGCATCCATGGCCGGCACGAATACTCGCGGTTCGATCCCTTCAACAGCGACAGGACCATGATCATCCTGGACCCCGAGGAATCGTGGAATATCTATCGCACTCTGTCATATCCATACAACCAGGCGGCGAACTTGGTGCGGGCGGTGCATCTTTCCGAACCGCGCTGGGATCCAACCGACCCTATCCTCATCTGGGGGGTGGAGGATTTCTCCATAAAGACGGTGAATGTGATCTCCGGGCAGGAGAACGTGGTCAAGGATTTTACCACGGATCCGGTGCTCGGCCCGATCATCGGCTCCAGCCCGGTCTACCGCATCACCATGAAGGACGAGGGCGAGTCCTCGCGCGATAAGCGTTTCTGGGCCTTCATGCTGCAGGGCGACGGCAGCGCCAACTATGAGCCGCTCTACCTGTTTGCCTATGATCGGCTGCAGGACACGGTGACCGGCGTCTACTACCTGCCGCCGGACCAGCGGGAGATCGACTGGGTGGGGATGTCGGTATTGGGAAGCTCCGTGGTCATCCTGGGCTACAACGGTACGGGCCCCATCCAGGGCCTGGCTGCGGCCGATCGCTCCTTCTCGTGGATCAAGACCTTGAGAGCCTCGATAGGCCACGCCGATGTCGGCATCGACGTGCTGGGCCGGGAGGTGGTGGTGGGGCAGAATGCGGGCAACGACTACATCGAGCTGGTGCCGCTGGACACCGCCGCCCAAGCAGTGCCCGTGGTCAGGCTCTACTATGCCAGCGGGCCACAGGGCCTGCAGTCAGGCGTCCACGTCTCCTGCAATGCCGACAGCTTCGCGTTGATCTCCACCACCATCGGGTCCGGCCTGCCGGAGCAGAACTGGCTGGACCGCTCGCTGATACTGGTCAGACTGGACCCCGCGCAACCCCGGGCCTTCTATCTCGCCAAGCTGTACAATACCACCGACGAGTACTGGGAGGAGACCCACGGCACGATCAGCAACGACGGATCGCGCGTCGTCTGGGCGGACAACTGGGGGCAGGACGTCGGCCAGGAGCGGGTGTCGCTAATCCAGCTGATGCTGCCGCCCAACTGGCGGGAGTTGACCGGCGTCTCCGGCGGTCCGGTCCCGGCCCGCCCGCCCGGCCCGATGCCTTTTGCGACGCGGCCGAATCCGGTCCGCGGCCGTGCGGAGGTAGCGTATGGCGTGCCC
Organism: bacterium UBP2_UBA2255; assembly: GCA_002347565.1. Taxonomy (GTDB): domain Bacteria; phylum Edwardsbacteria; class AC1; order AC1; family EtOH8; genus UBA2255. Next base: position 65,528 of record DDXR01000076.1, on the reverse strand, counting down.
GTGGCCGGAACGGTCGAGCTCGTACTGTACAACATTTGCGGACAGAAGGTCAGGACCCTGTACCGCGGGATCCAGCAGGCAGGAATTCATCGCGTTGCTTGGGACGGCCGGGACGGGTCCGGATCAGCGGTCGGTTCCGGCGTGTACTTCGTCGCGTTGAGCGCCGGCGGGACGGCGCGGCGCCTGCGGCTGGTGGTGGTGCGGTAGCAATGGATCATGCCACAGAGACACAGAGGCGCTGACATGCTGAATGGAAAACGGTATGCCGCACGGTTTTGGGTCTTGTCGATATTCGCCATGGCCTGGGCGACAACGGCGGCGGCAACGGTATACCACGTCGGTCCGGCGCAGGGCTACACCCAGCTTGCCCAGGTGGCGGACCTGCTCGATCCCGGCGACACGGTGCTGGTGGACGGCGACGCCACCTACCAGAGCGTTTCCTTCACCCGGGCGGGCTCGGCCCAGGCGCCCATCGTCATCCGGGGACAGCGCATCAACGGCAACCGGCCGGTGATCTCGGGCGGCACCAACACCGTGGCCTTCATCTCTGCCTGGCCCTACGACAGCGGTGCCGACCACTACGTGTTCGAGGGGTTCGAGGTGACCGGCGGCTCCAGCCGCGGCGTCTACCACCAGTCCGGCGACCTGACCGTGCGCGACGTGCTGGTGCGCGACTGCCCGATGCACGGCATCCTGGGCGCCGACCAAGGCGCGGGCTCCTGCCTGCTGGAGTTCGTCGAAGTGCGCCACTGCGGGCAGGGCGGCTCCCGCCACCAGATCTACATGTCAACAGACCAGGTGAATAGACCCGGCAGCGTCTTCCGGATGCGGCACTGCTACCTGCACGACGGTAACGGCGGCAACAACGTCAAGTCCCGGGCCGAGCGCAACGAGATCCACTACAACTGGATCGAGGGTGGCTACTATCACGAGCTGGAACTGATCGGTCCCGATCCCGATGGAGTGGCGCCCGGTTGGTATCATGACCTGGCACGAGAGGATTCGGACGTGGTGGGCAACGTCCTGCGCAAACGGCGCACCGCGGCCGGCAACGACAGCAACTTCGCGGTCACCCGCATCGGCGGCGACGCCACCGGCTGGACCCACGGCCGCTATCGCTTCGTCAACAACACCGTCATCTGCGGCACCGGCGCCGTCTTCCGCTGTTTCGACACGCTGGAGAGCGTGGAGATGCACAACAACGTCTTCTACCGCATCGGCGGGGGGATCAACATGATGCGGACGGTGGAGGCGGGATGGGTGCACGACACGGCAGTGATCGCCGGCTCCAACAATTGGGTGTACAGCGGGGCGATCAACGTTCCTTCCCAATGGACAGGCACCATCTTCGGAACCGATCCCGGTTTTGCCGATTACTCCTCGGGTGACGTCCGGCCGGCGACGGGAAGCCCCCTGGTGAACGCGGGGAATCCTGCGCCGGCGAGCATCCCCGGTATGGGATTCCCCTCGCCGACGTGGCCCCCCTCGTTCCAGCCGCCGCTGCGCCAGGCCGCGACCGCGGCCGCTGTCCGCCCGGCCGTGGCGATGATCGACATCGGGGCCTTCGAGTGCGACCCGACGGGAGTCGCGGGCGGCGGGGCGATGCCAAGACCATGGCGGCCGGCCCTGGCGGCGTCGCCTAATCCGTTCTCCTCTTCGGCATCGGTACGCTACGAATTGCCGGTGCCGGGCCGGGTGAGGATCGTGGTCTATAGCGTCGCAGGACAGCGGGTGCGCGTCCTGGCCGACGCGGACCGGCCGGCGGGCAGGCACGAGGTCGACTGGGATGGGCGGGACGGCCGGGGCGGCGAAACGCCTGCCGGTTTATACCTGATCGAGTTGCGCTCGGGCAACCTGCGCAGCCGCGTTTCACTGGTGAAGGTCAGATGAGGGTGCCGCCGATCGTTCCCATCGTCCTGGCGCTGCTGGCGTCCCTTGCCCCGGCCGCAGTGCTGCACGTGGATGATGACAACCTGACCGGGACAGAGGACGGCACCGTTCTTCATCCGCACCATGACATCCAGCCGGCGATCCAGGCGGCCGGGGCGGGCGACACGGTCAAGGTGGCGCGGGGCGCCTATTTGCCAGCGGCCACGCGAAACCGGGTCGTGCACTTGCTCGGGGGGTATGCCGGAGGAACGCCGGCATCGTACGCCGGGGGAGCAGGGGGAGACTTCTCGTCGCAGAATCTCTCGGCAGACACCAGCCGGATCACGGCGGACTCCACCCGGCCGGGCGTTCTCATCTACGGGACCTCCTCGTCGGGCTCGGTCATCGACGGGTTCCTGATTACCGGCGGCCGGCGCGGCATCGAGTCGGACCCCGACTCCACCTGGCCGCATGCCGGGAGCGTCACCATCAGCCGGAACGCCATCGAGGACAACGGCCGGGCGGTTTCCAGCAACTGGGACGGCGGCGGCATCAACCTGCAGGGCGACGGCCATCGGGTCATCGGCAATACCATCCGCAACAACCGGGCCGCCCGCGGCGGCGCCATGGCCAGCCGCGGCGACAGCGTCCTGATCTCCGGGAACATCATCGCCGGCAACTACGGATACAGCGACCACTGCGCAGGGGTCTTTCTCGCCGGGGCCACCGAGGTCACCGGCAACGTCATCGAGCACAATGTCATGATGCACCCCGGCTACGGCTGGGGCGGCGGAGTGCTGGCCGTCGGCCCCGTCCGGTTCTCCCGCAACGTCATCCGTTTCAATTCCTGCCACAGCTACGGAGCGGGCGTCTACATCGACGAGGGCGGCGAGGGCTGGTTCGACCACGACCTGATCTGCGGTAACAGCACGGACAAGCACGACAAGGGAGGCGCCGGCATCGCGGTCGACGACGGGGCGCCCGGGCCGTCGCGGGTGCACCTGTCGCACTGCACCATCGCCGGCAACACCTCGCCGGGGGCCAACGGGGGCAACGGCGTGTACCTGGATTACAACTCGTTCGCCGAGATCGCAGACTGCATATTCTGGGGCAACGGGGACGACTTCTACACCGGGTCGGGCTCCAGTTTCACCTCGGTCACTTACACGCTGTCGTCCGAGGCCATGGCCGGGACCGGCAACATTAATCTCGACCCCCTGTTCGCGGACGCCGCGGCCGGGAACTACCGAGTACGATCGCAGCACGGCCGCTGGGACGACGGGTCCCTGTCCTGGGTGTTTGACGCCGTGACCAGCCCGGCCATAGACGCCGGTGACCCGGCTTCGCCGTGGTCGCTGGAACCCGAGCCCAACGGAGGGAGGGTTAATCTGGGATACGACGGCAACACGCACTACGCCAGCAGGAGCGCAGCGGCCGGGGTCGCCTGCGCTCGCCCGCCGGGACCGGCGGGGCAACGGCTGCTGCTGGATGCAGGCCCCAGCCCCTTCCGCGGACGGCTGACGGTGCGCTATGCTCTTCCAGTACCGGGCCGGGCGCGGGTCGCGGTCTACGACATCAACGGCCGGCTGGTGCGGACCCTGGCCGACGGCGACGGAACGACGGCCGTTGGCCAGGTCGCGTGGGATGGGAAAGATCAGCGGGGCGCGACGCTGCCGGCGGGCGCGTATCTGGTGCGGCTGGCGGCTGACTCGCGGGCAGCGGTGCGCAAGGTGATGCTTGTCGACTGACGCAGATTTACCATGAGGCTGCCGCTGATCACCAAGACATCGCTGGCCCTGCTGGGGTCGTTCATCGCCGTCGCCATCGCCTGGCTGGCGGTGCCGCGCCTGGGCTGGTGGCGCTATGATCCAGGCAGCGTCGCCCACAACGCCATCCTGCTGGCCGCCGCCGCGGCGCTGTTCTACGGGTTCGTGCGGTTGTCTCTGGGGATCGTCGAGCGGCACATCAGGCAGACGGTCCTGCTCCAGTCCGCGTTGTACCGGATATCGGCCGAGGCCGGTGCGGCCCACAGCCTGGGCGAGTTCTACGCCACCGTGCACAGCATCGTCGCCGGGCTGATGGACGCCACCAACTTCTACGTGGCCATCCACGACCCGGCGCGGCGGGTGTGCAACTTCGAATACTTCGTGGACGAGGCTGATCAGCCCGTGGCCGATCTGCCCGACGACCAGGGCCTGACCGGGAAGGTGCTGCAAACCCGCCGGCCGTACCTGTACTCGGTGGACCGCAGGGCGGACCAGGACAAGGATGTCTCGAGGGTGGGGAAGCCGGCCGTGGACTGGATGGGCGTGCCGCTGCTGCGGGGCCAGCGCGTCTACGGCGTGCTGGCGGTCCAGAGCTACACCAAGAACGTCCGCTACAGCGATCAGCACCTCAAGCTGCTGACCTTCGTCTCCGAGCACATCGTCAGCATCCTGGAGCAGAAACGCTACGAGACCGAGTTGCGGTCGATGTCGCTGACCGACGAGCTGACCGGGCTGGCCAACCGGCGGGGATTTCAGGCGCTGGCGGTCCAGGCGCTGAAGGTGGCCGACCGGTCCCGCCAGCCCAGCGCCCTGTTCTTCGCCGACCTGGACTGCATGAAGGAGGTCAACGACAACCTGGGGCACCAGACCGGCGACCAGCTGCTGGCGGCCCTGGCCGGCCTGCTCAGGGACTGCTTCCGCGAATCCGACATCCTGGCCCGGATCGGCGGCGACGAGTTCGTGGCCCTGGCCTACGACACGGACCGGGAGCGAGCGGACCTGCTGTGCCAGCGGCTGCTGCAGACGCTGGACCGGTCGAATCAGGACGGCTCGCTGCCGGCGCCGGCGGCGGTCAGCGTCGGGGTGGAGATCTACCGGCCGGGGTCCGGACGGGCGGTCGAGCAGCTGCTCGAGGCGGCCGACCGGAGGATGTACGAACAGAAGAACGCCAAGCGCCGGCGCCCGGCCCGAGGCTGCGGCTGCTGAACGGACTCCAGCCATCATGAATGACTTGATCGATGCCGTCGGCCGGGGGGACATCCGCGCCATCGCCCGCGCCATCTCGCTGGTCGAGAACGGCGACCCGGCCGCGGTGCCGCTGCTGCGGGCGCTGTTCCCCCGCGCCGGAGCGGCCTACCTGCTGGGCATCACCGGCCCGCCGGGCGGCGGCAAGTCCACCTTGGTCGACCGGCTGATCGCCCACTACCGCGGGCAGGGGCTGCGCGTCGGCGTGATCGCGGTCGACCCCTCCAGTCCGTTCTCGGGCGGGGCGATCCTGGGCGACCGGGTGCGGATGCAGAAGCACGCCACCGACCCCGGCGTGTTCATCCGCTCGATGGGCAGCCGCGGCCACCTGGGCGGTCTGGCCGCGGCCGCTGCCGACGCCGCGACGGTGCTGGACGCCGCCGGTTACGACCGCGTGATCTTCGAGACGGTCGGCATCGGCCAGAGCGAGGTCGAGGTCGCGGCGCAGGTCGACACCACCATGCTGGTGACGGTGCCGGGGCTGGGCGACGACGTCCAGGTGCTGAAGGCCGGCACCATGGAGATCGCCGACATCTTCGCGGTCAACAAGGCCGACCGCGAGGGCGTGGAGAAGTGCGTGATCGAGATCGAGCAGCTGCTGTCGGTGCGCGAGATGGACGAAACGACCTGGCTGCCGCCCATCGTTCAGCTGGTGGCGCGGGACGGCACCGGGGTCGACGGGCTGGCGGACGCCGTCGAACGGCACCGGGCCTGGCTGGGCCGGAACGGCCGGCGGGAGAGCAAACGCGAGCAGCGCCTGCGCCAGCAGGTGCGGGCCATCATCACCGGCCGGCTGGGCGAGTGGGCCCAGGCCAAGCTGACCAACGACCTGGAGGCCAGGGAGAACCTGGTGGACCTGTACCAGCGCAAGACCGATCCGCACACCGTGGCCGCCGCCGTGCTGCTGGAACTGGGGATCGAGTGACGGAGGCGCCGATGAGAACGCTGCTGCCGTTGATGGGAATGCTCCTGGCCCTGGCCGGGCCGGCCGGGGCCCAGGACCAGCCGGGGTGGGATTCGCTGATGATGGTCCACATTTTCACCGCGTCCTCGACCCTGGGGGGCGACGATCCCTTCGCGGAGCAGCCGTCGCGCTACGCCGCCCGCAACCTGGGCGACGGCGACCCGGCCACCTGCTGGGCCGAGGGGGCCGCGGGCCGCGGCCTCGGCGAGCGGATCCATATCCTGCTCGACGGTCGTCCGACAACGCTATCGGCGGTCAACGGGTACGCCAAGAGCCGGACGACGTTCGCCGGGAACGGGCGGGTGAAGAAGTTCACCGCGACGCTGCTGCACGCCTTCAACCTGCCGGGGGATGTCACCGAGGTAGCCACGCTGTACCATTGCCGGCCATTCCCGCGACGGCCGGTCATCGGGCTGAACGACACGGCGGCGCCCCAGTCCCTTCCGTTCCCGTTCGACTGGGACGCGGTGCGGGAGGATGCCGTCCGGGCGCGGGCCCGGTTCGAGGCCGACCTCGGGGATGAGATCGCCCGGCGCCGCGAGGGGGCGGCGGAATTCGCCATCGCACCGGCGGTCATCCTGCGCCTGGAGATCGCCGACGTCTATCCGGGGACGAAATACGACGACACCTGCGTCAGTGAGCTGACGTTCCGGTGAACGAAAGGAGGCGTCCATGAAGGGAATACTGCTGACGGCCCTGGCCGTCCTGCTGGCCGTGCCCGGCAGCGCCGCAGCCGCCGAGGTCGACTCGCTGTTCGACAACTTCTTCCGCGAGTGGATCGCGATGAACCCCGACGACGCGTCGCAGTTCGGCCTGACCCCGGCGATGGGCTACCCGTACCGGAAGTCGGACCTGACCGACGGGTCCGAGCGGCTGGTCGACCGCACCTACCGGTACTACCATCGCTACCGCGACCAGCTGAGGCGCGCCGCCACCCGGCGCCTGACGCCCTCCCAGCAGCAGGACGCCGAGATACTGTCCTGGTTCCTGGACCACGCCCTGCGGGGCGAGCGGTTCCGCGACCACGCCCCGGTGATCAACCAGATGTACGGCGTGCACAGCGCCCTGACCAACCTGCTGACCGAGTACCACACCATCAGCGACCGGCAGGACGCCCTGGACTGGCTGGCCCGGCTGAAGAAGGCGCCGCAGCGCGTCGACCAGACCAGGGAGCGGCTGGCCCTGCAGGAGCGGCGGGGCATCCGGCCGCCGGCGTTCATCTGCGACAAGGTCGACGCGGTGATGTCCCAGTTCGCCGCGGCGCCCGCCGACAGCTGCGTGCTGCTGGCGTCGTTCCGGGCCAGGGTCGAGCCGCTGCCGGGCGTCGGCAAGGACGAGAAGGCCGCGATGTACCGCACGGCGCGCGACATCATCGACCGCGAGCTCTACCCGGCCTACGGCCGCTTCATCGCCGCGGTGCGCGCCAGTCGCGCCAAGGCCGACTCCACGGCCGGCGCCTGGCACCTGCCCCAGGGCGACGCCTACTACCGCTGGTGCCTGAAGAACCACACCACCACGAACCTGTCGCCCGACCAGGTCCACCGGCTGGGCCGGCGTGAGGTCGAGTGGCTGCAGGGCGAGATCAAGGGGCTGATGAGGGAACTGGGGCTGTCGGGCGGTCCGGTGTTCTCCTCATGGATCCAGGCCTACTGGGGCTACATCTCCGGCGACGCCCATCGCGCCGAGTACACCTATCCCGAGGGGCCGGAGACGAGGAAACGGGTGGTCGCCGACTACCAGCGGATCATCGACGAGACCTGGCCGCGCCTGCCGGACGTCTTCGCCCAGGTCCCCGCGACCAGGGTCAACGCCCAGGCGGTGCCGCCCCACAAGGAGGCCACGTCGGGCACCTACTACGAGCCGGCCTCGCTGGACGGCCTGCGGCCCGGCGTTTTCTACGTCAACCTCGGGGGGTTCATCCCCAACAAGCCCGGCATGGCCACGCTGGCCTACCACGAGGCGGTGCCGGGGCACCATTTCCAGATCGCCATCGCCCAGGAGCGCCGCGAGAACCGGATGTTCAAGAACCTGCTGTTCTTCACGGGTTTCGGCGAGGGCTGGGCGATGTACAGCGAGCAGCTGGCCTACGAGCGCGGCTGGTTCTCGGACGTCCCCTCGCGCATCGCCAACCGCAATTCACTGCTGTTCCGGGCGGTGCGGCTGGTGGTGGACACCGGCATCCATTCCAAGCGCTGGACCCGGGGGCAGGCCATGGCCTACATGCGGGACAACCTGGGCTGGGCCGCCGAGGGCGAGGTCGACCGCTACATCATGTGGCCGGGCCAGGCCTGCTCCTACTACGTGGGAATGATGAAGATCCTCGAGCTGCGCGACGGGGCCAGGAAAAAGCTGGGCCCGAAATTCGACCTGCGGGAGTTCCACCGGATACTGCTGGAGAACGGCACCCTGCCGCTGGAACTGGCCGAGCGCCGGGTGGACGCGTACGTCGCGGCCAGCCGGTAAGATGGCCACGCAGCAAAACTACATCGCCCGCTTCAATCGGAATATCGCAGCCCTGTTCACCGCGGCACTGCGCCTGGGGCTGCGCCATCCCCGCTGGCTGCCGTTCCTGGCGCGGACGGCGCTGTCGCAACGCAGCGCGGCGCGGCGGCGGCGGACCTGGGAGCGGCGAGGGACCCACGTCCCGCCGCTGCTGGTCGTCAGCGTCACCCACCAGTGCAACCTCAACTGCGCCGGCTGTTATGCCCGCGAGCGTCACCGGCCGGACGCGCGCCTGCTCGATATCGGACGTCTGGGCGTGCTGCTGGACGAGGCCGCCGGTCTCGGCGTTTCGATCGTGATGATAGCGGGGGGCGAGCCGCTGCTGCGCCGCGAGCTCTTCGATCTGACCGCGCGGCACCCGGGCATCGTCTTCCCGCTGTTCACCAACGGCCTGCTGGTGGACGGGGCAGTGATCTCGGAGCTGAAGCGCCAGCGCCACGTGGTCCCGGTGATCAGCCTGGAGGGCACGCCCGAGCAGACCGACCTGCGGCGGGGCGGCGGCGTCCACCAGCGGCTGCTGCGGTCGCTGTCCGATCTTTCCCGCAACGGCATCCTGGCCGGCTGCTCGCTGACCGTCACCTCGGAAAACCACGCGACGGTAACCGATCCAGCGTTCATCGCGGAACTGGCGGACCGGGGCAGCGGCGTCTTCTTCTTCGTCGAGTACGTGCCGGTCAGCGCCGGCAGCGAGGCGATGGTGCTCAGCGCGGGGCAGCGGCGCGACCTGATCGGGTTCGCTAAACGGATGCAGCGCGGCCATGCGGGCCTGTTCATCGTCTTTCCCGGGGACGAGGAGCAGTACGGCGGCTGCCTGGCCGCGGGCCGCGGGTTCGTCCACGTCAGCCCCGAGGGGATGCTCGAGCCCTGCCCGTTCGCGCCCTACGGCGACGCGGACCTGGCGACGATGTCGCTGACCGAGGCGCTGCGGTCGGATCTGCTGCGGGCCATCCGCGAGCAGCACGGAACGCTGACCGAGACCGCCGGCGGCTGCGCCCTGTGGCAGAACCGGGAATGGCTGCAGACGCTGCACCAGCGGCACGTAGAAACGAACAGCACACATGGTGCCTGAGACCATCTCCCTGCCCCAGGCCCGGCGGCTGGCCCTGCGCAAGCAGCTGCTGTCGGCCCTGGAGCTCCCCAGCGGCAAGGACGGTGCGCTGGCGGCGATCGGCGCGCTGGGCTACATCCAGATCGACACCATCAACGTGATCGAGCGGGCGCACCACCTGGCGCTGTTCACCCGCTGCCAGGGCTACTCGCCTGATCATCTGCACCAGTTGCAATCGCAGGACCGGGCGGTGTTCGAGTACTGGGCCCACGCCATGTGCTACCTGCCGATGGCCGACTACCGGTTCTACCGGCCGCACATGGAGTCGTTCCCGCGCCGCAGCGACTGGTACCGCCAGATCACCAAAAAGCACGGCCGGCTGGCCGCGAAGGTCCTGGCCCGGGTGCGGGACGAGGGACCATTGGGCACGTCCGACTTCGAGGACACCAGGGCGCAGAAGCGGGGCGCGTGGTGGGACTGGAAGCCGGCCAAGGCCGCGCTGGAGATGCTGTACTACCGCGGCGACCTGATGATCCGCGAGCGGCGGGGCTTCGAGCGGGTGTACGACCTGACGGAGCGGGTGCTGCCGCCGGGGCTCGACCTGGCGGCGCCGGGCAGGGCGGAGGTCCAGGACTTCTTCGCGCGGCGGGCGCTGGCCGCGCTGGGGCCGGCCACGCAGCGGGACATCGACCGCCACATCACGGTCGGCGGCAGGCTGGCGCCGGCGGTGGCGCAGCTGTGCGAGTCGGGCGAGGCGCAGGAGGTGCGGGTGGAGGGCAGCGCGAAACCGCACTACGCGCTGGTTTCCGACTTGGCGGGGATCGACGAGCCCGCGGCAGCACAGGACCAAGTCCGGCTGCTGTCGCCGTTCGACAACTCGATCATCCTGCGCGACCGCGTCAAGCACCTGTTCGGGTTCGACTACACGCTGGAATGCTACGTGCCGGCGGCCAAGCGGAAGTACGGCTACTTCTGCCTGCCGGTGCTGTGGCGGGAGAACCTTGTCGGCCGGATCGACCTCAAAGCCGACCGGCAGGGCAAGGCGCTGCGGGTGCAGTCGCTGCATTTCGAGCGGGGCTTCAGGCCCGATGCGGAATTCCTGGCCGCGCTGGCCGCGACGCTGGGCCGCTGGCGGGCGTTCCACGGTTGCGATACGGTGGGGTTCTCGGATACTATATCCCTAAAGGTTCGAAGCCAACTCACAACCTCCCGTTGACCCCTCCCTGTGCCCCTCCCCTCGAGGGGAGGGAAGGGCGGGTCATGAAAGGCATGGGGACTGATGGAACCCAAGACCGTCCTGATCCCGGACCGGAAGCGAATCGCCGTGGTGGCGCACGACAACAAGAAGAACGACTTGCTGGAATGGGTGAGGTACAACAAGGGCACGCTGTCGCGCCACCAGCTGTACGCCACCGGCACCACCGGAACACTGCTGGAGAAGGCCGTGGGCGTGCCGGTCCACAAACTGCAGAGCGGGCCGCTGGGCGGCGACCAGCAGGTGGGCGCCAAGATCGCCGACGGCGAGATCGACTTCCTGATCTTCTTCTGGGACCCGCTGCAGCCGATGCCGCACGACCCGGACGTCAAGGCGCTGCTGCGGATCGCGGTGGTGTGGAACATCCCGATCGCCTGCAACCGGGCCTCGGCCGACTTCATGATCTCGTCGACACTGATGGAGGGCGAGTACGAGCGGATCCTGACGGACTACGAGGGGTACAAAAACCGTAAACTGTCGGTTTGATTTTCATTTAATCATACAATAGAGGAGTGCCATGCAGACGCAACGCATCGACCACGTGGGGATCGCGGTCAAGAGCCTCGACGAGGCCGCCAAGCTGTACGCCGACCTGGGCCTGGCGCTGGAGGGCACTGAGGTCGTGGAGAGCCAGAAGGTCAAGGTGGGGTTCATCAAGATCGGCGAGAGCAAGATCGAGCTGCTGGAGACCACCGCGCCCGACGGCAACGTGGCCAAGTTCATCGAGTCCAAGGGCGAGGGCATCCATCACATCGCGGTGCGGGTGGACGATGTCGAGCAGGCGCTGGCCGAGCTGTCCGCCAAGGGCTACCAGCTGATCGACAAGGCGCCGCGGCTGGGCGGCGGCGGGCACATGATCGCGTTCCTCCACCCCAAGTCCACCCGGGGCGTGCTGCTGGAGCTCTGCCAGGACGCCCACTGACCCCGCCCGGTCCCTCCCCTCGAGGGGAGGGACACAGGGAGGGGTCCCGAGGTTTATGCACGTCCTCAAGCGCTTCCAGCTGTACGCGCGGCACCACCGCAGGCAGTCGGGGCTGGTGATGGGCCTGTCCGCCGGGGCGGGATACGCGGCGGCCATGCTCTTCTCCCGGACTTCGTGGTCGGCCGGCCCGGGCGGCATGTCCCCGGCCGCCTACCTGGTCCTGGCGCTGGCGCTGGTGATCGGCCTGCTGGTGCTGACCTACGCGTTTTCGGTCTGGAAGGAGAAGCGGCTGATCGAGAACATCCCCACTTCCAAGGCCCGGTCGCTGGCGATGGGGCTGGTCGAGGTCAAGGGCGGGGCCCGGCCCAAGGCGCGACTGAAGAGCCCGGTCACCATGACCGACTGCGCCTACTACCGCTACAAGATCGAGAAGTACGTCCGCAGCGGCAAGTCCAGCCACTGGTCGGTGGTGGACGAGGGCGCGTCCACCAACTACTTCTACGTCGAGGACGACACCGGACGGGTCCTCGTCGATCCGGTGGAGGCCGACGTCCACCTGGGCCGCGACTACCAGTGGACCGGCACCAAGCCCGGCAGCGGCTGGGGCCCCTTCGGCGGGGACAAGATGCGCTACAGCGAGTGGTGGATCGTGGAGGGCGAGCCGGTCTACGTCATCGGCACCGTCACCCGCTGGAAGGACGCCCGCGACGACCGCCGCTTCAAGATCGCCGAACGGCTGCGGGCCATCAAGGCCGACCAGGAGCAGCTCAAGGCGTTCGACCGAGACGGCGACGGGGCCATCAGCGCCGACGAGTGGGAGCGGGCGCGGCAGCGCGTCGAGCAGGACGTGCTGCGGGAGGAGCTGGGGACGCCGCTTGACACCTCCGATGACTTTGTGATCACCCGCGACAGGAACAACGAGGTGATGATCATCTCGGACAGGAGCGAGAAGGAACTGGCGCGCCGCTACGGCTGGCAGTCCGCCGGTCTGTTCCTGCTGGGCCTGGGGCTGACCGCCTGGATGGGCGCGCTGCTGCTGCGATGACGGCACGGCGATACGCCGACAAACCGTAAGGGCGACCGGCCGGCCGCCCCAACAAGAAGGAGGGTACCATGGTCCTGGGCACGATGATCCTGATCGGCTTCCTGGTGCTGGTGATCGCGGCCATTCTTTACTTCATCGGCATCTACAACCAGCTGGTCCAGATCAAGGTCAACATCGACAAGGCCTGGGGGAACATCGAGGTGCTGGAGAAGCAGCGCTTCGACGAGATCCCCAAGCTGGTCAAGATCTGCGAGGGGTACATGCAGTACGAGCGGGAGACGCTGGAGAGGGTCACCGCCGCCCGCACCCATTTCCTCGACGCCAAGACGCCGGGCCAGCAGGCGGCCGCCGGCGGCGAGCTGACCGGCGCCCTCAAGACCCTGTTCGCGGTGGCCGAGAACTATCCCCAGCTCAAGGCCGACCAGACCTTCGTCCATCTGCAGTCGAGGGTCAGCGGGCTGGAGAATGACCTGGCCGACCGGCGCGAGTTCTACAATGAGTCGGTGGCTGTGTTCAACACCAGGATCCGCCAGATCCCAGACCTGTTCGTGGCCAACATGATGGGCTACCAGCCCCGTGACATGTACCAGGTGGCCGAGGTCGAGAAGAAGTCGCCTGAGATCAAGTTCAACCTGCCGAAGTGACCAATCTTTTCACACGAAGGCGCCAAGACGCGAAGAATCGATACTGTATAGTGGTGTGTTAATGTGAAATCGGGCATCGCTGCAATCCTGATAATGTTGGCCGCGACGACCGCCCACGCCGGGATTGGGGCGCGGGCCGGGGTCAACTACACGGCCATCACCGCCCCGGAGATCAGCACCACCATGGGCTCGGGCCTGACCCTGGGGCTGGTCTACTATGCCGAGGTGGTGCCGTCCGCCGGCTTCCAGTTCGAGCTGCTGTTCGAGCGGCACCGGATGGCATTCGCGGATTCGGCCGTCCGCTACGACATCGGCATGGACTACCTGCGGGTGCCGGCGCTGCTGCGGCTGCACCTGGCGGGGCAGGACGGGCCGGTGACCGGCTTCCTGCAGGGCGGGGCCGACCTGGGCGTCAAGCTGCGCGACCGGATCAGCGCCGGCGGCGACACCGCAGCCATCGAGGGGTTCAGCCCCGTCGACTGCCGCTGGATCCTGGGCGGCGGCGCCGAGGTGGCGGGCTTCCTGTCGGCCGACCTGCGGGTCGCCCGCAGCCTGTTCGCCATCGCCGACAAGGGCGAGATGGGAGACCTGCGGAACCTGAGCGTGACCCTGGGCCTGGGGTTCCGGTTCTGACCGTCGCACGACACGAGGAGGAAGCCATGGCGATCGACCGCAGCGCGCTGGTCGCACGGCTGCAACGAACCCTGCTGGATTCGCCCGACCTGGCGATGATGATCCTGGACCGGTCGTTCACCATCGTCTGGCACAACCGCGCCTTCGGCGAGGAGTTCAAGGAATTCCCCGCCATCGACGGCATGAAGTGCTACGATGTCACCGGGAACGGCAAACCGCACCAGGGATGCCCGATGGCCCAGACCCTGCAGGACGGCAAACACCACCGGGGCATGATCGATGCCGGCGAGCGCTATTTCCACTTCATGACGATCCCGCTGGGCGACGGCTACGTGGCCAAGGTCCACAGCTACCTTCCCAAGCAGCCGTTCGGCATGGAGGAATGATCCCATTGATCCAACGATTTGACAGGGACCCGGTCCCCGTGGTATAATCCTCCCGGTCATGAACTAGGCTTCGAACCGTTTCGAACCACCCAGACCCCGTTATGGGCGTTTGGGTGGTTTTTCTATGCGAAAAGGGAGCAGCGGCATCGGCCGCGTCGGATCCGCCCTGCTGGTGGTCGATGTCCAGAACTATTTCTTTGACCGCCGGTCGCCGGCGTTCCTGCGCGGCACTCCGGCGCTGCTGCCGCGGATCAACCGGCTGGTAGCGGCCGCCCGGAAGGCCGGCTGGCCGGTCATCTACACGGTGCACTGCCGGCCCGGCGACGGGAAGAACCTGATGGCGGCACGCTGGAAGCATCTGCCCGCCGGAGCGGAGTCCGATCCGTACCCGGGACTGGACCGCCGGGTCGGCGAAACCGTGATCAAGAAGGAACATTACTCCGCGTTCATGGGAACGGGCCTGACCGTGTTGCTGAAGAGAAAGGGAGTCCGGGACATCGTCCTGTGCGGCGTGATGACCCACCTCTGCGTCGATACCACGGCCCGGCACGGGTTCATGCTGGGCTACCGGCCGGTGATCGCCGGCGACGCCTGCTGCTCCAAGGACGCGGGATACCACCGGGCCGCGCTGCGTTGCCTGCGGCACGGATTCGCCCGCGTCGCCACCACCGCCGGCCTGCTGGGCGCGATGCCATGCGCGACGTGATCGTGATCGGGGCGGGACCGGCCGGCCTGGGCGCGGCGCTGCAGGCGAAACAGGCCGGCCTGGACGCGCTGGTGCTGGAAAAGGAGAGGGTCGGCGGCCGGCTGAACCTGGCCCGCCGGGTCGGTAACTTCCCTTGGCCCGCCGGCGGATGGCTCTCCGGTGCGGTTATCGTGCAGGGGCTGCGGTGCCAGGCGCGGCGGTCGGGCGTGCGCATCGCGCATCAGGAGTGCCTGCAGGTCGCTCGGGCCGGCCAGCATTTCATCGTGCGGACCGCGGCGGCGGAATACCGCTGCCGCGCCGTGGTCGTCGCGACCGGGGTGCGCCCGCTGCCGCTGGCCGTTCCGCTGGCTCCCGCGGCGGCCGGCTCGGTCCATTACCGGTGGAATGACATCAAGGTACATCGCGGCATGCGGACCGCGGTGGTCGGCGCCGGCGAGACGGCCTTCGACCAGGCCTGCTCGCTGGCCGAGCATGGCGCCGCGGTCACGGTGCTGTGCCGCGGCGGCCGGCCCCGGGCGCATGCGGGATTGGTTTCGCTGGCCCGCTCGCTGGGCGTCCGGCTGAGGCTGAATCGCCCGGTGTCGCGCATCGAAACGTCGGGTACCCGCGGGGTGGCGCTGGTCACGCCGCGGGGTAGGACCAGGGCCGACGCAGTCCTGGTCGCGATCGGCGGCGAGCCGTCGCTTCCCGCGCTGACGGCTTCGGCGCGGCGGCGGCTGGGACGGGGCCTGCACATCGCCGGCGACGCCGTCGCCGGCCGCCGCCGCCAGGCAGCCATCGCCTTCGGCGACGGCGTGGACAAGGCGATGATGGCGCACGCATATCTGGGGGGGCGGGGGGCATGCTGACGGTCATGGACAAGACCGGCCGCCACGGGCTGGCCGAGGTTTACCTGGCATCGGTGCGGGGCGACCCGAACCTGCTGGTGGAATTCGTCGACGCCTGCGATCCGGACCTGGGCGGCCGAGATCAAAAATGGGTGGTGATCGTATCCACCCAGCTGGGGTGCCCGGTGAACTGCCAGATGTGCGACGCCGGCCGGCGCTTCCAGGGAAACCTGTCGGACGCGGAGATCCTGGCACAGGTCGACCGGGTGGTCGCCGCCAACGGACGGGACCCGGCATCCAGCGCCAAGTTCAAGGTCCAGTTCGCCCGCATGGGGGAGCCGGCGCTCAACAGCGAGGTGCTCAGGGCGCTGTGGCGGCTGAAGGAACGGTATCCGGGAGTGATCCCCTGCGTGGCCACGGTCGGACCGGCGGATCGCCGGCGCTGGTTCTCGACCCTGCTGGGCCTGCGCGACTACTTCCGCGATTTCCAGCTGCAGTTCTCGATCAACAGCACTGATCCGGCCCAGCGCGACCGGCTGATGCCGTACCCCAAGATGGACTGGCGGGAACTGGCGCTGATCGGGCGCAGTTTCTACCGCCCCGGCCTGCGCAAGCCGGCGCTGAACTTCGCGGTCTGCGGCGAGTGGGAGCTCGACGCCGCCAAGCTCGCCCGGTGGTTCGACCCGCGGTGGTTCGCGGTCAAGCTGACGCCGCTCAACCCCACGGCTGCGGCATCCGACAACGGCCTGCCGGACGCGGGATGCGCGCCGGCGGCCGGGATCCTGCTGGAGGCCAAGGCCGGGGAACTGAGCCGGCGCGGATTCGATGTTATCGTCTCGGTCGGCGACCCCGCCGAGAACGAGATCGGCAGCAACTGCGGCCAAGCCGTTTGGAGGCATCTGGCCGGAGTGGCCCGGCAGGGAAGAGGCCCCGCTCAGTAGAGCGGGGCCTCTTCCCTGTTGCCGGGGCCGGGCGGTCACTCGTGCTCGGCCAGGAACGTCCCCTGGTTCCACGCCAGCAGCTTGGCGAGCGTGTCAGATTCCGACTGGCCGTTGAGCGTGCAGATCCCGATCGTGGCGTTCTCCAGCTCGATCCGTCCGGTCTGGCCGTCGCCGGAGGCGAGGTCGATATAGCCGGACCAGCCGCCCATGAAGAACATGTCCAGCAGCGAGAAGATCGAGATGATGGCCAGGTCGCCCTGGAACTTCCGGGCCTTTTCGGCGAACAGCTTCTTTGCCTTGTCCGCGTGCTTCAACCGCATGTCGATGATCTTGAGCAGTTCCTGGCGGTTGCAGGGCTTGGTGATGTACTTCTCGCCACCGATGGCGTAGCCCTGGATCCGGTTTTCGATGCCGGTCTTGGCGGTCAGGAACAGGAACGGCACCGCCCGCAGGTCGGGATTGGCCTTGACGCGGCGGCACAGCTCGTAGCCGTCCATCTTGGGCATCATGATGTCGGAAATGATGAGGTCGGGGTGGTCGCGCTCGGCCACCCACAGGGCCTCCTCGCCGTCGAACGCCGTCAGGACCTGGTAGCTGTTCTTCTTCAGTTCGAACTCCAGGATCTTGACGATGTTGGCCTCGTCATCGGCGATCAGTATCTTGTAATCTGCCATATAAGATGTAACTATACGGGAATTGGCCCCGAAAAGTCAAGCGAAAATCCATCAGCCCCCGCATGGCCGCGGCCCGTTCAATCGTCTGTCGGGAGCTCGATCGCGATGGCCGCGGCGACCTCCGGCGCCGGGCAATAGGCGCCGCCATCGGGCAGGTGGATCACGATTGCGCGCGCGGTGGCTGGCTCGGCAGGGGCGCGCAGTCGGGCCTTGATGGCGGTCCTGGCAGCAATGGCCATGCGGGAGTCTCGGCGCGGCGTTCCCCGGGCCGGGCCGGCCGCCGGAGGCGAGACGGCTTCACTGCGGGCCTGCAGGGCCGTAGGTGCGGCGGGCGAGGGGCCGGTCAGCGGCGGCTCGGGGGCGGCCAGTTTCGCCCGGCTGTCCGACGCCGGTTCGGTTCGTACGGCGTCAGCTTCGCGCGCATCCGCCGCCGCTGGATCGTGATGGCGGGCCTCCTTCTGTCCGACGGCCGGCAACATCTTGCCGGCAGCGGCTACGGGCGACCCGGCCAGGCCGGTCGCGGGTGCACTTTCGGTCCGAGCGAAGCGGGTCGCCGGCGGAAGCCGGACCGTGAGTTCGGGCACCGGCGTTTCCGTCCGCAGGGCGATGACCAGTACCAGTCCGGCGGCCGCGGCGGCCGGGATCAGCCCCCAGAGCGGGAAGCGGAAGAGCGGGCGCTCCTTTGCCGCCCGGCGCGCGGCGATCCGCCCGGCCACGCGCGATCCGAATGTCTCGAAGTATCCGGCCGGCGCATCGGCCGACTCCGCCTGGCCGATCCGGGCGTCCAGCGCCCGCAGGCGGTCCACCGCCGCGCGGCACTCGCCGCAGCCGGCCAGATGACGCCCGATATCCCGCGCCAGGGCGTCGTCCAGCGCGCCGTCGGCGAAGGCCTGCAGCTGTTCGAACGAGTAGCTATGTCCCTTCGGTTCCTTCATAAGACGTCCTTGAGCGCCCCGTAGAGGGCCTGGCGGGCGCGGTGCAGCCGGGACATCACCGTGCCCATCGGGATCCTTAACACCGAGCTGATGTCCTCGTAGGAGAGTTCCTTGTCGGCCCGCAGCAGGACCACCGCGCGCTGGTCGTGCGGCAAACGGTCGATCTGGGCCCGGATCCGGGCGCAGGTGTCGTTCTGCGCCGTCTCCTCCAACGGATCATCTCCCGACTGCGGCTCGGGCGCCGCGTCCAGCGGGATGATGCGTTTTCGTTCCTTCAGCGAGTCGCAGCACAGGTTGTAGGCGATCCGCGACAGCCAGGTGTAGAACCGGAACGAGGAGTCGTACTGCTTCAGCGCGAAATAGGCCTTGACGAAGGTTTCCTGGGCGGCCTCGTCGGCCAGGTCGTGATCGCGCAGCATCCGGCGGGCGAGGGCGTAAATGGCCCGCTGATATTTGGTCACCAACCGGCCGTAGGCCGGGCCGTCGCCGGCCAGCGCCCGCTCGATAAGCTGTTGGTCGTTTTGCTGTTCCGACACTATATACTGCGCCGGCCGTTGGGATATTCCCTGTTCAGCATGGGGCCAGCCGGACCCACACCTGCCGTTCCCGCGGACCGTCGAACTCGCAGAAGTACAGCCCCTGCCACGTGCCGAGGGCCAGCTTCCCCTCCCGGACGATCAGGGTCTTCTCGCAGCCCACCAGCGACGACTTGATGTGCGCGGCCGAGTTGCCCTCGCCGTGGGCGTAGCCCGCGTCCCAGGGCGCGATGCGGTCCAGCCCGGCCAGCAGGTCGCGGGCGATGTCGGGGTCGGCGTTCTCGTTGACGGTCAGGCCGGCCGTGGTGTGCGGCACCCACACGTGGCACAGGCCGTCCTTGACCCCGGACTCGAAGACTAGGCGTTGCACCCGGTCAGTGATATCGACCAGCTCCGCGCGAGCGGAGGTTGTGACGGTAAGTGAGGTCACTTATCGAGAACAAGAAGCTCGGGGTTTGCCACCCACATGGCGAAAAAGGGATGAGCACAGCCTTTCTGCTTGAGCACGACGAGGAATGGTTTGTTGAAGATAAATTGCCTTGGGGGTATGCCTTTGATTATAGTAACTGTTGCCGTAGAAACTAGCGTGGCGCCGCCTTCATCAAGCTGGAATTTTATTCTCTGAAGAGCCCTTTCAATATAATACCTCCGCCACCCAGGATTAAGAAGATATCTCTTTGATAATTGTTCGTATGAATGGTCAATATCGAAATCGATATATGGAATAGCAAGCCCGTCATCTTCATTAAGGGAAGACGTCCGGTGGGTCCTGATATTCTGCTCCAGCTTCTCAATAGTTGTGGAAAGGGTCGAAGCATGTTCTGTTTTCGCAAGTATCAGTTCGTCCTTGTTTGAAGTGGTCTGCAATCGCACGGCAAAATCATCATTACTATTATAGTATAGTACAGATACTTGTTTCCGGAGTTGCTTGGCAATAGATTCATTGGTCGCAGAAATGCCGAAAGACTTTATGTCGATGAAACTATCCGGCAAAACAAAGCGGATCGTGCCATCGATCGAATTGAATCTATGCGGGAAACGGAGGTTTTTATAGAGAAAGGCGTATGACAAAAAAGACGTGTTATTCGGATTTACAGGTATTTTCAGGCTGTCGGGCGCAAATTGCCCAAATTTATCATGCAGTTCTCCATTGATGTCTTCCAGTACTGACCGTGACAACTTCCCGGATCTGGCTACGTAACAATTCCTGTCGAGGTATTTTTTGTCGAATAACTGTTTGTTTAGCAATCGTGCCTCGATTGGATCCCCCTCAAGTTCGATATTCTGGCGGATGATGCTATCCTTTAACTCGTTCCATGCAAGCTGAAATGTGGCGCAATATATTAAGTTACTATTCGGTTCGATCGGCGCTTCTAGATATGGGGTGATAACGGTTTGTTCAAGGCTGTCTGATCGAACCCTCAATGGCTTGATGTCCAATTGTACTTGCGCAGGAACAGATGATAGCTTGAACATTATATAGCTGGTCTGACTAGGTAGCACGCGTACGTGATGTATTTTATTATCCTGATAACCAGCCACCCGTGCTTCTACTGTGTATTCGCCTATCGGTACATTGACTAATACGAATCGGCCATCCAAGTCCGTATTGACCCCCAATGTAGTGCCAAGGATAGTTACGGCAGCACCAGTGAGCGGCTCAGAGGTGCCATCTTCCTTGACGGTCCCCGCGATCTTGCCGGTGTTTTGGGCGAAAACCGCGGGGACGACCGAGAGCAAGGCGATCGCCAGCGAGAAGATGCATCTCCGGATCATTTTATGATCATCCCAGCTGCTTGAACGGCGCGTTGAGCTTGCGGGTGCCGGGCAGCACGAACCGGCCCTTCTTGATGATGTCGATCCGTTCGCCGGCCGGCGTCAGCGCGGCGATCAGGCCGATCTCCTCGTAGGGCAGGGTGATGTCGGTGTGCTTGTGGGTGTAGGCCTGCTCCAGGTCTGTCTTGCGCAGGGCGCTCTTCTCGTTCTGGCGGGCGGTCATCTCCTTGCCGTCGGGGTTGAACACCGCCAGGTCCTCGGTGCGGGAGAAGCAGGTGTCGCCGATGGCGAAGTGCGGCCCCATCTTCTCGATGATCAGCACCGGCAGCACGTCCAGGATGCCGTGCCGGCGGGCGGCCACGTAGGCCATGGTGTTGGTGCCGATGGCGAACTCGCCCATCGGCAGCGTCGTGTGCGGGAACAGCAGGTTCTCCTCGATGTACTTCCGGTTCTCCTCCGGCGTGGGGAAGTTGCCGCAGGAGTAGCCGGTGACGTAGCCGTCGGTGAAGTCCAGCGTCAGGTCGACGTACTTCAGGCCGCCCAGGAACGCCTCGGCCACATGCAGACGGCCGCCGGTGCCGGCCAGCCGGGGCGAGGTGAAGACCTCGCCCACCGGAATGTTGACGTCGGCGCCGCAGTTCTCGAAGTTGGTGTGGCGGGCGGGGTCGGCCAGCGGCGGCAGCGCCACCGTCAGGTCGGTGCGGTTGGCGCCGGCGCCCTTGACGTGGACGCGGTCGGCGCGGTCGAGGGCGTCGATCAGCAGCTGCTGCACCTTCTGGTGCCTGCGGGGGTCGAGCATGTTGATCTCCAGCACGTCCTCGAAGATCCGCTCGAAATCCTTGCCGATCTCCGGCGCCGGGAAGGAGATGATGGTGAAGCTCAGCTCCTTGCGCGGGGCGTATTGCTCCTGGATCCGCGCCAGGCCGGTGATGTGGGCCTGGTAGAGCTGCTGCTGCTCCGGCGTGAACCGCAGGCACTGCGGCTTGTTCTGGGGCTTGAAGGGCGGCTCGCCGAACTTGGTGAGGGCGATCACGCCGGAGAGGGCCTTGATCAGCGGCAGGCAGCGCTGGGAGGCCTGCTCGTAGGCCTGGTGGACCTCGTCGACGTACCCTTGGTCCAGGAACAGCGCGGTGTCGAAGCGGTGGTCGTAGGCGTACTGCTCGTTGACCTTGCTGGTCTGGGGCGGCCCGATCAGGGCGGTCAGCCGGCGCTTCTTCAGCTCCTTCACCAGGCAGCGCACCAGTTTCTCCTGGCCGGCGCAGAACGCCAGGTTGACGGTGGTCTTGCCCGAGAGGTCCTTGTTGCGGGCGGTGAATCCGGTGACGTAGGCGCCGGCGATCAGCCGGGCCAGCTTCCGGAGCTTGGCCTCGGGGTAGTCGCGGAAGAAGGCCGCGGTCCGAAGCTCGTTATCGCTGATGGAGCGGCCGTAGCGGAACAGGTAGCGCGGGTCGGAGAGGTCGGCGGTGCGCACCAGGTCGGCGAAGAAGGTGAAGGCCGGGTCGTAGCCCTCGGTCAGGCTGAGCGCCAGGTCCTCGGCCAGGCCGGCGAGCTCGGGGGCGGTGACCGTGCGCTGCAGCTCGTCGAAAGGCGGGCCGCCGGCGCGCAGCAGGCCGAAGGCCCCGATGAAGGCCCGGTTGTACTGCGCCATCTTGAAGAGCTTGCCCAGCAGTGCGTGCTGGCTGTAGGCCCGGAACTTTAGGTAGAAGTACGACAGCAGCTGCCCCATGCCCTCGCCGAACTCACTGACGCAGAAGGCGGGGTCGGCGTAGGTCCGCGGATAGTTCTCCGGCAGCAGCTCCGCGAACAGGGCGGCGTTCTCGGCCCGCAGCTTCTCCAGCGGCGTCGCTTCGAAGTAGCCCTTGGAGTGCAGCTCGTCGCCGTAGGCGGCCATCTTCAGGATGATGCCGGCCACCTCGTGGAAGTAGGCGTAGTAGGGCGCCAGCGACAGGTCCTTGGGCGGCTTCTCGGTGCGGGCGGCGATCCGTCTGACCTCGGTCAGCGATTTGCGGTAGCCGGCCTTGACCGGGTCGTTGTACTGCTTGTAGAACTTCTTGAGGTTGAACATGGGTGGTTCCTCTATTATGCTGGAAACCTATCGTTCCGGGACCCGTGGTCCGGGAAAACCAGGGTGATCGGCTCAACGGTCGGTGCTATTCCATGAACAACGTCCTCATTGAATCAACGACCCACTGGTTCACGGTCGTCGTGTCGTCCTGGACCATCATCGCGAAATACTCCGCCATGATCGTTTCCGGGCAGTAGGTTTTTGACCAGATATTCTTATACCGTACGAAATTGTTCTCTGGCCGTTGATCGAAGCCGGCGACGACCGGCCCATCGTTGTCACAGAGGGCTGCCGTTTCTGAAACGGTGCGTTGCACGACGAGAAATTTCGTCGTGCGCGCCCGCCACCGGCTTTGTGCCGCGGCTGGCCCATAGTGCTGGCGTGCGATGGTCACCGGAATGATGTCGACGAGCGAATCTTTCCCGGTGCCGGACGTATAGTAATCGTGGATGGGATAGTCGGGATTTGTGATAGCCGTAGTGCGATAGGCAGCGGGGATTCGCAACGGCGGGCATCTGCGATAATGTACGACGTTGAAGAGCCGTTCCCGCAGTGCCGGATCATTCCGGCTGATCACATGGAACAGCTGATGAATGATCCTTGGTTCGAGTTGGGATCGTTTCAGCTCAAAAGCCCCCTCGGGCACGATGATGGCATTGGCGCGCGTGTACAAGGCGCTATCCAGCTCAAGCCCGGTCGTCTTCACTGCGAACAATGTATCGGGACAGCGCAGGTTGTATCGACAGGTTTTTCGGGCAATGGAGCTGAAAATGTCCCGGATCACCCTCCTTTGTGACGGACGCCAGTCGAGGGTCTGATCGCCGATGTATGACAAATAACTGTCGATGGTGGCCGGACGATCCGAGGGCACGGTGGACAATATATCATACACGGTCAACGCAGAGATGAAATCATCTTTCTGCCGGAGAATACTGCTTGACTCTGAAGCGTCCAGGAAAACCAGGGCCGTTTGCCCGATCTTGGAAACAACTGGCCGGCCCGCGGACACCGCGGGGAGAGAGGCCATCACGAACGCCAGCAATGAAACGCGGAAGGCGTTCATGTTGTCGGTGCGGCCAGCAGCCGGTTGACGATCTCCACCGAGTCCACCCCGGCCGCCTCGGCCTGGAAGTTGGTGATGATCCGGTGCCGCAGCACCGGCAGGGCCATGCGCGCTACGTCGTCGAGCGACGGCGCCAGCCGGCCGTCGAGGATGGCGGCTGCCTTGGCGCCCAGGATCAGGTACTGCGATGCCCGCGGACCGGCGCCCCAGGACACGTACTCCCTGACGTAGGGCGGGGCATCGGCCCCGCCGGGCCGGCTGGCGCGGGCCAGCCCCACGGCGCGGGCGATGACGTCAGTGGCCACCGGGACCTTGCGCACCAGCTGCTGCAGGGCCACGATCTGGGCGCCCGAGATCACCTGCCTGACGTCGCCGGCGTAGGCCGAGGTGGTGGTCCGGACGATTTCGATCTCCTCGTCCCGGTCCGGATAATCGATGAAGGTGTTGAACATGAAACGGTCCAGCTGGGCCTCGGGCAGGGGGTAGGTGCCCTCCTGCTCGATCGGGTTCTGGGTGGCCAACACGAAGAACGGCTCCTCCAGCCGGTAGGTGTTGCCGCCGGCCGTCACCGTGCGCTCCTGCATGGCCTGGAGCAGCGCCGCCTGGGTCTTGGGCGGCGTGCGGTTGATCTCGTCGGCCAGCACGATGTTGGCGAACACCGGCCCCCGGACGAACTTGAAGAACCGTTTGCGGGTGCCGCCTTCCTCCTCGATGATGTCGGTTCCGGTAATGTCCGAGGGCATCAGGTCGGGGGTGAACTGGATGCGGTTGAAGGACAGGTTCAGGCAGCGGGCCAGCGAGTTGATCAGCAGGGTCTTGGCCAGGCCCGGCACGCCCACCAGCAGCACATGGCCGCCGGTCAGCAGGGCGGTCAGCAGCTCGTCGATCACCCGGGCCTGGCCCACGATCACCTTGGCCAGCTCGGCCCGGATGGCCTGGCGGGCCCGGGACAGGTCCTCGATCGCCTGGATGTCGGATGTCGTCGGCTTCACGCTTTCTCCTCAGTTTCTCCCGGTCGGCGGCGAAACGCCATAAACATTAACGATAGCACATTGCCCGAGTCGCTGTCAATAGGGGATTCAGCCGCCGGCGTCACTCCCCGATGATCTTGACCAGCACCCGCTTCCTTCTTCTCCCGTCGAACTCGCCGTAGAAGATCCGCTCCCAGGGGCCGAAATCGAGCTTCCCGTCCGTTACCGCCGCCACCACCTCGCGGCCCATCACCTGGCGCTTGAGGTGGGCGTCGCCGTTGTCCTCGCCGGTGCGGTTGTGGCGGTAGGCGGACACCGGTTCATGGGGCGCCAGCCGCTCCAGCCACTGCTCGTAGTCCCGGTGCAGCCCGGGCTCGTCGTCGTTGACGAACACGCTGGCGGTGATGTGCATGGCGTTGACCAGGCACAGCCCCTCGCGCACGCCGCTGGCGCGCAGGCAGTCCTCGACCTGGCCGGTGATGTTGACGAAGCCCCGGCGGGCCGGGACATCGAACCACAGTTCCCGTCGGTAGGAAATCATCCGGTTCCTCTCCCGAAGCGTTGCCCCGACAGTATAGCAGAGTCCCCGGCGCCGGGCAAGAAAATTTTCGAAGGGGCTTGACATTTGGGGGAAATGATGTATAATATGACTAAATTAGTATTATTATGGAAAACCGACGATGCTGCTGACCAAGCGCAACGAGTATGCCCTGCAGGCGATGGTGCTGCTGGCCCGGCGCGGCGGGGAGGGGGCGGCCCCGGCCCGGGAACTGGCGGCGGCGCTGCGCACCTCGCCCGGGTTCCTGTCCCAGATCGCCCGGCGGCTGGCCGCGGCCGGGCTGGTGAAGACACGCACCGGCAAGGGCGGCGGGCTGTCGCTGGCGCGGCCGCCCCGGCGGATCAGGGTGCGGGAGATCTTCCGGGCGGTGGACGGCGAGCTGCGCGTCAGCCAGTGCATGACGGAGGGCCGCTGCACCCACCTGGCCTGCCCGCTGTACGGGCCGCTGCGCGCCGTGCAGGCCGGCCTGGACCGCGAGATCAATTCGGCCCGGCTGTCGCGGTTCGTCCGGCCGGGGAAGGTCGCGCGATGAAGCGGAAGATCGTCGAGATCGACCGCGACCGCTGCGACGGCTGCGGGCAGTGCGTGCCCAGCTGCGCCGAGGGGGCGCTGCGGATCGTCGACGGCAAGGCGGTGCTGGCCAGCGAGACGTACTGCGACGGCCTGGGCGCCTGCCTGGGGCACTGCCCGCGGGACGCCATCCGGATCGTGGAACGGGACGCAGTAAGCTTCGACCAGAAAGCGGCCAAAGGCCAGGTACGGGCAATTCATCAATTGCCCCAACAGCGCGAGCAACAGGCCTGCCCCGGCCGCCGGGTGCGGATGGCCGCCTGTCCTGCCCCGCCGCGCCCGGGGGACGAAGCCCCGTCGCAGCTCGGCCACTGGCCGGTCCAGCTGCACCTGGTGCCGGCCGATGCCCCGTTCTTCCAGGGTGCCGACCTGCTGGTGGCGGCGTCCTGTGTGCCCTGCGCCTACGCGGACTTCCACCGCACGGTGCTGGCCGGCAAGTCGCTGGCCATCGCCTGCCCCAAGCTGGACCGCACCGAGCCCTATCTGGAAAAACTGTCGGAGATCGTCCGCCGCAACGACATCCGGTCGCTGACCGTGGCGGTGATGGAGGTGCCCTGCTGCCAGGGGCTGGTCAGGCTCGTCCGGCAGGCGCTGCACGACTCCGGCAAGCGGATGCCGCTCACGGTCGAGGTGATCGGCGTCGACGGCGAACGGAAGTAGACAATACAACCCGTAAGGGCGACCGGCCGGCCGCCCCAACATAACGTACGGGCAATTCATGAATTGCCCCAACAGGAGGAAGGAAATGAAAAAGTACCGCTGCACCGTGTGCGACTACGTCTACGACCCGGAGAAAGGCGATCCGGATTCGGGGATCAAGCCCGGCACGCCGTTCGAGTCCCTGCCCGACGACTGGGTCTGCCCGCTGTGCCAGGTGGACAAGACCAACTTCGAGCCGGTGGACTGACCCGGCCACGGAGGCACGGAGAACCCGTAGTATGATGAAGAAAGGATCCCGATGAAAGGCTGCCCCACGTGCGCGGCCAAGAAGGCCGCAGCCAAGTCACTGCCCGCCGTGAGGCCGCTGATCGAGACCATCGGCAAGACCGTGGCCTACCAGAAGGACACTGTCGTCAGCCGCGAGATCATCCGCCGGAAGAACGGCACGGTCACGGCCTTCGCGTTCGATAAAGGCCAGGGCCTGTCCGAGCACACGGCGCCGTTCGACGCCCTGGTGCAGGTGCTGGAGGGCGAGGTGGAGATCAGGATCGACGGCAAACCGCACCGGCTCAAGGCGGGCCAGATGATCGTGATGCCGGAGGGCCGTCCCCATGCGTTGAAGGCGCTGACCCGGTTCAAGATGATGCTGACCATGATCAAGTCGTAGTACAAGGGGATCGCCATGAAACTGGGGATCATCGTCTATTCGCAGAATTCCGAGGCCGTGTGGAACGCTTTTCGTCTCGGCGTATATGCGCTGGGTCAAGGAGACGCGGTGAAGGTTTTCCTGCTCGCGAACGGAGTGGATTGTCAGTCCCTCGACGGCGAGAATTTCAAGATCACCGAGCAGATGCAGCAGTTGGTCGACAAGGGCGGCATCATCCTCGCCTGCGGCACCTGCTTGAAATTGCGGCAGAAAGACGGGAGCGAGCTCTGTCCGCTTTCGTCGATGAAGGACCTCCACGAGATCATCAAAGATTCGGACAAAATAATCAGTATCTAGGAAAGAGGGAGACAGACCATGTCCATGTTCTGCTACCAGTGCCAGGAAACCGCCGGCAACAAGGGCTGCGCCGGGGCCAAGGGGGTCTGCGGCAAGCCCGACCAGGTGTCCAACCTCCAGGACGCGGCGATCCACGCCTTGAAGGGCCTGGCCTGGGCCAACGTCCGGGCGAAGGAAGCCGGCGCCTGCGACCGGGAGGCGGCGATGCTGGTCAACGACGTGCTGTTCGCCACGCTGACCAACGTCAACTTCGACCCCGGGTACTTCGCGGACAAGATCCGCCGGGCGGTCGCGCTGCGCGAGCGGATCAAGGCGAGACTCGGGGACAAGCTGGGCGGTGGTCTCCCGGCGGCCGCGGCCTGGGACGGCAAGGGGTCCGTCGACGAGCTGGCGCAGCAGGGCTACGAGGCCGGCGTGCTGTCCTACAAGGACGAGGATGTGCGCACCCTGCGCTACCTGGTGATCTACGGCCTGAAGGGCATCGCCGCCTATGTCCACCACGCCGCCGTGCTGGGCTACGTCGACGACGAGGTCGTGCTGCTGGTCCAGCAGGCGTTGGCCGCCACGCTGGACGAGACCCTGACAACGGATCAGCTGACCGACTGGGTGTTCCAGGTCGGCCACGCCGGGGTCAAGGTGATGGCCCTGCTGGACAAGGCCAATACCGAGCAGTTCGGGCACCCCGAGATCACGCAGGTCAGGCTGGCGCCCGGCAGTAACCCGGGCATCCTGCTGTCCGGCCACGACCTGGCCGACCTGCGGGACATCCTGGACCAGACCAAGGGGACCGGCGTCGACGTCTACACCCACGGCGAGATGCTGCCGGCCCACGCCTACCCGTTCTTCAAGCAGTACGACAACCTCCGCGGCAACTACGGCAGCTCGTGGTGGCACCAGCCGGAAGATTTCGAGAAGTTCAACGGCGCGGTGCTGATGACCTCCAACTGCCTGGTGCCGCCCCGGGACACCTACAAGGACCGGCTGTTCACGACCGGAGTGGTCGGCTTTCCGGGCATCGCCCATGTCGCGGACCGGGCAGCCGGCAAGCAGAAGGATTTCTCCGCCGTCATCGCCAAGGCGAAACAGTGCCAGGCCCCGGTGAAGCTAGGCGACGGGACGCTGGCCATCGGCTTCGCCCGCAACCAGGTGCTGGCCCTGGCCGACAAGGTGATCGCGGCGGTGAAGGGCGGCGCCATCAAGCGGTTCGTGGTGATGGCCGGCTGCGATGGCCGCCACAAGTCGCGACAGTACTTCACCGACCTCGCGCAGGCCCTGCCCCAGGACGCGGTGATCCTTACCGCCGGCTGCGCCAAGTACCGCTACAACGGCCTCGACCTGNNAAGGACGTCAACCAGCTGCCGCTGTCGTTCGACATCGCCTGGTACGAGCAGAAGGCCGCGCTGATCCTGCTGTCGCTGCTGGCGCTGGGGGTGCGCAACATCCACCTGGGGCCGACCCTGCCGGCCTTCGTCTCGCCCAACGTGCTCAAGATCCTGGTCGACAAGTTCAACATCCAGCCGACCACCACTGTGGCGCAGGATCTGCCGCTGGTGATGGCCGGGAAATGACTGCCGGCCGGCGGCCGACCCGCCCCCGACGGGGGCGGGTTTTCAATTCTTGTCCCTTGACGCACCGGTGCCGATGGGATATCATTGGCCAGCGATGGACGGTCAATGCACATCATGACGATGGCAGCGCGATCAATGCGTCTTTGCAAGCTTTGGCTCAACGACCATGCGGAGGGTTTCTACCCGCTCGACCTGGCGTTGCGCCGGGGCGAGGTGCTCGTCACCGTGGGCGAGTGGGCGCAGGCCGAGGAACAGCTGCGGGCCGCGGCCTGCTTCGCGGCGCGCGCCGGGGATGACGGACGGAAGATCGACGCCCATCTCCGGCTGGGCGAGCTGCTGCGCAACCGGGGACAGCAGGGGGAAGCCGAGACGATGCTGCGGCAGGCGGTCGCCTGGAGCGAGACCGCGGGAGATCCGCTCCGGTTGGCGGTGGCGCTCGGCAACCTGGGCGCGATCCATTGGTGCCACGGTGATCTGGGGCGGGCGGAGGACTGTTTCCGCAGGAAGCTCGACCTCTGCCGGTCGACAGGCGACGCGCACCAGGAGGCGGCCGCCCACAGTGATCTGGGAAACGTCCACTTCGCGCGGGGGGAATACCAGGAAGCTGCCGATCGTTTCGACCTGGCGCTGGATATGTTCCGCAGCGAAGGTACGCTGCTGGGTGTGTGGAAAGCGGCCTGCAACCTGGGCACGGCACGGTACGCGGCCAAGGACCGTGAACGGGCCAAGGTCTGCTTTGCCGAGCAGTTGCGGGCCGCCACGCTGATCGGCGACCGCTACGGCGTGGCCATCGCGCACGGCAACCTGGGGAACATCGAGTACAGCGCCAAGCGCTACGACGAAGCCATCGCGCATTACCGGGCATACTACGAGCTGTCGTCGCTGATCGGCTACCGGCAGGGCCGGGCCCTGGCCGCGGGCAACCTGGGGTTGTGCTGCCGGGACATGGGACGGCTCGACGAGGCGGTGCGCTACCTGAGCGAGGACGCGGACATCCTGGATGCCATCGGGTATAAGCAGGAGCTGGCCAAGGCCCTGGATTCGCTGGGCTCGACGCTGGCGCAGCTGGGAAGGACCGCTGAGGCCCGGATCCGGTTGGAGCGGGCCCGTGACCTGTGCCGCGAGCTGGGCGACGACGACCTGCTGGCGGACGTTCTTAAGGACCTGGCGGAGGCCCGGGCGGATGCCGGCCAACCCCGGACCGAGTCGGCGCCTGCCAGGGCGCTGCCCGTTCTGGGCATGCTGCGGCTGCGATCGCCGCTGCTCTGGCTCCAGCCCGAAGAGGTCGGGGAAGGCCGCCGCTATCCCTACCAGTTACTGCAGCGCAAGGCCGAAGTGCTGGACATCATGGGCGACTGGAACCAGGCCGAGGCCATCCACCGCCGCGGCTTGGGCCTGGCCGCGGTGCAGGGCGATGCCCGGCTCAGCGCCGACGCCCGGGCGCTGCTGGCCGGCGTGCTGTTCAAGAAAGGGCGCTACGCGGAGACCGACGGCCTGTTGCGACAGGCGCTGAGCCACTACGAGCAGGCGGGTGACCGCGCCGCGGCCGGGCGAGTGCTGGGAGAGATCGGCAACGTTCACCGCGCCCAGGGCGACTATGATCGGGCAATGGACTGCTACCGGCGGAATCTGGCAATCGCGGAGGAGACCGGCGACCGGCGGGCGGCCAGCCGGACCGTCGGCAACATGGGCAATGTTCACCGGGTGCGGGGGCAGTACCATCAGGCGATGGAGTGCTACCGGCGGGAGCGCGAGCTGTCGGATGCGCTTGGCGACCGCCAGGCTGCGGCGCTGGCCACGGGCAACATCGGGCTGGTGCAGTACAACCAGGGCGCCTACGGACCGGCGCTCGAGAACACGCGGCAATTTCTGCGCAGCGCCCAGGTATTGGGCGACAAGCGCAACGTGGGCGTGGCCTACGGCGTGCTGGGCACGATCTACCGGGCGCAGCGGCTGCTGGAGGAGGCCATGGACGCCTACCGCCGGCAGTTGGAGATCATGAGCGAGCTGGGGGACATCCGCTCCAAGACATACGCGCTGGGGAACATCGGCGCGGTCTACCGACTGCGATACGACTACCCGATGGCCATGGAGTACCATCGCCGCCACCTGGCGCTGGCCGAGGAGCTGGGCGACAAGCGCAGCATCAGCTTCGCCGAAGGCGCCCTGGCGAACGACTACCGCGAACTGCTGGCGTACCGCAAGGCCTGGCCGCACTTCCAGCGCGCCATCGCGCTGTGCCGGGAGCTGCAGCTCCGGCATGACCTGGCCGAGAACCTGCGGGACGCCGCCGAGATGAAGCTGGCGGCAGGCGAGGCCGGGCAGGCCGGCGAGCTCGTCCGGGAGGCCTTGGCGCTGACCGCCGGTGCCGGCACCCCCTGGGTTGCGTTCAACACCCGCCTGCTGGCGGCGCGGATAGAGGCGGAGCGCGATCCGGCGGCCGGCGCCGCGATGGCGCGGGAGTTGTCGGGATCGGACCTGAGCGCGGCCCAGCGGGCCGAGCTGGAGTACCGGCTGTTCAAGATCACCGGCGGCGCCGGTGACCGCGCCCAGGCGCTGGCGTCGTGCCGGGCATTGCAGTCCGAGGCGCCCGATCCCGCCCTGCGTCTCAGGATCGAGGAACTGACGGAATGAGGGCGACGATCTGGTCGCCCGCCGGCAGAAACATAAAAAACGGAGGGGGCAATGCTGAAGAAGATCGCGATCGTTGCCGCCATCATCCTGGGGCTGGGGGCCCTCGGCGCGGCGGTGCTCGGGCACTTCATGATGAAAGGGCCGGATCTCAGCCGGTATCAGGCGCTCAAGGAACCGCGCATCACGGCCAGGCCCGACCAGCGGATGCTGCAGGTCGAAGCGGTCGGCGATCCCAACACTGTCGGGCTGAAGGCGTTCGCCCTGCTGTTCCAGACGTATTACCGGAACGCCCGCACCAGGGGACCGGCGGCGCCGCTGGCGCGCTGGCCCCAGCCGTTCGACACGCCGAAGGACCAGTGGGTGGGCCTGTACGCCCTGCCCGTGCCGGGGACATTGGACAAACTGAAGGAAGCACCGGCCGCGCCCGGCTTGACGGTCGCATTGACCACCTGGCAGTACGGCGAGGTGGCCGAGATCCTGCACGTCGGGCCGTACGCCGCCGAGGCGCCGACGATCGAGAGGCTCATGGCTTTCATCGATACCAGCGGCTACGTGGTCGCCGGGCCGCACGAGGAGGAGTACCTGCGGGGCCCGGGGCTGTTCGGCAAGGGAAATCCGGACAAGTACCACACCATCATCCGCTACCGGGTGGAGAAGAAAACGCCGCCGCCGATGCCCCGGTGAACAGAACGCCCCTCCCATGGCGGGAAGGGCGTTCTGCCGGACGCGGGACGGCGGTCACCTGCCCGGATCGAACAACCGCAGGTATTCCCCGTAACCTTCGCGCTCCAGCTCCTGCTTCGGGATGAAGCGCAGCGCGGCCGAGTTGATGCAGTACCTCGTTCCGGCCGGAGCCGGACCGTCCTCGAAGACGTGCCCCAGATGGGCGTCCCCGGCCTTGCTCCGGACCTCGGTTCGGCGCATCCCGTGGGAGCCGTCTCTCTTCTCCTCGAACAATGATGTATCCAGCGGCTGGGTGAAACTGGGCCAGCCGCAGCCCGCGTCGAACTTGTCGAGGGAGGAGAACAGCGGCTGTCCGGTGGTGACGTCCACGTAGATCCCTTCCCGCTTCTCGCTCCAGTACTCGTTGGCGAACGGCGGCTCGGTGGCGTTCTCCTGGGTCACCTGGTACTGGATTCCGGTCAGCCTTTTTTTTAGCTCCTTTCTGTCCGGCTTTGCGTACTGCTCGTGTTTTCCGAGCGGTGCCGTGGAGCCGTCTCCCCAGGTGCGCTTGAGAAAGTCGGCGCGGCCCGAGAATGACCGGTACCGCTGGTACTGGGCCGGGCAGGTTTTATAATACTGCCGGTGGTGCTCCTCGGCCGGGTAGAAGGTCGTGAAGGGCAATATTTTCACGGCGATCGGCTTGGAGAATTTTCCCGACCGCTCCAGCGCTTTCTTGGAGCCCTCGGCCTGATCCTTTTCCCCCTGGTTCTGGTAGAAAAGGGCCGCCTGGTACTGGCTGCCGCGGTCGGCGAACTGGCCGCCGTCGTCGGTGGGGTCTATCTGCCGCCAGAATACATCGACCAGCTTCCGGAAAGAGATCTTCGCTGGATCATAGGTCATCCTGACCATCTCGAAGTGTCCGGTCTTTCCGCTGCAGACCTCCTGGTAGGTCGGGTTCTTCGTCTTCCCCCCGCCGTAGCCCGGCATCACCTCGGTCACGCCCGGAATGGTGTCGAACGGATGCTCCAGGCACCAGAAGCAGCCGCCTGCGAAGTAGGCCTGGTTGAACTCCGGCATCTTGTTTGTGCCTCCTTTCTCCACCGATCGGCCCGGGGCGCACATAAACGCCAGGACCGCAAACACCATGATCGCTGCTGTCATGCTTCATCCTCCTTCGTACAATATAACCCGGTTTTCCCCGCTTTTCAAGAGGGAGGCAACATCCGGTTATCCCGGGCCGGGGGGAATGACCTGTCTGACGAAATGTGTTGTATTATACCTTCATAATAACTATAATTATCGACAACGCCCGTCAGCAAAGGAAACCCATGAAAAGCATGATCGCTTGCTCGCTTTTGGCCGTCTCCGCACTTTCCTTTCCTAAAAAAACAACAACGACGCACCCCATGGATTTTTCCGTCTCCGCCGACTCCCTGCGTGGCCACGTTGAATTCCTGGCCTCGCTGGACCCGCCGCGCAGCAGCCCGAACCTGGGTTCCCTGGAGAAGGCCCGGGACTACATCGAGCAGAAGCTGGCCGGCATGGGGCTGCCCCCGTCCAGGCAGGAGTTCTTGGCCGACGGGGATAGCTTCGCCAACATCCTGGCCGTGGTCAACCCCCAGCACCGCCGCATCCTGGTGGTGGGCGCCCACTACGACGTCTGCGGCGACACCCCGGGCGCCGATGACAACGCCTCGGCCGTGGCCGGGCTGCTGGAGCTGGCCCGGATAATAAGCCAACGGAAGGATTCTCTGGACTTCCAGGTGCAGTTCGCCGTCTATGCCAATGAGGAGCCGCCGTACTTCGGCACCGAGCTGATGGGGAGCTGGATCCACGCCAAGTCCCTGAGAGATCGGTCCGCCGACGTCCGGCTGATGATATGTTTGGAGATGATCGGCTACTACACCGAGGAAAAGGGCTCCCAGCGCTATCCCTCGTTCCTGCTCAAGCCGTTCTACCCGTCCCGGGGAAACTTCATCGCCGCGGTCTCGGATTTCGGCAGCCGAAGGTTTTTGGGCCCAATCCGTAAAGTCCTGGAGCGCCGCCTCCCTTGCCGCACCCTGGCCGGCCCCAGAAAGCTGCCCGGACTGGCCTTCTCCGACCACCGCAACTTCTGGAAAGCGGGCTTCAAGGCGGTGATGATCACCGACACCGCCTTCTTCCGCAACCCCAATTACCACCAGACGACCGACACCCCGGAGACCCTGGATTACGGGAAGATGTCCTCGGTGGTGTCCGGCCTGGCCGAATACGTCCTTTCCGGGCCGATCTGAGCATGAAGACGGTGGTGGCCGCCATAGCCGTCAGGGACGGAAAGGTGCTGCTGGCCCGCCGCAAGCCGGGCGAGAGCAACGCCGGTTTGTGGGAGTTCCCCGGAGGGACGGTGAAAGAGGGAGAAACGCCGCAGCGGGCGCTGGAGAGGGAGATCTTCGAGGAGCTGGGGGTCCGTGCCAAGGCCGGGCCGGTGGTGGCCCGCAACGAGTACCGCTATCCGGACGGCGCCATCATGCTGGTGGCGGTGCAGGCGGAGCTGGAGTCGGCAGATTTCAAACTGACCGACCACGATTTGGTCGAGTGGGTGCCGTTGGCCGAATTGCTCCGCTTCGATCTTTCCCCGGCGGACATTCCCATCGCCCGGGAGTTAGCGACGCCGCCGTGACGGGCCGGGGTGAAACGCGCAGGTCCCGCCCTCCGGGCGGGACCTGGTGTCATCTGCGCCCATCCGACGTCCCGGGCCGTTTCAGCCGCGGCAGGATACGCATGTTCAGCAGGTCGAGCACCACCTCCTCCACGTTCCCGTCGCGGAAGCACCGCTCCAGTTCCCGGCGCTCGCTGCGGTAGAGCCGCCAGAACCGGTCCCATTCCCGGGCCTTCTTCGGCGAGGGCACGCGCATCTTCCAGTGCACGTACTCGCAGGGGTTGCGGCAGATGGCGCAGATGACGGGGCCGGGCAGCCGCTGGTCCCGCCGGTAGGTCTTGCCGCAGGCCACGCAGGCCCAAGTGCGGTTGCTCACGCGCGTTCGCGGGCGTGCGGGGCCGGCCGGTGCAGAGCCGATCACCGCTCTCATTCGCAGGTCCTCCTTCTGTGGTTCGTCCATGCCGACGGCACCGCGCCATCAAGGTGAAGTCACAAGGATTGTTCACGGCCGATGCCGGGCCAGGGTTGAAACGGCCGGCAAAATGCCATATAATACGACCATCACCCATCGCTTGGCCTGCCCCGCAGGGGGGCGCACGATCAGCGGGAGGCAGCCGTGGCCATCCAGATCTTCGGGACCAGCAAGTGCCGGGACACCCGGGCCGCGCAGCGGTTCTTCAAGGAGCGGCGCGTGCCGTTCCATTTTGTCGACCTGGACCAGAAGGAGCTGAGCGCGGGGGAGTTTGAGAGCATCAAGCGGGCCGCGGGCCTCGAGGCCATGCTCGACCGCGAGGGCAGGGAGGCCCAAAAGCAACAGCTTCAATACCAACGGTTCGATATCGAAGCTGTGCTGAAACGGAACCCCAAGCTGCTTAAGACCCCGATCGTGCGCAACGGCAAGCTGGCGACGACCGGCTACCGGCCGGAGCTGTGGAAACAGTGGCTGGCGGTCTGACCCCCCCCCCCCCCCCCCCCNNCTGACCCCCCCCCCCCCTTTTTTTTTCGCGGATTCCAGGTCAATCCTTTTTGGATCCCGTCCTGCTCGCGGGCGTAACCCTCGGCTTGCGAGGTTCAGGCGTCGAGCTGCGTATCAGCTCCGGCTGGAATACGATCGTTTCTTTAAGCTCCTCTCCCCCCGTATTGTGAAACGGCGTCAGGTGGAACTTGGTGAGAAGGCAGTTGCCGTAGGTCACCGGCTTGCCGGACGCGTCGGGCAGGGTCAGCTCGAACCGCAGGTCCTGGCCCAGGTTCCTGATCTTGTTGACCTGCGCCAGGAACAGGCAGGGGGTTGAGTACGCGTTCACTGTGACCGGGGAGATGGAACCGTCGGCGGCGACCGCTCCTCCTGTGTGACTCTTGATGGGCATCTCCGTGCCGTTCAATGTCAGGCGCGCATCCCCTTTCTGCGGGACGACCATCGTTGATTCGGCGGAGACGATCTTGTTCGCCTGCAAGCGCAGCGTCATGGTGGGAACGTCCGTAGCAATGAACTGGTTGCCGGATTCCAGGGAGATGGGAAGGCACTCCGGCAACGAGTAGGTGGCCAAAACGTTTGTCTTGCTTTTATCCAGCAGATAAACAATTACATCGCGGCGAAGAGGGTTACGTTTTGTGCTTGCCGGGTTACCCCATGCCTGAATCTTCACGTTGCCGGGGGCTGGATGATAGACCATTGTGATTTCAAGGGGCTCGGGAGTGCCGTACCGGTACGATTTCTGCCCGCCGGCGTTTCCGGCCGGTGTATCCGGGACCGCCGGCACGGTTAGCGCGCCAAAATCGACATATAAAACGTCCGGCACCTCCCCGTAGGTGCCCTTGACCTCCACCTTGAAGTATCTGTTAGAGATCTGCGCATATGATTGTGGGGCGGCGGTGAGCAGTACTGCCAGAACCACGGCTAAGACAAGAACGCAGCGGCGTTTTCCCGGTTCCATGGTTGTCCTCCTTGTGTTGGTTTGTTGATGCTTGCGAAGGCTGCCGCATCCTATCGGCCAGGACAGCCGCCGCAAAGCGTGCAGGGCGCAAAAAGTCCCGGGCTCTTGCCGGCATTCGCTCTTTAACTGAATCTCGACGGCGTGGCTCACTGGTTCGCTCCGGTGGACGGGCGGCGGCCGGCTACCAGCCAGAGGTTTGGATCACATGGATTGCCGCGTTCAAATAAGGAAACCAGGAATGAATAAAAACCATGCCCCGCAACTCCTGGGTTCATGGCTTCCTTCTAAGATCATCCGCAGACCTGGATGCTGATCTCCTCGATGACCTGCGGCTCCGCCGGGCAGTCGCCGGGCCTGGTTTTGCAGGTGGCGATAGCGTCCAGCACCTCGAATCCATCGTACAGCTGGCCGAACACGGTGTAGCCCTCGGCCGGGCCGCCGCCCTGCGGATGGTCCAGGAAGTGCGCGCCCTTCTCCGGGTGCACGATGTAGAACTGCGAGCCGATCGAATTGGGCGCCGAGGTCTTGGCGTAGGCCAGCGCGCCGCGGACGTGGCCGAGGTCCGGGTGGTACTGGTCGCCGATGGTGGTGCCGGGACCCTTATGGGAATGGCCGCCGGTGCCGTTCCGGTTGGTGAAGTCGCCGCCCTGGACCATGAAGTCCCGGATCACGCGGTGGAACGGCGCGCCCTTGTACTTGCCGGCCTTGGCCAGCTCGGTGAAGTTCTTCACACCCTCCGGGATGAGATCCGGGAACAGGCGGAATTTCATCACGCCGCGGTTGGTGGTGATCACGGCGATCGTCTCGCCGGGCTGGGGCATGTCCTGCTGCATACGATCCCTTTCACTGATTGTCGATTGCCACCAGTATAGGCCACAACCGAGGCGGCTGTCAAGCGCAAAACGGGAGCAACACGCCATGATCACGCTCAAGCCGGGCGATGCGGCGCCGGACTTCACGCTGCCCGACCAGCACGGCGCCGAATTCACGCTGTCGGAATTCCGCGGCCAA
The DNA here is from genome assembly GCA_002347565.1 of bacterium UBP2_UBA2255. GTDB lineage: Bacteria > Edwardsbacteria > AC1 > AC1 > EtOH8 > UBA2255. The sequence goes on along the minus strand of DDXR01000076.1, from coordinate 27,515 downwards.
TGGGTGCTGCTGTACTTCTATCCCAGGGACAACACGCCGGGCTGCACCACCGAGGCCTGCCAGCTGCGCGACAACTTCGCCGAGCTGCAGAAGCTGGGGGTGCAGGTGCTGGGCATCAGCGCGGACTCGGTGTCCAGCCACGCATCCTTCGCACTCAAGCTGAAGCTGCCGTTCCTGCTGTTGGCGGACACCGACAAGCGGGCGGCGCTGGCATACGGTGTCTGGGACCGGAGGAAGTTCCTGGGGAACACCTTCCTGGGCATCAGCCGCAGCTCGTTCCTGGTCGACCCCGGCGGCCGCATCGCCAAGGTGTACCGCAAGGTGAAGCCCAGGGACCACGCCCGGGAGGTGCTGGCCGACCTGGGATCGCTGAGGGGCTTATGACGGCTGGCCAGCGGTCCGGACGGAGGGAGATGGCCGCCGGCGGTGTGATCCGACTGCTGGGCCTGAAACCGCTGCAGCCGGAGGGCGGGTACTTCCGCGAAACCTACCGCTCCCGGGAATCGTTCCGGGCGGCGGCTCTGCCAGTCCGCTACCGCGGCAAGCGGTCGCACGGCACCGCGATCTATTTCCTGCTGACCCCGGACACGTTCTCGGCCCTGCACCGGCTGAAAAGCGACGAGGTCTACCACTTCTACGCCGGCGATCCGGTCGAGCTGCTGGTCCTGCAGCCGGGAAGGGAAAGCGCGATTCGGACGCTGGGAAGCGACCTAACGAAACGGCAGCGCCCGCAGCTGGTCGTCCCCCGCGGCGCCTGGCAGGGGGCGCGGCTGGCCAGGGGCGGGTCCTGGGCGCTGCTGGGCACCACCGTGGCACCGGGGTTCGAGTACGCCGATTTCGAGCTGGGCCGCCGCACCGCGCTGGTGCGGTCCTGGCCGGCCCATGCCAAACTGATCACCGCCTTGACCAGGGGGTAGCGCATGCGGGGAGCCGCCATCGCCGTCTTCATCTCGATCGCCCTGCTGGTCTACGGCGCGATCAACTGGTACATCTTCCTGCGGGGCTGGCAGGCGCTGCCGCGTTTGCCCTGGCTGCGGGTTGCCTATGCCGCGCTGTTCGTGCTGTCCGCCGGGGCGTTCGTCGCCGGCCGGTTCCTGGAGAGGACGAACTGCACCGACCTGACCACGGCCATGGTCTGGATCGGCTCGTTCTGGCTGGCGCTGATGGTCTACCTGGTCCTGCCGCTGCTGCTGCTCGACCTGCTGCGGCTGTCGAACTCGCTGTTCCACTGGTGGCCGCGCGCGGTCATGGAGGGATATCAGACAGCCAAGCTCGCCATCTTCTGCCTGGTGCTGGGCGGGGCGCTGACCGCGGTGGTCGCTGGGCACGTCAACGCGCTCTCGCCGCGGGTGGCGCGGCTGGAGCTCGGGATCGATAAAACCGCGGGCGCGCGGCGGGAGCTGAGGATCGCGCTGGTCTCGGACATCCACCTGGGCACCATCATCGGCAACGGCCGGTTGGCCAGTCTGGTCGATCTGGTCAACGCCCAGCAGCCCGACCTGATCCTGCTGGCCGGCGACATCGTGGACGAGGACATCGGCCGGGTGATCCGCGACAACCTGGGCGAGACCCTGCGGAAGTTCGAGGCGCCGCTGGGCGTCTACGGCATCACCGGCAACCACGAGTACATCGGCGGGGCTGCCGCCGTGGTCGAATACTTGAACGGGCACGGCGTGACCATGCTGCGGGACAGCGTCGCTCTCATCGAGGGCGGCTTCTACCTGGCCGGCAGGGACGACCGCAGCGGCAAACGTTTCGACGGACGGCTTCGCCGTTCCCTGCACGACCTGCTCAAGGGGGTGGACCGGACCAAGCCAGTGATCCTGCTGGACCACCAGCCGTTCGACCTGGATTCGGCGGCCGCGCAGGGCGCCGACCTGCAGCTGTCCGGGCACACCCATCACGGCCAGCTGTGGCCGCTCAACTTCATAACGAACAGGGTTTACGAGCTTAGCTGGGGATACAAGAAAAAGGGGAGCACCCATTTCTACGTGTCGTCGGGCTACGGCACCTGGGGCCCGCCGGTGCGCACCGGGAACCGTCCGGAGATCGTGGTGATTACCCTGCGGTTCAAATGACCCCACCCCAGCCCCTCCCCGAACGCGTTCGGAGAGGGGTTCTAAGTCCCCTCTCTGAGAGGGGAACAAGGGGTGTGTGAAATACTCGTGGCTGACCCCTTCCCGTCCCGGAGAGGGTCAACGAGAACCCCTCTCCCAAAGGGAGAGGGGCAGGGGTGAGGTCAGAACAGGGCCTCCCGTGCGAACGGGAGGCCCTTGCTTTTCACCCGACCCTGATCTTTTCCCTGTACGGTATCCCGCGCTTGAGAAAGTCGCAGATGAACAGCACCGGGATGATGGCCTTCTCCAGCGGCACCGCGCCCTTGGGCGCCAACCCGCGCACCAGGTGGTGCGCCACGATCGCGGCCGGGAAGCCCGTGGTGCGCTCCATGGCGGTGAAGCCGGTCTTTTTATCCTGGAAATCCATCACGTCCATCGTCATCACCGCTTTCTTCCCCTTGTGGCGGCCGACGGCGGTGACCCTCAGCACCACCAGGTCCGGGTCCTGGGGGTAGTCGATCTTTTTAGTCAGCAGCACGTGGCTCAACTGCCGCGGCACGACCTTGTTCCCCTTGACGTCCACCGGCGACTGGTCGAAAAAGCCCAGGTCCAACAGCGTCTTGATCTTCTCGTAATGCCCGGGATAGCGCACGGTCTTGTAGTCGTACTCCTTCACCTTTCCCGCGAAGGTCCAGGGGCAGGTCGACGTGCCGCCGCTGGTGACGAAGGCCTGGCAGCGTCCCACCGGCTTGGGAAAATCCAATTCCTCCAGCCCGTCGAAAGTGGGCACGGCGGCCGTCTTGCCCTTCCTGATGATGTAGGCCGTGCCGAAGTACTCGTTGACCAGCCCCTCCACCGAGAACACCAGCTTGTAACCCAGCGGCCCCTTGGGCTTCTGCGGCAGGCCGCCGCAGCGCAGGTGCAGCTCGTCGACCCTGTCCATCACGTTCATGGCGTGGACGGCCAGGGTGTTGCCCATGCCCGGCATCAGGCCGGTGTCGGGGACCAGCGTCACGCCGGCCTTCTTCGCCGCCTTGTCCAGCGAAAGTTCCTTCTTGACCACGTCGGTGTTGCCGCCCAGATCGCAGAAGTTGGCGCCGGCCGCCACCGCGGCCTTGGCCACGCCGTAGTTGAAGTGGTAGGGCACCGCGCTGACCACGCAGTCCGCGCCCTTGAACAGCCGCTTGAGGTCCGCTTCCTTCCCCGCGTCGGCCCTGACCGGGACGCAGAGCTTTTTCTTCAGCAGCTTGTTGACGCGCGCCGCGCCTGCTTTCGCGAGCTTCGCGTCGTAGTCCGCGACCACGATCTTCTTGGCGTCGCAGAATTTGCCGAGGTCGTAGGCGATGGCCAGGCCCTGTTTGCCCGCGCCGAGGACGATGTAGGTGTACATTGATTCCCTTCTGCAGTATTCGTTTACAACATAATGAGGTTATCTTATCATAAAACATTTAATACAAGTGATTTGCTGTGCCAATGCGTTTAAAGCATCGGTAGTGGGATTGGGGCCCTTCAATGCTTCTACAATCTCTAAGTATGACTCAATTTCAATAATCAACTTTTCCCTTTCGTTACTTATCTGGGATAGTAACTCATTTCCACGTGCAATGCTTGGCATACTATTCTGGGCTTCTTTCATAATAGCTTCCATGTCCATTGGTTTTAAGGCATCGTATTTCTCAGCTAAAGATAAAATGGTTGGACCCTTTGGTATTAACTCGTCTGGGATGAAATCTGCTAAATATGTATAACATGTTGATAAAACGTTTATGTAATCGCAATCAGACAATGAATTAGCAGCATCAACTTTTATGCATGCTTTGATTACTTCAACAGGAAAAGGTAGTGAAGACAATTTTTTTACAGTATCAGTGTTTATTTGCAGCACACGGCTATACTCAACGACAACTTTGTTAACAAAGTCAATTAACTCCTGGGAAGTAATCTCTTTTTTCTTTTTCCAAAAAAGCATTGTGATGTCTCGCAGTAAAACAAGTAGTAGTTAACGAGTGATGGGCGTCATTCAACTTTTTGTTATATGACTCACCTATTCGACTTGCTGTTCACGCATAGCACCTCGTTACAAATCTCCGTTTTTCTTCATCCTTTTCACCTCCTTGGAAACCCCCTTCCAGCGCTTCTTCTCGAGGGCGCTGGCCTTCATCACCTGGCGGGCGGCAAGGTGGGAGAACTCCGCCCTGAGCTTGAAATAGCTCTCGGCCCGCTTGATGTCCAGCGTGCCGCTCTGGATTGCCTTTTGCACGGCGCAGCCCGGCTCGTGGTCGTGGCCGCAGTCCCGGAACTTGCAGCCCGCGGAAAGTTCCTCGATGTCACTGAAGGTCTGCTTCAGCCCCTCCTCGTCGCCCCAGACCTGCAGCTCCCGCATGCCGGGCGTGTCGATCACCAGGCCACCGCCGGGCAGCGCCATCAGCTCGCGGTGGGTGGTCGTGTGCCGGCCCTTGCTGGTGACGTCGCTGACGGTGTTCGTCGCCAGCCTGTCGCAGCCCAGCAGCCGGTTGATGATGGTGGACTTGCCCACGCCGGACGACCCGATGAACGCCACGGTTTTCCCGGGCTGCAGGTACTTGTCGAATATCTCCATGCCGGTGTCGCCGGCCGCGCTCAGCGCGTGGACGTCGACCCCGATCGCGATCGACTCGACCTCGAGCTTGCGCGACGCGGTTTCCGGGCAGATGTCCGACTTGTTCAGCAGGACGACGGGCGTGGCGCCGCTGTTCCACGCCATCGCCAGGGACCGCTCGATCCTCCGGATGTTGTAGTTCATGTCCAGCCCGGCGACGATGAACACGGTGTCGATGTTGGCGGCGATGGCCTGCTCGTCGGTGGCCTGGCCGGCGGCCTTGCGGCTGAACGAGCTCTTGCGCGGCAGCACCGCGTGGATGACGGCCTTGGCCTCGTCCGGGTACGCGGCGGCCGCGACCCAGTCGCCCACGGACGGGGTCAACGTCATGTCGTTGGATGAAAAGCGGTACTTCCCCGACAACTCGCAGGTGTATTCGCCGAGCTCGGAGAAGGCCAGGTACTTCCCCCGGTCCTCCCGGTTGATCCGCATCGGCGTATGGCCCTGGTCCCGGTATTCAGCAAAGTTCTGCTCGAAGAACGGGTCCCAGCCCAGGTCTGCCAGACGCATGTCAGTTCCCATGTTCCCGCATTCTAAGCATTCGACTTGCTGTCCACGCACAGCACCTCGTTCTGCGCGTTGTAGGTTGCTCCTGCTTGCCCGCGCCGATGACGATGTAGGTGTGCATGCTATCTGCCTTGCGGTTCATTGAAGTTCTCGAACATTTTCTTAGCCGCGTTTGATGGTATTAATGGTACGGCCATTAATAGGTCATCAATTTGATGAGTTATCGCAATCATGAAAGGAGAGGGACTGTCGCAGTTGAATTTCTTGTATGCTTTACCGTAATAAATCTCGAAAGTCCTCGTGGAGCTTGATGATTGATCGTTGCTGGTCTGTAATCTGTCTGGGTTGCATAACATCAAGAGATGAATCAAAGCGGAATATAATGAATCGTCAAGCAAGCCTTGATAATACCCTTGCTTCAAAGCATGTTCATCGTGGTACTTGCGAAAACTTGTCATCCTTGTGGCGAACTTTGATCCGTAGAAGTATAGGTGTTTGGTATTATCGATCATCACCCACTTCTCGTTATCCTCTTGTCTTCTGTTGGAGAGACTTACCCTGGAAGAAATGTGCCCGTCGATATACGAGAAATCAATTTCACCATGAAAAATGGATTGGTGGCGATACAACATGCGGTTGAACGACAGGGACGTATCAATGAGTCGAAGCGGATTGTACAGTGTGAATGTTGACGTTGTGTCAAAAAGGTATTCTTCCGTGCGTTCATGCGCGATCGGCGCGAATCGTGAGCTGCGATAGGGCCGCAGGACGATGGAATCCGTATCTCGGTGCGCGAGAACGAAGCTGTAGTTGTCGATCTCGTCCTGCGATACGCTGTCGTCAGGATGAAACCAGGATATTGGTTTAAACATCTCCAGACTGTCGCCGTTTAGCTCATATCTCATCCTGCGGTGATTGAAAAAAACAATGGTATCTTCAAAGCGTAACGACTGTTCTCTGTAATCGGTCCAAATCATGGGAAAAGGTGTAAAACCCCAGGCGGTAGCCAAACCGCTGTCAGCAACGGACTGCGGGGATGTGGTGGCTAGTTGGGCCAACGCCGCTAGTACGAGGGTCGTCATTGTGTGAATGAATTAGATAAAGTTTGAGGGGTTCACAGAACGAAAGCTGCGTTTTCTGCTTCAGCTTCTCGGTGCGGGATGTATGTGTACATCACGCATTCGACTTGCTGTCCACGCACAGCACCTCGTTCTGCGCGTTGTAGATGGGGCAGCCGCCGCCGCAGAGGGGCAGCTTGTCGCAGGTCTTGCAATTCTCCTGTAAAAAGGCTTTCTTCCTGATGTCCACGGCCGGCTTAGCGTTCCAGATCGTTTCCCACTTGTCTGTCAGCATGTTGCCCAGCGGCGCGAAGTAGCTCTGGCAGGGGATCACCGCGCCGTCCGGCTCCACGCACATGTTGTACTTGGCCGCGGTGCAGGACTTGACGCCCAGCTCCATCTGCACCGGGTCCAGGTTGCAGTACTGGGTGGGCGTGTACCAGACCAGCTTCAGACCCAGCTCGGTCGCCTTGTTGCGGACCCGCTCCATCACGGGCGCCAGCTCGCTCTCCTTGAACCCGATGCCGCACGCCGCGCCCTGCCCCGAGTAGATCAGCCCGTTGCAGGCCACGGTCGAGATGCCCAGCGACTTGATGAACTCCAGCGTTTTCTCGATGCTGTCCGCATTGAGCCGCGTCAGCGTGGTGTTGGTGATGGTGTACACCGGCGTGGCCACGGCGTTCCGTATCCCCTGGACCGTCTCTTTCCACGCGCTGGGACAGCCCACCATCCTGTCGTGGATTCCCTCGTCGTGCGATTCCAGGGTAATCTGGAAATGGTCGATGCCGGACTCCACCAGCTTTTTCACCAGTGCGTTGTCCGATAACTTGCGGCCGTTGGTCAAAAGCCCCGTCACCAGCCCGGTCTCCTCCGCGAAGGCCACCAGGTCCGGCAGGTCCTTGCGCAGCGTGGCCTCGCCGCCGGTGAAGCAGACGTGCGGGATGCCGGCCTCCCAGGTCCTGAGCATCACCGTCTTCCACTGGTCGGTGGACAGCTCCTTTGGTTTGCGGTCCTTCGGGAGGTAGCAGTGGCCGCAGGCGTCGTTGCACTCGTAGGTCAGCGCCAGGTCCATCCGATACGGGGCGGACACCGGCGTTTGGAACGGCTCGATGCGGTCCACGTCCATGTAGGTGATGGGGCAGACGTCGTCGGTTCGGGCCAGCGCGAAGATCTTTTCCTTGAGGTCGGTGAAGTCCTTCTTGAGCTGCTCGGGCTTGACCCCGCGGTAGCGCTCCATCATCTGCGCTGCCGCGGTGTCCGCGTCGTCGCCCTCGATCACGTGCTTGGCCAGCTCGGCCGCGCTCTGGTTGAGGTGCAGGATCTTGGAGGCGTTGATGGCCAGCATGCCGCGGCCGTCAGGCTCGATCCTCAGATGGAGACGGAAGAAGGCGTCGCCGTCCTGGCCGCGGTAGTGGAAAAGGCCCGGGGCCAGCGGCCGGTGACGGTGGAAAAACCTAGACCACGTTGTTCTTGAGGGCACGGTGCAATCTCCTTCTGCCGAAGATGATGGTCGGAAGCGAGATGGTCAGCGCGCCGCCGACGGAAGCGCCGAGCATCCCCGACAGCTGCTTCTTGCTGATCACATATAATGGCGCCCACCACGCGGGCGGCAAGGGCCGGAGAACGGGGTACAGGATCAGCGACGCCAGCAGGAACAGCGGGCCCACCGGGTCGATCACCACCGCGATGTCCGATAGCGCGAGGACCAGCCGCCGGGCCTTCTTCGCGGGGAGGTCGGCCGAGACCACGGTCCCGGTCAGCCGCCAGTTGTTCCACTTCAGTTCGGCCCCGTCTCCGGCAAGCTCGAGGTGCGACGGCGAAAGCCATTCGCGTGCCACCGGCAGGAACGAGACGACGGAAAGCACGGCCACCGCGTAACCGGTGCCGACAACCAGGCCCCGGTGCCCCTGGATCAGCAGCACCGAGAGGAAGATCAGCGCCAGGTCCAACAGGGTGATCCCGAGCAGCAATGAGCGAGAAAAGCGCAGGCGGTTCGGGTGTTTCACGGTTCGGTGCTCAGAACGACGTTTGTCCGGGGAAGCCGTCGACGCCGGCGATCTCCACCACCTTGCGGCGCGAGGCCTGGCCGCGGACGATGGCGACCGCGCTCTTGCGCACCCGGCAGTGGTCCGCCAGGAACTCGACCAGCCGGGCGTTGGCCTTGCCGTCCACGGCCGGGGCGCAGAGGTAGACCTTCCAGCCGGCGCCCTCGGGCACGATCTTCTCGGCCTTGGCGTTGGGGACGACCTTGATGCTCAGTTGCAGGGGACGCCTATCCGGCTGTTCTTGGGGAGGCCGATAATAAGAGCGATCGGCCCCAGCAGCAACAACCACATTGCGTTTTTCAAGCCAAAAAATGTCGCGACGATGCCGATGACAAACGGCAGTGTATTGCCAAGAAGCCCGGTAAAAGTATTCAAGGCCTGGACGGTTCCGCTTTTTCCGGGCATCGATGAGAACAATTTGGCCTTCAGGATTGCGTACCATCCCGAGTTGAAGAGCCCCAACAGGCCGACCAGGACCAGCTTCAGCCAAATTTGGGGGACCAGCAACAATGCGATGAACGCTCCCAGCTCGATCCACGCGCTGATCCTCAGGTAGGGAAGGCCGGGATATCTTTCAACATACGGGATCAGGAAAAAATCCCCGAGCAATCCGACGCCGGTCCATAGAGCGACAGCGATACCGGCCTCGACAGGCTTGATGCCGGCAACGTCGACAAAATACAGCGCCAGGAATCCCAGAAAGACATCGAGCATCAGGTCCCCGAACTGCAGCAACAGCAGCCAGCGAAGGACGCGCTTGTCCCTCAATGCCCGCCAGGCATCCCTCAATCCGCCGATCAAACCGGAAAAATGGAACGAGTCGTTGGCCGCGGGAAACGGGGACCGAAACCAAAGTATCACCAATAGCAATGAAACAACGAAGAAAACAACGAATAAGCCGCGCCAGCTCATGCCGATAAGCAAAGCACCGGTCAACGAAAGCGGGCCGACAACCATCGCGAATGCCCCGGCGAATGTCCAGCGGGCCATGTTCTGCTCATGACGGGCCGGTTCAATGTCCATCAGGGTCGATTCGGACAAACCGACAAAGGCGCCGGAGGCGGGATTGAAAAGGACGATGGCTGCGAGCAGCGGCAGGAAACTGTAACTGGACGGGATCGCGATGAGTGCTATCGAAAAAAGTATGCCCCCGCCCAACACCAGGTATTTTCGCTTCCAAATGTCGCCAAGTATGAACATGACTGGCTCAACGATGTTGCCGATGATCCCCGGCAGGCTCAACAGGATGCCGATCTGTGCGTAGTTTAAGTGCAGATCATCCCTGATCAGCGGCATGGCTGCGGACAGGGCCCCGCCGATCAACTCGTCAAGAAATTCAATGGCGAGCAACAGGCAGATGAATTTCGCGGTTCGCGTTTTTCGTGAGCTCATGAGTTAGATCGGCTTTCCGCCGAGTTGAACGCCAGCACGTGCCGGACCGCGACCGCCAGCGCCGTCCCGTTGAAGGCCAGCAGCGCCCAGTCGTCGCCGGTCAGCAAGTGCAGGACGAGGCCGAACACCCCCGGGCCGATGGCCAGGGCCACGGCGACGATGCGCAAGCCGGACGCGGTCGGCGCGCCCTGCCGCGATGGGACGTTCGTCGGCCCCGGCCTGGGATCGTACTTGCCGGAAGCGAAGGCATAGCTGAAGTACAGCATGCCGAGGGAAGCGGCGGCGAACACCGGCAGCAGTATCCGCACGGCGTCAGCCGCGACCGGCATGACTGCGTTCTGCTGCTTGAGGAACAGGGCGATGGCCGTCAGGAAGACCGGCTCGCAGGCCAGCGTCCACAGCACGATGCGCATCGAGACGGGACTGGTCGACCGTGGGCCGGATCCGGCCGGGACGTTCATCACTTGAACCTCCGCAGCTTGGGTTCCCCCAGGTCGATGTTATCATGGAGGTACCGGCAGTATCCTTGGTAGGTGAACCAGCCGCCGGTGCCGTATCGCGCGGCGGCCCGCTCGATGTGGAACTCCTGCGCCGGCATGTAGGAATACCCGACTAGGTACAGCGCGTTTCCCATAGAATCCCGGCAGGCGTCCAGCACCATCGAGACGTGACCGATGCCGCCGCGCCGGTTCTGGACGAACATGTCGCCGGGCCGGATGTCCGCGGTGTCCACGGCCGCGCAGCCCCTAAGCAGGGAATATGAATTGGCGTGGTCCATCGACCACTTCAGGAAACGGGCGAAGCTCTTTCCGCTCTTCTTGAACGGCACCCTGCGGCCGTTGTAGTCGAACAAATAGAGCTTGTCCAGCCTGTCCGAGTCCTTGTGATACTCCGCCCACAGCCGCAGGCACCAGTCGGCGCACTGCTCCAGGTCGGCGCGGAACAGCAGGGGCAGGTCGACCACGGCCAGCACGTCGTAGTTGGCCGACACGTCACGCTCGTCATGCGTCCTGATGCTGTCGCTGTGACGCAGCGGCAGCCGCGCGACCCAGGCGCTGAACGAGCCGGCCTGATCCGTGGCCCGGGCGAACCCGTCCGGGGCAGGGATCGAGCCGACGTCCCGTGCCTGGCCCGCCGCGCCGCCCGCGAGCAGCAATCCCGCTGACAGCGCGAGCACCGCCGCCGTGTTCCGGACCCGGCGCGGTCCGGTCATTGCTTCCAGCGCCTCAGCTTGGGCATGTAGGTCGCGACCAATTCCTTGGCCTTGGCCAGCGGCAGGCCCATCTGGATGACCAGCACGTTGGCGGCCCGGTCGATCATCTGCTCCATGGTGGCGGCCGGCTGGGAGAAGGCGCCGTGCTTGTAGCAGACCGCGCAGTACTCGGCGCTGGGCGTGCCGTCGGCCTCGGTGCCGTGGTCGGAGGGCCGGTCCAGCGGCTTGCCGCAGCTCTGGCAGATCAGGGGTTTTGGGGGCATCGGCGGGACTTTCCTTTCAGGAGGCTATATTGACGGGCGTGATGCTGCGCGTAACGCATCGCCGGCGTGACAGGTTGACTTACCTCCCGCCCCCGGCGCAGGCGCAGGCGCAGCCCGCGCAGGCGCAGGCACAGGCGCAGCTGGAGCGCCCGCCCCCGCCGCTTGATCCCGACGACGAGCTGACCGGCACCGGGTTGGTGACGCTGGTGATCTTGCCGGTGAAGTCCGCGACGCTGCCGCCCACCAGGCCGGCCGCGAACTTCTCGGTGCCGGACACTATGCTGTTGGCGAAGTCCGCGCCCGGCAGCTTTGGCATCTGGACGCCCGGCCCCGATGACGGCGCGCCGGGGGCCGGGCTCGGGGCCATGGTCGAGCCGCGGCCGTACCCGTAGGCGCCCCACCAATAGGGCATCGGGTAATGGCCGGTCCCGTAGTTCGTGCGCACCCGGTCGCCGTAGTCGCGGTCCATCATCATCCAGTCGTTGTTCTCCTCCAGCGCCCTGACCTTCAGCTCCGGCGTGCCAGCGGCCGCGACCTGGTCCCAGGCCTGGGTGACGATCTGGCGGTAGTAGGCCACCGTCTCCTTGCGGGAGAAGCCCTTCAGCTTGTCGTTGACCCCCTTGATGAACGTCACCATCACCGGCCGCAGCTTCACCGGGTCGGGAACGCCCGTGGCGTCGATGCAGCCGATGAACTCCTTCTCGTACGGCTGATCGGCCTTGGCCGCATCCAGCACCTTCAGTCGCACGTGCGGCTCGCGCTCCGTCACCTCGACGGCGCCCTTCTTGACCAGGCCGAACAGGACCATGGCCAGCACCTTGTCCAGCGGCAGCTCAAGCAGCAGGCCGGCCTCGGGCGCGGTCAGCCCGCGCTTGATGCCCACGCCCTCGACCGAGAGCTGGGGCGGCAGATACTTCATGCGACGCACCTTGTTCTGGCGCCAGGCGAAGAAGAATATCAGGCCGAAGATCCAGAAGAAGGCCGTCGACAGCAGGAACGAGAACAGCATTCCGGCCAGGGCCAGGGCGCCGCCGAGGATGCGGGCCACCAGCCCGGGCGGCTGCCGGATGGAGACCGCGTCGACGTGCGCGGACGGGAACGAGGCCCCGAACTTGTACTGCCCGTCGGGCGAGGCCTCCTCGTCGGTCCAGCGGTAGATGGGCGCGTTGGCCGACGAGTCGAACCAGCTCTCGCTGAACTCCCGGCCGTGGTAGCGGGGCTCGTCCTGGCGGGTGCCGGGCGGGAACACGAAGTTGCATTCCAGGTGGGTCCGTCCCTGGACGTATTCCGAGCCGTACCAGGTGGGGACGAACTCGAACGAGGCGTAGGACTGGTCCTGGTCGTCGCGGTTCAGCACCTGCCCCAGATGGATGGAGAAGAACAGGGTGGCCGAGTCGCCGGACTGGATGGTCTGCTCGCCCAGATGCACCTCCACGCCGTAGGGCTTGACGTACTCCGAGGTCCGGAACTCGGAGATGTCGTTCCCGTTGACCTTGGCCGAGGCCGTGTTCAGCTGGTAGCTGCCGTTGGGCATGCCGATGTCCACGATGTCGATGGCGTGGGCGCCGGGCGCGCAGGTGAAGGTCAGGCGGTAATGCAGGTCGGCCTGGCCGTGCTTGTCGATCACCACCCACGAGGCGTTGCGGTTGACCTCGAACTTGTAGTCCTGGGCCGGCGCCGCGGCCGCGAGGGCGCACAGGGCGATCGCGGCCGCTATCGATGCGTTTTTCATGTTGTGTTCGCTCCTTAAAGACATGTATAATATATAGTATGGCTATTCCTAAGTCAAGCGATTTCAGCGCGGACCCGGCTTTCTGGCATGCCCGCTTCTTGCGGCAGGCGGAGTGGACGCGGGAGCTGCGCCATCACTTGTACCGCAAGCTGGAGATCAATCGACGACCGCGGATCCTGGACCTGGGCTGCGGCACCGGCGTGATCACGGCCGAGCTGGCGGAGCGGACCCTGTCGGAGGTCCACGCGGCCGACCGCGACCGGTCGCTGGTCGCCTTCGCCCGGCGGGAACACGCGAAACTCCCGGTCCGATGGTGGGTCGCCGGCGCCGCGGCGCTGCCGTTCGCGGACGGGGCGTTCGACCTGGTCGTCACGCACTACTTCTGGCTGTGGGCGGCCTCGCCGCGGGATGTCCTGCGCGAATGCAAGCGGGTGCTGGCCCCGGGCGGCCGCCTGGCCGCGCTGTGCGAGCCGGACTACGGCGGGCGGAGGGACGAGCCGGCCGAACTCGCCGGCCTCGGCGACGAGTTCCGGAACGGCCTGGTCTCGAAGGGCGCGGACCCCTGCGTGGGCCCGAAACTTCCCGGCCTGTTCGAGCAGGCCGGGTTCAGGACGGAATCGGGATCGAGCGAATACCCCTGGGACAACGAGCGGCACCGGGAGGAGTTTGGGAGCGAGTGGTCGATGATCGAAACGACGATCGGAATATCGGATGCATTACGCGAACTGAAGGCCATGGAGATGGGGGCGATCGCGGCCGGGCGCCGCCGGTCCGTGATGCCGGTGCACTGGTGCCTGGGGACGCGGCAATGACATGGATAATTCACCTCCTCTCTGTTCGGAGTGGAATTATGCAGATACCAGCTCCAATAACTCAAATTCTCTTTTCCCCCGCATTCTCTTTAGAAGAGAACGCGGCCAAGAGAATCGCCGCCCGCAGCGGTGCCCCGATGCCGTGACATTCGGCGGGCTGAATTGCCTGAACATCGAGGCACGGCAGCCAAACCCACAGGCAATTCCTGGCGCCCGCCTGGGCCTGCACAACACCGCTGATCGCGGCAGGTCGTAACTGGCAACTCGGGTCACGACATCGGCGCTCGTGCGTCGGCCCAGCCGCTGGTCTTGGATTTCATGTGTCGTCGGCCCCGTGCCGGGCATGTTCATGAAATCACAGCGGCGGTCATCAAGGCATCGGACGAGCGCCGGGCGGAAAGACTTCTTTGGTTCTTTCTTGGTCACAAGAAAGAACGATGAAGGGGGATTTTCTTTTCCCGAATTTCCATTTGTCCAAGGAGAGGATTTCCCATGGATAATTCTTTAACCGAAAACAGGTTAAGAAAATCGTTGACACCATAAAAATTGCCTGCTATACTTATTAGTTTGCGACATATAATCCCCTTTAATTGAGGCACAAATGAAGCGATATTTTTGCCTGCTGGCATTGCCGTTCCTGGCGTTGGGCTGCGCCACTTTGGAACCGGCGGTCGGCACCAGGCCGGAACACAACGCCACGGGCGCGGCCGCGGCCTTCCAGGAAAAGGAGGCCCAGGCCCTGCTGAACCACGCCAATGAGCTGTACGCCCAGAAGAAATACATGGAGGCCCAGTACCAGGCCGAGGACCTGCTGGTCAAGTACCAGCAGTCGGCGCTGGTGCCCGATGCCGGCTACCTGCTGGCCAAGATCCGGTTCGACCAGAAGGAGACCGACCGGGCCATCCAGGACGCCAGCCTGCTGGCTGACAAGCACCCGCAGTCGGCCGCGATCACGAAGATCCGGAAACTGCTGGGCGACTGCTTCCTGGCAAAATCGGATTACCTCAAGGCGGGCCAGCAGTACCTTGAGGCCCTCAGGACAGCCGTGGCCGTCGAGGACAAGGACGACATCCGTCAGCCCCTGGTCGTGATCGTGGGCGAGCGCCTGACCCCGGGCGAACTGCGCATCCTGTACAAGAAGTACCCGCAGTCCGATATGGCGCCGGCCATGGGGCTCAAGCTGGCGGGGCTGGAGATCGCGGCCAAGAACGCCGACGAGGCCAAAAAACTACTGACCGAGATCGTCAAGGCTTATCCCGACAGCCCGGAGGCCGTCCAGGCCGACGACCTGCTGGTCCAGTTCCGCCAGGGCAAGCAGACGGCCGGGGAGGCCGGCAGCCGCGTCATCGGGGTGATCGCGCCGCTGTCCGGCAAGTACGCCGAGTACGGGGTGGCGGTCAAGCAGGGCACGGAGATGGCCTTCGACGAGTACAACCAGGGCGCGGTCAGCAAGTTCAAGCTGGTGCCCAAGGACACCAAGGGCGACCCGATCGACGCCATCCGGCTGGTGGGCTGGCTGGCCGACTCGGCCCAGGCGCTGGGCATCATCGGCGAGGTGCTGTCCGGGCCGACCGTGGCCGCGGCCGGCGTGGCCAACGCCCTGGGGATCCCGATCGTCTCGCCCACCGCCTCCGAGGAGCGCATCGCCACCATCGGGCCCAACGTGTTCCAGCTGACCCAGAGCATCTCGTGGCAGGGCGCGGCCGCGGCCGACTACGCCATCACCAAGCTCAACTTCAAGGCGCTGGCCGTGCTCCATCCCAAGGAGACGGCCTGGGAGAACGTGGCCGCGGCCTTCAGCCAGGAGGCGGCCAAGCAGGGGGCGCCGGTGGCGCTGACCGTGAGCTACGAGCCCGGCACCACCGACTTCAAGGACATCATCGAGAAGCTGAAGCAGGCCAGGATCCAGGCCCTGTTCATCCCGGCTCCGCCATCGGACATCGTGATGATCGCGCCCCAGCTGGTATATAATCTGTTGAAGGTCCAGCTGCTGGGCACCGACTCATGGGGCGACCCCAAGATCGTGCTGCAGGGGGACGTCTACGTCGAGGGCGCGATCTTCGCGGCGGCCGCGCCCAGCACCGGCCAGGCCCAGGCCGCGGCCGCCTTCGAGGACAAGTTCAAGAAGAAGTTCGGCAAGGCGCCCTCCAAGCTGGCGGCCCAGGCCTACGACGGCGCCAAGATCATGCTGCAGGCGCTGGCCCGCGCCCCGTCCGACCGCGAGGAGCTGCGCGCGGCCCTGCAGAAGGTGCAGGTCAGCACCGCGGGCGTGTCCGGCCAGATCGCCATGGGCAAGACCGGCGCCCGGCCCAAGGCCAAGTACATGACCATCAGGAACAAGCAGGTGGTGGAGTTGGAGTAACTGGCAATGGTCGCGTACTGTTCCCGCCGTCTTACAGTATATTTTGTCGCAGCGATTGTGCTTGCACTCGTCAGTACTGAGGTGGGTCCGCCTCTGTTGGAGATCTCTATAATTGTGGTTCTGCTCCTTTCTTTTTTACAACTACCAACTGGTATTGTTGTTTCAATCGTGGGTGCGGCAAGAAAGAACAAACGGATGATTTGCCATGGTCTGGGTCTTGTCCTGACAGCACTCATTGTTATATTTGGCGGCACGTTGTTGAGGGTCTATCAACAAGCGGCAAGCGAGAAAAAAGCCGGAAGGATAATCGAGGCGCTCGATCGATATGCCCAGCTCAATAGTTCATTCCCACAGTCCCTCGATGAGATAGCCGCAATAGCGCCAAATTATAGAACTACCGAAATTGGTATTTTAAAGACACATAAATACTATTATGTACCGGTGGGCTATTATTATGATTTGTTCTTCTATGCACCGGGAGGTCGAGTAGATTGTTACCATTCGCATCTCGGATGGGAAATTTCCAGCCCGTCATGGCGCTTAAGCGGAAAGGTGCCTGCGTTTGTTCGATAACCTGATCGGCCAGGAGGTCGCGAAAAAACTGCTGAGCGGCGCTCTGGCCGAGAACCGGCTGGCGCAGAGCCTGCTGTTCTACGGGCCGGACGGCGTGGGCAAGGAGCTGGCCGCGGTCGAGCTGGCCCGCGCCCTCAACTGCCAGGGCGGCGAGGGCGGGCTGTTCGGCGAGGCCCCCAAGCCCTGCGGCGCCTGCGACAGCTGCGTGCAGACCGCGGCCTACCGGCATCCGGATTTCATCTACCTCTTCCCCGCGCCGCATCCGTCGTCCGAGAGCGACAAGCGGAAGACGGCCGAGGAGATCGGCGAATTCCTGAAGGACAAGGCCGGGCGGCCCTTCCTCCAGCCGCGGTTCGACAAGCCTGCCGCCATCACCATCGACGACATCCGCGAGCTGCAGGCCAGGACCGCGCTGCGGCCCTACCAGGGGAGGCGCAAGGTGGCGCTGATCGCCGGCGCCGACGCCATGACGATCGAGGCGGCCAACGCCTTCCTCAAGACGCTGGAGGAGCCGTCGCCGACAACGCACTTCATCCTGGTGACGGCCCGGCCGCACCGACTCCTGCCGACCATCGTCTCCCGCTGCCAGAAGGTCCGTTTCAGCCTGCTGGCCCGGGAGCAGGTCGAACGGGCGCTGGCCGAACGCCACGGGGCGGCGCCGCCCGAGGCGGCGCTGCTGGCCGCCGTTTCGGGCGGCAGCCTGGGGCGGGCGCTGGAGATGATGGACCAGGATCTGCTGGCCGACCGCGACGCCGCCTGGGAGATGCTGGGGGCGGCAGTCCGCGGTGACCACGGCCGGATGCTGGCGGCCATCGAGGCGGCGGCCAGGGAGAAGGGCCGGCCGGAGCGGGTGCTGGGGTTCGCCGCCGCCGCCGTGTCGGACATTCTGCACCGCCGGCTGCGGGGCCGGGCCGCGGTGCAGGACAAGGGGGAGGAGACCGACTCGCTGGCCCGCCTGCTGTCGCCGGAGGATTTGGGGCGGATCGCCGGCAACATCGAGCGGGCGCGGGACGCCCTGGGACACAACGTCAATCCGCGGCTGTGCCTGGCCTACGCCTGCGCCGCGGGGCAAGAGGGGGAGCATGATACCGACATCGGTTGAGGTGCTGTTCAAGGAGGCGCGCACCCGCCACTTCACCAACGAGAGCGGACTGGCGCTGGCGGCGCGCGACCTGGTGGTGGTCAATGCCGGCGGCGCGCTGGAGATCGGCGCGGTGACCCGGCTGCACGCCCAGCCGCCGGAACGCAAGGCGCTGCACGGCCAGGTGGTGCGCAAGGCCACGGACGAGGACGCAGCCCGCTTCCAGGCCAACCGGCGGCGCGAGGCCGAGGCCTACCACGCCTGCACCGAGCTGGTGGCCAAGCACGGGCTGGTGATGAAGCTGGTCGACGTCGAGTCCAAGTTCGACGGATCCAAGCTGACCTTTTTCTTCACCGCCGAAAAGCGGGTCGATTTCCGGGGGCTGGTGCGCGACCTGGCCTCGATGTTCCGGGGCCGGATCGAGATGCACCAGATCGGGGTGCGGGACGAGGCCCGCCGCCACGGCGGCTTCGGCATGTGCGGGCGGGAGCTGTGCTGCGTCCGTTGGATCAAGACCTTCGAGCCGGTGACATTGAAGATGGCCAAGGAGCAGAACCTGTCGATGACCTCCAACAAGATGCTGGGGCTGTGCAGCCGCCTGATGTGCTGCCTCAACTACGAGGATCGCGCCTACGGCCAGGCCAGGCTGCAGCTGCCGCGGGTCGGCAGCCGGGTGTCGACCCCGCGGGGGGACGGCACGGTGGCCAAGGTCGATCTGGTGAAGCAGCGGGTGCTGGTGCGGTTCGAGGAGGGCCAGGCCGACTTTCCGGCGACGGAGCTGGGCGCGCCCCAGGCGCCGCCGGCCGCGCCGGCGGGCCAATAGCCGGCCCCATTCCCCGGCATCACAGCCTGCTGCGCACTGCGGGCCCGCAGCACTTCCGCCGACACCACCATGACGGGAATCCCATGGCACGAGCACCGTTCTACGTCACAACGCCGATCTACTACGTCAACGACGAGCCGCACATCGGGCACGCCTACACCACGATCCTGGCCGACGTGCTGGCGCGGTACCACCGGCTGTTCGGCGACGACAGCTTCTTCCTGACCGGCCTGGACGAGCACGGCCAGAAGGTCCAGGATGCGGCCGTCAAGCGCGGCGTCACGCCCCAGGCCCAGTGCGACGAGATGTCGCAGCGCTTCGTCTCGCTGTGGTCGAGCCTGGGCATCGGCTACGACGATTTCATCCGCACCACCGAGCCGCGCCACACCGCGGTCGTCGGGCAGGTGCTGGCCGCTCTGCATGCCGCCGGCCAGATCTACGCCGCCGAGTACGACGGCTGGTACTGCGTTCCGGACGAGCGGTACTGGACCGAGAAGGACCTGGTCGACGGCTGCTGCCCGGACTGCGGGCGCAAAGTGTCGCGCCTCACCGAGAAGAACTACTTCTTCCGGATGTCCCAGCACCAGCAATGGCTGATCGACGAGATCCAGTCCGGCCGGATGACCATCAAGCCCGATACCAGGAAGAACGAGGTGCTGGGGTTCCTGAAGAAACCGCTGGGCGACCTCTGCATCTCGCGTCCCAAGAAGCGCCTGGCCTGGGGCATCGAGCTGCCGTTCGACCGCGAGTACGTCACCTACGTCTGGTTCGACGCGCTGCTCAACTACGTGTCGGCCCTGGGGTATCTTGGCGGAGACCAGGCGAAGTACGGAAGATACTGGCCTTTCGCGCTGCATCTGATCGGCAAGGACATCCTGACCACCCATGCGGTATACTGGCCGACGATGCTGCACGCCATGGGCGTCAGGACGCCGCGAACCATCCTGGCGCACGGCTGGTGGCTGATGGACGACACCAAGATGGGCAAGTCGCTGGGCAACGCGGTCAAACCCCTCGACCTGGTGGAAAAATACGGGACCGAGCCGTTCCGGTATTTCCTGATGCGCGATATGACGCTCGGGGCCGACGCCAATTTTTCCGAGGGCAGCCTGGTCAATCGCATCAACTCCGACCTGGCCAACGATTACGGCAACCTGGCGAGCCGGCTGTTCAAGATGATCGGCACGTTCTGCGGCGGCACGGTTCCCGCCTGCGGCGAGCTGGGGCCGCAGGACATCGAGCTGCGGGACCGGGCCCAGGCGCTGGGCGGCAGCATCCGGACATTGGTGGACGGCCTGGAGACCACCCGCGCCCTCGACGAAATCATCGTCCTGGTGCGGGCCATCAACCGGTATGTCGAGGCCAACGCCCCCTGGAAGCTCAACAAGGATGGCAACCAGGCGCGGATCGACACCGTGCTGTACTGCGCGGCCGAGGCGCTGCGGATCGCCACGGTACTGCTGTCGCCGGTGATGCCCGCCAAGTGCGGCGAGCTGCTGGCGCGGATGGAACTGTCGGAACACGACGTCACCTGGGACGCGGCGACGCAATGGGGAGCGCTCAAGCCGGGGACCACGGTCGCGGCCGCGGAGCCGCTGTTCCCCAGGATCGAACGGACTACGGGAACGCAGAACACCGAAGACAGAATGAAGAAGACGAAGATGGACGACGAAACGAAACCAGCAGAGACCGGCCAACCGCCGACAACCAATGCCCAACAGTCGAGCGAAGAGCTGATCGACATCGACTACTTCAAGAAGGTCAAGCTGCGCACGGCCGAGATCATTGCCGCCGAGAAGGCGCCCAACGCCGACAAGCTGCTGCGGCTGCAGGTGAGGATCGGCGGGGAGACCCGGCAGGTGCTGGCCGGCATCGCGCAGTGGTATACGCCGGAATCATTGGTAGGGCAGCAGGTCGTGATAGTGGCGAACTTGAAGCCCGCCACGATCCGGGGCCTCGAGTCCAACGGCATGCTGCTGGCCGCGCAGGACGACGGGGGGGTGGTGATATTGACGCCGCAGCGCAAGATGGCGACCGGCAGCCCGATCAAATAAGGCCGCTCGCGTTAATTGTCATGCCTGCAAAAGCAGGTATCCAAGCCTGGATTCCCGCTGGAGTTTGTCCCGCACGGTGATGCGGGACGGGAATGACATCATTGTCAAAAGGGAAAATCATGCAGGTACTGATCAAGCGGATCGCCACGTTCTCCAAGCTGGAGAAGCGCTACTTCATCGACACCATGTTCGACTCGGGCGAGGACGCAGTCAATGACCTGGTCGGAACGCTCAAGCGCTACCAGCCGCAGCAGCGCGAGGCGTTCATCAAGGCCATGCCCGAGGGCTACGGCAAGTGGATCAGCGACCAGCTGGAAAAGGCCGCCGCGGCCGACGACAAGACCGTGGCCAGGGTCGAGCACAGGATCATCGCAGCACTGAAGGCCGTGCCGCTCCGCGTCAAGAAGGCCGAGCGCAACATGACTACGGTCAACAAACAGGTGAAAAACAATCGAAGATTGCTGCGCTCGGGGTTCGCNNCGAACTGCCGAAGCCCGACAAGTCGGTGGTCCTGAAGGGCGACATCTACGACCTGATCGACCAGCGCCGCAGCCGGCGAAAATTCACCGACCAGCCGCTGTCATTGGCGGAACTCTCTTATCTTTTGTGGGCCACGCAGGGCGTGCGGAAACTCTCGGACGACAGGCGCCAGAGCATGCGCACCGTGCCCTCGGCCGGCTCGATGCACCCCTTCGAGACCTACGTCGCCATCCACAATGTCGACGGGGTGAAACCCGGATTCTACCGTTACCAGGCGGCCGATCACAAGCTGGCCTTCCTGCGCGAGATCAAGAACCAGAGGGAAGCCGTGGCCGAGGCCTGCTTCGGGCAGAAATTCGCCGGCCACTGCGCCGCCACCTTCATCTGGACGGCCGTGCCCTACAAGACCGAGTGGCGCTACGTCACCGAGTCGGCCAAGCTGATCCTGCTGGACGCCGGGCACGTCTGCCAGAACTTCTACCTGGCCTGCGAGTCGATCGGCTGCGGCACCTGCGCCATCGGCGCCTACGACCAGGACAAGATCGACCGGCTGCTGCGGGTGGACGGGAAGGACGAGCTGGCGGTCTACATCGCGCCGGTGGGCAAGGTCGGGCAACCGGCATGATGCGGCGAACGGCATCACTGCTCGCGGTCCTGGCCGCCTGCGCCGCGGTCTCATGCGGCGCCGAAAAGCCGACCCCGTCCGCGCCTCCGGCCACGGTCTACTTCACCAAGGACGTCTCCGGCCAAGGCGTGCTCAAGGCGTACGGCAAGGTCAAGTCCGGGGTCACGGCCCCGGTGGCGGTCAAGGTCCACTTCGGCGAGCGTGGCAATACCAACTACCTGCGGCCCGAGTGGGTGCGGCCGCTGGTCGAGCAGCTGAAGGCGACGCTGGTCGAGACCAACGTGCTCTACTCCGGCCCGCGCCAGAGGACCGAGTCGCATATCGGGCTGGCCAAGGAACACGGCTTCGGCTTCGCGCCGATCGACATCCTGGACAGCGAGGGCGACACCACCTACGCCTGCAGCACCGCGCACTACACGCGGGTGTTCGCCGGCGACCACACGGGACGCTACCATTCCTTCGTGATCCTGACGCATTTCAAGGGCCACGGGCTGGCCGGCTTCGGCGGGGCCATCAAGAACGTGGCGATGGGCCTGGCGTCGCGGATGGGCAAGCGGGCGATGCACGCCGACTACGTCCCGGACTACGACACCGCCAGGTGCGTGCGCTGCGGCATCTGCGTCCGGCAGTGCCCGGCCGGCGCCATCTCGCTGGACCCCCTGCGGATCGACACGCGGAAGTGCATCGGCTGCGGCCAATGCCTGAAGGCCTGCCCGGCGGGCGCCTTCGAGGCCGGCCGCGACCGGGTGGACGCGGGGCTGTTCGACCAGCGGCTGGTGGAGTACGCCAAGGTGCTGGCCGACGGCAACCGCTTCGTCTACGTCAGCGTGCTGGCCAACATCTCGCCGGACTGCGACTGCGCGGGCCGGGCCCGCAAGCCGTTCGTGCGCGACATCGGCGTGCTGGCCTCGACCGACATCGTGGCCATCGACCAGGCCGCGCTGGACCTGGTGAACAAGGCGCACCACTGCGCCGACGCCTTCGCGCAGGAGAGCGGCGTCAGCGGCGATGGGCAGCTGGAGTACGCCGAGCGGTTGGGGATGGGCAGCCGAAAGTACACGCTGGTCGACCTCGACGGGGGGAGATAGCATGGCGGCCTGGGAAACGCTGCTCAAGCCCAGCCTGGACCTGCTGCGGGCCGGGCTGAAGCTGGCGGGAAAGCAGGGCGCCAAGCGCCGCTACCAGCAGCTGCTGTCGGCCATCGTGCGCGAGCTGCTTTCCGGCTCGCCCGATTTCGACCTGCTGGAGGCCCGCTGGGGCGAGCTGGAGAAGCTGGGCGTGCTCCCCGACCGGACCTTCGTCCGCGCCCGCAGGCTGTACACGGATGCCGTGAAGCGTCGCGAGGTCAAGTCGATCCCATCGCCGCGGGCCGAGCGCACGCCCGGGCCGAAACGCGCCGTCAAGCGCAAACCGAAAAAAGACAAGCCATGAACCCCGTGATCGAGGCCATCAAGGCGCGGCGCAGCGTGCGCAGCTACAAGCCGGACCAGGTCAAGGCGCACGATCTCGCGGCCGTGCTGGAGGCCGGGTGCTTCGCGCCCAGCGCCATGAACGGCCAGTCCTGGCACTTCACGGCGGTCCGGAGCAAGGCCGTGCTCGACCGCCTCAGCGCCCAGGTCAGGGAAGTCCTGGCGGGCCTGGACAACCCGAAGATCAGGGAGCGGCTGAACGACCCCGCCTGGCACGCGTTCCACGGAGCGCCCACCGTGGTGGTCGTCTCGGGCCGGCAGGACGCGGCGTTCCACGTCACCGACTGCGCCGCCGCCACCCAGAACATGCTGCTGGCCGCGCACTCGCTGGGGCTGGGATCGTGCTGGATCGGCATCGTGGCCCGGCTGTTCGAGGGACCGCCGGCCGCGGCGCTGGCGAGGGAGTTCGGCCTCCCCGACGGCTACCGGCCGCTGTACGGCGTGGCGCTGGGGTACCCCGCGGGCGAGCGGCCTGCGGCCGCGCCCCGTATGGAGAACACCGTCAACCATGACTCGTGAGGAGCTCCCGATAGGACTCGACATCCCGGTTTCCCTGGAGCCCCGGCGGGCGGAGCTCGAGTCCGCGGTGCGCGCGGCGGTGGCGCGGATCGCAACGTTCGCGCAAGCCCACGGCTGGGGGGACCTCGCCCGCGAGCCGTTGTTCGACTCGGTGCGGATCTTCGACGACAAGGCGGCGTTCGACGCGTTCCTGATCGCGGCGACCGGCGTGGACCAGGACACCAAGCTTCCCGCCGAGTTCTGCGCCGCGCTGGAGAACCGGGTGCTGACGGCGGTCTCGCCGGAGATGTACGAAGAGGTCTACGCCGCCGGCCGCGAGCCGGGCTCGTACGCCAAACTGCTGGCCCACGAGATCGCGCACCGGCTGCATATCAGGATCCTCAATGGCGACGAGGAAGCGATGGGCCCGGTGTGGTTCTATGAGGGGTTCGCCATCTATGCGGCGGACCAGATGAACGATCCGACATTCATCCTGTCCGACGAAGAACTGTGGAGGATCGTCGCGAATCCCAACCGTGGCAGCTACAAGAAATACGGGGCCGCGATCAGACAGTTCCTGGAAAAGACGACGATCGAGGAGATGGTCAAGCGGGCCGGGAAGGACGGGTTCAAGGAGTGGTTGCACGGTCTGTAATTATAACTATACGAGATGTACCCCTTAACTCCCAAATCAAACATGACTGATACTATTTCCATAAAAAAAAGGAGTGATAACATGCGGCGTATCCTCTCCAAGGATACGCAACCTGAATTAATTGTCAGGCGTTTATTGTATTCTATGGGTTATAGGTTTAGAACTCATGATAAAGCCTTACCGGGCAAACCTGATATTGTTATAAAACATGAGAAAATCGCCATTTTTATTCACGGTTGTTTTTGGCATTTGCATAAAAATTGTAACGAGGGGAGAATTCCTAAAACAAAAAAAGGCTATTGGAAACCAAAATTAGAGGCCAATCTAAAAAGAGATGCGAATAATATTCGCGATTTGCATCGGCAAGGCTGGAAAGTGCTTAAAATCTGGGAATGCGATATTAAGAACGCAAATAAACTAAAAACGAAAATCTCGTCTTTTATGGATACGGCATATACTTATAAATCTATTGAAATTTGCACAGGCGCTGGCGGGCAAGCTTTGGGCTTAGAGCAATCTGGCTTTGAGCATGTTGCGCTAGTCGAAATTGAACCAATTGCGTGCGAAACCTTAAAAAATAATAGGCCCCAATGGAATGTGATACAAAGTGATGTTAAGGTATTTCATGCCAGTAAGTATCACAATATTGATTTATTGGCCGGCGGTATTCCTTGTCCGCCCTTTTCAATCGCTGGAAAGCAATTGGGTTCAAAAGACGAAAGAGATCTATTTCCAGAGGTTTTACGGTTAGCAAATGAGTGTAATCCCAAAGTTGTTATGATTGAGAATGTGAAGGGATTATTAGACGATAAATTTACTGCTTACAGGGTTTTTATCGAAGAAAATTTCGATAAAATGGGATATAAATGTAACTGGAAACTGCTGCATGCCTCCGATTTTGGAGTCCCGCAATTAAGGCCCAGAGTAGTGTTTGTGGCGCTTAAAAATGAATATTCAAAATATTTTATCTGGCCCACCGGGAAAAAAGAATCGAAAACCGTTGGCCAATCTCTGCATCACTTAATGAAGAGCAATGGCTGGGAGAAGGCCGATGAGTGGGCGAAAAAAGCGAATACAATAGCGCCAACACTCGTTGGTGGTTCAAAAAAACACGGAGGTCCAGATTTAGGGCCAACACGTGCAAGGGCAGCGTGGTCTAATCTGAATGTTGATGGAATTGGTTTGGCAAATCAACCACCCCCGAAGGGATTTCTTGGAAACCCAAGGCTTACTGTACCCATGACCGCAATTATTCAGGGTTTTCCAGTTAGTTGGAAAATAGCTGGGGGCAAAACAGCAGCATATAGACAAGTGGGGAATGCTTTCCCACCGCCTGTTGCTAGAGCCGTGGGCGACACGATTATTCGAGCGTTAAGAAAAGAGGTGACTAATGCCTAAGAAACTAGGTTCAAAAGAAAAATTGCGCAGGTATTTTCTTGCGCACGTTGGGAAAGTACTTGATTCAGATACATTGAAAAAAGAAGCAGGCGTTAGTGAATGGGCGCGCCGTGTAAGAGAACTGCGTGATGAGGAAGGGATGCATATTGTTACGCATAATGATCGCAGTGATTTGAAGCCGTGGCAGTATGTGCTTGTTGACAAAAAGCTACGGCCTGCGTTTGAACGAGGAATATCAAAGGAAACCAGAGCCATAGTTCTCGATCGAAATGGTTATACTTGTCTGATGTGTGGTGCAGGTGCTGGCGAGATACATCCTTTTGATGGTAGAAAAGTACGTTTACATATCGGGCATATTGTAGATAAATCACAAGGCGGCAGTGATGATCCATCTAACCTGCGTGCGGTATGTTCCCTCTGTAATGAAGGAGCTTCAAATATTACAGTAAATAGGCCGGATTCTGTAAAGTTGTTGATGCAAATTAGGAGAGCTCCCGGTAGTGAACAACTAAAAGTACTACAGTGGTTAATTGCAAAATATCCTAAACAAAGTAAAGACATAACAGGAAAACTGGAATAAAGCTATGCCCAAGCACCAATTCAAATCCGAAGTCAACCAGCTGCTGCACCTGATCATCCACTCGCTGTATTCGCACAAGGAGATCTTCCTGCGCGAGCTGGTGAGCAACGCGTCCGACGCCCTTGACAAGCTGAAGTTCCTGACCCTGACCGACGAGGCCTACAAGGCCCTGTCCTTTGACCCGCGCATCGACATCGAGTTCGACGCCAAGGACAAGAAAACCTTGATCGTGCGCGACAGCGGTATCGGCATGAACGCCCGGGACCTGGAGGACAACCTGGGCACCATCGCCAAGTCGGGCACGCGCGGCTTCATCGAGTCGCTCAAGGGGAAGCAGGACGTGGACCTCAACCTGATCGGCCAGTTCGGGGTGGGGTTCTACTCGGCCTTCATGGTGGCGGACAGGATCGAGGTCGTCTCCCGCAAGGCGGGTGAGGACACGGCCTATCAATGGACCAGCGACGGCCAGGGCGAGTACGAGATCACGGACGCGACACGCGAGACCCAGGGCACAACGGTCACGCTCCATTTGAACGACGAGGGCAAGGAGTTCGCCTCGCGCTGGCACATCGAGGACATCGTCAAGAAGTACTCAAACCACGTGCCGTTCCCGATCTTCCTGCACTACGAGGAGGTCGAGGAAGTCGACGGGAAAAAGGAGAAAAAGGAGACCAAGGTCGCCCAGATCAACGCGGCCTCGGCCGTGTGGCGCGCGCCCAAGCGCGGCCTCAAGGACGAGGACTACAACGAGTTCTACAAGACCCTGTCCCACGACACCGAGGATCCGCTGCTGTACATCCACACCCAGGCCGAGGGCAAGCTGGAGTACTCGACCCTGTTCTACGTGCCCACAAAGGCGCCGTTCGACATGTTCCGGATGGACTACCGGGCCGGCGTCAAGCTGTACGTCAAGCGGGTGTTCATCACCGATGACGAGAAGGAGCTGATGCCGACCTACCTGCGCTTTTTGCGCGGGGTGATCGACTCCGAGGACCTGCCGCTCAATGTCTCGCGCGAGATGCTGCAGCACAACATGGTGCTGGTCAAGATCAAGCAGACGTCGGTCAAGAAGGTGCTGTCCGAGCTGGAGGACCTGAAGGCGAAGGACCGGCCGAAGTACGAGCAGTTCTATAAGGAATACCACACGCCCATCAAGGAAGGACTGTACCAGGACTACGCCAACCGCGAGTCCCTGCAGGA
>DDXR01000077.1:2649-2790 GCA_002347565.1 bacterium UBP2_UBA2255 | reverse complement strand
GAGAAGCTGCTGCTGATGGCGGCCCGGACCGAGAAGTTGATCACCCTGTCGATCAAATCCCTCAAAAACAGGGACAAGGATCTCGCCCATGAGGTGCTGGAGCAGGATAGGCAGATCGACCGGCTGGAGATGGAGATCGAG
>DDXR01000077.1:0-2495 GCA_002347565.1 bacterium UBP2_UBA2255 | reverse complement strand
AGATCTTCCGGGAGCTGCTGACCTACATGATGGAGAAGCCGGATACCATCGGCCGGGGAATGGACCTGATCCTGGTCTCGCGCAATCTGGAGCGAGTGGCCGATCTGGCCACCAACGTTTGCGAGGAGGCCATCTACATCGCCGAGGCCCGGGTGNNGGGTGATCAAGCACCACGCGGAGGGAAAGCGAGGCCAGTGACGGAGCCGGCGGCAACGCCCACTCTCCCGGTCGGACGAAAGGCGTTGCCATGCTGCCGCTGAACGGTCGCAACACGGGATGCGCGGCCCTCGCTCCAGTCCCTCTCCTGGTGAACCGGGAGAGGGTTTTATCTTTGTGGCTTTGTAAGGCAGGGCGGGCATCTGGTCGACCGTACACGCTGGTGAGCTTCGGTTGGCAAAGCCGCGCCGCCACTGCCGGCTTTTACTATTGAAGTCAGTCTTGTTTTATTGGTATAATCACTTGCATCACTCACAGACCTCAAACACAAGCATTGGCTGGAAGATGACGAAGAAATATCTACGGCTTATTTTGGTTCTGGCCGCACTGACTGCGTTGCTGGGCTGCGGCCCGGCCAAGACCTCGGTCACCCTGGCGGGGTCCACCGCCTTCCAGCCGTTCGCCGAGAAGCTGGCCGAGCAGTTCATGGCCGGGCACCCCGGCATCAGCATCACGGTCCAGGGGGGCGGCTCGGCGGTCGGCGTCCAGTCGGCGCTGTCGGGCGCGGCCCAGATGGGGATGGCCGACCTGGTGCGGCTGCCGGAGGAGGCCCGGGAGCTGACGGCCGTCACCGTGGCCCGGGACGGGATCGCGGTGGTGGTCAACCCCGCCAACACGGTCGCCAACCTGACCACGGCCCAGCTGCGCGACATCTTCAACGGCAGGGTCCGCAACTGGAAGCAGGTCGGCGGCCCGGACGCCCCGGTGACCGTGGTGTCGCGCGAGGCCGGCTCCGGCACCCGCTCGTCCTTCGAGGAGATCGTCGGCGGCATCGAGCTGACGCCCGACGCCCTGATCCAGGATTCCAACGGCACCATCCGCGAGACCGTGGCCAACGACGCCAACGCGGTCGGCTACCTGTCGCACGGCCTGCTCAACGAGCGGATCAAGGCCCTGACCATCGACGGCCAGGCCTGCGACGACCACTGCATCGCGCTGGGGCGCTACCTGCTGGTGCGGCCGATCTTCCTGCTGACCAGGGGGCCGGCCCAGGGCGCGGCCGCCGATTTCATCGGCTACGTGCTGTCGCCCGACGGCCAGGCCACGATCAAGGCCAACGGGCTGATACCGGCGCAGTAGGGCCGCGATCCATTTCCGGCCTGCGGCGGCGGCCATGAAGCTGATCGGCGAAACCGGCGTCCGGCGGGCGCTGACCGCGATCGCGTTCTCGGCGATCGGGGCGCTGCTGCTGATCGCCCTGTTCATCCTGTCCGAGGGCCTGCCGTTCATCGTCCGCTACGGGCCGGTGAAGTTCCTGTTCTCCTCCGACTGGCAGCCCCAGGCCGGCAGGTTCGGGATCTTCCCGATGATCGTGGCCTCGCTGTGGGTGACGCTGGGCGCGATGCTGGCGGGGGCGCCACTGGGCGTGGCCGGCGCGGTGTNNTGGCCGGGATCCCCTCGGTGGTCTACGGCTTCATCGGGGTGATGGTGCTGGCGCCGCTGATCCGCGCGCACCTGGGCGGCCCCGGGCTGTCGGTGCTGGCGGCGTCGGTGATCCTGGGGGTGATGATCCTGCCCACGGTGATCAGCATCTCGGTCGACGCCATCCTGGCCGTGCCCCGCTCCTACCGCGAGGGCTCGCTGGCCCTGGGTGCCACCACCTGGCAGACGGTCCGGATGGTCACCGTCCCGGCCGCCCGCTCCGGCATCATCGCCAGCGTCATCCTGGCCATGGGCCGGGCCGTCGGCGAGACCATGGCGGTGATCATGGTGGCCGGCAACGCGGTGCGGATCCCGCACTCGGCCCTGGACTCGGTGCGGACGCTGACCGCCAACATCGCGCTGGAGATGGGCTACGCCACCGGCATGCACCGCCAGGCGCTGTTCGCCACCGGCGTGGTGCTGTTCCTGATGATCATGGCGCTCAACACCGCGGCCGGCGCCGCCATCCGGCGCCGGAGGGAGCGGCGGTGAGGATCGCGCCGCGCCACACCCAGGCGGCCGCGGTGGCGGTGCTGGGCGGGGCCACCGCCCTGACGCTGGCGGTGCTGCTGTTCATCATCGTCTTCGTGCTGGAGAAGGGCCTGCCGGTGCTGGGCCCGCGGTTCCTGCTCACCGGCCCGCAGGACATGGGGCGGGCGGGCGGGATCTTCCCCACCCTGGTGGGCACGGCCCTGCTGCCCCTGCTGGCGCTGGCCATCGCCACCCCGCTGGGCGTCGGCACCGCGGTCTACCTGTGCGAGTATACCCGCGAATCGCGCCTCACCCGGGCCATCCGTTTCGGCACCGACTGCCTGGCGGGGATCCCCTCGATCATCTTCGGCCTGTTCGGCTTCATC
>DDXR01000049.1 GCA_002347565.1 bacterium UBP2_UBA2255 | reverse complement strand
ATCCTGATGCCGGCCTGGTCCATGGCCTCCTTCCCTTCCAGCAATCGCCCACGGTAATAGGCCTGGCCCTCCCCCATCAGCAGCAGGGCGATCTGCGACATCGGCGCCAGGTCGCCGCAGGCGCCCACCGATCCCTTCTGGCAGACGTAGGGTGTGACCCCCTGGTTCAGCATCTCCACCAGGGCCAAAGTTATCTCGGGCCTGATGCCGGAATTCCCGTGGGCGTGGACGTTTATCCTCCCGGCCATGGCCCCCCGCACGTACTCGACGGGGGCCGGGTCGCCGATGCCGGCGGCATGGTTGTAGATCAGGTACTTCTGGAAATCCTGGACCTGGTCGTCGGTCAGCACGACCTCGGANNTGAGGGTGATGGACATGGCTGCATCCCGTTGTGTTTGGGCGGTGCGTCAGTGCAATTTGCCGGCGCGTTTTTCCACGCGGGCCAGTATCGTTCCGTCCGCCATCATGGCGCCGATCGCCTCGATGTCCCGGTGGAACTCGCGGTCATGGTCGAACGGCCTGACCCTGGACCGGATCGCCTCCCGGGCTGCGGCCACGCCCATCCCCGGCGTCAACGGCCGCAGGAACTCCAGTCCCTGGGCCGCTGCCAGCAACTCGCAGGCCAGCGCGTAGCGGGTGTTGCCGATGATCTCCCCCGCCTTGCGGGCCCCGATGGTGCCCATGGAGACGTGATCCTCCTGGTTGGCCGAGGTGGGGATCGAATCCACCGATGCCGGGTGGGCCAGCACCTTGTTCTCCGACACCAGCGAGGCCGCGGTGTTCTGGACGATCATCAGCCCCGAGTTCAGGCCGCCGCGCCTGGTAAGGAACCCGGGCAGGCCGGACAGCGAAGCGTCCAGCAGGCGGGCCAGGCGGCGCTCCGATATGTCCGCCAGCTCCGCCACGGCGATGCCCATGTAATCCATGGCCAGCGCCACCGGCTGGCCATGGAAATTCCCCCCGGAGATCACCTGGCCCGAGCCGGGGAACACCAGCGGGTTGTCGGTGACCGAGTTGAGCTCGGTTTCCAGGACCTGTCTGACGTGCCGCAGGGCGGTCCTGGTGGCGCCATGGACCTGCGGCATGCAGCGCAGCGAATAGGCGTCCTGAACCTTGCCGCAGGCGGTGTGGGAACGCCTGATCAGGCTGCCGGCCAGCAGGCGCCGCAGGTTCTCTGCGGATTCCCGCTGGCCTCGATGAGGCCGCAGCCGGTGGATCCTGCGGTCAAAGGCCCGGTCGGTCCCCCGCAACGCCTCCAGCGACATGGCCCCGGCGACATCGGCCAGCTTGCAGAGCCGTTCGGCCTCCAGCAGGTTGAGGATGCCGACCGCTGTCATCACCTCGGTTCCGTTGGTGATCGCCAGGCCCTCCTTGGCCGCGAGCCGCAGCGGCCTCAGGCCGGCCCGCCGCAGCGCCGCCCCGCCGGCGAGCAGCCGTCCGCGGTGCCAGGCCCGCCCCCGGCCGATCATCACCAGGCCGATGTGGGCCATCGGCGAAAGGTCGCCGGAGGCGCCGACCGAGCCCTGGCGGGGCACGACCGGTACCACGCCGCGGTTCAGCAGGCCGAGCAGCTGGTCGATCACCGCCGGCCGCACGCCGGATGCCCCCCGCGCCAGCTGGTTGGCCTGCAGGAACATCACCGCCCGCACCTGGGCCTGATCGAACGGCGGTCCGACGCCGGTGGCGTGGCTCCTGATCAGGTTCTCCTGCAGCCGGTCGATGCCATCGCGCGATATCCTGACCTCGGCGAACTTGCCGAACCCGGTGGTGATGCCGTATACCGTCCGGTCGTCGTCGATGATCCGCTCCACCACCGACCGCCCGGCCCTGACCCTGGCCCGGGCGCCGGCCGAGAGCCCGACCACCGTCCCGGAGGCCGCCGCCAAGCCGACCTGCTCGGCGGTCAGCCGCGATCCGGTTATCGTGACCGCCGCCGTGGCCATGCGCATCATTCGATGCCTTCGGCGTCCATCAGCGCCGCCGACAGCATCTTTGCGAAGTTGGGCGCGCTGCGCTCGCCGGTGGCGTTGGTCCAGGCCAGCTCGAAGCGGCCGAACCCGGAAACGTCGATGAAGATGAACTTGCGGCTGCCCGGGTAGCGCCAGATCAGCACCGGCTTCGAGTCGTACTGCATGGGCCGGTTGTCGATCTCCTCCGGTTCGCCGAACTTGATATAGATCCGTCCGCGGTCGGTCTGGCTGCCGGTCATCCCTTTCTGCATCTTCTCGCCGAAGGCCGCGTCGGCGTACTCGCAGCGGCGCGCGTGCTCCCGCAGGGCCTCGTTCGCCGGCGTGGCGGGATCCGGGTCGCGCGCTTTCCAGAATTGCCGCAGGAACTCGCGCCGGCCCAGCGAATCGAGCCGGCGGTAGGTCTCCAGCGCCCGCCCGGTGGCGATGTGCTCGATCCGATCGTAGTAGCGCCCTCCCTGCTTCTGCAGCTCGGCCTGCTCCTCCAGCATCCTGCCGGCGCCCGCCACGGCCGCCAGCGGGTTCCGTTTGACCGTGAACGGCGCCGCGCTGGCCGCCAGGATCCTGTCCCGGCCATCCGACAGCTGGACCCACAGCTGGTAGCCGCCGTCGGGCATGTCGTCGATGGTGAACCCGCCGGTCCTGACGGCGCTGGGCTCGCCCGCCGCCAGGGCCTCGCTGAGAATGACGCCGGCGACCGAGTCGTCGTCAGACTTATATGACACCCGGAGGCGGCCGCCGGCCAATCCCGACAGCCCGTAGAGTTCGAGGTAGTAATACAGCCCGCCGCCTTCGCCGAACAGCCGGCCGGGGTTGGGCATCACCCGCAGGCCGCCCTTCCGGAACCTGGTGTCGCCGGAATCCGCCCTGATATCCGATGCCAGCTGGATCTGGCTGACCGACGGTCGGCCGTCCCGGAACTCCGGCACAGCGACAGCGGCGTCGAGCTCCCCGGACCTGCCAGAAACCAGGTCGGTGATCGCGAACCGCAGGCGGTAGGCACCAGGGCGCAGGCCGCGGGCGCCGATCTGGTCCAGCCGGACCAGGTGTTTGCGCTTCAGCTCGGCAGCGGCGGGAAGCGGGGCCGTGGTGATCCAGGACTCGTTCAGCGACAGGGCGCCGCCGCTGTCGGCCAGGGTGATGACCGTGCGGAACTGCGACACGCG
Organism: bacterium UBP2_UBA2255; assembly: GCA_002347565.1. Lineage (GTDB taxonomy): Bacteria > Edwardsbacteria > AC1 > AC1 > EtOH8 > UBA2255. The sequence continues at coordinate 110,989 of DDXR01000049.1, read as the reverse complement.
CTGGCCCAGCGTCTCCGCTGGCTCGAAGCCTCCGGCGGGGAAGCTCCAGTACAGCTCCTGCCATGTCAGTCCCCCGCCCGACGAGAAGGCCGCGCCGTCGACCGTGAACTGAATGTCGCCGGTTGAATGCAACGGCCAAGCGGCTGCCGCCGCGGCCAGCAGCAGGGACGTCACTGCGGCGTTCATAGCATCCTTTCGTTGCGGGGGTAGGTGAGCCGGTATTCGCCGAAGCCCTGGGTGTCGGTGAAGACGAACTTCCTCCCCTCGCGGTAGTAGTACCAGATCTCATGCGGCTGGGCATCGATGTCGAACGGATGGCGCTCCACCTCGTCCGGCGCGCCGTAGCGGATGTAGATCTGCCCCCGGTCTGAACGCCAGCCCGGCTTGATCCCGATCGAAAAGTTGCGGTTGACGTAGGCCAGTTTCTGGTAGTACTCGTCCATCGCCTCGTTGCGCTCGGTCCCGGGCGTGGGGTCGCGCTCCTGCCAGAAACGGCGCCACAGGCTGTCGCGCCGGGCGGCCGGCGCCCGCCGCAGCGAGTCCAGTTCCCGGGGCCGGGCGATGTAGCGCAGCTGGTCGATCCGGTCCTGGTAGTCGCGGTCGGTCAGCCGGCGCGGATTGTCGATCACCATCGCCCGGCCCGCGCTGTCAGCCACGCTGCCGTCGCCGCGAACCAGCGACACCCGCAGTTCGTAGGCGCCGCTGACGACGCTGTCGATCGCAACCACGGCCCGGTGGCCAGCCCGGTGGCCGGCGACCGGCTGCCGGAGGCCTTCCCAGGCCGTCTTGTCGTCGTCCAGCGACCACAAGGACACTCGTATCGCCAGGCCATCGTCGCCGCCGGCGTACGTTTCGAAATAGGCGATCAGCGGTTCGGCGATTTCCCCGTACCGCCGGGCCGGCCAGGGCAGAGTGTCGGCTCCGGCGGCGCGCTCGAACCTGACGCCGCTGACCGCCGGGGGCAGGACCGGGCCGGGAACGGTCAACGGCATATCCAGCCTGCCGGACCGCTGCGAATTCGCGTCGCCGCAGGTCATGACCAGCCGGTAGCGGCCGGGTCCCAGCGGCAACGACACCGTGCCGTGGACCGTCCGGCCGCTGTCCGGGGCCGCGTCCAGCTCGGCTTCGGCCTGGGTTCGCTCGTCGACTTCGCCCGCCGCCTGCCGCCCCTTGCGGTCGAAGGCGATCACGGCGAACGAATAGCCGCGGCGACGGGAACCGCTGTCCCCCAGCAGCTGCAGTCGGTCGCCCGGAAACGCATAGCTGATCTCTGTCCGCTGGCCGCCGGCGCTGTCATAGAAGCAGACGGCCTGGGCATGGAACCGGATATCGCCCTGGGCGGCGTTCTCCAGGTCGAGCTGGACGCGGGGCCGGTAGGCCATGGCCGCGGCGGACCCGGCAGCCGCGGCCAGCGCCAGCAGCCACAGCGCTGGGCGGGCGGGCATGGCCGGCCGCCGGGCGCGCGATGCCACGGTCACGGCCTCCTCCGCGGCACGACGGCGATGATGACCAGCAGGGCGGCGGCCAGCGCGGCGCCGGCCAGCACCGCCAGCGCCAGCCGGTCGAGCTCGCCGCTTTCGGCTGTCATCACGACCCCTTCGGCCCGGACACGGCTCATCGGCCGCGACCACACTGCCGCGCCGTCGACGAGCGAATCGGCATCGCTGCGCAGCATCCGTCCCGGCAGCCGCAGCGAGTGGCGGAACCGGTACCGCTCTTCCCCGGCGCCGCCGGTGTCGGCCCTGGTCGCCAGGTAATGTTCGCGGTAGCGGTAGGACAGCCGCAGCCCCTCGCGCGCCACGCTGTAGCTGATGCTGTCGCCGGCGGTGGAGGCGTCCGCCAGCCGGTCGGCGCGGAAGGACTTGACGACCGCCAGGAAGCCGCCGCTGTCCCTGGCCTCGGATCGGGAGACAAGCGAAACGCCCGGTTTGTCCAACAGGGCGTCGCCAGGCAGGCTGAAGACCTCGCCGTCGCGCCTGGCCGATTCGTATGTCGTCGCCAGAGACGGGTGGAGGATCACGGTGTAATCGCGCGTTCCGCCGCCCTGCCGGTCGGCCCGGGTCTCGATCTCGACCGACATGCAGCCGGCGCAGACGGCCAGCGCGGCCAGAGCCCCGGCGGGGCCGATATGACGCCTCATGCGGCTGCCTCCGGCGGCCGGCCCGGCGTTGCGGCCGGATCGCCGGCCGAGCTGCGCTTGATCATTTTCAGGCGGAAGATGTCCTCACGCTCCCGCTGCTCCAGCACGGCCTTGATGTAGCCGATCTCCCGGTAGATGCGGGGGATGACGATCTGCTCCAGGGCGTTCACCCGGCGGGTGGTCTTCTTGATCTCGCCGCCCAGCTTCTTCAGCCGCACCTCCCGGCCGGCCACCTCCACCAGCAAGTCGATCATGTCCTCGAAGCGCTCGGCCACCTGCAGCGAACGGGCTGACGCGGCGGCGGCGTTGTAGCCCCGTTCGAAGGTGCCGCGCCGCACCCTGGCGGCGCCCACTTCCGGTATCCTGATCCCCCACACGTTCTTCTCGCCGACGTCGAAGCGCACCTGCCGCCGGCCGGCCAGGGCCGCCGAATCGAGCGCCGGACGGCCCTCGACCGCCGCTGCCTGGTTGAGCCCGGCAACCGCCAGCTGCGACGTCCGGTTCAGCCGGTCGCGCGACTCCAGCGTGATCTTGACCACGGCGAAAAAGTCGGCCACCAGGGCGTCGCGCTTCTTCTTCAGGAGGTCGACGCCCTGCGCTGCCAGGCTGACCTGGGCCTTGCGGCCCAGGAGGTTCATCCTGGTTGGTGAGACATTCTCCATGGTGCGCTCGGATCCGAGTTGCCCGTCAGAACGTGATGCCGCCGAAGGCGGTTATCTCGTTGACCAGCCCCTGCTTGATCATGCCGCGGAACGCGGCCGTGGTGTCGCGGAACCGGTTCTTTCCGACAAACCGCTCCAGCAGGAACTCCCGGTCTGCCGCTTCGAAGCTGTAGTCGGGGTGGGCCAGGTACTCGTAGACGGCATACAGCCCCGGCGTCACTTCCACGTCCACCGTATTGTTTCTCTCGATCCGCTCGCTGCCCAGCAGCACCGAGGCCTTGATGTTCAGCGAGTGCTTGCCCGCCGGCAGCCTGAATAGGTAGACGAAGTGGTGGAGCAGGTTGTTGTACTGCTTCTTGAGGTCGCGCAGACTGGCGTAGGTCTTGACTGCCTGGCTGTCCGCCGCCGCCCCGATGGCCAAGAACGGCTTGTTGGCATCCAGCGGCTTGCCGTCCAGCTGGAAGGAGATGGGGATGCTGTAGAGGTCCATCACCAGGGCCAGCACACCGGGCCGCGCCTCGGCCCGCTCCGGGGCCAGCACCTGGACCTTTCCCGAAAGCACCACCTGGTAGGTGCCATCGGCGGCGTAGCCGATGTCGATCACCTGGAACCCCGGCAGCAGCACGGCCTCCGCCTGCGACTCGATGAAATCCTCCTGGAGCCTGGCATTGACCACGGTGGACTTGGAGGTGACCTTGACGCCGGCCTGCTCGATGGCCTGGCGCTTGGCGTCCAGCAGCGCCTCCCGGTAGTCCTGCTGGCGGGTGGTCTTGCGGCCGTCGTCCAGGCCCTTGATGGCGACGGTCAGCGTGTCGGCGGACGCGGTCGCCGCGAGCAGCACGGCCGACGCCAGAGCGGTTATTGCGGCTCTCATATGCGTTCGATCTCCTCGGCCACGGTTGGGCCCAGCGCGCAGCACTCAGGCGGCCGGGACGGCAACGCGGGGAGCACTAGATGCCGCCCTTGCCGTACATTTTCTCCATGGTTTCGCCGTGGTAGTACTGGTGGATGTGGTCCTTGTTGATCCGCTTCAGCTCCTTGACCGGCAGCAGCGACAGCAGGTCCCAGCCCAGGTCCAGCGTCTGGTCGATCGAGCGGTCGGACAGACCCTGGCCGATCATCTCCTTCTCGAACCGCTCGGCGAACTTGAGGTACTTGCGGTCGATCTCGGTCAGCGCCTCCTCGCCGATGATGGCCACCAGCTTGCGCAGGTCGCGGCCGGTGGCGTAGGCGGCGTACAGCTGGTTGGCCCACTCCCGGTGGTCCTTGCGGGTGCGGCCCTCGCCGATGCCGTTGTTCATCAGCCGCGACAGCGACGGCAGCGGATCCACCGGCGGGTAGCAGCCGAGGCGGTGCAGCTGGCGGGACAGCACCAGCTGGCCCTCGGTGATGTAGCCGGTGAGATCGGCGATGGGGTGGGTGATGTCGTCGTCCGGCATGGTCNNATCGGGATCTGGGTGATCGAGCCCGGCCGGCCGTGGATCCGCCCCGCCCGCTCGTAGATCTGGGCCAGGTCGGTGTACATGTAGCCCGGGTAGCCGCGCCGTCCGGGGATCTCCTCGCGGGCGGTGCCCACCTCGCGCAGGGCCTCGCAGTAGTTGGTCATGTCGGTCAGGATCACCAGCACCTGCATGCCGTGGTCGTAGGCCAGGTGCTCGGCGCAGGTCAGGGCGCAGCGCGGCGTCAGGATCCGCTCGATGGTGGGGTCGTCGGCCTTGTTCATGAACACCACCGTCTTGGACAGGGCCCCGGACTTCTCGAACTCGTTTATAAAGTAGGCCGCCTCCCGGCTGGTGATGCCCATGGCAGCGAACACCACGGCGAACTCCTCCTGCTCGCCCAGCACCTTGGCCTGCTTGACGATCTGGGCGGCCATCTCGTTTGCCGGCAGGCCGGCGCCGGAGAATATCGGCAGCTTCTGTCCGCGCACCAGGGTGGCGAAGCCGTCGATGGTGGAGATGCCGGTCTGGATGAAGGCCTCGGGCTTGGCCCGCGAGGTGGGGTTCATCGGCTCGCCGATGATGGCCAGGCGCTGCTCGGGCACGATCGGCGGCAGGCCGTCGATGGGCTCGCCCAGTCCGTTGAAGCGGCGGCCGATCATGTCGCGGCTCACCGGGATCCGGGCCACGTCCTCCTTGAGGGACACCGAGCTCTTGGCCAGGTCCAGGCCGCGGGTCTCCTCGAACACCTGGATCACGGCGTATTTCTCCGAGACCTCGATGGTCTGGCCGCCCTTGGTCGACCCGTCGGGCAGCTCGATCTCGACGATGGCGCCGTAGGACAGGCCCTTGGCGTTGTCGACGAACAACAGCGGCCCGGAGACGTAGGAGATGCTCTGGTATTTCTTGGTGGTCAGGTCCATGTCGGTTCCTTATGAATCAATTGCCTTCTAGTGCCCGCAGGATCCGGTCCAGCTTGAGGTTGATGCGCTCCAGCTCCTTCTCCAGGTTGCCGGGGCCGGCCGGCTCGGGACGGCGGAACGCGGGGCGCATCGGCCGGGGCGCGTCGTCGCGGCGGAACGCGGGGCGTGCCGGGCCGTCGCCCTCCTGCCGGCGGAAACAGTCGCGGCAGTAGACCGGCTTCTCGCCGGACGGCCGGAACGGCACCTCGCAGGGATTGCCGCAGCTGGCGCAGGTGGCCTTGAACAGCTGTTTGTCGAAGGGCGGCTTGCCGAACGTCCGGGCGCCCGCTGCGCGCGGCCCCCCGCCGAAGCGTTTGGGCCCGCCCGCCGGGCGCGGTCCGGCGCCGAACTTCCGCGGGGCCCGGCTGTCCGGCCGGCTGAAGGACGGCTTGCCGAATTTCTTGGTCTTGTTGAACGGTGCCATTGTAGTTCCAAATCTGTAGTCGTTCAGTCGATCGCTACGCTGCGATGCAACGATAGCTCGTCAGAAATAGAATGCCGCATAGTATCGTGGTCATGGTTCAGCCTGAAAACATACATCATTCAAGAGGTTCGACCAATCCCTCGGAAATGACCATGCGGTAGTGCTTGTCGATCCGGGCGGACAGCTCTTTTTCGATCCCGTAGTGCTTCGCGATATGGAGCACCGCGGTGAAGATGTCCATGCACTCCTTCGCGAGATGGCCCTTGTCCGGCGGGTCCTGCCGGCGATGGCGTTTCAGGCCCTCGAAGTGGTGTATCTCGCTCGCCAGTTCCCCGGATTCCTCCATCAGGCGGGACAAGATCCGGAACGGGTCGTTCCCGCCGGGGAATTTTTTATCGAGGCCCCCGACGATCTTGTACAGTGTGCGGAAAGTATCGTGGTCTGGACCGGTCATTCGGGAGGCCCCTCAGCCGTCGGCGTTCATCTTCCTGACCAGCTCGGCCAGCACCGCGTCGGCCTGGTCGGTCGGCACCTGGCAGGTGCCCACCTTGGGATGGCCGCCGCCGTTGTGCTTCAGCATCAGCGAGCCGACGTTGGTCTTGGAGGTGCGGTTGAGGATGCTGTGTCCCACGGCGAACACCACGTTCTGCTTCTTGACGCCCCACATCACCCGCACCGAGATGTTGATGGCCGGGAACATGCCGTACTCCACGAAGCGGTTGCCGGTGGCGATGTTCTCCACGTTGCGCAGGTCCACCACCAGCACGTTGCCGTGGACCTTGGCGTTGCTCTTGATCATCTCCTTGTAGAGCCACTCCGACTCGCGGTAGCGCCTGATCCGCTCCGTGACGTCGGGCAGCTCCAGGATCTCGGCGATCGCCATGGTGCGGCATCGCTCCATCAGGTCCTGCATCAGCTGCAGGTTGCTGATGCGGTAGTCCGAGAAGCGGCCCAGGCCGGTGCGCGGGTCCATCAGGAAGGCCAGCAGCAGCCAGCCGGTGGGCTGGGCCACCTCCTCCAGCGACAGGCCGCCGGAGTCGGACTTGTCCACCGCCTTGAGCATGTCCTCGAACCGCGGGAATTTCTCCCGGCCGCCGTAGTACTCGTAGATCACCCGGGCGCAGCTCTTCGCCGGCAGGGACGCGCCCTTGAAGTCGTGGGGGAAGGCGGCGCGCTCCTCCTCGGACATGTGGTGGTCGAACCACAGGCCGCAGCCCTTGGCGTAGGGCACGTTGGCCAGCACGTCGTTGGCCGTGACCTCGACCTTGCCGTCCTGGACGTCCTTGGGGTGGACGAACAGGGACGAGTCGACGATGCCGGCCTCCTGCAGCAGGACGCCGCAGATCAAACCGTCGAAATCGGAGCGGGTGACTAAACGCATACTGTTGCCTTCCCTATTCAGTATTCACTACTCAGTATCCTCTACTGGATAGCGTCTACGATATAGTGGATACCGTTCGTCGGCAGTTATTTCCCCGCGAAGGTCGTCTCCAGGGATCTCATGAATTCCTCGATGTGCGCCTTGAACCCGGCCTGGGGCACCTCCTTGAACCGGGCGCACTGCTCCAGCTGCGGCAGGTTGAGGATGTCGTTGATGTGCATCGTGCCGCGCTCGATGGCCGCGTGACAGTGGTCGAACAGCGCCAGGATGCCCCGCAGCATCCAGTAGCCCTTCTCCAGCGAGCAGTGGCCGTCGACCTCCGAGAAGGCGTGCTGCTGCAGGTAGTCCTCGCGCAGCATCTTGCCGACCTCGATCACCATCCGCTCGTTGTCCTGCAGGGCGTCGGGGCCGACCAGCTGCACCACCTCCTGCAGCGCGGCCTCCTTCTGCAGCAGCTCCGAGGCCCGGCGCCGCGCCTCGGCGTAGTCGGGGGACACGTGGTCCCGGAACCATCCGGACAGCATGTCGGCGTACAGGCTGTAGGAGCGGTTCCAGTTGATGGCCGGGAAGTGCCGCCGCTGGGCCAGGGCGGCGTCCAGGGCCCAGAAGGTGCCCACGATCCGCAGGGTGCTCTGGGTCACCGGCTCGGAGAAGTCGCCGCCCGGGGGCGACACCGCGCCGACGATGGTCACCGAGCCCACCCGGTCGCCGGCGCCCAGGCAGACCGTGCGGCCGGCCCGCTCGTAGAAGGCCGCCAGCTTGGACGACAGGTAGGTGGGATATCCCTCCTCGCCCGGCATCTCCTCCAGCCGCGAGCTGATCTCGCGCAGGGCCTCGGCCCAGCGGCTGGTGGAGTCGGCCATCATCGCCACGGAAAAGCCCATGTCGCGGAAGTACTCGGCCAGGGTGATGCCGGTGTAGATGGAGGCCTCGCGCGCCGCCACCGGCATGTTCGACGTGTTGGCGATCAGCACCGTGCGCTCCATCAGCGGCCGCTTGGTGCGGGGGTCCAGCAGCTCGGGAAACTCGGTCAGCACCTCGGTCATCTCGTTGCCGCGCTCGCCGCAGCCCACGTAGACGATCACCTCGGCGTTGGCGTGCTTGGCCAGCGTCTGCTGCACCACGGTCTTGCCCGAGCCGAACGGCCCGGGGATGGCGGCGGTGCCGCCCATCGCCACCGGGAACAGGGTGTCCAGGATGCGCTGGCCGGTGATGAACATCTCGTTGGGGTCCATCTTGCGCTGGAAGGGCCGCGGCTCGCGCACCGGCCAGCTGTGCATCATCGTCAGCTTGGTGCCGTCCTCGAGCACGGCCACCGGGTCGAGCACGGTATACTCACCTTCCTTGACCACCGATTTGATTTTCCCCTTGACCTTGGGCGGCACCAGCACCTTGTGGACGAACCAGGCGTTCTCCGGCACCTCGCCCAGCAGGTCGCCGCCGGCCACCTCGCCGCCGGCCTTGACCGCCGGCGTGAACTTCCACTTCTTCTCGCGGTCCAGGCTGGGCACCTCGACGCCGCGGGCGATGAAGTCGCCCTTGGCCTTCTTGATCGCGTCCAGCGGCCGCTGGATGCCGTCGAAGATCGATTCCAGCAGGCCGGGGCCCAGCTCGACCTTGAGCGGCTCGCCGGTGGTGGCCACGGGCTCGCCCACGAACAGGCCCGAGGTGTCCTCGTAGACCTGGATGAAGGCGGTGTCGCCGTCCAGCCGGATGATCTCGCCCACCAGTCCCAGCTTGCCGACCTTGACGATGTCGTACATCCGCGCGCCCATCATGCCCTTGGCGATGACGGCCGGCCCGGAGATCTTCTGGATCAGACCCTGCATAGGTTCTCCCCGAAGGATATATTCGATGGTTGCTGTGCTGTGGTCTACGGGAAAAGCCGGTGGTGCACCTGGCGGCCGCCATCAAACCACCACCACACGTCGACCGTGGCACTGTCGATGGTGGTCAGGGTATCGGAAGCCATCAGGACGTGTGCCGTCGTGTCCGAGCCCCATCCCCCTTGCACCGATCTCGCCAGGAGGTCACCGTTCCGGTAATCCTGCCTGACGATCGCGCCAGCGTTGTATGGGGTGTCGGTCGATATCGCCTTGCCGTTGTGCAGGTAGACGGTCACCATATCCGAGTCGGAGCCGGCCTTGATCAGCGGGTAACGATTGATCGAATACGCCAGCTGGATGTCGATCTGGCATTCCCGGCGCGACATGCCGATGGCGACTGCATGCAGGGAATCCGTCAGCGTGGCAGTGTCCAACGTGGGGGTCGCTCCAGGCGCGGCCGGGTCCTTGCTGCAACCGGCGAAGCAGCACGCGACGAAGAGGTATCCCAGGAACGTCATCGATTTCACCGCGGTCACTTCAGCTTGACGTAGAACCCGATGGCGTCCTTGACCAGCTTATTGAGGTAGGCCTCGCCGCTCTCCACCGTCCCGCCCTTGGGCACCGGGAACGGCAGGATCACCGGCAGGGCGCGATTCTTCATGATGCGGTCGACCTCCTCGCCCAGGTCCGCCGCCAGGTCTTGGTTGACGGCGATCAGCCCGTAGTCGCCCGTCGCGATCAGCTCGGCCAGCTTGGCCTGGAGCTGCGGTTCGGAGGCGACCTCGAAGGTGTCCACCCCCGCCATCCGGAACCCGGTGGCGGTGCCGCTGTCGGTGATGACGGCCAGCCTATTCATCCGACACTTCCGGACGCTGATTCACGCAGACATCCGCTGTTCGGACGGCCGGGACAACCGATCGATATGATCTGCGTCGATCCGCGTCCCGCATCATGATATCGCCTTCTTCAGCCTCTCGCCCATCTCCTTGGCTCGCGAGGGGCCGATGATCATCAGCGCCGCCTTCTCCAGGCCGCCGGCCAGCTTGGCCAGGCTTTCGGGGCTGGGGTTCTTCTCGTCCAGACCCGACTGCTTGATCTGGATCATCAGCGCGGTCTCGGCGAAGTCGGTGAGGTACTCGGTGGCGACCTTGCGGATCTGGTTGATGGCGTCGCCGCCGCCCGTTCCGGCCGCCGGGGCTGCCAGCAACGCGTCCAGCAGCTTGCGGGCGGGCCCGGCCGCCCCGTCCGGCCCCAGCAGCACCCCGGCCGTCGCCCCGGCGGCCAGCCGCAGGCCGGCGATGCCGCCCTCGGCGGCGAGCCACACGGTGTCCAGCGTCGGCAGGCCGACGATGTCCTGGATCTGGCGGGCCAGCTCGGCGCTGGGGGTCGCGGCCGACTGGTCGCAGCCCTGCGCCTGGATGTCGCCGCCGGCCGGCACCAGGAACGCGCCCTTGAGGCCCGCCACCCTGCCAGCAGCTATCGCGTCTGCAAGTGCCATGCTACATCTTCCTCCGGATCTCGCCCGCCAGCGCCTTCCAGTCGGCGGCGGGATCGACCTCGCACACCACGGTCCGGTCGCCGGCCAGCAGCATCAGCACCTGCCGGTCGGGGCCGGCCACGGCCACCTCGCGCAGCTGGCCCAGCCGGAAGTTGCTGGCGATCACCGAGGCCGCGTTCACCCAGAACTGCTCGATCTCGCCCGCCTTGTCCCCCAGCTCGCCCTTGGCCTCGCCCTCCACCGGCGCGTCGTTGGCGAACACCGCCCAGGCCCGCACCCCCTTGACAGCGGTCAGGTCGTTCATCGCAGGATCCTCCTCTCGACGGTTGGGGCGGCCGTCACTTGACCACGTGGAGCCAGTCGAACACCAGGAACTGCAGGCGCCCGATCAACAGCGAGATCCTGGCCATCACCGTATAGCCGAACGAGGCGCCGAACGCGACCATGATGAACACCATGCCCAGCCGGCTGCCCACTTTGACCGCGCCCTTCTGGGCGATCGAGAAATAGAAGTACACCAGCGTGGCGATGACGCCGGCCACCATCAGAACGTTGTTGGCCGATGTCAGCGGCACCAGGGTGCCGGCCACCTGCGGCAGCAGAATGCCCTGGATCTGGCCGGTGATGCCCAGGCCCGCCGCGATGCCTACCGTCAGTGCGATGGACCAGCGCGACAGCCAGGCGATCCTCGGCACCCACCGCGCCAGCATCATCAGGCCGAACAGCAGCGGCACCAGCAGGATCCAGCGGTCGGCCGTGGTGACGGCGCCCCGGCCCAGGAACATCGGTTCGACCAGCATCGGGTAGACGTCGTTGGCCCAGGCGTACAGCACGGCGTAGGCCGCCGAGACACCGACGTAGAGGTGCTCCGCCACCTTGTAGAACGGGTTGTCCTTGTAGAGGAAGGAGAAGATGGCCAGGGTCAGCCCGGCCGCGATCCAGGTGCCGATGATCTGCGTCATGGCTTGGCCCTCCGCATCACGAAATATCCGACGTTGCCCAGGACGATGAACGCCAGCAGCAGGAGGTGCGCCCAGGATTGGGCGACCATGCCGGCGATGGCGGCGCCCGGCTTGCCGATCAGGGTCTCGTACTCGGCCGCGCCCTGCAGGCCGCCGATCAGCCCGCGGATCTGCCGGGCCTGCAGGTAATGGAACTTGTCGGGGGCCACCACGCCGGTGGCGCCGATCACGATGTCGACGCCGTAGCGGGCGCCGGCGAATTGGATCCACTCGTCGCCGGCCTGGCCGGCCTCGAGACCCACCAGCAGGTCGATCTGGTTGTAATTGTGGACCCCGGCCATCATCGGCAAGCTGTCGAGGGTGATGCCGCGGGAATCGACCGCGAAGAAGTCGCGAATCTCGCGGCCCAGCCCCACCATCTGGGCGCGGTAGCCGGGCCGGTACCCCAGGTTGACGTAGTCGACGCCGTAGACGGCGTCGTACAGCGGCGCGATCCGGCCCAAGCCCAGCTCGCCGAAGGGGGTCCCCATCACCCACTGCCCCAGCACCAGCACCTTGAGCTTCTTGGCGAAGCAGTGCTGCAGGATGCCGAGATAGATGGGCTGCAGCTCCGGCGCCGACGAGGCGTCGTAGTCGACCGAGATCATCACCACGGAACCTTCGGGCAGGTCATCGATCGACCGGTAGGCGGCCCGCACCGGCTCGGAGACGCGGGTCGGGAGCACCATCTTGAACAGCAGGGGGATGAGCACCGACAGCGCCAGCGCCAGGTAGATCAGCCGCCGGTCGATGGCGGCGATCCGCTCGAAGAATCTCATCGTCGTTCTCCTCTGCTGCGCTTCATGACAGGTAGGTCCGTTCCAGGCCCAGGATCACCCGCAGCGACATGGCGATGGTCCCCAGGGCCACGCCGATGACGATGCCCCGCTTGGCCGCCATCTGGGGGACCTCCATGATCCAGTCGGCCAGGACCGGCAGCTTGTCCCACAGCTCGGCCCCCACCGGCACCCGCCCGATCATGACGATGGCGGCGGTGACCAGCAGCAGGGTCGCCTCCAGGGTGCGGGCCCGGAAGGCGCGGTAGGCGGCCGACGCGATGAAGAACGCCAGCACCGCGAACATGGTCGCCTGCAGGGGCACGATCACGAAGGTGTAGACGAACATGAACGGCGACCCCAGGGTCAGCAGCGACCTGGTGGTGGCCCAGTTGTAGATCCCGGCCGCCAGGGTGAACGCGAACCCGGCGAGCAGCACTGCGGCGTACGGCCATCCCGGGGTGCGCCCCACCAGCCGCTTGAGGTTGCTGCGCAGCAAGCTGTCCACGCCCAGCAGCATGGTGAACCCCAGCACGATCGAGTACCAGATCAGCAGCCGCTGCTGCATCGTCCCCAGCGGCTGGTGGGGGATGAAGAACGTGACCACGATGATCAGGCCGGTCAGGAAGGTGATGGCCAATGGGATCTCTTTTTTCATGGGCGCCGCTCCTTCATTTCGATCAGTGACGCGCGCGTCATGCGGTCACGAACCACTGGATGATGGCCTGGAACACGCCGGACAGCCAGGGACGCCCGGCGCCGGCCAGCAGGGCGCCGGCGGTGCCGACCACGGCCAGCGCCGCGAACCCGACGATCAGGATGGCCTTGACGAAATCCTCGCCCTTGATCGACCCCAGCAGCTGGGGATCGCGCTTCAGGTAGCAGCTGGCAGCCAGCATCTCCTCGCCGATCAGGGTGTAGTCGCAGGAGGCGATGAAGAACGGCAGCTGGGTGACCGCCGTGGTCCCGGCGATCTGGATCGCGCCCACCGAGTGGCCGGTCTCCGACATCAGCAGGGCCTCGGCATAGAAGTAGCCCATGAAGAACACCGCCCCCGGCTTCTGCCGGATCATCATGCCGTCGACGCCCGCGGCGTACCCGAACTGATCCGAGGTCAGGAAGCTGACGTTGCCCTCCTTGTACAGGTCGGGCCGGCCCGGCTCGGAGTAGGCCTGCTGGATGGTCTCCTGGGCCGCGGCCATCACCAGCGGGTCCCAGTTCGGGACCAGCAGCTCGGTGCCGTGCTGGGCGCAGCGCACCGCGACCTGGCGCAGGATTGACAGCGCGGCCACGGTCACGATGTCCTTGATCTCGCCCAGGCCGAACGAGAACAGCACCGGCTTGCCCAGCTCGGTGGACCGCCCCACCGCCTCGTCGATGGCGTCCAGGCCGTGGATCTTCCGGATGAACAGCTCCTCGCCCTTCTTGGCCCGCTCGATGTACCAGATCATCAGGAACGCCAGCAGGACGGTCACGATCAGCACGTTGCTGCGGCCGGCGTCGAACCACTGGGCCGACGCCCGGACCGGACCGGCCGTCCCCGTTTCCGATGAATCGCTGCCGGCCACGGCGCGCACGCGGTACCAGTGCGCCGCGCCCTCGGCCACGTTGTCGCGGAACTCCGTCTTGCCGCCGATGACGAACCCGACCTCGGCGAACGGCCCATCGGCGTGGTCGGCCCGCAGGATCTGGTAGCCCTTGAACACGGCGGCATCGCCGATGTCCCGGGGCGACCGGGCCCAGGTGACGGTGATCGACCGCCCCTCGTCGTTGGGAGTGTCGACCGCCGTCAGTCCGGCGGCAGACGCCTCACCGGGCGGCGCGGCCGGCGGCGCTTCCGGCGCCGCGCCGGCCAGTCCGGCCGTCAGGACCAGGGCAATGGCGCCGAGTGCGATGCGGTTCATACCGTCCCCTTTCGCTGTCGTGGTGGGGTTGGGTGGATGCCCGGGATGCGGCGCGGAAACCGCCAGCCGTCGTCAGCCGCAGCGGCCGCCCGCAACGTCCAGGAACAGCTGGCTGCGTATCTCTTCCGGCGGCAGCCCGTAGAACTTGGACCGGGCCAGCAGGCGCAGGTTGACCAGCTCGTACTGTTTCCGCCAGATGAAGCCGACGGCCACGTCGATCGCCAGCGGCCGGGCCCGGTACAGCCGGGCGCAGTGGCGCCAGAACGAATGGTCGAGTTCATCCTCCAGCCGGACCGGGTCGCCGGTGCCGGCCAGATAGCCGTGGTAGGGCGATGCCCGCAGGGCACGCAGCCGGCGGCTGCGCGTCCTGGGATCGAGCAATTCGGCCACGGCCTCGGCATCGATGACTTCGCCGCCGTCGATCACATAGGCCCGGGGATCCCGCGCCTGATCCGCGGCCTGACCGGCCAGCCTCCTGGCCGTTTTGGCATTGGCCAGGTCGATCTCCCGCCGCAGCAGGCCCGCCATCAGGCTGCGGTTGCTCTCCGGGCCTCGCAGCCGCCGCAGCGAGTCGCGGAAATGGAACCGGTCCAGCGCCAGTTCGACCGGCACCAGGTCGTGGTCCCGGTCGAACCCTGCCAGGCATTCAATCAGGGGCTGCGCCAGCGGGTCGCGCCAGGTGGCCAGCACGTCCGCCACGCCGCGCAGGTCGCGCTGCTGGGCCAGCTCCCTCAGGCGGACCATCACCAGGTTGCCGGCCGGCCACAGGTTGCGGGCGATCTCCTGCGAACCGTGCTGGCGGGCGATGCCACGGACCACCGTCTTGAGGTTGGCCAGGTCCCAGCGCCGCAGCATGATCCCGATCAGGCGGCGCGGGGCGCCGTCCGAGACCGCCAACAACCGCCGGGTGGTCTGGCCGAAATTCGCTTCCAGCGCCTGCTCGACCGCTTCCAATCCCTCGAACCGGGCACGGGCCAGCTGCCAATCGGCCGCGTACGGACCGGCGGCCATCCATTTCAGAAAAGCCGGAAAATCAGGCAGGTCGGCGATCTCGGTCACTGCGCCGGCCGTCAGCAGGCGGCTGTGCCATCCCTTGATCCGGGCGTTGATGTACCCGTAGTCCGACGGCATCGCTCATCCCCACAGGATGCGCGACAGCGCGGGCAGCAGCTCGGGACGGGCGCGCTCCAGGCGGTCGGCGAACCTGTTGCAGACCATCATCCGGCCTTGGGGGTCGGACGCGACCACGCCGCCGTCATCCGCGCCCTCGGCCTCGGCCTCCGCCTCCAGACCCAACTCCTTCAGTATCTCGGCGGCCGGCTTGGCGTCCTGCCGGCGCACCCGCAGCCGGAACTGCCCATCGAAGCCCGCCGCCGCCTCGGCGATCAGCGACTTCAGGACGCGCCGGTACTCCGGGCCGGACAGCTGCGCCAGACGCCGACGGGCGGCGTCGAACACCGAATCCAGCACCCGGCGCTTGGCTTCCAGCCGCAGCGCCGATGCCGCCAGTTCCGCGGCCGCGGCCGTCTTGAGCCTGACCGCGCGTTCCTGCTCATCCCGGGCGCGCTCGCCGCTGTCGCGCAGCCGCCGGGCCGCGGTCTCGGCCGAGGAGATGATCTCGCCGGCCCGCTCCCGGGCCGCGTCCGTGATCCGCTGGCGCTCGGCCGCGGCCTCGGCCTCGATGACCTTCAGTAGTTCGGAATTCATATCGTCAGATCGTGCCAGATGCCGCCGGTTCCGGGGCCCGGCGCAGCGGCTACTTCATCCCCACGATCATGATGGCGATCACGAAGCCCAGGATGATGATGGTCTCGGGCAGGGCCTCCAGCACGATCATCACGCCGCCGATCTCCGGCTTCTCGGCGATGGCGCCGGCCGCGGCCGATCCGATCTTGCTCTGGGCCCAGGCCGTGGCGAAAGCGGCGGCGCCGATGGCCAGCGCCGCGCCGAGGGCCTTCCAGATCACGATGTTGTCCAGCGGCTTGGCCGGGGAGTCCGCCTTCTGCTGTTCCGCGGCCGGTGCGGCATGCTGGGCCAACGCCACCGAGGCGAAGGTCATCGCGATGACGGACAGCATCACGATCGCCAGGAACTTCTTCATGGGGTCTCTCCTGTGGTTTTGAATGGTTTGTATTGTTTGCCGGGATAATCGTGGTATTTGAACTTGGTGAAGAACTCCACGACCTGGAGACGGAACGACTGCATGATGGGGCTGATCAGGCCCAGGGCGAAGAACAGCGGATGCACTACCAGGGCCGCCACCAGAATCCCCGGAATGCCGCCGATGGTGCGGCCGATCAGGTTGGCCGCATACGCCAGATATGCCGCGGACAATCCGATCGCGAACAAACGGGCGAAGGACAGAATGTTGCCGACCGCGCCGAAGATCTCGATCGGCCCTGCCACGCCGGCCAGCCACCCAAGCAGGCCGGCGCCGGCGACCAGCAGGGCCAGCGACGGCGCCATGAAGGAGGACGGGATGACCCCGAACATCCAGGAGGCTGCGAAGCCGGCCACGCCGGCGATGCCGATGACGAAGGCCAGCGGCTCAAGGATATGGTGCCGGTCGCGATGCCTCAGACCCTGGTAGAGCATGATCCCGAACCCGGCCATCACCTGGAACGCGCCGACGGCGATCGATGACCAGAACAGCGGCATCAGCGACTCCGGCCTCATGCGGTTGACCGCGTCGGCCATGGGATGCAGCCAGTGCATGTGCTCGCCCAGGTCGCCGAACAGCTCGCCGTAGACGACGCCGAACGCGGCGGTCCAGGCGGCGCACAGCGCGAAAATGGTGGTCAGCGGCCTGACCAACGGCCGCTGACCGAGCTTCCAGCGCAGCGCCAGCGCCAGCGCCAGCATCACCAGGCCGTAGCCGAGGTCGCCGACGATGAAGCCGAAGTACAGCGGGAAGAAGAACGCGATGAACGGCGTGGGGTCGACAGTCCCGTAGCGCGGCGGGTTGAAGATCGACAGCATCATCTCGAACGGCTTGACCAGCCGGTTGTTCTTCAGCATCACCGGGACCTGCGCCGCGTCGCGGTGTCCGATCTCTATCGTCTGCACCGTGACCCGGTCCTGGTAGGCGGCGCGCAGGGCGTCGCGGAGGCCGGGCAGGTCGTCCTGCGGCAGGTAACCTTGCAGCAGGAAGGTGAACCGGCTTTCCCCGACCTGGGCCCGCACGGCCAGCCTCGCCAGCACGTCGCCCGCCAGCAGGCGCAGCCCCGCCAGCTCCGGCCCCCACTGCCCGGCCAGGCTGCCGATATCCTCCTGCGCGGCCCGGATCTGCCCGGGCAGGTCGCGCAGCTTTCCCTTGAGCTGCCGCACCGCCTCTGCCATCGGCAGGCCGGTAACGGTCGACGGCAATTTCAGCTCGCTGACGCCAAGCTTGGCGAAGAACCCCCGCACCCGGTCGGTGTCCCCGGCGTGGTGCGCCGCCAGCACGGCGACCCGGCCGTCGCCCAGCGCCTGGGCGAACACCTCGCACCGGCCGCTCGTGGCCCTGCCCAGCTCGCGGCGCAGCGGTTCGGCAGCCGTGGCATCGGTCCCCTTGATGATGAACCCGAAGGCCCGGAGCCTGGCGCTCCCCTCCAGCCGCGACAGCAGCGGCGAGAGCGCCTCGAACGCCTGCTGGTAACTGGCTATCAGCGCCAGCTCATCCTCCAGCTCCAGCCGCCGCCGCACCAGCGCCCGCACGCGCTCCTGGCGTTCGCGCAGCCCGGCCTCCAGCGCGCCCCAGTCCGGTTCCCCGGTCTGTCGTGCCGGCCTTCCCCGGAACCCAAGCAGGGCCAGCAGGCCGTCGATCTCGGAAGCGGCCCGTTCGACCGATTGCCGGCGCCCGGCCTCGGCCTCGGCCAGCCCGCCGGCGCAAACGCCCTGCTCCTGGCCCCGCGCGGCCGCGATGTGGACCCGCCCCTGCCGCTGGATGGTCTCGATCACGGCGGCCATCAGCGGTTTGGGACCAGCCACCAGCACCCTGAGCATGGGGACGATCATCGGCGGCTACTCCGGCAGCACGCGCCTGACGACTTCCGACACGGCCGCCTCCATCCGGGCCGCGGCAGCGGCCGCCAGGGCCTCGGCCTCCTGCCCGGCCCGGGCCGCCCGGGCAGCGGCGATCTGATCTGCCAGCGCCGCCAAGCTCCCGGCATGCTCGGCCGCCAGGCGGCGCTCGGACTCGGCAGCGGCTGCGCGAATGCCGGACGCAGCCGCCTCGGCCCGCTCGATCGCCTGCCGGGCCTCGGCCTCGGCCGACTCCAGCGAACGGGACAGCTCGCGCTCGCGCTCGGCCAGCGACCTGATGATCTCGGACGCCTGGTCGTGGTATCCATTTTGGTGGTTCGTCACAAAAGCCTCCTCACGCGGCGTACAGCATCTTGGCGAAATCGTCCACCGCCCAGCGCATCTGTAGCCGGGCCATCCCCAGGTTGCCGGCGGCCGCCGGCAGCCCCACCGCTAGGTAGAAATCCTGGCCCACCATCTTGAGGATGATCATGATCCTGTCGGTGGCGAAGATCAGCTCGGAGATGTCACCCACCTGCAGGTTGCCCGCGGCGCGGTTGGCGGTGGCCAGCATGGTGGCGAACTCGGCGTCGGCCAGCGTCGGGTCCAGCGTCGGATCGAGACTGCTGGCCGCGATCCCGATGCCGTCGATGCCGGTCAGGTTGGCCGACGCCGCACCCGGGATGCTGTCAACCAGCTCCTTCAACCGCTGCTCGTAGTTCGCCATGTCCATTGGACGGTTACCTTCGTGATGTTGGCTCGGGAGGCGGCGCGTTCAACGGGAGGGTCGGTCACCCGCCGAACATCTTGCCGAAGAACCCCTTCTTGCTCCGGCCGAGCTGCTCCAGGCGCTGCTTGGCGGCGGCGTTGGCGGGATCCCACTTGAGGGCCTCCCGGAACTGCTCCCGGGCCTTGTCCCCCAGCCCGGCCAGCTGGTAGATGATGCCCATCGACAGGTAGTGCTCGGGGTTGTACATCTCCATCTGCTGGGCCTTTTCGCACTGGGCGCGGGCGTCCTCGATCGATCCGCCGGATTTCACGATGGCGATCCCCAGCCGGTCGTAGTAGGACGCCTTTTTGGGATTGAGCCTGACTGCGGCCTTGAAGTACTCCACCGCCCGCTTGAAATTCTGTTCGTTGTAGGCCTTGAC
Organism: bacterium UBP2_UBA2255; assembly: GCA_002347565.1. Lineage (GTDB taxonomy): Bacteria > Edwardsbacteria > AC1 > AC1 > EtOH8 > UBA2255. Next base: position 91,823 of record DDXR01000049.1, on the reverse strand, counting down.
CCCCTGGCGGTACACCATTTCGGCCTGGTTGGCCTCGTACGTGTGACCGTCGGACATGCCGGTCTGGCGGGCCAGCAGCTGCTTGTTGTAGGCGTCTCGCTTTCTGCGGTCGACCAGGGTATGATAGGCCTCGTTGACGTCCTGGAACTGGCTGCTGGCGAATCCCTGCTTGCTCTCGGCCGGGTTCTTGTCGGGATGGAGCCTCACCGCCAGCCGCCGGTAGGCGGCCTTGATCTCCTGCTCCGCGGCCGTGCGGCCGACACCCAGGACTGCGTAGTAATCCTTGAACTCAGCCATGCTGCCGGTCCTTCAGTGCCGCCGTCCTGGTTGCGCCGTCGCGGCGCAGGATGGCGGTCGCCAGCTTGTTCGCCGGGTCCAGCCGCAGGGCGCTACGGGCCGCCCTCGCCGCCCGTTCGCGGTCGCCCAGCCGGTCACAGACATACGCCAGGTTGAGCCAGGCGCGGGTGAAGCGCGGAGCCAGCGATGCCGCCATGGCGAAACAGCGGGCCGCCCTGCCCCAGTTCCCTTTCCGGCTGTAGCAGGCGCCGAGATTGTTGTAAACATCCGCATAGCCCGGTGCCAGCCGCTGCGCCTGCCGGAAATGGCGGATGGCCTCGTCGTAACGGCTCTCCCGATAGGCGTCCTGGCCCATGGCGCAGAGGGCCCTTCCCCGGTCGGGCCTCGACCGGAACGCCGCCGCGAAACCGCCCTCGGCCTCCCGGTACCGGCGGCGTTGCGCCGCGGCCACGGCGCGGTCGTATCGCTCCTGGTCGACCAGGCTGCAGTCGCGCGCCAGGCCGGCGAACAGGCGCAGGCCGGCCCGGTACCGGCGCTGCCGGAGCATCGTCAGCCCGAGCTGGACGCGCGCCGCCTGGTACCGGGGGTTGATCCGCAGCGCCCGGCGGAACTCGGCGGCGGCTGCCGCGTAGCGCCTCCGCTCGTACTCGATCATCCCCAGCGCATGGCGCAGGTCGGCATACCGCGGCGCCAGCTTCGCGGCCGCGCCGTACTCGCGGATCGCCTCGGCCAGCGCCCGTCGCTGCGCCGCCCGGCGGGCCAGCGCCATGCGCGACTCGATCAGGTAGAACTGCACCACCTCGCTGCTCTGGATGCAGCCCTGCGGCTCTCGGCGGTGGAGCGCATCCAGAATGGGGATGGCCTGGCGGTACCGCCGCGCGTTGATAAGGGCGACCGCCTGCTGCAGCGCGTGGTCGCACGAATGGCGCTCGATGATCAGGTCAACGAAGGTCATGGAATCATCTCGCGGTTAACGACGGGAGTGGCCGGGAAAGAGCCGAACCCTGGGGGTTTCGCGCGCGGCCGAGCATGGGCAAGAGCCTGGCCTGCGGCCGATGACATGGTGCCGGGAGTGGGACTTGAACCCACATGGCTTGCGCCATACGCACCTCAAACGTACGTGTCTACCAAAATTCCACCATCCCGGCACAGTGACCCGATTTGCTAACCCGTTCAATTGCAAGCCTGTCGGAATGCCTCAACCCTGCATGATTGTAACGTAAAACCGCTGGTGCTGTCAATCCCAAACCGGGAAAATAAACGGCCGAGCCTGTTTTCCGCCCCGATCGCCGGTCAGCCAGCGCCACCCGCGCCACTCGGTGCTGACCGTTGAAAACCACCGGCCGGAGATCGCGATCAGTCGAACGCGCGGTTCCCCGCGGCTGTTCACTGGTCGGTCAGCAGCTGCCCGCCGTCCAGGTCGGTCACCGCGAACTCGGACATCGGCAGCTGCTTGTCGGCCACCAGGTACACCTCGGTCCGCTGCTGCCGCCGCAGGTTGCTGATCACGTGGGCGCCGTCGCCCCGCAAGTGGTCGAGGAACGCCGGATTCACCGCGATCTGGATCTTCCTCCGCTTCAGCCCCTCTCCCCGGCCGGCCAGCCATCGCTCCAGCTTGAGCGCCATGGTCAGCGGCGACAGCACCCGGCCGGTGCCACCGCAGGCGGGGCATTCCTGCGACAGGCTCTGCCACAGGCTGGGGCGCACCCGCTTACGGCTCATCTCCACCAGGCCCAGCGGCGAGATGTCGTACACCTTGGGCCGGGAACGGTCGCTGGCGAGGGCCTTCTTGAACTCGTCGACCACGGCCTGGCGGTGGCTGCGCTTCTCCATGTCGATGAAGTCGATCACGATGATGCCGCCCATGTCGCGCAGCCGGACCTGGCGGGCCACCTCGCGGGCCGCGACCAGGTTGACCTTGAACACGGTGTCCTCGGGGTTGGAGCGGCCGACGAACTTGCCGGAATTGACGTCGATGGCGGCCAGGGCCTCGGTTTGCTCGATGGTGAGGTGGCCGCCGCCCTTGAGCCAGACCTTGCGCTGCACGGCCTTCTCCAGCTGGCCCTCGACATCGTAGGCCTCGAACACCGGCCGGTCGCCCTTGTGCAGCTGCAGTTTGCGCCTGAGGTCGGGATCGGTCTTCCCCAGCTGGTCGGCGAGCAGCTTCTGCATCCCCTTGTCGTCCACCACCACCCGCTTGATGTCGTAGGACGCCAGGTCCTGCAGCAGGCCGATCACCAGCGGCGGCTGGGCGTGGACCCGCGCCGGCGCCCGGACCTTCTTGGCGGCCCCGGCGACGCCGTCCCAGGCCTTGGCCAGCCAGGAAAGGTCGACCTTCAGTTTCTTGTCCGGCTCGCCCTGGGCCGCGGTGCGGACAATGGCGCCGCAACCCGGCGGCAGCAGCCCGCGGACCGCCTCCTTCAGCCGGCGCCTCTCCTCGCGGTTCTCGATGCGGCGCGACACCCCGATGCCCGACTCGGCCGGCACCAGCACGCACAGCCGCCCCGGCAGCGACACCTGGGCGGTCAGCCGCGGTCCCTTGGCCGAGATCGGCTCCTTGGTGACCTGGACCAGTATCTCCTGGCCGGCCTTGAGCAGCTGCTCCAGCCGGCGCGGCCGTTTCGCCTTCCCGCCGTCATCGTCATCGAAGTCCGCCGGGTCGAACGCGACGTCGTCCAGGGACAGGAAACCGCTCTTGCCGGTGCCGATGTCGACGAAGGCCGCTTGCAGGCCTGGCAGCACCTTCTCCACCCGTCCCTTGTAGATATCGCCCACCGACGCCCGGGTGGTCTCGCGGTCCATCCAGAATTCGGTCAGCAGCCCGTCCTCGAGCACCGCGATCCGCGTCTCCGCCGGCATCGCGTTGACGATGATGTCAAACGGCATCGGCGGTCCCGTCCATTCCGGCTGCCGCACCAGCGGCGGCGCAGCGCGGGGTCATCGTTTCTTCTCCCTGATCTCTATCCCCGCCAGCACGGCGTTGATCCCCTTCAGCGACAGCAGCGGGTCGTGGGTCCAGCCCTTGAGCGCCGGCGAGTACAGCGGGCCCAGCCCCCCGGTCAGCACCAGCCGGGGCCTGATGCCCAGCTCGGCGGAGATGCGCCGGGCCAGGTCCTCGATCATCCCGACCGTGCCCCAGTACACGCCCGAGCGGACGCACTCGGCAGTGTCGCGCCCGGCGGCCGGCGGCGTTTTGCGCAACGCGACCTCCTTGACCTGCGCGGTCCGCTCGGCCAGCGCCCTGATCATCAGTCCGGGCCCCGGCGCGATGGCCCCGCCCCGGAACACGCCCCGGGCGTCGACGACGTCCCAGGTGACCGCGGTGCCGATGTCGGCCACCAGGGCCGGCCCGCGGTACAGCTTCCAGGCGGCGAAGGCGTTCATCATTCGGTCCGCGCCCAGCTGGTCGGGCCTGCGGTACCCGATCTTGAACCCCGGCAGCAGGCGCGAATGGATCACCAGCGGATTGACGGCCAGCAGCTCCCGCACCACCCCGCTGACGATCTTGGTCATCTCGGGCACGACCGAGATCAGCGCCGCCTTCTTGATGGACCGCACCCCGATCACCTTCTCCATGTAGCTGAAGAAGGCCTCGTGGGTCAGCGACCCGCCGTGCTCCATCCGCGACTGGCGGATCAGTTTGTCGCCGGAGAACACCGCCATGGCGACCTTGGTGTTGCCGATGTCGAGGCACAGGTTCATTCGCCGACCTCCCGCACGGTGCCGGATGTCATTCGCATCGTCTCCCCCTTTTCATTGATCAGCAGCAGCGCGCCATGGCCGTCGAACCTGGTCGCCACGCCGGCGGCCGCGACCCCGCCCTCGCCCTCGACCACCACCCGGCGGCCGGCCAGCAAGGACCTCGCCTGCAGCGGCTCCAGGAACGGCGCCAGCCCGTCGCTGCGGAACAGGCCGTAGTCGCGCTCGATCGCGGCCAGCAGCGCCACCAGCAGCCCCTCGCGGAACACCGACTGGCCCGTTTCCAGCCGCAGCGAGGTCGCGCTCTCGCAGAGCTCGAGCGGCAGGAAGTCGTTGTTGACGTTGATGCCGATCCCGGCCACGACCGGCGGCCCGTCGCCGGCGCCGGCCTCGGCCAGGATGCCCCCGCACTTGCGCCCGTTGCAGTAGAGGTCGTTGGGCCACTTGACCTGGATCACGGCGCCGGCGGCCGCCTCGACGGCCGTGGCCGCGGCGTGGCCGAGCGCCAGGGTCAACCCGGACAGCTTGATCAGCGGCAGCCCCGGCCGCAGCAGGACGGAGAAGTACAGGCCGGCGCCGGGGGGCGAGTACCAGGCGCTGCCCGTGCGGCCCCGGCCCGCCGTCTGCTGCTCGGCGATGATCACCGTCCCCTCGGCGGCGCCATCGGCGGCCAGCGCGGAAAGCCTGGCGCTGGTCGAGTCCAGCCGCTCGAAATAGGTCAGTTTCTTTCCGATGGACCGGGTGTGGAGGTTTTCCGTGATATAGTCGATCTGCAGGAACTTCATGGCCTGGCATAAGGGGTAACGCTTGTGAACGTAGTATTTTACACGAAATCGCCGAACAATTCAACTAAAACCTTTTCAGGAAATGCAATGACCCGGCGTTCGCGACGGGCGACCCTGGCAGCGGCTACCCCGTGTGCTGCAATCTTATGGCCCTGGTGATTCCCAGTAACCGGGACCGGGGCGCGTACGTCACAGGGTTGCGGCGGCAAGACCATGACGGCTTGCGGCCTTGCCTGACGACGACCCCCTCTCCTGTTTTGCTCAGGGGAGGGGGCGCGTTCCCGGAACGGCGGGGGCGGGGTCACGCCTTGGCCGGCGCCGCCGGATTCTCCGGGCCGCAGATATCGCCCTCGCGCTTGAGCTCCGCCGCCCGCTTGGACTCGGCCCTGGTCATGAAAGCCACGGCGGCGAAGATGAACACCAGCGCCACCCAGTCCCCGGCCTGGGGATACTTGCCCCCGAAGAACAGCGCGAACAGCAGGGTGGCCAGGGTGCCGGCCACCAGCGAGGTCAGCCGGTTGGACAGCCCGGCGAACGTGGCGGTCCGCCCCTTGAACATGAATATGAACACCGAGAAGAACGCCACGACGCCGAACACGCCGCCGGACGCCACCACCATCGGCCAGTGGGCCGAGGCCGCCAGGTAGCCGCGGTGCAGCGAATCCAGGACCTTGCCGGAACCCGCGGGCAGCAGCAGCAGCGCCGCCAGCGCCAGCAGGATGGTGGCCGATGCCGCCAGCTGCTCCACGCCGAAGAAGGCCTTGTTGTCCTGCCGGCATCCCTTGCCCCGGGTGTTCTTGTAGTAGTTCATGATGTAGATGCGGATGAAATAGGCCAGCAGGTAGCTCCCCAGCACCAGCATGGCCAGTGTGTTCTTGACGAGGTCGCTGCCCCCGGCCTCCTTGACGAAGAACATCTGCAGCCCGACCGCGGCGATGGCGAACAGCACCGCCACCTCCTCCTCCCAGTAGACCTTCTTGTGGAGGATGCCCTGCCTGATCTGGATGGCGTCGATGATCCGTGAGAAGATGATCACCGAACCGCGCATGATCAGCATGGCCACCATCACCGAGCGCAGCAGCATGTAGAGCAGGGTGGTGGTGGGAATGACCACCGCGGTGCAGATGCCCGACGGGATGATGTAGAGGTATTCCGCGGGGAACCTGACCGGGCCCCAGGCGATCATGTTGGCCGACTCCATCCGCGCCCAGCGGAAGGCGGACACCACCGCCAGGCACACCAGGCTGCCGCCCAATGTGCTGTAGACCAGGAACTCCCAGTTGTCCACCCCGGGCAGCCCCCTGGCGGCCGGTCCGGTGTAGTACTTGGTGGCCACGCTGTAGACCACGTACGTCAACAGGTAGGCCAGGCACAGCTGCACCAGCCGGCCGGTGCTGCCCTCGTTGGTCTTGAACATGGTTCGTTATCCCGTCGTTCGTTGGTTCTGGTTCTTCGGGGACGCGCGGCGTCCCCGGGACAGTGCCGCGATCTCCCGCAGCAGGGCCGGCACCAGCTCCCGCTCCCGCACCGTCGCCACGACCCTCCCCCTGCGGATCAGCGCGCCGCGGCCCCGGCCGCCGCAGATGCCGACGTCGGCCTCCCGCGCCTCGCCCGGCCCGTTGACCGCGCAGCCCATCACCGCGATCTTCAGCGGCCGCCCGATCCCTTTGACCGCCGCTTCCACGCGCCGGGCGATCTTCTCGACGTCAATGCTGCAGCGGCCGCAGGTGGGGCAGGCGATCACGGTCGGGCCGAAGCTGCGCAGGCCCAGCGACTGCAGGATCAGCTTGGCGGCCTCCATTTCCCTGACCGGGTCGCCGCACAGCGACACGCGGATGGTGTCGCCGATGCCCTCGGCCAGCAGGGTCCCGATGCCCACTGCCGATCGCACCGCACCGGCGAAGGCCGTCCCCGCCTCGGTGACGCCCAGGTGCAGGGGATAGGGGACCTTCCCGGCGATCAGCCGGCAGGCGGCGATGGTCATCGGCACGTCCGAGCCCTTGAGCGACAGCACGATGCCGCGAAAGTCCAGCCGCTCCAGCATCCGGGCATGCCGCAGGGCGCTTTCCACCATGCCGGCCGCGGTCGGGCGCCCGTGCTTGCGCAGGATGTCCCGCTCCAGCGACCCGGCATTGACCCCTATTCTAATTGGAACCTTGCGAACCTTTGCAGCCTTTACAACCTCTCGAACATTTTCAATCGGCCCGATGTTCCCGGGATTGATCCGCAGCTTGTCCACTCCGGCATCCAGCGCCGCCAGCGCCAGCCGGTGATCGAAGTGGATGTCCGCAACAAGGGGGACCGCGGTCCCCGCGCGGATCTGCTTCAGGGCGGCGGCGGCCGCGCGGTCGGGCACCGCCAGGCGGACGATCTCGCAGCCGGCCCTCTGCAGGCGCCGGATCTGGGCCAGCGTGGCCCGGACATCCCTGGTGTCGGTGCTGGCCATCGACTGGATCGCCACCGGCCGGCCGCCGCCGATGGTCACCGATCCGATCCGGACGGTCGCGGAGCGCCGGCGCACGGTCCCATCGTTTCGACTCATCGTCATATTATAGACCTTCCGCACCGGGTTTGCAACAGAAAACTCACAGATAGAACAGGTTGGCGGCGATGCAGGGAAAAAGTGAAAAATCGGACGAATGCCACTTGACAAAGCGGCGATCCGTGGCTATAATGCGATTGGATGGTGGCTAGCTCCAATGTACTACTGGTGGGACACTGGTCGTTACGGCAACCCGTGAATCAACCTAACGTTGGAGTGTGGTACCTTCCCCGGTACCCCGGAATCCGGTGACTTGGGACTCTGGAGAAACGGTGCTTCGGTATCCGGTACTCTGGAAACACCTAGGCCCGGAGCTAGCCACCCGGTTCTCAACTGGGAAACCCCGATGAGCGATCATCGGGGTTTTTTATCGCCGGGCGCTGCGTCATTCCAGCTGCGGGTCGGGCAGGCGGATCCAGCGCAGTGCACGCCGGTAGCGCTGGGGGGCCGAGTATCCCACGATATACCGCTGGCTGACGAAGCCGTCACCCGAACTGCGGGCGACGTTCCGTGCAGCAACCGTGCCGCCGAACAACGACCGGAACCGTTCCGCCGTCATCGCCACGCGGACCGCAGTCTCGCCGGACCTGCCGATATCGATGGCGGTGACCGCGATCCCGTCCTGCGACAGCAGCCGCACCAGGCTGCGGCTCCGCGCCGTGGCACAGCCCAGGTCGAGCCGCAGCGTGTCGCTGCCGGCATCGGCCGATTGACGATCGCCGCAGGTCGCTCCGCCTGCGCAACAGAGGAGCAGGAGGGCGATCGCAATGACGACCGGCAGCGTGGTCACAACTTGATCGTGATCGGTCACCCGTCACCGCAGCAGCAGGACCTTGGCCGCCGCCGCCGCGCCCGCGGCGTCGATCCGGCAGACATAGACGCCGCTGCGGGCCGGGTACCCTGCCCGGTCGCGGCCGTCCCAGCGGACCTCGCCCGGCCCCGCGGAAAGACGGACGGCGGGGAGCTCCCGCACCAGCCGGCCGGCGATATCGTACACCGACACGGATGCTTCCCCGCTTCTGGGCATCACGAAGCTCAGCACCGTGCCCGTCCGGGCCGGGTTCGGCCGGCAGGACAGCGACAGCGCCGGACTCGCCGTAATCCCGGGATGATCGTGGCCCACGCCGCTGCCACCGTAGTGGATGGCCGCCCAGGCGTCGATCACGCCCCAGCCGTAGGCCGAGCTATCCGGGTTGGACGCCCGGCTGGCGGTCATCATCAGGGCCTCCCTTACCTGCAGCGGCGTCCACTCGGGATGCGCCTCCAGCACCAGGGCGCAGGCGCCGGCCACCAGCGGCGTGGCGCAGGAGGTGCCGGTGGCCCGTCCGTATGAGGCGGTGGTGTTCCAGCTCGCCCACCAGGTCTGCGAGCCCTGGGCGCAGACCTCGGGCTTGGGCCGGCCGTCGTAAGTCGGGCCGCGCGAGCTGTAGCTGGAAAGATTGCCCAGCGAGTCGGTGGCCCCGACCGAGAGGATGGAATCGGCGTCGGCCGGCGCGGCCAGGCTGCCGAGCGACGGTCCGCTGTTGGCCATGGCGTTGCAGACGATGATGCCCAGCGCCGCCGCATGGCGGGCCGCGAGGGTGCTGACGGCGGTGTTGCCGTCCAGGTCCTGGTAGTCGTAGGAGTACTGCGGATCGTCGAACGTGCGGTAGCCCAGCGAGCTGGTGACGATGTCGGCGCCGATGGAGTCGGCCCGCTGCAGCGCCGCCGCCCAATGGTCCTCCTCCACCGGCATCTCCTGCGCATTGTCCTCGGTGTGGTAGATCGCCCAGTGCGCCCGGTACGCCGGTCCGACCAGCTGTCCCGGAACGTGCCCGCCGGCCAGCGACCAGGTGCCGGTGCCGTGGGCGGCCCATTCGACGGTGTCAACACCATGGACGAAGTCCCAGGTGTCGATCAGCCGGCCTGAGATCCGGATCGAGTCGAACGCCTGGTGATCCTTGCGGAACCCGTTGTCGAGCACCGCCACCAGCACGCCGGCGCCGGAGTAGCCCGAATCGTGGCAGACGTCGGCCTTGATCAGGTGCAGCTGGGCGTGCGAGTTGCCGTAGTTCAGCAGGTGATCCTTGGCCGGGCCCGGCCCGGCCGGAATGTCATCCCCCTGCTTGGGTACAGTGATATCGGAGCGCCTGCGGTTTCTTAAAAACTCGATCCTCTCCACAAAGACAAACCCGGCGCAGGCCGCGATCTGATCTTTGGTCATCTCGAAGCTGGCGGCGTTGAACCAGTTCAAGGCCTGCCGGCGCCTCGCGCCCAGGGCTTCGATCTGTTGCGCATAGGCGGCACACACCGGGAGATCTTGGAAGGTCATTCCCACCAAACCCATCTTGGCCCGGCGTTTCAGGGCGCGCGCGCTGAATTGCGCCCGGCGGGCATCGAGCGCGGCCTGCAGCCCGCCTTTGCCCTGGATCCCCTTATCGGTGAAATATACCATCACCGGCAGACGGCTGTCAGCCACTGTTGCTGCAAACGCCGATGGCTGGCGATCAGCTTCGGCTGCATGCGCCATGGACGCCGGGGCCGCCAACGTCCACAGCTGGCCGCTCAGCAGGACGATCGTTTTCAACGCCCTCATGGGTCAGGTCCTTTCCGCTTGAATGAAGTAGTGTAGCCCCAACCAGGTAAAAAGTCAAGAGCCGTCCGCGGCCCGGGCTTGTAAAAAAGCCCCTCTCACCAGAGAGGGGCTTGGGGTTGGTTCGCTTACGCCTGGGGCGGGGCCTCGGGCTTGCTCTCCTCCTGCTTCTGCAGGGCCTCCTTCAGCGCCTCTCCCATGGCCGTGCCGGCCGGGGCGGCAGTATCCTTGAGGAAGGGCTTGACGTCCTGGTTGTCCTGCGACTTCTGGTAGGCCTTCTGCGACAGCGCGATCCGCCGGTTGACCTGGTCGATCTCGATGATCAGCAGGTCCAGCGACTCCCCGCCCTTGAAGGCCTCGGCCAGCTTGGATTCCTCCACGCCCTCCAGCTCCGCCGCCGGCACGAAGCCCTCGAAGCCGTAGTCCATGTCCACCAACAGGCCCCGGTCCAGCGGCCGGTTGACCACGGCCGTGATGCGCTGTCCCAGCTTGAAGCGGGATCCGATCAGCATCCAGGGGTCCTCATCCAGCTGCTTGATGCCGAGCGAGATGCGGCGGTTGTCCTTGTCGATGTTGGTGACCACGCACTTGACCAGGTCGCCCTTCTTGACGACCTCGGAGGGATGCTTGATCCGCTTGGTCCAGGAGATGTCCGAGATGTGGATCAGGCCGTCGATCCCCTCCTCGATCTCGACGAAGATGCCGAAGTTGGTGATGTTGCGCACCCGCCCCTCCACCGTGCTCCCCACCGGGTACTTGCGGTCGATGGTGAACCAGGGATCGGGTTCCAGCTGGCGCAGCCCCAGGCTGATCTTTTGCTCGTTCTTGTCGATCTTCAGCACCACCGCATCCACGATGTCCCCGATCGAGAGGATCTTGGAGGGGTGCTTGACCTGCTTGGTCCACGACATCTCGGAGATGTGGATCAGGCCCTCCACGCCCTTCTCCAGCTCGATGAAGGCGCCGTAGTCGACGATGGAGACGATCTTGCCCTTGATGGTGGCGGCCACCGGGAACTTGGTCTCGATGTTCTCCCAGGGGTGCGGCGTCAGCTGTTTGAGCCCCAGCGACACCCGCGACCGCTCGCGGTCGTACTCCAGGATCTTGACCTTCACCCGCTGCCCGATCTTGAGCACCTCGGTGGGGTGGTTGATCCGGCCCCATGAAATGTCGGTGATGTGGAGCAGGCCGTCCAGGCCGCCCAGGTCGATGAAGGCCCCGAAATCGGTGATGTTCTTGACCACGCCCTCGCGCACCTGGCCCTTGTCGATCTCGGCCAGGATCACGTCGCGCAGCTTGGCGCGCTCGGCGTCCATCACCACCCGCCGCGAAACCACGATGTTGCGCCGTTTCTTGTTGATCTTGATCACCTTGAGCGGGATCGCCGTCCCCACCAGCGAATCCTGCGATTCCAGCGGTCGCAGTCCGATCTGCGAAGCCGGCAGGAAGGCGTCCACGCCCATCAGGTCGATGATCATGCCGCCCTTGACCCGCCGCACCACCCTGCCCTCCACCACCTGCTCGCCGTCCAGCGACTCCTTGACCTTGTCCCACACCCGGATGAAATCGGCCCGCTGCTTCGACAGGACGATCTGGCCCTCGTCGTCCTCCACCTTTTCCAGGTACAGGTCCAGCTTGTCGCCGGGCTTGACCGTGGTGATGTCGGAGAACTCGTTGGTCGGCACCACTCCCTCGGACTTGAAGCCGATGTCCACGATCACCGAGTCGCCCGAGATCCGCAGCACGGTGCCCTGGACCACCTCCCCCTCCTCGAACTTCTTGTGGTGGAGTGACTGGTCCAGCAGCTGGCGGAACTCCGCCGCCGCCAGTGCCTCCTGCTCGTCCATGACGAGGTCGTCGTTCAGGTCCTCTGAACGCAGTTTGTTGGATTTTGCCATGGTTTGGGTACGCTCCTTTTCCTAGGATCGGCCGACCAATGCCGGCCGTCAAAACAAGAAACAGATCGCGAAAACGAACCCGTCAGTTGCCCCGGACGGAGTGTTTCCCGCCTCGTTTTCGGCTTTCCGCCTTCGTTTTCCCGGTAGTGAGTCCCCGGATCCGGCGCACCACCCGCTCGACCGTAGACGCCGGGGTCGAGGCGCCGGCGGCCACGCCGACCTTGCGCACGCCGGCGAACCAGGCCGGCCGCAGCTCCTGCTCGGTCTCCACCGAGCGGGTCGGCTTGCCGACGGTCCGGCACAGTTCCGCCAGGCGCGAGGTGTTGGCCGAGTTGCGCCCGCCCACCACGATCATCAGGTCGGAGCGCTGCGCCAGATCCATGGTCTCCTGCTGCCGGATCTGGGTGGCGTTGCAGATGGTGTTGAAGATGTGGATGTCGGCCGCCTGCCGGCCGAACGACAGCAGGGCGCCGATGAAATCTTCCTGCGAGACGGTGGTCTGCGACAGCACGCCGATCCGGGACTTGACGCGGACCGGCCGGCGGTCGCAGATCAGCGAATTGCGGCCGGCGTATCCCTTGAGCGCCACCACCTCGGGATGGTGGGGCTCGCCCACGATCACCACCTGGCGCCCCTCGTCCCGCAGGGCGGCGGCCGCCCGCTGGGCCTTGGTCACGAACGGGCAGGTGGCGTCGATGATGGCCAGTCCGCGCCGCTGCAGCGAGGCCAGCACCCGGGGGTGCACGCCGTGCGAGCGGATGATGACCGCGCCGTTCTTGATCCGGCGCGGATCGCCGACCGCCCGCACCCCGCGCCGGGCCAGCTCCGCCACCACCTCCGGGTTGTGGATGATCGGCCCCAGCGTGTACACCGGGCCGCCAGTGGTCCGCGCGGCCTCGAAGGCCAGCTGCACCGCCCGCTTCACGCCGAAGCAGAAACCGGCGCTGCGGGCGACCTCGATCCTCATCCGGCCGCCTCCGTCCCGTCCCGCAACCGGCCGATCCGCTCCATCGTATAGTCGCTCAATGACTGGTACCCGTCCTTGTCATCGGAGAATTCGCGGACCGCCCCGACCGGGATCATGGTCCCGATCCGGCACACCAGCGGCTGCCGTCGCAGCAGCAGGTCCGCCAGCCGGCGCTGGGTACCGTCGATGTACATCGGCAGGATCGGCATGCCCAGCTTGATCGCCAGCAGGCCCAGTCCCGGCTTGGCAGCGAGGAACCGGTCGCCGCGGCTGCGCGTGCCCTCGGGGAAGACCATCACCGGGATCCCCCGGGCCAGCTTTCGTTTCACGTGACGGAACGCGGCCGTGTCCCATCCGCCGCGGCGTATCGGGACTGCGTTGTGCGCCTCGATCAGCCAGCGCAGGAACGGGTTGGCGAACAGCTCCCGTTTGGCAAGGTATCCGCACTCGCGGGGCAGACAGGCGCCGGCATAGGGCGGATCGAGCAGCGCGATGTGGTTGGCGGCCACCAGGAACACCCCGTTGTGCGGGACATGCGCGCGCCCGGACACCCGCCAATCGAACAGCCGCGGGATGAAGAAGTTGAGGACATGCCACGACAGCCGGAACGCCCGCGACTGGAACGCCCGGCTCTCCCAGATCACCTCCGGCCCCCCGCGGCGTCGCCGGCCAGCGCCACCACCCGGTCGACCTGCTGCGCCACCGTCAGCCCCGTGGTGTCGATCACCACCGCGCCGGGCGCGACGGCCAGCGGGCTGTCCTCCCGCTGACTGTCCTGGTGGTCGCGGGCGGCGATCTGCGACTCCAGCTCGTCGGCCCGGGCCGCGATGCCGCGGGCGGAGAGCTCCGACCCGCGCCGCCTGGCGCGCTCGGCCAGCGACGCCTCCATGTACACCTTGACCTCGGCGTCCGGGAACACCACGGTCCCGATGTCGCGGCCCTCCATCACCACCCCGCCCGACCGTCCCATGGCCTGTTGCAACGCCACCAGACGGCGGCGCACCGCCGGTATGGTGGAGATGTCGGACGCGGCCTGCGAGATCTCCGGGCTGCGGATCGCCACGCTGACGTCCTCGCCGTCCAGGAACGTCGCCACCCCGCCGGCGACCTGCTCCTGCCGGATCTCGGTGCCTTCGGCCACGGCGGCGACGGCCGCCAGGTCGGACAGGGGGATGCCGAGCCGCCGCGCCTTCAGTCCCAGCGCCCGGTACATGGCGCCGGTGTCGATGTAGAGGTATCCCAGCCGCTCGGCCACCAGCCGGGCCGTGGTGCTTTTGCCCGACGCGGCCGGCCCGTCGATGGCGATCACCAGCTGGCGGGGCATGCGCATTTCCGGAGCCGCGGGCCTACCGCGGCGGTCCGGCCAGCACCCGCTTGAGGCCGGCGACCAGCCGCCGGTTCTGGGGAGGCGTGCCCACCGTCACCCGCAAATGGGTCGGGAACCCGTAGTTCTTCACCGGGCGGACGATAACGCCCAGGCGCTGCAGTGCGTCGAACACGGCGCGGGAATCGGTCCGGACGTCGATCAGGACGAAGTTGCCCTCGGACCGGACATATGGCAATCCCATGGCGTCGAACTGGCCGTAGAGGTATTTTTTGCCGGCAGCGTTCATCGCCCGGCTGGCCGCCACGTGCCGGGTGTCGCCGATCGCCGCCAGGCAGGCCATCTGCGACAGCAGCCCCACGTTGAACGGCAGCCGGACTTTGCGGATGGTGGCGATCATCTCCGGGTGGCCGACGCCGAAGCCCACCCGCAGCCCGGCCAGGCCGTAGATCTTGGAGAATGTCCGCAGCACCATGACGTTGGGGTGCCGGTCAATCAGCCGGATGGTGTCGGGAAAATCATTGCGGTCGAGGTACTCGTAGTACGCCTCGTCGAACACCACGACGCAGGTGCCGGGGATCCGCCCCAGGAAGCGCCCGACCTGGGCGGCGTCGACCATGGTCCCGGTCGGGTTGTTGGGGTTGGCGACGAACACCACCCTGGTCCGCGGCGTGACCGCGGCGGCCATGGCGTCAAGGTCGTGGGCATACTCCCGCAGCGGGACCGCTGACGCCCTGGCATCCGCCATCTTGGCCGCGATGGCGTACATGATGAACGCCCCCTGGGAGTAGACCACGTGGTCGCCGGGAGCCACGAAACTCTTGACGATGAAGTCGATGATGTCCACCGAGCCGTTGCCGAAGATCAGGCGGTCCTGGGCAACGCCCAAACGATCCGCCAGGGCCCGGCTGAGGTAGAAGCAGTTGTCGTCGGGGTAGAGATGGACGTCCCGGATCCCGCGGCGCAGGGCGGCCATGGCCCTGGGGGACGGCCCCAGCGGGTTCTCGTTCGAGGCCAGCTTGAGGATCGAACCCCGCAGCTTCAGCTCGCGCCGCACCTCCTCGATGGGCTTGCCCGGGACGTAGGGGTTGATTTCCCGGATATTCTTCCTGGCCTGGGGGATCATGTACAGCCCTCCGATCGATGGCGCAAGCGATTATTATAGCACAACGGGGAAAGGAAATCAACGGTCAAACGAGATGACCGCAGTCCTGCCGGCCAGCAGGTGCGGAGGGGATCGGCGCCCCGCCGCAGCCGCAGGGCAGGCCGGGGCGCATCCGGCACAGCGCCAGAGCCAGGCCGACGGCCATCCACAGCACGGTGACAACCTCCGAGTCGCCGTAATTGTACTCCGCCATGCCGTTGACGAGGAAGCCGACGACGCAGCCGAGGGCGCCCAGGGCGTACGGCCTGCCGCCGGGCGTGGCGGACAGCGCGCGGAACATGACCCCGATGATCGCGCCCCACATCGCCAGGAACGCGACCAGTCCCAGCAACCCGGTCGTGACGGCGACCTGGATGAAGTTGTTGTGCATGTGCCCGGTCTGGATGGCCTCGTGCCAATACGGGTTGTCATAGGGAATCCCCCGGTAGAACCCCTGCAGGGACAGCAGGCCGTGTCCGGTAAGCGGGCGGTCCTGGAACAGCTGCCATCCCAGGCGCCACAGGTTGACCCTCACCTGCCACGACCCCGCCTTGTCGACGGTCAGGAATTCCGCGGAAGACGAACGGAACGATACCAGGCAGACCAGCAGGACGGCCACGGCGATCGAGGCCGCGGCGGCGGCCCGTCGCCGGCCGCGAATGAATGCCAGCGATCCCGCCAGCCAGCCGAGCCACGAACTGACGGCCTTGGTGAGCACCAGTCCCGCGGTGATCAGCAGGGCCGCGGCAGCGGCCAGTCCGGCATGGCTTCTCCGATCCAACGCGGACCAGAGCATCGACAGGGACAGCAGGCCGGCCATCATGTAGATGCCGCCCGAGGTCAACGCCATGGTCTGCGTTCCCAGCAACCGGGGATCGATTCCCGCCGCGTACCTTGCCAAGCCCCACCCCGCCGTCAAGGCGGCCCCCAACAGGAACGAGGCGATCACCATCCTCAGGTGGCGCAGGTCCGTCACGGCGTAGGCCAGCAGGTATGCGGGGGTGACCAGGTAGAATTTCTTGAGGGCGACGGCGCTCTCGGCCGGCCGCACCGAGAACAGCGTCGCCACGATGGAGGCGGCCAGGAACAGGCCGATCCAGCCGTCGAGCGGCGTCGCGTGCAGGGGCCAGCGGCGCGCGGCGATGCAACGCACCAGCCAGGCGGCGATGGCGACCAACAGCGTGATCTGGGTGAAGGCGATGCCGACCGGCAGGCTGAACGCAAACAGCAGGGTCAGGGCGCGGACGGCGCCGGCCAGCCACGCATCAGCCCTGGCGCCGCTCATCGCCCCTCGCCGGCGCCCCCGCGCCCCGTGTCACCGGCTGCGGTCCGAAATCGGCCGGCGGCGGACTGGTCGTAATACGTCCGTTGGACCTCGGGATCCGCGAGGTGCCGGCCGTCGAGCGCGGCGGTCCTGCCGACCACCCGCGCCGGGTTGCCGGCGGCGATCGAGCCGTCGGGCACCGATCGGGAGACGACTGACCCGGCAGCGATCAGGCACCCTCTGCCGATCGTCACCCCCGGCAGGACCAGCGATGACGCGCCGATGAAAGTGAACTCGCCGATCGCCACCGGGCCCCGCTGGTATCCGGCGCGCTGATCCCGGTCAATGTGGAGGAAACGGTCGCCCAGCAGCCTGATCGCGACATGGCTGCTGTGGGTGAAGATCCCCACCCAGGCGCCGATCTGGCATCCCTGGCCGATCGTCAGCCCGTTGCTGGCGTCGAGGATGGAATGGTGCCATACCCAGACATTGTCGGCGATGTCCAGGTTGCGCCTCGCGATCAGCGCCGCGGTGGAGCTGATCCGGGTCCGCCGGTGGAACGATCCGGTCACCCGGTTGTAGTAGCCGTACACCATGAAGGGGCGGTGCGCCACTGCCGCGAGATTCATCATCAACGACGCGAAATACCCCAGGGGGGACAGGTAGAGTTGCTTCAGCATCGCTCCAGCCCGCTTAGATGGGACGGTTGGCTTGCCCTGATTCTGGCGGCGACCAGGCCGCGGCCGTCAGACCGCGACACCCTGTCCGCGCAGCAGCCGCAGGATGTCCGCGACGCGGTCGGTGCCGGCGAGGGACGCGTCCTTGAGCTCGACCGAGAACTCCGATTCGACGGCCATCTGGAGATTGATGCCGTTCATCGAGTCCCAGTCCGGGATGTCGCCCAGCATCAGTTCCTCGCTGAACTGGTCGGGATTGAAGCGGTCGAACACGGAGCTGATGGCGGCGATCAGCCGCTGTTTGGTCTGGGCTTCCATGATGGATTGCACTCCTTTCGTACGCCGGCCGATCAGCCGGCCCGTTACATGGTTATCAGCGCCGCGCCCCACGACAGCCCGCCGCCGAAGGCGACGAGGACGACGTGGTCGCCCGGCCTGGGTTCCCCGCTGCCGCACAGCTCGTCGAACGCGATCAGTACCGAGGCGCCGGCCGTGTTGCCGTAGCGGTCAAGATTGATGACGAACTTGTGCAGCGGAATGCCGCAGCGTTGTGACAGTTCCGCGATGATCTTGAGGTTGGCCTGGTGCGGGATCACCCAACGGATGCTTTCGCGCGGTGTTCCGGTGCTTGCCAGCAGCTCGCCGATCACCCGTGAACCCTTGTCGACTGCGAAATCGAAGACCTCCCTCCCCTTCATCCGGAAAAAGGCGTCCTTCGGCTGCTGCAGCTGGTGGAAGGGCAGCATCGTGCCGCCGGCCGGGATCTGGATGACATCGGCGCCGGCGCCGTCGGTCCGCAGCACCGCACCCACCACCTCGGGTCCGGCGTCACCGGCGCCCAGCAGCACCGCACCGGCGCCGTCGCCGAAGTAAGGATATGTCGAGAAATCCGCCGGGTTGAGGATCCGCGAGTACACCTCGGACGCCACCACCAGCACGGTCGCGCAGCGCGCCGCACGGATCATCGACTCGGCCAGCGCCAGGGCGTAGACGCCGCCGCTGCACACCGAGTTGATGTCGAAGCAAAACGCATTGGCGGCGCCGATCAGCTGCTGCAGGCGGGTGGCGGTCGCCGGTTGGATCCGGTCCGGCGAGGAAGTGGCAAGGATGATCGCGTCGACGCGCAGGGGATCGAAGCCGATCCGCTTCAGGCAAGCCGAGGCCGCCAACGCGGCGATGTCCGAGGTGCACTGTGACGGGTCCGCGAAACGCCGCTCCCTGACGCCCGTCTTCTCTTCGATCAGGCCCAGGGTATGCCGCGGGAATTGTGTCAGGTCCTCGTTCCGCACGATCCGCTCAGGAAGTCCGCTCCCTGTCGAAAGGATCCTGGCATGCTGCATTGCAGTCCCCCGTCGCTGAAGATTAGCGGTGTTCACCATCGTCCGTTCCTCCTGCCCATCCCCCGTACCCGGAGCAGCCTGCCTCGCGCAGTACTCGTCCGTAGGCCGCAGTGGCGGCTGCGCGGGAGCAGTGTCGCTCGATGAACGCCCGGCCGTTCGCTCCCAGCCGACGGGCCAGCACCCGGTTCCGGTAGAGCGCCAGCATCGCCGCGGTCAATGCCGGGGCATCCCCGGCCGGGGTCACGATGCCGCAGTCGGCCAGCGCTATCATGCGGCTGGTGTCGCAGTCCCGATCGACGCTGGCGATCACCGGACGGGCCGCCGCCATGTATCCCAGCACCTTGCTGGGGACCGAGGTCCTCCCCATCGCCGGCTTGAGGGTCACCACCGACACGTCGGCGCTGGACTGCACTTGGGACAGCAGTTCGCGTGGCTGGAACGGGAGAAACCGCATGTTGTCCAGCCCCCGTTGCCCGGCGCCGCGCACCAGGGCGTCCCTGGCGACGCCCTCCCCGACGATCAGCAGCAGGATGTCCGGCAGTCCGGACAGCCGCTGCGCGCAATCGAGCAACAGCTCTGCGCCGGAGATCAAGCCGATGGTGCCGGAGTAGAGGACGACATACTTGCCGGCCAGCGCATGGCGGCGGGCGAACGGATTGTCCCGCGACAATGGCGTGATCTCCGCGGTGTCCAGCCAGTTGTATATCACTTCGATCTTCCCGCCCGCCACCCCCTTCGCTTCCAGGTTCTGCCTGAAACCGTCAGAGATCACTACGATCCGGCGGCAGCCGCGGTAGATGGCCAGCTCCATCCGACGGATCGCGCTGATCAGCGCCGCATTCCTGATGACGCCGGCGGCGATCGCCGCGTCCGGGAAGACGTCCTGGATGTTGAGCACACAGGGTGTACGGAGCAGCCGGCGGAGCACCAGCGCAACGATGCCGTTCGTCAGCGGCGGCGACGGGACCAGTACGGCGTGCTGCCGCGGCAGCCGCAGCGCCGCCAGCACCGCGGCCAGCCCGAACGTCAGGTAGCCGGCGATCCGCGCGGCGGGCGACCGGCCGGGGGTGACGAACATGTAGCAGCGGAGCACGGTGATGCCGCCGGCCCGTTCGCGGCGGACGAGCCGCTGCCTGAATCCGGGGAACACCACGCCCCGGGGATGGTTGGGGAATGCGGTGACGACCGTCACCTCGTGCCCGGCCCGTGCCAGATCCCGGGCCAGCTCGGAGACCATCACGCCGATCGGTGCGACCTCCGGCGGGTACAGCTGGCAGACGATCGTGATCCGCATCCCCGCGGCGCCGTCGCGCCGCCCCGCTTCAGCCGCGGCCATAGAACGAGCGCACGCCGGCGATCACCGCTTCGACCTGGCCGTCCGTCAGCTCGAAGAACAGCGGCAGCCTGACCAGGCAATCGCTGAACCGGTCAGCGCAGGGAAGCGGCCGGCCGTCGTGCCTGTCCTTGAAGAAGCTGCTCCGGTGGAGCGACAGGTAGTGGAACACCGCCATGACGCCCCGGCCCTTCAGCCATTCTATCAGCTCAGTCCGCTGCTTCAGGCTGTCGCATACCAAATGGAACAGATGGGCGTTGTTGCTGGCATACGCCGGAAGGACCGGCAGGCGACAGCAACCGTCGGCCGCCAGATCGGCCAGGCCCCGGCGGTACTGTTCCCAGATCTCGAGTCGCCGCCGCTGGATGCGGTCGATGTTCTCCAGCTGGGCGTACAGGAATGCGGCGACGATGTCCGACGGCAGAAAGGACGAGCCGATGTCCACCCAGCCGTACTTGTCGACCTCTCCCCGGAAAAACGCAGCGCGGTTGGTTCCCTTCTCTCTGATGATCTCGGCGCGCGCCGCGAAACGCTGGTCATTGACCGCCAGCATCCCCCCCTCGCCGGCGATGACGTTCTTGGTCTCATGGAACGAAAATGCTCCCAAGTGGCCGATCGTCCCCAGCTGGCGGCCGCGGTAGGCGGCTTCCACGGCCTGGGCGGCGTCCTCTACCACCAGCAGCCCGTGGCGCTCGGCGATCGAGAGGATGACGTCCATGTCGCAGGCCACGCCGCCGTAGTGGACTGGCACGATCACCCTGGTGCGGGGCGTGACCAGCCCTTCCAGCCGTGACGTGTCGATGTTCGGCGTTTCGTCTCCGCTGTCGGCAAAAACGATGCGGGCGCCCCGCAGCACGAAGGCGTTGACCGTCGAGACGAAGGTGAAGCTGGGCGCGATCACCTCGTCGCCGGGCCCGATGTCGGCCAGGATGGCGGCCATCTCCAGGGCGTCGGTGCAAGAGGTCGTCAGCAGCGCCCTGGGGATGCCGTAGCGCTGCTCGAAGAACCGGTGGCAGCGCTTGGTGAACATGCCGTCGCCGGATATCTTCCCCGATTCCACCGCCTGCCGGATGTAATCGGTCTCCCGGCCGGTCAGGTACGGTTTGTTGAACGGAATGGTCATAGCCAAAAATGATAGACGTTCCTGATCTGCTCGATCTCGAATCCGCACGCCCGATACAGCCGGCAGGCGTGGACATTGGCCCGCTGGGTCACCACCTGCGCCGACTGGTAGCCGTTGCCGACGAACCACCTCAACGCCGCGCGGACCAGCGAGGTCCCGACATGGCGGCCTCGCGCGGCCTGATCGACCGCCACCAGCCCGATGTCTCCGCGGCCGCCCTGTTCGCCGACGGTCAGCATCCCCGATATCCGCCCGGCCGGTCCCGCCACCAGCACGGCTCGGGCCAGCTCCCCGCCGACCGACCGCCGCATCCATTCCCGGTAGAGCCGTTCGAAGGCCCCCGGGGGGAAACGGGGATCAATGCGGAAACGCGAATGGACGCCGCTCTGGAGCGCCAGGCGGTACAGGGCATCGTCAACCTCGTTCGACCGGTATTCGCTGATCTCGGCCTCCGGCGGCGGGATGCCGTCCGGCGGGAGGGCGCGGAGCCCGATCACGTACGTCGCCTTCTCGTCTGCCAGCCAGCCGCCGTTGCTGCAAGCCGCCAGTTGTGCGCCGGCATCACCCGGATCAGTCGCCCAGTAGGCGAGCGACACCCCGCGGGACCGGAGCATATCAATGATCCCCGCCATCCCGGCGGTGTCTGCGGTCGGCACCGTGAGCCTCGCCACGCCGAACCCGAAGAAGCCGCTGTCCCATTCAAGTAGGCGGTAGCCGCGGTCATTTTCGCCGCCGGAGCTGCTCATGCCGTCACCTCCCGCATCAGGTCGCGGAATGCCCCGGCCTGGACCGCGGGATGGCACATCCGCAAACCGAGATCCCGGCAGCGGGCCGCCATTGCGTCCGCACGCGGCGCATCAAGGTCAAGCACCGCCGCGATGCCGGCGGCCAGGTCGCGGGCGTCCGGCGAAACAGCACGGTAGCCGGTGCTGCCGGTCGCCACCAAGTCGGCCGCCACGCCGATGTCGAACGAGACCACCGGCGTGCCCGACATGATCGCCTCATTTATCATCATGGGGCCCGAGTCCTGGATTGAAGGGCAGACGAACACATCAGCGGCCCGATAGCACTCCGCCAGCGACCGGTCGCCGTGCATGAACCCGAGCGCCCGGAAACCGAATACCGATGGCAGCATGCCCCGCAGTCCCGCGGCCGGACCGATGGCCGCGATCGTCACCAACTTGGCCGCGCCCCCGAGCATCGGCCCCAGGCGGCGGAGCGCGTCAACGAGCTGTCCCGTTCCTTTGCGGCGCACCGACAGCGACTGGGCCCCGATCAGGACAACCTTGCCGGCGGCGGGAAGTCCGACAGCGTTCCTGGCCAGGCGGCGGTCGCCGGGACGGAAGATGTCGGGATCGACCGACAGCATGATCCGCTCCACCCTCCTGCCGCGGCAGAGACTCGATCGGGCGCACTGCTGCTGCAGCTGGCCGCTGGCCGCGACCATGGTCAGGTCGCAGTCCTTCAGCTCCCGCCGCTTGCCGCGCATGATCCGGTGGGAGAGGTCCCCCGGATGCCGCACCGGCAGCGCCGGGCAGTTCCCGCAGCTGCGCTGGTAGCCGGTGCAGTCCCAGGCGTAATGGCAGCCGCCGGTCAGGGGGGCCATGTCCATCAGATACCACAGCACCGGTGCGCCGCTGATCCGAGACAGTTCGCGCAGCAGCCGCGGCGAAACGAACCGCGATATCCAACCGGCGATGATGACGTTCGGCCTGAACGGCAGCGTCCGCAGCAACGCCGCGGCGGACGGGCCCGTCTCCAGCAGCTGCTGCTGGAAGTGATAATCCTGGCGGGTCGCCAGCCGCAACGCCGCCCTGACAGCAAGGGCGGAGCATCGCGAGAATGCCGTTCCCCGGGGAGCCTCGAGCACCGTTTCGTCCGCTGTCCGTTTCGTCGAGACTACCATCGCGGATGACATCCCCCGGCGCAGCAGGCTGCGGTGCAGCCGGTGGATTGCGATCCCGGCGCCCCCGCTGTCGTGGGTGCTCAGGATCAACGCCCGCATCGGGGCCCTGCTCGTCTGAGGCAAGCGGTCACCCCTTGCGCGCTTCGACGAACAGCGAATCGGTCAGATGCTCGACCCCCAGGTGGTCCCCGTCCAGTCCGTACCTGGTCCAACCCGGGATCAAGCTGGTGTCATGGCGCTGCACGCAGAAATTGACGTAGCCCGTGCGTGCCAGCAAAGCTGCGAGATTGGCCCGGTCGTAGAGCCACTGGTGGGCCTCGCCCCGCCTGCTGGCGTCTCCCACCAGCAGGTTCTCGGCAAACCGCCGCAGCGGGCCTTGGCGGCCAGTTCCGGCGGCCTCGCGGCGGACGCACTGCTCGATGATCGCCGCCACATAGCGGTCGTGCTCGCCGGCCTGTGACGGGTCTGCGTCGCACCGCGCGAGATGCGACAGGCAGCGGCGGCAGGATCGCTCCAGATCGGGGACAACGATGCGCTGGATGCCGCCGGGCTTGAGCACCCGTCGGATCTCAAGCAGGAAATGCTCGGCTTCAGCTCGGGAGAGATGCTCCAGCAGGTGCGAATGATAGACCGCATCGACACTATCGGGACCGAACGGGATGCCCCGGCGCAGGTCATGGAGGACGACGTTGTCCGGGATGCGGGAATACCGCTCCGCCCGCTCGCCCCGCAGCAGCACCGGTACCAGCAGCCGCAACAGGAAATTCCGTTTGATCCTGAGGTACGGCGAGCGGTCGATGTTGACGACATCAGGATCCGGGCTGGTCCGCAGGCCGCAGCCTAGGTTGAGGATGAGCATCGTCCCTCCGCGCTTGGTGGTGCCGCCGCTTCCGCGGCCTGGCGCGCGCCGCCGGCTCACGGCTTGACCCAGTACCGGCAGATGCGATCGTCGTAATGGAGAAACGCGCTGACGCGCCGTTCCGCCATGAACTCATCCACCGCCCGTCGGCACCCCTGATAGGCGCCGTAGTCGTCGATGACCACGAAACCTCCGGACACGACCTTATCGTACAAGTGCGCCAAGCAGGTTTTGGTGGAAGCGTACCAATCACCGTCCAGCCGCAGGATCGCGATCGGCCCCATGCCGGGGGCGTCCCGGGGCAGGGTCTCCTGGAACCACCCGGCGTGATAGTGGAGGAATCCCGGGTCATAGCCGACAACCTGCTCCAGCAGCCGGCGATTCCCGGGAAGGGTCCCCGGACCGCCAACGGCGTCATAGATCCCCGTGACCGGACGGAGCTGGCCCAGGCAGTCGCTGCCGTGACGGCGCGCCTCACGCACCGCTTGCTCGCCGTCGACCGCCTGATCCGGCGCGCAGATCTCTTGGAACGAATCAAACAGGTGGAGGTGGCGCCGCGTTCGGCCCAATTCGATGTTGGCCAGGGCCATTAGCGCCGCGGCACCGCCTTTCCAGACGCCGCATTCCACCAAATCGCCGTCCAGCCCCGACCGCTCGCAAAAGGCCACCTTCTGGTACAGCGTCACCAGACGCTCCCACGGGAGCATGGTGTACGGCGCGACCACCGCGATGGCCCGCTCGGCTGATGCCTGGTCGTCATAGGGCACCGCGGGCGTGCGGCGGACCTCGAACCCCAACCGGTTGGCTATTTTCTTCAGGTTGCGGACGAACATGTCTTCGTGCTATTCGGTTCCGGCGCATGCGGCCGGCTGCGGTTCGAGCGCCCGTTGGTAATCCGCGAGGCGCCTGCGGGCGATGCTCTCCCAGCTGTACTCCCGCCGCATCTTCTCGGCTCCCGCTGAACCCAGCCGGGACCGCAGCGCTGGATCCTCCAGCCGGCGCAGCGCAGCGACCAGGTCGTCAAGGTCGTTCAACCGGTAGCGCAGCCCGTTCCCCTCGACCCGTTCCCCGGCCTGCAGCGTGTCGTTGACAACGATCGGCAGACCGCAGGCGGCCGCATCCAGCATCGAGGTCGATTCCTGGGTGGGCCAGACGCCGATCTCGCTGGCCCGGAAGTACCTGCCGAGCTCGTTGACCGGCCGGAACGGCAGCACCGAACAGGCCGGGCTGCCCTGCAACCGTTCCTGCTGGGGGCCGCTCCCAAGGAAGAGCCCGCGGAATGGCCGGCCCTGCCGCGCCAGCCGGGCGACGGCCTCGGCCAGCAGCGCCGGGTTCTTGGCTTCGGTGAAGCGGCCGGTGTAGATGCAGACGATCTCGTGGTCTGCGAACCCGAGTTCCCGCCGCAGGGCGGCTCGTTCAGCGCCTTCCGCCACCGGCGCCGGGTGGAATACCTCGCTGTCGACGCCCAGCGGGCAGACGGTCAGTTTTCGGCGCGGGACGCCGAAGAACTTGACCGCGACCTCCCCGCAGTCGACGGTGGCGCCGTAGCAGCGCTCGGTGAACCAGCTGATCACGCGCCCGGGGGCGCTGCGCAGGGCGAGGCACTGCAGCCGCCGGCGGTGCCAGCAGGGCAGGGCCGCCTGCGCCAGCGGGAACACCGATGCCGTGGTGTGGTTTCCGGTGAACAGCTTGTAGCCGAACCGGAGCCGCAGCAGGGCCGCATCCATCGGGATCGGCCCGATGGCGGCGAAGGTCTGAACGACATCCGGCCTGAGCTCGGCGATCACCGGCCCCAGCCCCACCATCCGCATGTATCCCATCACCCGGGCGTGCCCCAGCACATGAAGGTGATAGCCATCGTATCGCTCGACCGTGCCGGGCTTGATGGCGTCGGCGCCGGTGATCCCGCCGTAGATCTGCTGGAACTCGGCGAGGGAATGGTACGGCGACAGGTCCATGGTGATGACGTGGACGTCGGCCCCGAGCCGGGCAAGGTACTTCGGCAGCATGCTGCCAGCATAGCCCATGCCCTTGGCAAAGGTCTCGGTCAGTACGGCGACGCGGATCGGGGAGCGCCGCGGTGCCGCGACCAGGCGGCCCCCATCAGGCAGCGACATCGGCGCCCCAGATCGCCGCCCAGCGGATGAAAAGCACGATCCGCCAGCTCTCCCCCAGCAGGTGTCGGCGTCCGTCCTCCATCTGCCGCCGCACGGTTTTCCTGACCTTGGGCAGATCGAGCATCGGAAATCCATCGTCGTGGGCGCCGGCCAGGATGCGCTCGATCCACGGGGCCAGCTGCACCGCCCAGCGGCGCTCCGGCACGGCGAACCCGACCTTCTCCCGGTTGAGGATCTCCTCCGGCAGCACCCCCCCCAGGCTCTGCTTGAGGATCGCCTTGGTCGTCCCGCTGCCGTCGATCAGGTAATCATCGGGCAGCGAGAAAGCGAACTCCGCCAGCCGGTGGTTGCAGAACGGAACTCGGCTTTCGATCGAATGGGCCATTGAATTCCGGTCCTCGAAGCGCAGCAGGTTGGGGAGGCTCGCCTGCTCGATCGCCAGTCGCAGCTCCTCGCGCAGCGCCTGTCTCCCCCGCCCATAAGCCCGGGGCGCCGCCGCCACGCCCCGTTCGGCGAACCATCCGGGGTTCAGCCATGACGGCCAGATCGGCTGCCCGGCCGCCGCCATCATCTGGCCATGGAGCCTGGCCGGCGCCAGCCGGCCGAGCGCTGTCGCCAGCATGCCGAAGCGATAGCCGCCCATGTTCAGCGGCACCGCGCGACACAGCCGCCGGGCCCCGGACCAGTCGCGGCCGGCCAGCAGCGCCGTGATCCTGGCCCCCAGCAGGTTGAGGTAGCCAGCGAACAGCTCATCCGCTCCCTGCCCGTCCAGCATCACCTTGATGCCGCATTCACCCGCCAGCCGGAAGACCCGGTACTGGGCGTAGATGCTGGTGCTCATGAACGGCAGCTCCTGCACCCGGATCAAGCTGTCCAGGTCCCTGGCCAGCTCGTCCGGTGAGATCGTCGTCTTGTGGGGGACGCAGGCGTTGGCGCCGTTGACCATGTCGATGTAGCGTTCCTCGGACAACAGGCGGTCATCGCTGACGTAGCTGAACGTCTGGATCGACCGCCGCGGCCCGAGGCGCTGGCGCATCATGGCGACGATGGCGCTGGAGTCCAGGCCGCCGGACAGGCACGATCCGACCGGCACATCGCTTCGGAGATGGTACCCGACGCTCTCCTCGAGCAGCCGCCGCAGCTCGCGCGCCGCCTCCGGCCGGCCGATGTCGCTCGGCGCAACGCCGTCGATCCGCCAGTAGGCGGTCGGCCCGGACAGCCGCATGTCCTCCCAGGACAGCTCCATGGTGCTCGCCGTCGGCAACTGGGAGATCCCCTGGAACATGGTGGCATCGCCGTAGTCCGACAGGTTGTACCGCAGGTATTCGTAGGTGCGCCGGGGATCGATCCGGGGCCGCCCGCCGCGCAGCCGCAGCAGCGGCCCGATCTCGGATGCGAACGCCAGCTGCCGGCCGTCGAATGCGTAGTAGAGCGGCTTGATGCCGAAATGATCGCGCGCTAGGAAAACAGCGCGCCGCGGGATGTCGATGATCGCCAGGGCGAACATCCCCACGAACCGCCCGACCGACAGCGGCCCCCACTCCCGGTAGGCGGCCAGCACGACCTCGGTATCGGATGATGACACGAAGGAATGGCCGCGGCCGCGCAGCTCGCTCCGCAATTCGCGGTAATTGTAAACCTCACCGTTCAGGACGATCCACTGCCGGCGGTCCCGGCTGGCCATCGGCTGATGGCCCGAGGGGGACAGGTCGATGATCGCCAGGCGGCGGTGCCCCAGCGCGATATTGGCCCGGCTGCCGGCGGCACCGGCCACCGCCGGCAGCCGGAGCCGGGGATCGGTGTCGCTGCCAGCCCAGGCTGCGCCGGCGCCGGAGGCCGAGTTCAGCAGGTAGATGCCCTCGCCATCGGGCCCGCGGTGGCGCATCGACTGCAGGGATTCCGCGAACCGGCCGACGTCGACCGCCCGGTCGGGCCGCTGGATCAGACCCAGAATGCCGCACATCAGCGTTGCCCCCGTCCGGCGGTGCCGTGCGCAAGGGGCGGGTCCCCGGCCGCAGCGGTCTGCCAGAGCGACGCGTACATGCCCTCCCGCGGCAGCAGCCAAAGTGCGAGGAGCAGCAGGCCGAATCCGCCGCTCAGCACCAGGGTCGGCAGGGGGATGTTGGCGAAGGACGCCGCGGCGAATCCGGCAGCCGCCATCACAAAACCCGGCTTGAGGCCGCGCGCCACACTGTCGAAGGCCCAGAACAACAGGCCGCACGCCAGCGACATCAGGATCACGCCGGGCATCCCGAAACCTGCCAGCCCGTCGCCTGCCCAGAAATTGGCGTTGGAACCGACCAGCTCACCGTAGTAGTGCAGGCCGACCGTCCGGGAAAGGTCCATCCCGAACGGGAATGGCACCACCAGGTGGATGCCCCGGATGTGCGAAAAATAGGTCAAGGGATGGCCCTCAAAAAAGCCGTGATACTGGGCGATCAGCAGCGACGGAATGCTGAAAATGCGCTGGTGCACGACCGCGACGAACCACCGGCCCAGGGGCTCCAGCCGCAGCGCGGGCAGCGCGGCTGGCGCGGCCAGCAACAGGGTGATGCCGGCGGCGAACGCGGGCACCGCAGCCCGGGCGGCCCACCGCGCCCAGCAGTGGAGCGCGGGGATGAAGACGATGGCCAGGAGCGTCAGCTTGTTCCCGGCGATGCCGTACAGGGCCACGTACCCGGCGGCAGCCGCGATCAGCAGCGGGAGCCGCCGGGTCTGCAGACCGAATGCCATCGCCGCCGGCAGGCAGAATCCGGACAGCCACATGATCGCGTATTGCCCGGCCAGCACCGGGCCTCCTCCCATGCGCTCTGCCAGCGCCTGGCGGACGGCGTAGATGCCGCGGAAATCCGTAATCGCGAAGTTGGACCCGTACTGCGACAGCACGTACAGCATCAGGCCGGCCGTCAGCGATGAGAACAGGGCCGTGTAGGCGCGCGGCGGAATGGCCGGGCGGGGCAGCGCCACCGTCGGCAGCAGGTAGAACGCCTGCATCACCGTCAGGCCGGCGAACATCACCAGCAGCAGCCGGGCCGATGCCGCCGGCGCCAGCACCGGGGCCGACGTCTGGTACAGCACGAAGCACCCAGGCACGAAAAGCACCAGATACTGCACGAGGAACAGCAGCAGCGACGGCCTGCCGATCCCCCTCGGCAGCCAGAGCGCCGGCGCAACGGCCAGCATCACCGACAGCGCCAGGAACGGGGACGGTATCGCCCGGCTGTCCAGCCCCCAGAATGCATAGTATGGCGCGACATGGGCACCGTAGGCCCAGGCGAATGTTGCGGCGTACGCGGACACCGCCGCGGCCGCCGTGATCCTCGTCAGCACCGGGGCGCTCCCCCGGGGCAGGCGCTGCCGCTGGCCTTCCATATCAGTCCGAAGTAGATGCAGCTGGAGCAGAGATGCAGCACGCTGTACACGGCCAAACACCGGTAGAGGCCCCATCCCATCAGATGGAATCCATACAGGCTGACGACCGGCACCAATAAGCTGAACACATCGAACACCAGTTTGTATTCGATCCGATCAACGATGTACAGGACCCGGCTGAGGGGGCTGACCGTCAGGGCTGCGAGATGAACCGGGGCGACGATCGCCATGATCACGCCGGCCCTGGCCCACTGGCTGCCGAACAGCGGGGCGAACATCGCCGGCGCCGCCGCGCAAAGCGGCAGATAGATCGCGCTGGCGACCAGGAGCATCCGCCCGGCGATCCGCAATACGGTCGGCCGCAGCAACGCCGGCTGGTCGCGGTGGGTCTGGGCGAGCACCGGGTGGTAAACGTCGCTGACACTGGCGATCACCAGTCCCGCCGGAAGCGCGGCCAGCCGGTGCACCAGCAGAAACTGGCCCGCCGCCTCCATCCCGTGCAGGCTGGCGATCAGCGGCAATGGCAGCGCCGCGGCCAGCGCGTCCAGCAACGACGACGGCAGGCCGATCAACGGCAATTTGACGTTGCGCCCCAGCACCGCGGCGGCCTCGGTCCGGTCCCAGCCGCGGACCACGTCCGCCAGCCTCGGCCAGGCCAGGACCAGCATCCGGTACAGGCCCATCGCGCGCCCCGCAATTTCACCAGCCAGCAGGCCGATCCAGCCACAGCCCGCCGCGCCGAGCGCGATCGGGACGACCGCCCGCGCCGCGCCCTGCGCGACCATCGCCCGGCTGATCTCGGCGAACCGCTGCTGCCGGACGAACCAATACCGCAGGGACACGAACACGCCCGTTGCCGCCAGCGTCGCCGCCATCGCGGCTGCGGTCCAGGCCGGCAGGCTCCCGTACGACAGGATGTCGCACTTGATCATCAGCAGCTGGACCAGCCCGGCCAGCACGGACACCGGCAGGGCCATGGCGAACGAGATCGCCAGCAGGTAATCGGCGCTGCGCTGGCTGGTTTCCGAGGCGATCGCCATCTCGAGGCGCAGGGTCACCGCGATCCCGGCGAAACCCAGGAACGACAGGAACAGCCCCAGCTGGCCCAGCTGGTCCGGCCGGTACATCCGGGTGACGACCGGCATCGCCCCGACCGCCAGCGCCTGACCCAGCACCGTGCCGCCGCCGAGCAGCAGGATGTTTCGCAGGTGGGCGCCGATCCTGGGGAATGGCATTCAGCCGCCCCTGCCGGGCCGGCCGGCGGCCCGGGATCGCCGTGCCTTCATGCCGGTCTCAGCTGCCGCCGGACTCGCGCCGCCGGTACCATTCGACCGTCCGGCGCAGCCCCTGCTCGAAACCGGTGCTCGCCCGGAAACCGAATTCCCGTTCGGCCCGCGATGTGTCCAGCATCCGGCGGGGCTGGCCGTCCGGCTTGCTGCCGTCCCACGTGATCCGCCCCGGGAAACCGGTGATCCGCGAGATCAGCTCGGCCAGGTCCCTGATCGATATTTCGAAACCGGCCCCGATGTTGACCGGCTCGGGCTGGTCGTAGCGCTCCGCCGCCAGCAGAATGCCCTCGGCCGCGTCCTCGACGTACAGGAACTCGCGGGTGGCGTTCCCGGATCCCCACACCACGACCTCGCCGCTGCCGGCGGCGATCGCATCCAGGTGCTTCTTGATCAGCGCCGGGATGACGTGCGAGGAACCCGGGTCGAAGTTGTCGCGCGGCCCGTAGAGGTTGACCGGCATCAGGAAGATGGCGTTGAAGCCATACTGCTGGCGGTAGGCCTGGGACTGCACCAGCAGCATCTTCTTGGCCAGGCCGTACGGAGCGTTGGTCTCCTCGGGGTAGCCGTCCCACAGGTCCTGCTCGCGGAACGGCACCGGCGCGAATTTGGGGTAGCAGCAGATGGTCCCCAGGGCGACGAACTTGGACACGCCGCACAGCCGGCCGGCCTCCATCAGCTGCGCGCCCATCATCAGGTTGTCGTAGAAGAACGAGCCAGGGTTCTCGCGGTTGGCACCGATACCGCCGACCTTGGCCGCCAGGTGGATCACGATGTCGGGCCGGCCGTCGGCATAGGCCTGCCGCACCGCGTCCATCCGCACCAGGTCGTAGCGCTCGATCTCCGGTACGAAGATCTCCGCCGCGCCTCTCGCCGCCAGCTTCTCGACGATGAACGAGCCCAGGAACCCGCGCCCGCCGGTGACCATCACCCGTTTGTCATCCCAAAAGCCCATACCGCACCTCCTCAATGAGACTGCGCAGCGCTGCGGCCCCTCAGGCGCCGCCGTCAGCGCGTCGCGCGACGGCGGCGCCCAGCAACGCCGTCAACGCTCCCAGCGACAGGCCCAGCATCGCATAGATCGCGGTGCTGAGCAGCGTCCTGGGCGCGACGGGTTCCGGATCGGCCACCGGCCCGTCGACCAGCTGGTAGCCGCGAAGCAGGGTCAGGACGGCCTGCGCCTGGTCGCGGGCCTCCCGCAGCGCCGCGATGCCGAGTTCATCCCTCGCCCCCGGCCCGGCCCGGCCCCGGTCCCGGGTGGCCCGGGCGATCGCCGCGTCGAGGCTGTCCACCCTGGCCCGGGCGGCCGCACGGTCCCGGTCGACCTCGTCCCTCACGGCCGGGTGGCCGTTGAGATGCTCCAGCGCGGCGTGCACCAGCGCGGCCGCGGCGCCGGGATCCGATTTCGCCGTGATCCTGATCCGGAAGAAGTCTTCGGAGCCGTGCACCGGGTCGAGGGCGACCGAGTTGAATGCCTTCCGTGTCCCGGCGGAGCAACCGGCGGTATGCGCCGGGAAACGCTCCAACAGGGCCCTGGTTTCCTCGACAGAGTAGAGCGTCGTCCACGCCCGCTCGCTGTGCCGGTCGACGGCCTGCCGGCTGGTCCCTGGCAGCCGGGCCAACGCCCGGGCCTGGTACGTGTCCGGCGAAAACAGGTTCGCGGCCAGCGCCGCCAGCCCGAACGCGGCGCCGCTGGCCAGCACGAAATACCTGCGCCGCCAGAGCGCGCGCCCGACGTCGACCGGGTCGATCTCCCTGCTGCCCGTCATCCATCCCTCCTCGTTCCGTGTGCCGGCGGCCGTCCCGGGCCGCGCCGCCGTCCCGCTACCTCGCCCCCCGCTGCACCAGCACGGCGGGGATCGTCAGCAGCAGTATCTTGATGTCCAGCCACAGCGACCAGGTGTCGATGTACCGCATGTCGAGACGCATCCATTCGTCGAAACCGACCTCGTTCCGGCCGCTGATCTGCCACAGGCAGGTGATGCCCGGCATGACGCTGAGGCGGCGCTGCTCGCGCAGCTTGAACTTCTTGACCTCGTAGGCCGGCAGGGGCCGCGGGCCCACCAGGCTGATGTCGCCCCGCAGGACGTTCCACAGCTGGGGCAGCTCGTCCAGGCTGGTGCGGCGCAGGAACCTCCCGACGCGCGTCAGCCGCGGGTCGTTGGCGATCTTGAACACCGGGCCGGACATCTCGTTCCGGTCCTGCAGCTTGTCCTGCAGTTTTTCTGCGCCCTGGATCATCGAACGGAACTTGTAGAGCCGGAACGGCCGCCCGTTGAGGCCGGCCCGTGTTTGCGCGAACAGCACCGGCCCGGGCGACGTCAGCTTGATGAGCGCGGCGATCACCGCCAGCAGCGGCGCCAGCGCGATCAGCGCCAGGCCGGAGCACAGCAGGTCGATGGTCCGCTTGGCCACCACCTCCCAGGCCCGCCGCTTGGTGGAATCGATGGAGATCACAGGGATGCCGTAGAACTCGTCCATCCTGGCCCGGCCGGTGCGGTCCCGGAACCAGTCGGTCACGATGTGGATGGCCACCCCCCGCTCCTCGCACAGCAGGATGTCCGGTTCGAGGTCGTGCAGCTTGGTCCGGCCGAGGGTGAACACCACGTCGTCGACCACCATCGACTGCAGCGCCGCGCCCAGCCGCTCCGGATCGCGACGTTCCAGGGTTTC
Organism: bacterium UBP2_UBA2255; assembly: GCA_002347565.1. Classification (GTDB taxonomy): domain Bacteria; phylum Edwardsbacteria; class AC1; order AC1; family EtOH8; genus UBA2255. The sequence continues at coordinate 58,645 of DDXR01000049.1, read as the reverse complement.
CACCACCGTGACGCCCCACTCCTCTCCCAGGCGCTCGAACGCCCCGAGCTGCGGCAGGCGGCCCGCGTCCCCGACCAGCAGCACGTGCCGGCTGTCGCGGCTGCTGGAAGACAGCCGGGGGGAGAACAGCAGCAGCAGGCGCCACAGGGTCAGCAGCAGGCAGTTGACGATGAAGAACAGCAGCACCAGCGCCCGGCTGACCGACGCCAGCTTCAGGAAGTAGGCGATGATGATGGCCACCGCCAAGCCGATCAGGTTGGCGCGGTAGGCCGGCAGCAGCGGCAGGGTGTAGCGGCCCAGGATCTTGATCGGATGGTACTGGCCCAGGCGCTGATACAGGGACCACCACAGCGGCAGCAGCAGCAGCAGCGCCTTCATGGTGACCGCCAGCGGGTAGACGCCGCCCTCCTGGAACCACGGCACCGGCAGCGCCACCCGCAGCCAGTACGCCGTGAAGAAGGCGGCCACGGTGATCACCATATCGATGGCCATCATCGACAAGCGGAGGACCGTACGTTTATCCCTCAGCATTGAATGCCCCCATCGCATACAGCCGTCGAATGGCTACTCCGATACAGCAACTGTGCTGCCACCGGAGATCCAGCCGTTCAGGATGCCGCGCCGCACAGCCACTCCCGGACAGCGGCACGCAGATCGTACCGGAACCCGAACCCATCGCGCGCCAGCGCCTGCGGCACCGCGTCAGTTGACTGGTACAGTTTGTCGATGCGGCGGGGATGGAGCCCGTTGCGCAGCCCGGCCGCGTCCAGCCAGGGCCCGACCGCCGCCAGGGCCCGCATCAGCCGGTACGGCAGAACCGGCACCCAACGCCGCCATCCCTCGGCGGTGCAGATGGCGGCGACGATCTCGCCGATGGTGTACCGCCCCGGGAACACGCAGTTGTAGACAGCGCTCCGCGCCGCCGCCGTCTCCATGAACCGCAGGCACGACACCACGTCACGGACGTAGACGCTGCCCTTGACTGTGGTGCGGCGGCCGACGTAGCAGAACAGGTTGCTCCGCAGCGCGCGGTGCAATCGGATGAAGTTGCCGTAGTCGCCCGGACCAAACACCACGCCGGGCCGTACGATCCGCAGGTGTCGCCCCTCCGCCCCCCACCGCTCCAGCTCGCGCTCCGCCAGCAGCTTCGATTCCCCGTAAGCAGTGTTGGGCCGAGTGGTCGCCGACTCGTCGCACGGGGCGTCCCCGGGCGAATAGACCATGATGGTGCTGGTGAAGACGATGCTGTGGATGCCCTGTCGCCGGCACAGGTCGATCACGTTGCCGGTCCCGCGATGGTTGGTCTCGAAGTACTCCTCCCGCCGGTGGCCCGGCTCGCGGCAGACCGCGGCCAGGTGGAAGCAGGTGCCGACCCCCGCCGGCAGGCCGGCCGCCAGCGGCTTTCTGATGTCCGCAATCACCGTCTCCAGGCGAGGGTCGACCGCGCCCGGGTACGGGCGCAGGTCGATATTGACCACCCGGGCGGTGCCCGGGTCCCGTAGCAGGTCGACGATCAGGTGCCCGCCGATGAACCCGCTGCCGCCGGTGACCAGGTACGCTGTACCGGCGTTAGTGCCGCTCATAACTTCGCTCCCGGCTACGATGGCCGTCCGCGTCCGGTGCGTTTCAGGTGTTCGGCTGCCTGAGTGAACACGGCATCAACAGTGATGAGGTCCATGCAGCCGCCGTGCCGACAGGGTGAATCGAAGCCCAGGTTGATGCATGGGGCACAGCTGGCCGTCGTGCAAACTGGCGTGACCGATCGGCCGATGCCGCCCCACCGTCGTGGCGAGGTCGGTCCATGTAGACTGATGACATTCGCCCCGACGGCTGCTCCGAGGTGCATGATACCGGTGTCAACGGTGACCAGCAGACGGGATCCCGCGATCAGCTGCGCGGTTTGATCCAGAGACAGCTGACCAGCCAGCGACGCGCAGTGGACGCCGTCGATCAGGTTCGCAATGCGCCCTGCACCAACGGCATCGCCGCGACCGCCGCTAATATAGATGCGGATCCCGGCGCCGATCAGACGCCTCCCCAGTTCGATCCATTGGGCATCCGGCCAGCACTTCAGATGCCGCTGGGCGCCGCCGGGATGAATGTGCAGGACGACGTATTCACCCAGCGACGGCAACGGGAACACCGGTGCCCCGGCAGCTTGCCGGCCGATGACATAGCGCGGTGCCGACCGCTGCGGGGTGATGCCGGCGGCCCGTAGCAGGTTGCGATAGTTGTCAAGTTCATGGATGCCGGAATCATGGTCAACGACGATATCGTAGGCATAGTGCCGGTGCATGCTGGCGGTACGGAAGCCCACACGGCATGCGGCGGGCACTGTGGTTGCAATCACGCTGTTGATCCTGGCCCAGGAACCGCAGTCAATCACCACGTCGAACGGTCGCAGCCTCGTCAATCGACACAGCGATCGTAGCGGTGCCCCGAGATCAAAGATGATGATCTCATCGATCCCATCCAGACCCCTGACCGCGTCAACGTTGTTCGACATGCAGATGTACGTGATCGCACCCGCGGGATGGACATGTTTGATGCTTTTAATCAGCGGTTCGGTCAGCAACGTATCGCCTATGGATTCCGTTTTCACCAATGCGATCCTGGGTGATCGGTTGGACACACGCTGATCGCAAGGCCGTTGCCGCATATCAAGCGCTGCCTTCATCGCGATGATCGGCGGTCCAATGTGTCCGTCCAGCCATTTATAAACCCGGTTGTTCCGTTCGCGGGTCACCGCCCACCACTCCCATTGGCAACCGTCGTATCGGCTGCACTATATGCGCGTATGCAGGCCAGCGCCGTATCCTCCCACCGGTACTTGGCCGTGGTGCGATAGCCGCGCTCGATGGCTGCGAACCGCCAGGCTTCGTCCCGGACGGCGGACACGATCGACGCCGCCATGTCAGCCACGTCGCGGGGGTCGAAGAAACGCGGTGCGCCGCCCAGGACCTCGGGAAGGCAGCTCGCGTTGCTGGCGATCACCGGCGTGCCACAGGCCATCGCCTCCAGCGGCGGCAAGCCGAAGCCCTCGGCCAGCGATGGGAAGGCGAACACCTTCGCGCCGCTATACAACGGGGCGATGTCACCCGGCGCAATGAATCCTATCAACCGTACGATTTCGGATGATCGCCGTCGCACGATAAAATCACGAAGGCCGATATCGTCGCTGGTCGGATCTCCCGCGATGGCCAATTGGAACTCACCCTTCAATTCGTCTTGGGCCGCCAGGAAAGCTTCGATCAGTCGCGTGATGTTTTTATGCCGTTTCAGCAGTCCCAGATAAAGAACGTATGGTTTGGTGATGCCATATTTCGCTGGCACAGCCGGTTCGATCGTCCGTCGCAATTGTGGATCAATACCGTTATGTACAACCTCCGTCTTCGTCGCTGCGTCGGGCCATCGTCGGAGGAGGTCGCGCCGTGTCCACTCGGAATCCGTCATGATGTGGTCGGCCCGCCGGACGGCTAACGTCATCATCAGACGGGCATACAGTTTGTGGGCGATGGTCGGCAATTCATCATAAAACGTGAGATGATTGAGGTCGTGGATAGTCACGACCAGACGGCCGCGGAACAGCAGCGGGGCGTTGTAATGCGGCGCATGAAAGACGTTGCAATTATGCGCCACCACTGGAATAGACAGTTGCTCCTGAATACTGTATATCGGGCTACGGCAGACAATCGGTCGCCGCCAGTAGCGGTGGATATCTTGGTCACCGATCACGGTCAGCTTTGGCGGCCGGTCCATTGCCGCGAATTGTGCCAACAAGTTTCGCACATACGAACCGATACCAGAACGCTCTGACATTCTTGCGTCAAAGGCGATCATGCCGGCACCATCACTTTTTTAAACTGCATTTCTTTTATAGAACTAGCTTGTCATTACTATTTCGTGGCGCTATGTATAACCTGCAACCGGATATCAAGAGAATTGTAGTTCATTGAGTTGTAACTCTCGTGCTTCTTCATCAAACCGACCATCCGATGCCGCCGCGGCGAACAGAAGAAATAGCCTGCGGGTGGCATATCTCTATTGAGTGATTATCCCATATATTCAGGATGGCACGTTACTGCATTTCTCGACTCCGCTCGGGGTGCGTATTCCCGGTCATCGAGAGAAGTCGAACTGACCGTAAATGGCTTTCCCCGGGTGTTCCTGAGCTGATGGGATAATCGTTCGCTATTGTTTATACGCGACGACGAACAAATTCCCGATGTTGATTCGTCTCTTCGATAAAACGTATATTATTCTTGAGAGAGACGCCCATAAGTTCTTGATGATGACGAATAGAGCATTCCGACTGCCAGCGACACTCTGCAATGGTTTAAGATGCAGAAATTGTACCGAGATGTAACCACTTCGTCCGAGTACGGCAGATATCGATTTGTCGGTATAGATGTTCATGTGGTCTTTTGCCTCAAGAAAATGGGCGTGCGGGTTTCTGCGCATGATCAGCTGTTTCATCCGTGCTTTCGGCAACTGGATGCGGGCATTGGGGGTGTGAAGGAATAGCATGCCTCCCTGCTTGAGTAACGAATAGATTCGGACAAGAAGAGGATAGGGATTCGGAATGTGTTCAATAACATCCCACAGTGTTATGATATCAAAGGTCCTGCACCCGAAATCAATTTCCTCTATTTTCCCCTCATAAATGTTCTTGAGTCCAAGTTTGTTGCGGGCATAGGCTACTGCTACCCGAGATATTTCACAACCGTAGACCTCCCAGCACGGTATTACTGACATATTTTTGACAAAATAGCCCAGGCCACAGCCGACATCCAGCAATGTACCTGTTTTCTTGTTTATAAATCGTCGGTAGAAGTCAGCATACATATCGCGATGCGCATCGTCCCACCAGAATTGCTTACATGATTCGATCTGTTGCTCACCGAAATAACCGTTGTAGTTTTGATCACCCGGGAATGTTGAGAACAAATGGCCGCAGCATTTGCATTGAACTATATCAATCCCAAATTCGTTAAAAACCACTCTGTAATATTTGCTTTTACAAGCGATGCATGGGTCATTCATATTCGCGTTCATTTTACTGTATCCATTCAAGCGGTTACCCTTTGGCAAAGACCAACGGGAATAACAAGTTGATCATGATTCTAGCACACGCCTGTTTTGCGGCCCATACCCAGCGCTCGCCGGCAGATGCTGGATATCCTGAATGAACACGATCAGCCGCCTCGTCGGCATTGTCAGCAACGGGATGTTGTTGCATGGTAAGATAAACACATCGCAGACCGAGCACTTCCACATTATTTCAATACGTCTTCATGGTGTTGGGTTGGCTGCTGACGAGAATATATGTACGTTTCCGCGAACTTGTCCGACAACACCATATCGCGAGCCATCAGAACGGTCAGATCGTGCCGGCCATTAAGATGGTCGATGAGGCTACGCAGCTAGATGCCTATACCGGAATCGCAGTTTTTCCGGGCGTCGATCACTATCATAGCTATACTGCTATAGGCTGGTGGCGCACTACAGCCGAAAAACCATAGGTATCTTCGCTCGTGTCGTTTGCAGATTTCCCAAACGGGCACGTATTCCAGAACAATGACGTGGGCTTTTTATGGGTGTATCATTCGAACAAGGCGATCGCAGCGGCTTCGGCATACCCCCGCAGGCGCTGGCGCACAGCCGTGAATCCAGTCTTTCTCGAGATCAGCATCAACAACGCCCATGTCCAAAACTTGAAGATGGAGCTGGCGCACAAGATAGCCCGAACGATCGGCATTTGCTGTCGGCCGTGCTTACGCCAATATGTCAGCACGCTTCTGCTATGGTGCACGATCCGTGTGCTTGAATTGAACTTGTCGCAATAAAGCCCATCCTCGTTCCGGCCAACGTGCCGCACTATAAACTGGGGGCAATGCATCACAACTGATCCGTTCATTCGGATGCGCATGAACAGGTCGGTGTCTTCATAATACAGGAAATAGTCTTCATCGAACCTCCCTATCTGGTCGAGAACTTTTCGCCGGAGGACCACCGCTGCGCCACACAGCCAATCAGCTGTCTCGCACAGGTAACCGCAGAGGTTGATTTCGCGCGCGGGCGTACGCCTTCTATCGACAAAGCGTCCCAGCGCGAACGCATCGATAAAGTACGATGCGCAGGAAGGGGAAGTGAACGCGGATGCATGAGGGTTGCCATAGAAATCGACCAGTTTCGGGCCTACCGCCGCTATCTCCGGTCGTTCGTCCATCATGACTATCGCGGCTTCTAGAAATCCACCGGTTAATTGCGCGTCAGGGTTTAGCAACAGCACGTAATCGGTCTGGGTCCTGCGTAGTGCGAGGTTGTTCGCGGCACCGAATCCGATGTTACGGCCTGACTCGATGATGCGGACCCGGAACGGCGCGCCGTGCCTCTTCTGAGACAGATGATCGATTCTTTCGTTAGAGTTATTCACGATGATCACATCAGCAATCAACGCGTGGTGTGTGTAGACGCTTGCGATCATTTGGAGCAGCGCAGGCATCCCATCATGATAGACTGTTATAACCGTCGCATGATTCGCCATAGCGTCATCTTCCACCTGCGGGAAATCGTACCACGATCTGATCCAGATGAGCCGCGAGTCTTTCGTTCGCGGCCTGGAGCGTCCACCGCTCCATAACGTACTCTCTGCCTCGTGCGCCGAGGCGTTCGCGAGCCTCTCTGTCCTGGCACAACATCTCGATAGCATCTGCGATATGTCGGGGTTCATTTTCGACGAGCACACCAGTCTCGCCGTTGACGATTGTCTCCCGCAGCCCGCCTTCATCAATACCGATCGCAGGTGTGGCGCACGCGTTGGCTTCAAGAGGTCCGTACCCGAACGGTTCCAATCGTGGTGCGTACACGACCGCCTTGGCCCGGCAGAGCAACGATACAAGTTCATCGTCTGGGACGTTCCGTCGCAACTCGAACTCGATGCCGTGCCTTGATGCGTTCCTCACGAGCTCCCGGCAATAATCCTCATCGTAGGTACTGGCGACGATCACATACCGCGGCCTCGGATGCCTCACCAGGGCCAAAGCATCAAGAACCGCATCGATGCGCTTCAGCCGGGTGACCGATCCGACCGTCAGGATCATGTGCAGGCGATTCGGGGAACCTTGCATATGGAACAACTCGGTATCAACCCCCAGGTAGCACACAGATGCTTCAATGCCATAAGCCCGTAGGATGCTTTCGCGGCTATAGCACGAGTTGACCAAGATTCGGTGGTACGACCGCGCGTTCTCAATCTCCTCGCGCACTTTTCGCCGGTAAGCATAGACCTTGACGGCGTTCTCCATACGCCGGGCGAGCGCATGAGCCGAATTCCCGGCACGTGTCAATCTGCCTGGGGCCGCCCATGGGTTCTCAGGCATAGCTTCATAGTGTACGCGGCACGGCTCTTGTAGGTACAGCAGCGAGGGTATTTCCACATGCCTTCCAATGAACGGGGAACCCATAAACCGGCAGGTATTGGCGAAGAGTACATCGCAACCGGACCGGTGTATCATCGACGCGGTTACGGCCGCGTTCCGATTGAGGGTCGCAATGGTCTGCTGATACGCCACCAGTCGCATGAGTCCTCTCGGCGAGGGAGCATCCGACCGGTATGTGGAATGATGATCGACAAGTGTGAGCTCAGCTGCTATCCCCTTTCGCAGATTGAGTGGCGCCACATCCGATGGCTGCCAGATTTTGACGGTATGCCCTCGCGAGGCAAGTCCGGCGATATGGTCCTGCAGGGCGCGACGCCCTCCACCATGCGGCAGGTTGTGCCAGACGGCGATCTTCATAACCACCCATCCCGAACCAGGTACAGCTGCTGCCCTCGCACATAGTGAATCATGAATACCAAGATCATCAGCTCAGCGACAGTGAATACCACTGCCGCCCCGAGATCCTTAAAGACAGGGTACACTACCAAAGCGGCCAATACTGATAACACACCAGGAATGAAGACCGCTTTGAGAAAATCAGATGTCCTTCCGACGTTGATCAATATTTGTGTTCCATATAGGTTGTCAATGAATATGCTGAGCGGCACCACAGACATGATTCTTACCAGCAGGCTTATCCGCGACGAATCACTGCCGGTGACGATTCGCACCAGCAGGTCCGGCGCAATCAATAGGACCATTACAAAACAACCGAAAGCTAACCCCCCGATGGTCAATACTCGCCGCAGGAAAGACATCGTCTTCTTTCGATCTTCGCCAAAGCCTTTACTCACGTAAGGGAATATTGCGGTGCTGACCGGTGCGCAAAGCGATATGAACACCCGAACGATCCGATCGGCGATCGAAAAGAACCCTACCGTCATGTTGTCCGTTAACATGCCGAGTAAAAATATGTTGGTGTTGTTGACCAAGGTCGAGGATATGATCGTCAGGAACACTTCGCGACCGGACCGCATCATCCGCGTGATCGTCCCGCTGCTCGGCCACACCAATCGCACCGATCGCTGCCGCCAGATCAGGAGAAGCGATGCCACACCGGCCACGACAACGCCAACTGACTGGATGAACACTAACACCGAGAGATCACTGCCCACCTTTACAAATAAAAAGATACAGGCCGTTGCTACCAGTTTAACTGCGCCATTGATGACCGCGATGTATTTGGTAAGTTCGACGCCTTGGAAGAACCATACCGGAAATAAAACATTCCCTAGTACGCTGAGCATCGACAGCATGTACAACGTCCAATGCTCGTGAAGTTTTGGGACCATCAGCACTGCGCCGGTCATCAATATTATGCTGGCAAGCAAGAACAAAGACTTAATGATGATCACTGCCGAAAATATCTCCGAGACCCTTTGCGGTTCATGCCGAGCTATCGAAATATCACGCGTCGCTGTCAGGTTAAATCCGTAATCGGTTAGAATGACAAAGTACTGGTTTATCGAAAATATGAATGAGAACAACCCAAATCCATCGATCCCCACAACTCGCACGATGTACGGGAAAGACACCAACGGCAGCAGGTAATTAACGACCTGGAGACCCAGCAACGACAGCAGGTTTTCCCAAATAGTTCTGTAGGCTTTCATCGCAATACTACGACGACGTATTGATCAGTCGTCCGTCATCATGGTCTCGCAATGCCCGCAATTGCATCGACCAAACCAACCAATAAAGCGGGCCGAAACTCTTTGACGTTATCACAAAATCCATCTGGGCGTGAACGGTGACACCGAGTAACGCGGGGCTGAACACAAGAAATAGTTTTTTCGCGTACGAAGGGTCGCGGCGGAACAGCCTTATGTAAAGGATCACCGGGTAGAGCAGGATGACCACTATCAGCAGTGCCGCTATGCCGCCGTATTCTACGCCATAGCGTAGCACCATGTTATGGGGGTCCTCGTGCTGCTCGTTCATGATATCGTACGACCGTTGACCGGGCCCCGACCCGATCACCAGGTTCCTGCCGATAGACAGAATGCTTTGCTGCCACATGCCGAGACGATAGAGCGTTGACATGTCAAATCGAACGTTCTGCATTCGGAATATTACTTCATCAATGAAGGGCTTCGCAACCACAAATAGGACCAGCATCATTACAATTATCGGCACTACGCTGATCCGTCTATCTTTGATAATCTTTCCCAACACGAATGCCGCTATTGCGACACCAAGGCCGACGATCGCTCCGCGCGACATGATCAACAATGACAGTCCCAATGCTACGAGCGATACTATCACTGTTCTTGTTTCACTTGCCATCTCACGGCGGCATGTGACGTTCTTGGTGTAATTGAACACCGATATAAAGACGAGCAGTGCGGCCAGCCTGTTGCTGCCATTGTCCGGTATCATCAGTTTCCTAAAACTATAAATACCTACCCAGTTATTGAGGGATTGCTGTTGAACAGCGATGATTATCGCAGCGATAAGTGTCTCACCAACAACGAACAAAAATACGAGCGGCAATCCCCTGTCCAATATCCATCGCAACTCCTCAGGTCGCAAAATACCACCTCCGACCATGAGATAAGTAATAAGAGGCATCAATCCTAATGACAGCGACCACTGTATTCCTTCCAAAGGCAACTGCCACCGTGGTACGGTTAAGAGACCAAACAGAACAATGCAAGACCAGGCGACAGTAACGACATCAATCGTGTTCCTCCACGGAGCATTCGGTCCGCGACGAGACAGCAGTTCAAATGCGACAAGCATAAAAAGCACATACCCGAAATACCGCGATGGCGAAGGTGCAAATCCAAGTATCATGCAAACCGTAAGGATGATTTCCGGTCTGGTGTGCATCTTTAAGAAAAGCGACACTGCGATGCTAATGCCGAACAATAGTCCCAGCACGATCCACTGTTGAAAGACAGCGAGCAGCAGCAGGGCGGACCCCAAGGCAATAGCAACGGTGTGCCGAAATCGTTTCATCATCGCTCGATAGAAGGGCACGGCGATTGTACTTCCAGTCGCATCACTTGGCTGTAAGCATCTTCTTGAATTCCGCCAATTGACCTCTGCGGCCGGAATCCGTCAAGAACGCCTCAATTCTGCGAGCCACCAGTATCGCGACGATGCTGCTCACCAGTCCAGCGATTAATCCCAGTGCCGTTAGAAGCGACCGCTTGGGCCAGCTCTTCCGGTACGGCGGCGCCGCGCGTTCCAGGAACTGAACCTTGGGCGTATCCTTGGCCTCCAATATTTTCGCTTGCTCCAGCTGCTGCACCAGCAGCGCATACAGCTCCTGGTGGATCCGCACATCCCGGGTCAGCTGGCCCATCATGGCACCGATCTCGGGGGCCTTGGCGAACGAGACGAACAGCGTGTTGCCACGGCTGCCGCCGACCAGCTGGTTCAGCTCCTGTTGAGATTTCTGGATCTGGTTCTCCATCACTTTCACCTGGGTATTGTCCGCTGTGGCGTACGACTTGATGGCGTCCAGCTCGATCTTCTGGCTGATGATCTTGGCCTCCAGCGTGGCCGACATCTCGATAACGGCCTTCATTTCGTCGCCCAACGAGATTGTCCGGTAACGCTGCTGGAACCGTTTTAGTGAGTCCTCGGTCTGTCGCAGCAGGAGTTCCTCCTGCCCCAACCTTCTCTCGATGAACTCCCGCATCTTGCCGCCCTGGGTCATGGTCATTTTGGCGTAGACCCGGTCCAGCGCCTCGCCGTACTTGTTGGCGATCTCGGCCGCCTTGGTCTTGCTCTTGTCCTCGACCGTGATGATGATGAACCGTTCGTCCGTGACCTTGACCTTGGTGGCTTTCTTCAGTTTCTTGGCGATGTTGTACATCGCCTTGTCCTGTTTATTAACGAAGGTTTTCGTCTGCTTGTAGTGGTTGACCAAATCGCATTCCCGGATGACGATGTCAGCTACAGTACCGCTCTCGAGCATGAAGGCAAACACGTCCGATGGTGTGACCATGCCCGGCATGAACCCGGTGCCGCCGATCTCGGGATCAGCGGACATGAAATTCCCCCGCAACGCCATCGACATTAAATTGTTCGATCCTTGTGAAACCGGAGGCATCAAGGTGGCCGTGGCTTTATATTTGTTAGGAATCACCAGGCTCAGTACGAGAGCTAAGACCGTGAATCCAGCAGTGTTCCAGAGGATCATCCGCCGGTTCTTGACCAGTACCACCAGGACGTCGTAGAAGCTGTTGAACATAGTCCCTCCTATTGTACCCGTGCAACTTGCCATACAATGAAACCCGTGGTCGCCACCTGGGCGATCAGGTTGATGTAGTCGCGCCAGCCCTTGATCTGCATCTCCCCCACCACAACCACGTCGCCCGGCTCCATGATGGTGCTCTCCCTGCCCTTGACCGTCTTGCCGCCCCAGCGGTTGATGCGGATGTTCCCGGTGCTGGCCCGCTCGGCGTACCCGCCGGCCATGCCCAGGTAGTACGACAGCAGCGTTCCCGGCTCGTACGGGAAGGTGCCGCCCTTCTGCACCTGTCCCACCACGGTAACGGTGGTCGGGGTGGTCGGCACGGTAACGATGTCGCCGGCCTTGAGCTCGATGTTCAACGCCGGGTCGCGGTCCAGGGCGAACCGCTTGACGTTGATGCTTATCACGCTGTCCGGCCGGGCTATGTTCTGGACCTTGATGTCCTCGCGGGTCGAGAATGGCGTGAAACCGCCGGCCATGATGACCAGGTCCATCAGCCGCTCGCCCGGCTTGATCTCGTACTTCCCCGGCTTGAACACCTGGCCGAAGACCGTGACCATGTTGGTGGCCAGGGGAAAGAACACGATGTCCCCGTCTTTGACCTCGGGGTTCTGGGACTGGTCGTTCTGGGTCATGTACTGGTACAGGTCGAGCGTATCGATCGCCTTGCCGTCGCGCATCAGGATCACCGAGCGGATCGACGCCTGCTCGTTCGGCCCGCCGGCCGCGCCCACGGCGCTGGCCAGCCGGTCGTACGCCTGCAGGGTGTGGAGCCCGGGGTTGCGCACCTGGCCCAGCACCTGCACCTTGATCGCCGGTCGCTCCCGGGTCCAGTCCAGGCCGATCTGGGGGATGATCGTCTTCTGGGAGAACGCCGGCACGGCCAGGACGAGCATCAAGGCTATCGATGCGACAACAATGATGCGATGTCTCATGATCAAATCCCTGTGTTTAGGCATGTTCTCTCCGGTGATAGTTGTTGGCCGCGCCTCTCGATATGCCCGCCGGGTCTCGATACAGCCGCACATCGAGTAGAACCTATACCGGTTCATATCGAGATGGCGGCCACTCGACCTGCGGCGGGCTGCTCGATGCACTGCAGTTCATAGGATAAAAAAACCGGGCGGCCGCTAAACGGCGCCCGGCAAAGGAATACGCGATCCTTTGTCTCCAAAGAAGCTTGGATACGGGGCGCCAAAGCGGGGTTTCGAGCAATCCCGAGCTTTCGAAGGTATGTCAGAATGTCCGAAAACCGCCGACTTTAACGCTCTCGCCCGTACGCTCCCTTGGATTAATAATTCTGGGATATTTTACATCAGAATGCCTGATTTGTCAAGCACTTAATGCAATATCTTGACCCCACCCTACCCTCCCCGAACGCTTTCGGGGAGGGTCAAGGGAGGTGTCATGCCTTTTCGAGGAGAACAGCCACCTGCTCCCCGATCGCCAGGCTGGCCGTCAGGCCTGGCGACTCGATCCCCAGCAGGTCGACGAATCCCGGGAACCCGCGGCCGATCTCGTCCCGGATGACGAAGTCCCGGACCTCGCCATCGCCCGGCCCCTGCAGCTTGGGGCGGACCCCGGCCTGGTCCGGCGCCAGCCGGGCGGCGTCGATGGCGGGGAACAGCCGCCGCGCCGCGCCCTGGAACGCTTCCAGCTTGCGCTCGTCCACCGTGAAGTCGTCGGTCGATGCCACGTACTCCACATCCGGCCCGAACCGCAGCCGGCCGGCCAGGTCGATGGTGGCGTGCACGCCCAGGCCGGTCAACCCCTTCTCCGGGATCGGGTAAACCAGGTGGGTGACCCGGTGTCCGCCCGAGTAGGCGAAGTACGAGCCCTTGCAGGGGTGCATGGCCTCAGGCTCCAGCCCCACCATTCGGGCGATGTCCGGGGCGCCCAGCCCGCCGCAGTTGACCACGATCGCCGACCCGAACTCCTCGCCGGAGCGCAGCCGCAGCACGTACCCGGAGCCGCTGCGCTCGAGCGCCACCACCTCGGAGTCGTACGAAACGGTCCCGTTGTCCGCGGCGATGTCCGATTCCAGCGCCTTCATGTAGGAATGGGTGTCGAAGATGCCGGTCTCGGCCAGGAACAGCGCCGCGCTGGCCCGCACGTCCGGCTCCAGCGCCGCCGCCTGTCCGCCGGTCAGACGCTCGACGTTCTCGATCCCGTTGCGGCGGCCCTGCTCGAACAGGATATCGAGCTCCGGCTCCTCGGCGGCATCGGCCGCGACGACCAGTTTCCCGCACTTGTTGAACGGGACGCCCTTGGCCTCGCAGTACTGGTACAGGGCGCGCCGCCCTTCGACGCACAGCCGGTGCTTGAGGCTGCCGTTGGGATAATAGAGCCCCGAATGGACCACCTCGCTGTTGCGGCTGGAGATCCCGGTGCCGAACGACCGGCCCTGCTCGACCACCAGCACGTCGTTCTCGCCGCGGTGGCGCGATGCCAGCGCGCGGGCCACGGCCAAGCCGACCGCGCCCGCGCCGATCACCGTGCAGCGGAACGACAGCACCGCGTCAGCACTTCCCGTGGATGAAGTTGTCGGACCGGGGGTCGGCCTGCCAGGACGCCAGCGTGAACCCGTCGCGGTCCTTGTCGGTGATCAGGGCGCCGGCGGCGGCCAGCGCGTCGAACTCCCGCTTCAGCGCCGGGTCGCACCGCGACCAGTCGAGGTCCGCGGCCAGCGGCGAGATGCCGGCCTCGCAGCCCGGGCTGTACTCGCCGGAGCAGAAGTACTCGATCCGGCTCTCGGCCGTGAAGTAATTGCCGTGGGCGAAGCCGGCCGGCACCCAGATCCACTCGCCGTGGGGCGCGGCGGGATCGTCGGGCAGGTCGCAGGCTGCGGCCTGGCCGAAGGTCGGTGATCCCTTCCTGATGTCGAGGAACAGGTCCACCATCCGGCCGGACGTGGTGCGCACCAGCTTGCCCATGTAGGGGTTCCACTGGAAGTGCAGGCCGCGCACCGTGCCGGGCCGCGACCGGCTCTCGTTGCACTGGCCGAACGAGACGCCCCGCATGAAGTCCAGCTCCGGCAGGCGCTCGAAGTCGCTGCGGCGGTAGGTCTCGGTGAAGTAGCCCCGGTGGTCGGCGAACCGCTGGTAGCGGATCACCTTGACGTCGGGGATGGCCAGGCTGGTGACCCCGATGATCTTCATTCATTCCCCTGCGTGTGGTGTTTCGATCATGTGCGGTGGACGATCGTCGCCGATGCCTGGGCGGTCGGCATGATCACGATGGTCTCGATGTCGACGTGGGCGGGGCGCTCGCAGGCCCAGACCACGGCCTCGGCGACGTCGGCCGCGTCCAGCGGCCGCAGCCCCTGGTAGACCTTCTGCGCCCGCTCCCGGTCGCCGCGGAAGCGGACCACCGAGAACTCGGTCTCGGCCAGGCCGGGGTCGACGCTGGTGACCCGGACGCCGGCGCCGGACAGGTCCATCCGCAGCGCCTTGTTCAGCGCGCGCACCGCGGCCTTGGTGGCGCAGTAGACGTTGCCGGACGGGTAGGTCTCGTGCCCGGCGATCGACCCGACGTTGACCACGTGCCCGCGGCCGCGCGCGACCATGCCGGGCAGCACGGCGCGGGTGACGTACAGCAGGCCCTTGACGTTGGTGTCGATCATCTCCTCCCAGTCGCGGACTTCGCCCGTCTGGAGGGGGTTCAGTCCGCGCGACAGCCCGGCATTGTTCACCAGGATGTCGATGTTCCTCCAGCCGCGCGGCAGCCGAGCGACGGCCGTCGACACCGCGCGGCGGTCGCGGACGTCCAGCATCATCGTCCGTACTTCGGCGCCGCGCCTCCGCCCCAGTTCGCGTGCCAGCTGCGCCAGGCGCGCGCGCCGCCGGGCGGCGATGATCAGGCGGGCGCCCCGGGCGGAGAAGGCGCGGGCGCAGGCCAGCCCGAAGCCGCTGGAGGCTCCGGTGATCATCACCGTAGCTCCCCTCAGCCGTCTCACGGCAGCCGCTCCCGTATCAGCTCGGGGATTGCCGGCGGTTCGTGCGCTATCCGGATCAGCCGGGACAGCCTGGCCGCAACCGCCTCGGCCCGGGGCCGGTCGTTGGCGCGCACGGTCACCAGCGGCTCGCCCTGCGCCACCTGGTCGCCGATCTTCTTGTGGAAGACGAATCCGGCGGCATGGTCGATCGCATCCTCCATCGTCAGCCGGCCGCAGCCCAGCCCGACCGCCGCCATGCCCACCTCCCGGGTGTCCATCGCCGATACGAACCCGTCCCGTTCGGCCGGCGCCTCGACCGCCAGCCGTGCCTGCGGCAGTCGCGAGGGCTCGTCGGCCACGGCGGGGTCGCCGCCCTGGGCGGCCACCATCTCGCGGAACTTTTCCAGGCCCTGGCCGGAGTCGACGATGCCGCGCAGGGCCCGGCGGGCGGCATCCAGGTCGGCGGCCCGCTCGCCCATCACCAGCATCTCGGCGCCCAGCTCGTAGGTGACCGCCATCAGGTCGGCCGGGCCGTCGCCCCGCAGGCACTCGACGCATTCTCCGATCTCCAGCGCGTTGCCGACCGTCCGCCCCAGCGGCTGGCTCATGTCGGTGATCACCGCCCGCATCTTCCGCCCCAGGCCGTTCCCGATGGCGACCATCGTCTCGGCCAGCGCCCGGGCGTCCTCGGGCCGGCGCATGAAGGCCCCGCTGCCGGTCTTGACGTCCAGCACCAGGCCGTCGGCGCCCTCGGCCAGCTTCTTCGACATGATCGACGCCGAGATCAGCTGCAGGCAGTCGACGGTGGCGGTGACGTCGCGCAGGGCGTACAGTTTCTTGTCGGCCGGCGCCATGTCGGCGGTCTGTCCCATCATCGCCAGGCCGGTGCGCGACAGGATCCGCTTGAACTCGTCGTACGAGAGTCCGGTGCGGAATCCCGGGATCGACTCCAGCTTGTCGAGGGTGCCGCCGGTGTGCCCCAGCCCGCGGCCCGACACCATCGGCACCGGCACGCCGGCCGCGGCGACCAGCGGCGCCAGGATGATCGAGACCTTGTCTCCCACCCCGCCGGTGGAGTGCTTGTCGACCTTGAACCCGGGGATGTCCGACAGGTCGAACACCCGGCCCGAGTTCATCATGGCCAGGGCCAGGGCGGCGGTCTCGTCGTAATCCATCCCCTTCAGGAACACCGCCATCAGCAGGGCCGCCGCCTGGTAGTCGGGGATGTCGCCGGCGGTGTACCGCTCGACGAACCACCGGATCTCGTCCGGGGCCAGCGCCCCGCCGTTCCGCTTCTTGTAGATGATCTCGTACGCCGTCATCGCCATCCGCCGCACCGGTGACCGGGGTTCACGACTTGGCCCGCAGGGAAAGGTTCAACATCACCGGGCCGGCCGCGGTTTCGACCGGGATGGCGACGATCTCCATGCCGCTGTTGGTGATGTCCATGTCGGTGCCGGTGAACAGCGTGGGCGGGTTGATGTCCATCGCCAGCCCCCGGTTCGCCAGGTCCGAGACCGCCCGCCCGCACACCATGTTGTTCAGCTCGTTGATCGTGGAGCTGACCATGGCGTCGTAGCTGACGGCCGGTTCCCCGCCCATGGCCGATGCCAGCCGGCAAGCGGTCTGGCGCGACATGTCGAGGATGACCCGGCCCTCGCACAGCCCGGTGATGCCGATGATGCTGGCCACGCCCATGGTGGTCACGGGCGAGGACCGGACGCTGACCGGATTGCGCTTGACCGGCCCGCCGGTGCTCTGTTCCAGCACCCTGACCAGCGCCTCGACGAACGGCTGGATGTACTCGCTCTTCATTGCCTCGCCTCGGTGTTCGCGGCGGCCTCAGGCGTCGCCGATCGACATCAACAGCCCGCTGACGACCTCGGGGTCGAACTGGGTGCCGCTGTTGTCCCTGATCTCCCGCACGATGTCGGGCAGCCCCAGCGCCTGCCGGTAGACGCGCGGCGACACCATGGCGTCGAAGGCGTCGGCCAGGGCCAGGATCCGCGAGACCAGCGGGATGGCATCGCCCTCGAGGCCGTCCGGGTAGCCGCCGCCGTCCCAGCGCTCATGGTGGTGCCGGATCGGCGCCGCGATCGCCTTGAGGTTGTCGTTGGTGGAAACGATCTCGGCGCCCAGCACCGTGTGGCGCTTGATCACCGCCCAGTCATCGGGCGACAGCGGCCCCTTGTGGTTGAGGATCGTCTTGGGCACCCCCAGCTTGCCGATATCGTGCAGCAGGCCGGCCATCTCCAGCTCCCTGAAGTCGAACACGCCGTGGGCCATCAGGTAGGCCTGGTTCATGGAGGCGGCGATGTTCTTGGCCTTGATGGCCACCCGCTCCGAATGCCCGCTTTCGTAGGGATCGTTGATCTGCAGGGCGTTGACCAGCACCTTCACCATCTGGAAGCGGTTGTGGTCGTACTGGTCCTGGAGCGAGAACACCCGGTTGAGCTCGTGCGACATTTCGTGCTGCAGCCGCTCGATCTCGCTCTCGTAGGAGATGCGGACCTGCGATTTCAGCGACCGCTTCAGGCTGCGGAACCGGGCCGCCGCCTGCTCCAGCGCCGCGGCCGCGTCCCCCGGCGGATCATCGTAGGACAGGCAGTCGGCCAGGCCGCAGCGCAGCGCCCGGCGCAGGTCCTGGCTGGCCCGGCCGGCCGTCAGGCCCAGCACCGGCGTGAACGGGAAGCGCGCGGCGAACCGCTCTGCCAGCCGCCAGCCGTCGGCGTCGGCCAGCGGCAGCAGCAGGGCGTCGACGGCGGCGGCGGCGAACAGCTCCGGGACCTCGTCGGCGCTGGCGGCCGCGACCACCGAAATTCCTCCCCGTTCGCGAAGCCGGTGCAGCAGCAGCCGGTCCCCCGGGGAGCGCTCCCACGCCAGCAGCCGCAACGACCCGCCGCCGCCGTCGGACAGCTCGCGGGTGAGTTCGCCCCTGATCTTCTGCACCAGGGTGTCGACATCGAAGGGCTTTTCCAGGTATTGGCGGGCGCCCATGGCCCGCCCCCGCTCCTCCATCTCGGGGGTGCCGAAGGCGGTCATCAGCATCACCGGCACCCGGGGATGGTTGGCGTTCAGGTATTCCAGCAGCTCGAACCCGTCCATCTGGGGCATCTTGATGTCGGTCACCACCAGGTCGACCGGCTGCCGTTTCAGGACCTCGATGGCGTCGCGGCCGTTCTCCGCCGTGATGATGCCGAAATCCTGCCCGTACCCGCGCAGCCCCTCGGTCAGGATGCTCAGGAACGCCCGTTCGTCGTCGACGATCAATACGTCCTTCATGGTGCGGCTCCTTGGGGTGGATTATATCCCACCGGGCGGCCGAATGCAAGCCCGTTCACCCGGCCCGGCCCCGTCCGCCGGCTCATCGCCGGCGGCCCGGGGGACGGTCACGGTCGCCGTCGTGCCCCGCCCCAGCTCGCTGGCGATCTCAATGGTGCTGTTCATCCGCGCCAGGATGTTGCGCGTGATGACCAGGCCCAGCCCGGTGCCGGACTGCTTCGAGGTGTGGAACGGCTTGAACAGGTTGCCCTGCTGTTCCGGCGACAGCCCGCAGCCGTTGTCCGAGATGGCGATCGTCACCAGGCCGGCCGCATCGGCGACGCTGATGTCGATCCGCTTCTGCTCCCGCCCCTCCAGGGCGTCGGCGGCGTTGGTCAGCAGGTTGAGCACCGCCTGGTGCAGCGCCCGGGGATCGGCCAGTGCGTACCGCGCGCCGGGAACGGCCGACCAGGCGATGGCGATGCCCCTGGACTTGAAATCGACCGCCGCCAGCGACACCAGCTTCTTGACGAAGTCGGGCACGTCGACCCGTTCCAGCTTGGGGGCCTCGTACATGCTGAAGTTCTTGAGCGACCGCAGCAGGCCCTCCATCCGGCCGACCTCGCCCATCGCCATGTCGACGAACTTCCGCAGCGACTCGGCCGGCCAGCCGTCCAGGTTCTTCTGGACGATGCTGGTGGCCATCTTCATCGAGTTGAGGGCGTTGCCGATCTCGTGGCGGATGCCGGAGAAGACGTAGCCGATGTTGCTCATGGTGTTGGCCGCCTCGGCGATCGCCTGCAGCCGGCGCTTCTCGGTGACGTCGCGCATGATGGCGACGTAGTTGATGATCTCCCCGTCCGCGTTCCGCACCGTGGAGATGGTGACCTCCTCCTCGAACAGGGTGCCGTCCTTCTTGCGGTTGGTGAAGCCGCCCTGCCAGGTCCGTCCGGCGCGCAGGCTGTCCCACAGGCCGCGGTAGAACGCGGTGTCATGGCGGCCGCTGCTCCACAGCGAGGGCTTGCCGCCCATGACGTCGGCGGGCGCCCATCCGGTGGTGCGGCTGAAGGCGGGGTTAACGTACTGGATCACGCCGTCCCGGTCGGTGATCACCGCCGACTCCCCCATTTGCTCGACCGCCTGCGATAGCCTGGTCAGCGCTTCGCGGTTGTTGCGCCGCTCCAGCGCCGTGGAGATGTGGCGGGAGACGAAATTGAGCAGCTCCTTGCCCGTCTCGCCGAACCGCAGCGACCCGCTGTAGCTCTGGACCGCCAGCACGCCGATGGTCCGTTCCCCCTGCTTGAGCGGGACCCCCAGCCACTCGATGGACTGGGTCCCGAAGGGCACGATGCCGGGCAGGTTGGACAGCCGGGTCGCTTCGTCCCGCGAATCGAGGAATGGCTGGCCGGTCTTGATCACGTGGTCGGTGACGCCGCCGCTGGGCGGCCGGGGCGCGGGCGGCGGATCGTACTCGTCCTGCCAGAACGGAAAACTCACCGTTCCGGTCCGGGGATCGCTCAGCGCGACGTACATGTTCGGGGTTAGCATCAGCTGCCGGATGATCCCGTAGATCTCGCGGTAGAATTCCTGCAGGCTGCGGGACGAGTTGGTCAGCTCCTCGATGGCGTACAGCGCGCGCTGCACCTCCTCGGCCTGCTTGCGCTCGCTGATATCCCTGGTGTTGATCACGATGCCGCACACCGCTGGGTCGTGCAACAGGTTGTTGCCCACCGACTCAAGGTGCACCCAGGTGCCGTCGGCGCGGCGGGCGCGGTACTCGATCTGCTTGATGGCGCCCGGTTCACCGGCCCGGCCCAGCAGCGCGTCCATCACCCGTGAACGGTCGTCGGGGTGGATCAGGTCGAAGGCGCTCCCCCCCAGCAGGGCGTCGGGGCGGTAGCCCATCATCCGCTCCACCGACGGCGACTGGTAGGTGATGACGCCGGTCCCGCTGACCACGATGATGTTGTCGCTGGAATGCTGCACCATCGCCCGGAACCGCTGCTCGCTCCTGGCCAGGTCCTCCACCGCCCGGCGCCGGTCGTCGATGTTCATCAGGGTCAGGCAAACGCCGTACACCTGGCCGGAGTCATCGTACACCGGGTTGAATCCGGCTTCGAACCAGTGCCGGGCGCCGCGGCTGGAGAAAGGCAGCTCGGCGGTGAACGATCGGCCCTGCTTGGCGGCGGTGATGTACCGGGTGAAGTCGTCGGCCAGGTCCGGGTCAAGATAGTAGTAGATGATGTCGCCGTCCTTCAGCTCTCGTCCGCAGTACGCCCGGGACCATTCCGCTGCCTTGTTGTTGAAGGACTTGATCTTCTGATGGGCGTCCAGCAGGACGAATACCTGGCTGATGTTGTTGAACACCGCCCGCAGGTCGGACTCCGACCTGCACAGCGCGTCCTGCGTGTGCTTCCGCTCCAGCGCCACCGCCACCTGCTGCGACACGTACGTCAGGATCTCCTTGTCCCTCTCGGCGAAGAACACGCGATCATCGTAGCTCTGGACCACCAGCGCGCCGATGGTGGCCCGCGACGTCTTGAGCGGCACCGCCAGCAGCGCCGTGGGCAGGCAGCCGTGGATGTCCACCGCCGACTCGTCCATCAGTTTCCGCAGGTGCTCGCGGAACGCCAGCAGCGGCTGGTTGTGGCGGATGATGTAGTCGGTGAGGCCGCGGCCCATGCGCCGCGACTGCGGCGGCAGGTCGAATTCGTCGACGAAGTAAGGATAGGCCAGCTGCTGGGACGCCTGGTCGTACAGGCAGATGAAGAAATTGCGGGCGTAGATCAGGCGGGCGACGATCTGGTGCACGCCGGCATAGAACTCGTCCATGCCGCGGGCGGCGTTGGTCAGCTCCGAAAGCTCGTACAGGGCGCTGCGCAGCGCGTCTGCCTGGCGGCGCTCGGTGACGTCCCGCGAGTTGACGATCACGCCGCCGATCACCGGGTCGGCGACCAGGTTCTGGGCCACGTGCTCCAGGATCCGCCACGATCCGTCGGCGTGCCTGATCCTGCAGACCACCGGCGCCAGGACGCCGCTGACGCCGGCGTTCTCCCGGAAGGCGCGCCGGATCAGGGCGGCGTCATCGGGATGGATCAGGGTGCGCAGGTCCCTGCCGACGAGGTCGTCGGGGCGCAGGCCCAGCGCCGACTGGACCGACGGGCTGGCGGAACGGATGGTGTGGTCGGGATTGAGGACGGTGATGATGTCGCTGGAGTTCTTGATCAGCGTGCGGTGGTACTCCTCCTGGTTGCGGAGGTCGCCCTCGGCCCGTTTCCGCTCGCTGACATCCTCGGTCAGGGTGACCACGCGGTCAACGATGCCGTCCGGCCCGACCACCCCGTAGATCTGCTGCGACAGCCAGCAGATGCTGCCGTCGTCGTCATCGACCACCCGCAGCTCGGGGAGCGCCAGGCTGCCGCCGTGTTGGAACACATCGTTGATCCGCCCGGCATCGGCTCCCAGCTCGGCGTAGGACTGGATGATCGATTCCATGGGCACCTGCTGCACCCGCGGGATGTCGCCGTCCTCCAGGTTGCAGATGCGCATCCAGGCCTGGTTGTAGCTCAGCAAGCGGCCGTTCCGGTCGCGCACGGTGATCCCCACCGGGGAATGCTCGATCACCGTGCGGCTGAACTCCTCGCTCTGGCGCAGCTGCTCCTCGGCCGTCTTGCGCTGGATGGCCATCGCCCCCTGGTTGATCACGGTTTCGATCAGGGTGCGGTTGTCCAGGGCCATGCGGTCCGCCGCCATGATGATCACGCCGCCCAGCAGGTGTCCCTCCAGGGCGAACCCCATGGTGTAGAGCGCGGGGCCACCCAGCAGCTGCTCCACGTCCCGGCAGGCCTGCAGCGGCAACCGTCCTGCCGACAGTTCGTGGAGGCCTCCGTCCACCCGCACCAGACGGCCGCTGGTGAAGCCCTGGTTGCCGTCGGTGGTGAGCAGCTGCAGCGGGACCGTCGCCCGCCGGGGGTCAAACCCCAGCAGCGTTTCGATCCGGTCCTCCATCCCCTCGAAGCCCCATGTCGCGTTGATCCGGATCGTGCCGTCCCCGGGCGAATGGCGGCAGAGTATCAGGCGGGCGTTGCCGGTCAGCTCGCGGATGATCTCGCCCAGGTACTGGTACATGCCGTCGGCGGTGTCGAGCGAGTTGAGCAGCGAGGTGGTCTCGTACAATACCGAAAGCTCGCGCAGGTACTGTTTCTCCTTGTGCTCGGACAGCCGCCGGTCGGTCATGTCCTCGACCAGACCCTCGAAGTAGAGGATGCTCCCGTCCTGTGCCCTGATGGCCGTGGCGCTTTCCCGGACGTAGACCGGCTGGCCCTGTTTGGTCCGCCATGCGGACTCCAGGCCGGTCACACGGCCGTCGCTGGCCATGCGGTCGATGAACGACTGACGGGGGTAGCTGGGGTGGTAGTACCGGCCGTCCAGTCGGACGTGTGATAGTTCATCGAACGACTCGTACCCCAGCATCCGTACCAGGGCCGGGTTGGCGTACAGGATCTGGCCATCAGGCGTCGTCTGGTAGACGCCATTGGGAAGATTCTCCAGCAGGTCCCGGTTGCGGCGCTCGCTCTCGGCCACCGCCCGCTCGGCCCGTCGCCGCATCAGGGTATTGTTGATCGCGCCGGGCAGCGTGGCCAGGTATCGCCGCTCGTGGTCCTTGATGAGGTAGTCGTAGGCCCCCTTGCGCAGGGCCAGCGCGGCGATGGTCTCGTCGCCGTGCCCGGTTATGAAAATGACCGGGATCGAACCCGCCTCGCGCAGGAGGTCGAGCCCGGTGCCCTCGGGCAGGAGGTAGTCCGAAATGACGACCTCGTACCGTCCGGCGGACATCAGCGCCCGGGCCTCGTCCAGCGTGGCAGCGGTCGTCACCGCATAAGGCAGCCGCTGGTCGCGGATAAAGCGCAGGATCGCCTCGCGGTCCTCCGGCTCGTCTTCCAGCAGCAGGATGTCGATCGGTCGTTCTGTCATCGAGTCGTCGTTGATGGGCGGCGGGGTCCCGGGCGCTCGAGCCGGCCGGCCCTGAACAGCGCGCGTTCGCCGAACCTGGCGGTCACCTCGTCGGCGGCGGCGTCGGCAGACCGCCGCTTGCGGCGGCGGGGATCGTCGGGAGGGAACAGGTCGGATTGCCCGCCGTCTGCGGCGAAGTTCGACGCCGACACGCCGATCAGCCGCACCGGCCTTCCGGGCTGCAGGCCCGCAGCCAGCAGCGATCGCGCGGTCTCCCAAACCTCGCCGGTGGCATCGGTCGGAACGCCGGCGGTAGACCGGCGGGTGAGGGTGTCGAAATCCCGGTACCGGATCTTCACGGCCACGGTCCGCGCCTTCACGCCGTGATGCCGCAGCCGGCCGGCGACGTCCTCGCACAGTTCCAGCAGCTTCCGCCGCACCAAACCGGGATCGGCGGTGTCCTGGTCGAAGGTCGTCTCGCGGCCCACCGATTTGATGCCGCTTCCCCCTGCGACCGGGTCATCGTCGATGCCGTTGGCCCGGGCATGCAACTGCCGGGCGGATTCCCCGAATCGGCGTTCCAGCTGCGCCGGATCGGCGCCGGCCAGCTCGCCGATGGTCCTGATGCCGACACCCTGCAGCGCCGACTCGAGCGCGGGGCCGACGCCCCACAGCCGGTTGACCGGCAGCGGGGCGAGGAACGACGGCATCTCCCGGGCCGACACGATCACCAGCCCGTCCGGCTTGCGCAAATCCGATGCGATCTTGGCCGTCATCTTGTTCGGGCCGATGCCGACCGAGGCTGTCACGCCTGCGGATCGCCGGACCTCGCGCTTGATCGCCCGGCCCATATCCGGCGGCCGTCCCAGCATCCGGCGGCAGTCGGAAAGGTCCAGGAAGGCCTCATCGATCGACACCTGCTCGACCAGGGGGGTGAACGCCGACAGCGCGTCCATCACGTGCCTCGAGACCTCGGCGTACCGCTCCATCCGGCCGCGGAGATAGACCCCCTGCGGGCAGCGGCGATAGGCCTGGGATATCGGCATGGCCGAGCGCACCCCGAACCGGCGCGCCTCATACGAGGCCGCGGACACCACGCCCCGCCCCTGGCCGCCCTTGGGGTCGGCCCCAACGATCACCGGCCTGCCCCGCAGCGCCGGGTCATCCATCACCTCCACGGCGGTGAAGAACGAGTCCATGTCGACATGGGCGATGATGCGGTCCATCGTGTGTGTCATCCGGTCGCTGTCCCCTGCGGCGCGCTGCGGTCGCAGATGCCGCTGGTATCGCCGGACCCCGCGCTGCGCCGTGCTGCTGTTCCCGCCGCCGCGGGCCGGTGTCACTTCGCAGTGACGGCCTGGCTATCCACGCCCGACGGCGGGATCTCCCGGTCGAACGAGCCCGATCCTCCATCCCAGGATATCGTGAAATCGTCCATCACCGCCGATACGGTGATCTCGCCGGCCTGCCCCGTGCCGGACAGCAGGGCATACACGGCGTGTTTCCGGCGCTTATGGTCCCAGGACGTGATGGTCAGCCGCGCCTGATCGACACCGGTCGGCCTGATCCGCATCACCACGTCGTCCCCGCCGGCGTAGGTGGCCCTGGTCTCGGTCCCTTTGACCGAATAGGCGAGGTTCGGGATCCGGCGGGTGACGGCGAACTCGCCGGCGCTGCCGGTGGTCTGGATCCGGGCCTTCATCTCCTCTAAGCTGGACCGTTCCTGGGGGTGGAGATTGGGGTTGTTGAGCGCCAGCTGGACGACCGGCAGGTACTCCTCCGCCGTGGCCGGCCCGGTGTGGCGGTTGTCCCCGTCGTAGAAATGGACCTCGACCGGCCCGCTGGCCTCGACCGAGAACCCGTACACCTTGGCAGGATCGGGCGCTGCCTGCGCCGTGTCCTTGGCTGTGGTGTCCGGCGGCGGGACGTCCAGTTTGAGGCCGGCCTTGGCGGTGAACCCGGCGTCCTTTGGCCCGCGGTTGCATCCCGGGCCGGCGGCGATCGCCAGCAGAACGGGCACCAGAATGATCGTAATCCTCATGAGTCGCTTTCTCCCTTCTGCCATTGGCAATAGCGTCGAATGCAGCAGCCGGGGCAGGCCGGCCCCCGGGGATGGCACACTGCCCGTCCGTGCGCGATCAGGTTGATGTGGAGGGAGTACACCAGCCGGTCGGGCACCAGCCGGCGGAATCGCTCCTGGAAGGCGGCCGGCGTCTCGCCGGGTTCCGCCCAGCCCAAACGCTGCGAAATCCTGGCGATGTGGGTGTCGACCGGGAAAATCGGCGTCCCCCGACCGAACAGCAGGGTGCAGGCGGCCGTTTTCGGCCCCACGCCCGCCAGCGACAGCAGGTACCGGTAGGCGTCCTCCGCCGGCAGGTGCCGCAGCGGCTCGAGCGTCGGCCGGCCGAACCGCCGCCGGAATCCCGACAGCAGTGCCTTGATCCGCGCCGCCTTGATGTTGGCCAGTCCGCCCGACGCGATGGCAGCGGCGACCGAGCGCCGCGGCGATGCGAGCACGAGCTCCCATCGGGGGAACCTGCGCCGCAGCGCGCGGTACGCCCGGTGGCTGTTGCGGTCGCTGGTGTTCTGCGACAGCACGGTCTCGATCAGCACGTCGAGCAACGGCCGCCGCTCTGCCGCCGGCGGCGATCCATAGGTTGACAGCAGGGTCTTTGCGACGGCCTCGATTCGCCTGACAGCCGGTGCGGTCAACGGCGATCGTCCTTCCGCAGCGCTTGCTCCACCGCCGCCAGCGCCCTCCCGACGGCGATTCCCGTCATGCATCGCGGCTGCCCGCAATCCATCCGGTTGCAGCACAAGCATGCCAGTGATTCGTCCCTGAGCACTGCATGGCCCCTGCCCCACGGGCCCTGGCTGGCCGGATTGGTCGGCCCGTAGAACGCGACCGTCGGCACGCCGAATGCCGTTGCCAGGTGGAGCGGTCCGGAGTCGTTGCCGACAACAAGCCGACAGCACGACAGCAGCGCGGCCATCTGGAGCAATGTGGCGGGCGGGCAGACCGAGACGTTCCCGGGGCAGGCCGCGGCGATCCGTTCGGCATCGCGCCGCTCAGCGGTCGTGCCCCAGAATACGAGCAGCTTGGCCCAATGGCGGCCGGCGATCGCCCGCACCAGGTCGACGTAATTGCCGACCGGCCAGCGCTTGCAGGCCCATCCGCCGGTCGGCAGCACCGCGACCACCGCGTCGCCTGCCGCATACCCTAGCTGCGTCCAGGTCCGCTCCCCGAACTCGCGCTCCTCCGGAGCCAGGTTGAGCACCAGCCGGCGGGTGGTCACCGCAACGCCGAGGTAGTCCAGCACGCTGAAATTGAACTCGACCTCGTGGCCGCGGTTGGCGGCATCGGCGTCGAGCACGTGGTTGTAGGCGTGCCGCCGGATGCGGAAATCGAACCCGATGCGGTGCGGCGCACCGCTCCACAGCGACTGGATCGCGGTGCGCGGCGTGCCGATCAGGTCGATGGTCAGGTTGAAACGGCGCCGTCGCAGGTCGCGCAGGAACCCGATCCCGGCCGATTCCCGCCGGTAGACGATCAGCTCGTCCACATCTCTATTCCCCGCCATCACGGGCGCGCAGGATTCCCGCACCAGGTAGGCGATGCGGGCGGCAGGATAGCCGCGCCGCAGGTTGGCCAGGAACGGTGTCGACCACAGCACGTCCCCCACCCCGTGCGACCGCAGCACCAGGATCCGCTCGGCGTCGATCCTCATCGCGCCAGGGCCTCCCGGTAGGTGCGCAGCGTCCCCTCCAGCATCCGCTGCTCCGAGAACCGCTCGACCGCGGTGCGCCGCGCCGCCCGGCCCAGCGTCTCCCGCAGCCCGGCGTCGGCGATCAGCTGCCGCGTCCTGGCGTGCAGGTCGGTCACGTCGCGAGGCCGTGCCAGCAGGCCGTCGTCGCCGTCGCTGACGATGTCCAGCACACCATCCTTGCCGTAGGCCACGCCTGGCAAACCCGTGGCCATGGCCTCCACCAGGGCCAGCCCGAACGACTCGGCATGCGAGGGAAACAGGAACACGTCGAGCGCGTTGAGCCAGCGCTGGCGGTCCTCCCGGTACCCGGTCAGATGGACGCGCGCACCCAGCCTCTGCCTGGCCTTGCGCTCCAGACCGCGGCCATAGGCCTCCTCGTTCCGGCTGTGGCCGCCGATCAACACGAATGCGAGGTCCGTCGAGGTCAGCGTCAGGGCCATCTCGAGGAAGTCGTCGAACCCCTTGCCCGGCGACATCCGCCCCATCATGCCGACGGCCACCGCGCCGTCGGGGATGCCAAGTTCCCGGCGCGTTTCGGCGCGGGCCGTCGCGTCGGGCCTGAAGCGTCCGGTGTCGACGCCCAGGTGGACCAGGTCGACCCGCTCGGGCCGCAGCGGCGTGGTAGCGATCAGGTTGTCGCGGATCATCGTGGAGATGCCCGTGGCGCGGCTGACGCCTGCGTACAACAGGCGGTGCCAGGGGTCCCGCTTGACGACCACGGACTCGATCTGTTTGGTCAATACGATCCGGCTGCTGCCGCCGACGTTCGCCGGAACGGCGATGTTGAGGTCCTTCGAGCACTGGACGTGCAGGATATCGGGGTGTTCCCGACCGAGCCGTTTGCGCAGCGCCAATAATCCTGCCGGATCGCATCGGACGTCCACCGTGGCCACGCCATTGCTGGCGCAGCAGTCGGATATCGGCGCTCGCCGGTCGCAGGCGAAGGCGACTTCGTCGCCGTTCTCCCGCTGCAGCCGCGCCAGCCGGCAGACGATCATCTCCATCCCGCCCCACGACCGCGAGCTGCAGACGTGCAGCACCTTCAACCGACCCGCCCTTCGCGCGGCAGCGACAGCTCCCACAGCTTGAGGTACTTCACGAACACGTAGTACCCCGACAGCGCCGACAGCAACAGCCCTTCGCGGCCGTCGAGGAACCCGGCCTTGAACAGGTACATCTTCAGGAACGTGGCCAGCGGCGACAGCGTAAAATGCCGCAGCCGGGCGTGCGCGCCGTGGTCCGCCAGCTCCCGCGCCGCGATCGAGGTGTAGGAGTTGAGCCGCGCCACGTAGGTGCCGAGGTCCGGGTAGGTAAAATGCAGCATGGGATTGGCGAACCGCGACGTCGGGCCGTCCAACTCGACCTTGTCGTGGGGATTGAGGCCCCCGAACCGCCCCTGGTCCCTGCGGAACAGCCGCAGGTGGTAATCCGGATACCAGCCGCAGTGGGCGATCCAGCGGCCCAGGAAGAACGACTTGCGGGCGATCCAGTACCCGTCGCCCCCGGGAAAGCCCGCATCGCGCGCCGCCAGGATCTCCTCCCGCAGCTCCGGGGTGACGACCTCGTCGGCGTCGACCGACAGGATCCAGTCGCCGCCGGCCCGGTCGATGGCGACGTTCTTCTGCTGCCGGTGGCCGGGCCAGGGATTGACGGTCACCTTGTCCGTGTAGCGGCGGGCGATCTCGAAGGTGCGGTCGCTGCTGCCGGAGTCGACCACCACGATCTCGTCGGCGAAATCGAGCGCGGCCAGGCAGCGGCCGATGTTGCGCTCCTCATCCCTGGTGATCACCGTGGCCGACAGTTTCACGGATTCCCCTGCCCCGGCCGTTCGTAGCGCGCCAGATAGTCCTCCCAGCTGTCCGGCCGATTGCGTTCCAGCCAGCGGACGTGCCAGACCTTGGACAGCCGGAAGAACCAATAGACGGCCATGCTGGTGGCGTTCATCAGCCCGTGGGCGCCATCGCGGAAGCCCCGGTGCACCACGTAGCACTTCCACCACATGCCCAGCGGCGAGAGCATCACGCGCCACAGCGACGGGCGCTGGCCCCGCGCCAACCGGTCGCGGGCGTCGAAATCCGAGTAGTAGTTGATCTTGGCGAAATAATCGGCCGGCGTGTTGTAGGCGTCGTGCCACAGCCCTTCGTGCACTCGCAGGATGGCGTCCTCGCCGCCCTCCACCACTAGGTAGGTGTGCGCGCCGCCCGTCCAGGCGCATCTGCCGCGCCGGGCCATCCGCGGCTGGTAGCTGGGATTGTAGTTGCCGTGGCGGATGCGCCTGCCCCAGAAGTGCTCGATGCGGTGGATCCACACCGCGTTGTAGCTGCGATACTTTTCGGGCTCGGACGATATCTCCCGCAGCTTTCGTTCCAGCTCCGGTGTGACGTACTCGTCCTGGTCCAGGATCAGGATCCACTCGCCGGCGCAGCGTTCCATACCGAACTCGCGCTGGGCCTTGTACCCCGGCCAGGGGTTGAAATAGAACTTGTCGGTGTATTGCTTCGCCAGTTCCTGCGAGCCGTCCGTGCTGCCGGAGTCGACAACCACGATCTCGTCGGCCCAGCGCACCGCCTCCAGGCAGCGCCGCAGCTTGTCGCCGCCGTTGAAGGTGTTGAGCATCACCGAGATCCTATCCACGGGCGCGCTCCAGCAGCTTGCCCTGGACGCACAGCTTGTAGAGCGCCGACAGCCCGGCCAGCGCCAGTCCGCGCCGGCCGTCGCGCCAGGCGCCGAGGGCGAGGTACAGCTTCCAGAACTCGGCCGGCGGATCGAACAGCATCTTGGACAGCGAGAATGCCCGCCCCTCCCCGGCCTTCTGGCCGGCCTCCAGAGCGGTGTAGCGATTGAGCTTGTCGATGTGCGCCGCCAGCGATGTCACCGTGTCGTGCTCGATCACGCCGGCGTCGAGGCGGTCCGTGCGGCCGCGCACGGTGACGCCCTCGTGCACCGCCACGGGGGCGATGGCCGCGGCATCCTTCCGGAACAACCGCAGTTGCCAGTCGTTGGCCCAGCGTGCGTTCCGCATCGGCCGGCCCAGGAAATGGTTGCGCCGCCGCAGGTAGTAGCCGTCGGCGGCGGGAGGCTGCGGCAGCGCGGCGATCGCGGCCCGCAGACCGTCCGTCAGCCGCTCGTCGGCATCCAGGAACAGCACCCATTCGTTCCGGGCATGCGCCAGCGAGCGCTGGCGCTGGACGCCGAACCCCAGCCATTGCTCGCCAACCACCCTCGCCCCGCTTTCGCGCGCCAGCTCGGCCGTGCGGTCGGAACTGCCGGTGTCGACCACGATCGTCTCGTCGGCGAACGACAGGCTGTTGACGCAGGCGCCGATGGTGGGCGCCGCGTCCTTGGCGATGACGATGGCGGAGATGCCCCGCATCGTCAGCGCGCGGTCGGTTTCCTCTTCCGCGCCGGCGCCGGCCGCGCGGCCCGGGCCTTCCGCCGCTTCCGGATGTCCTGCAGGATCCACAGCACGGCGCCGGACAGGTTCTGGGCGACGCAGTGGATCTTCACCGTCCTGGTCCAGGGCTCGTCGCCCCGGGCATGGCCGGTCAGCACCAGCACGTTCCGGGCGCCGATGTTGGCGCCGAACTCCATGTCGACCCGGTTGTCGCCCACCATGTAGCTGCGCTTCAGGTCGACGCCGAATTGCTCCCGGGCCTCCATCGCCATCCCCACCGACGGCTTGCGGCAGTACGGCTTGTCGTCCGGATGGAACGGGCAGTAGTAGACCGCGTCGACGCGCGCGCCGCCCTTGGCCAGTTGCCGGTGCATCTTGCTGGTGATGCTGCCGAGGTGCTTCATGGTAAGGTAGCCGCGGGCCACGCCCGACTGGTTGCTGGCCACCAGCACCTTGACCCCCGCCTCGTTGAGCGCCCGGATGGCATCGGCGACCTCCGGCAGCAGTTCGAAGTCGGCCGCCCGGTTGACGTAGTTTCGCTCCCGATTGATGGTGCCGTCCCGGTCGAGGAACACCGCGATTTTAGCGTTCGTTTTCATGGGATGACGTCAATTCATGCTGCATTTCATTCTATCATATTACTTTTTGCATTGCAACAGTTAATCAAACAAAAAGGCGTCTGCCGCGGCAAACTGCAGCCCGCCCCCCCATCTGGTTGCCAAGCTTGCTGGCAGCCGCGGCGCAACGCATCGCGGCCATGAGAGAAGCCCCGTCCCTTTCGGGACGGGGCTGCGATTCACGTTTCACGAACGACGATTCACCAGGCTTTAGTACATGTCGCCGTAGCCGCCACCGCCCTGCGGCATCGGCATCGGCTTCTCCTCCTTGGGCTTCTCGGCGATCACGCACTCGGTGGTCAGCAGCAGGCCGGCGATCGACGAGGCGTTCTGCAGCGCGATCCGGGCGACCTTGGTGGGGTCGATCACGCCGGCCGCCACCAAATCCTCGACCTTGTTGGCGTCCGCATTGTAGCCGACGCTGACACCGGCTGACTTCTTGACCTCGTCCACGATCACGGCTCCCTCGACGCCCGCGTTGGCAGCGATCTGCCGCAGCGGCTCCTCCAGCGCCCGCCGGATGATGTCGACGCCGATCTTGACGTCGTCCTTGGCCTTGACCCCGTCCAGTGCCGGGATCGAACGGATGAACGCCACGCCGCCGCCGGGAATGATGCCCTCCTCGACCGCCGCCCGCGTGGCGTGCAGCGCGTCCTCGACCCGGGCCTTCTTCTCCNNCACGCCGCCGGCCAGCTTGGCCAGCCGTTCCTGCAGCTTCTCCTTGTCGTAGTCGCTCTTGGTCTCGTCGACCTGCGCCCGGATCTGGGCGATGCGGGCCTTGATCTCCTTGGCCTCGCCGGCGCCCTCGACGATGGTGGTGTTGTCCTTGTCGACCGTGATCCGCTTGGCCCGACCCAGGTCCTTGACCTGGGTGTTCTCCAGCTTGAAGCCCAGCTCCTCAGAGATCACCTTGCCGCCGGTCAGGNNCAGCTTCTCCTTGTCGTAGTCGCTGGTGGCTTCCTCGATCTGGACGCGGATCTGGGCGACGCGCGCCTTGATGGCGTCTTCCGAACCGGCGCCGTCGATGATGGTGGTGTTTTCCTTGGCGATCTCGACGCGCTTGGCCTGGCCCAGATCCTTCAGCGTGGCCTTCTCGAGCGAAAGACCGACTTCCTCGGCGATCACGGTGCCGCCGGTCAGGATGGCGATGTCCTCGAGCATGGCCTTGCGGCGGTCGCCGAAGCCCGGGGCCTTGACGGCGCACACCTGCAGGGTGCCGCGGATCTTGTTGACCACCAGCGTGGCCAGCGCCTCGCCCTCCAGGTCCTCGCACACGATCAGCAGCGGCTTGCCCAGCTGGGCCACCTTTTCCAGCACCGGCAGCAGCTCCTTCATGGCCGAGATCTTCTTGTCATGGATCAGGATGTAGGCGTCCTCGAGCACCGCTTCCATCCGCTCGGCGTTGGTGACGAAGTAGGGAGAGATGTAGCCGCGGTCGAACTGCATGCCCTCGACCGTCTCCAGCGTGGTCTCCATGCCCTTGGCCTCTTCGACCGTGATCACGCCGTCCTTGCCGACCTTCTCCATGGCGTCGGCGATCAGGTCGCCGATGGTGCGGTCGTTGTTGGCCGAAATGGTGGCGATGTTCGATATCTCGGTCTTGCCCTTGGAGGGCTTGGAGATCTTCTTGAGCTCGGCCACCACGGCCTCCACCGCCAGGTCGATGCCGCGCTTGAGGTCCATCGGGTTGGCGCCGGCCGTCACGTTCTTGACGCCCTCGCGGCAGATGGCCTGGGCCAGCACCGTGGCGGTGGTGGTGCCGTCGCCAGCCACATCGGATGTCTTGGAGGCCACCTCCTTGACCATCTGGGCACCCATGTTCTCGTACGGGTCCTCCAGCTCGATCTCCTTGGCCACGGTGACGCCGTCCTTGGTCACCAGCGGCGACCCGAATTTCTTCTCCAGCACCACGTTGCGCCCCTTTGGCCCAAGGGTGACCTTGACCGCGTTGGCCAGCTTATCGACGCCCCGCTTCAGCCCCTCGCGGGCCTTGGCATCGTATTCGATCAGTTTGGGGTTCGCCATTGTTCTGCTCCTTATCGGTGGGTAATGGTTACGTCTTGAAGGATGATGCCCGTTGCCGGCGGCCCCAGCGCGCCGCAGCGCTGTTGCCGGACGCTGCCCTGCGCCGGTGCCCGGGTCTATTTGTCGTCGCCGAGCACCGCCATGATGTCGTCTGCGTGCATGATCAGGTACTCGATGTCGTCGATCCTGACCTCGGTGCCGGAATACTTCCCGTAGAGCACCTTGTCGCCCTTCTTGACGTCCATCGCCACGCGGGTGCCGTTGTCGGCCACCTTGCCCGGACCGACGGCGATGACCTCGCCCTCCATCGGCTTCTCCTTGGCGGTATCGGGAATGATGATGCCGCCCTTCTTGACCTCTTTTTGTTCCAGCGGCTTGACGATCACGCGATCGCTCAAGGGCTTCATTTTGGTGACGGTTGACATAGCCCCCCCTAACTTGTTATGGTTTATTGATTTATTTTACGATAAACGGCACAACACATAATTATAATCAATTTCGAAAGATTTTTCAAGAGATAATTGATAAAAACGGGGCCCGGCCTGAAGACCGGGCCCCGGGAACCGTGCTGGCTCATGCCATCGTCCGATCCATCAGCGGCAGCAGCCGTCCGCCGTCGGCGCTGTACAGGCCTGTGCGCTCGACCGCCAAGCAGGCGACGGCCGCAGCGTCGATGCCCATGACCGCCTGCAGTATGTCGTGGAACTTGGCGCCGCCCTCGGTCAGGTTGATCCGCAGCACCAGGCCCCCGTCATCCGCCGCCAGCTCGCGCAATTGGAGCCGGAGGTCAACGGTGAGCGCCTTCCCCTTGCGGACGACCGTGGCCGGCCACGGTTCGGCCGAGGCCAGGCGCCGCCGGCAGTCAAGCACCACCCGGCCGGCGTCGATGGCGGTGCCCTGCAGCACCAGGCGGTACTCGGCCACGTCGGACAGCTGGACCAGGGACGATGCGTCGCGGAAGATCGGCCGGCATTCCAGCGCCCGGGCGCCCGGCGGCAGGTGACGGTTCAACAGGTCGAGCAGATCGCCGCCGGCCGGCTTCTCCAGCTGGAGGTCGAGGCATTCGGCGATCGAGGTGAACCCCAGCGCCAGCGGCGGTCCGAACGAAACCTTCTGATGGGGAGAGAACCCCTGCGAATAGGCGACCGGCAGCCCGGAGCGCCTGATGGCGCGCTGCCACAGCCGCATCAGGTCGAGGTGCGAGATGAACCGCAGCTCGGGGCCCTTGGCGTAGCGGATCCGGAATTTTGTCCTGGCCACCGGGGCCGGCGCGGCGGCCCGCTTCTTCCCGCGGCCGAAGCCTTCGGCAATCGGTTGTTGGCCCATGGCCGTTGGCGGTGGCGCGGCCTCCGCGGGGCGCTCGCCCGCGGCCGCCGTCGAAGTCGGACGGCAGGCATGCCCGCAGGCCTGGCAGTCGCCGCCGCGGCAGTCCGGCGTGGTCGCGGCTCGGCATGCCAGGTCCCGTTCCCGCAGCAGGAACTCCCTGGCGACGCCGGTGCCGATGAACTCCCAGGGCAGTGGGCCAGCGGTGGAACGGGCCGCCAGGTAGCTGGCGGCATCGATGCCGCACTGCTCGAAGGCGTCCCGCCAGAGGTCAGGGCGGAAATGCTCGGACCACTGGTCGAAGCGGCAGCCCAGCCGCCAGGCGGACTCGATCGCCCCGGCCACCGCGGAATCGCCCCGCGCCAGCACGCCCTCCAGTTCGGACATGGCCGGGTCATGCCACTTCAGCTGGAGACGCCCCCCCCTCGCCTGGCGGGCGACCCGGTCGATCTTGGTGCGGCTGATGGCCGCGTCATCCTGCGCCTCCCACTGGAACGGCGTGTGGGGCTTGGGCACGAACGGCGACAGCGACGCCTTGACGTTGATACCCAAGCCTGCGGCCGACCGGCAGAGGGCGGCGATGGCGTCGAGGTCGGCCTCAGTCTCGGTGGGCAGGCCGGTCATGAAGTACAGCTTGACCGCCTGCCAGCCGTGGCGGCGGGCGGTGCGCAGCACGGACAGCAGCTGCTCGTCGGAGACGCCCTTGTTGATGACGTCGCGCAGCCGCTGGCTGCCGGCCTCCGGGGCGAAGGTCAGGCCGGACTTGCTGATGGCCTTGAGCTGGACGGCCATGGCGTCGTCGAACGAGTCCAGCCGCAGCGACGGCATCGACACCGAGACCCGCTGTCCGGCCAGCTGGCCGTTGAGCTCGCTCACCAGCCCCAGGATCCCGGGATAGTCGCAGGACGACAGCGACAGCAGGCCGATTTCATCCCAGCCGCTGGCCGCGATGCCCTCCTGCGCCAGGCGCAGCACGTCGGCGGCTGGCCGGTGGCGCAGCGGCCGGCAGGCCATGCCCGCCTGGCAGAAACGGCAGCCCCGGGTGCAGCCGCGGGCGATCTCGATGGTCAGCCGGTCGTGGGTGGCCTCCACCAGCGGCACCAGCGGCGGGTGCGGGGCGTCGTCGTACCGCAGGGCGGCTGTGCGGCGGGCCGCGATCCGGTCACGGGCCGGGTCGTGGACGGCGGGAACGTAGACGCCGGCGATCGCAGCCAATAGCCGCAATTTCGTATTTCGACTTTCGACTTTCGAATTTCGCAGAGATTCGCAGATCTCTGCGATGGCCTCCTCGCCGTCGCCGATGACGAAGGCGTCGATGAACGGCGACAACGGCGCCGGATTGGCGCAGCAAGCCCCCCCGGCGATCACCAGCGGGTCTCCTTCGCCGCGATCGGCCGCCCGCACCGGCAGGCCCGACAGGTCCAGCAGGTTGAGCGCGTTGGTGTAACCCAGCTCGGTCTGCAGCGAAACGCCAAGGGCATCAAACTCCCGCAGCGGTCGCCGAGATTCCCAACCCCAGAGCGGCGTCCCGGACGCCCGCAGCCTCGCCTCCAGGTCGACGTCCGGGCAGTAGGCGCGGTCGGCCAGGGCATAGGGCAGGCGGTTGACGATCCGGTACAGGATCTGTACGCCCAGGCCAGACATGCCGATCTCGTACCGGTCCGGGAAGGCGAGGCACAGGCGCACGGCGGCGGCGGCCCACGGCTTGCGGGCGGCGTTCAGCTCGTGGTCGGTGTAGCGCCCCGGCCGGTTGACCAGACCGAGGGTGGAATCAATGGGATCAATCATCAGACAGGGATTTTACCACATTCCCGCCAGCAACACAATCGCTATTGACAGCCGGCGCATTTACGTTTAGAATGCGATCCTGATGAGGGGCCCCCCGGACCGGCCCCCACCCCATGAGGATCCGTTCCTGCAGAGAATCTGGATGAAAACAGATTTTTCCTACGTCGATATCCTGTTCGCCTCCCTCGACGGGGAGGACCGGCTGGCAGGGCTCGAGCTGACGCCAGCCTTGCGGACGATGACGGCACACGCCGCCCTGTTCGGCGGCCGGTTCGGCCTGGCGGAGATCGCGGACGCCGTCTCTGGCGGCAACGAGCAGGTTTACGGGTTCGCGGGATTCTCCGGCAACCGGGAGCGCGTCCGCTCCCTGGCCCGCGGGCTGCATCGATCCGAGCACGAATGGCTGCCGGAGATCGAGCGGTCAGTGCGGCGGCTCTTCCCCGACGCCCGCCTCGACGACGTCGCGGTGAGCCCGGTGGTCGGGTATGACATCGGCATCGGAACGCGCGGGCTGGTATGCGTCAACCTCAACACCGGAATCTTCCTCGACGACGTCCGGGAACTCGTCTCGCTGGTGATCCACGAGACGGCGCACGTCGCCTTCGAGCAGGCGCGCGGACCGCTGCCCGGGATCGCCGGGCTCGTTTCGGGCCGCAAGCTGCTGGCGTTCCTGGACCACTACATCCAGTACGAGGGCTACGGCGTGTTCGCGCCGGCGGCCTTCCGCGACCGGCACAGGCTTCCCAGCGCCGGGACGCCGCTGCAGCAGGATTACCGCGTGGCCGGCGACCGCGGCTTGGCGCTGTCGCTGGCCCGAGAGTACCGGTCCCTGGCAGCTGACCTGGTGCGTCGGGATGGAATGCCGCTCGGGGATTTTTTCCAGCGCGGTTTCGGGCCGTCCCGCCTGCCCCACCGGCTGGGGTACGCCATGGTCGACGGCCTGCACCGGGCGCGCGGCCCGGCTGCGGCGCAGGCCGCAGCCGGCCTGGACGGCGCTGATTTCATCAGGGAATGCCTGCCCCTGGTCGCGGCTGACTCATGAAACCCCTGCCGCCGCTTCCCATTGGGCGGCACGAGAAGAGCCGCTGGCCTCCGCCAGCGGCTCTTCTCGGTTGCCAAGCAACCATCTGTTATCAGCTCAGGTTCTTCAGCACCTTCTTGGCCACTTCCTTGAGGGTCTCGAACACGCCGTACCCCTGGTGGGCCACCGCCTCGTACTCGGACACGTTCCACTTGTTGAGCTGGGCCCGCATCTCGTCGACCGTGGCGATGTTGGGCAGGTCGCGCTTGTTGTACTGGATGACGAAGGGGATGTGCTCGATGTTCATCCCGTACTCGGTCAGGTTCTCCTGCAGGTTGGTCAGGGCCTCGACGTTGGCCTCCAGCCGCTCCACCTGGGAGTCGGCCACGAACACGATGCCGTCGACGCCCTTCAGGATCAGCTTGCGCGAGGCGTTGTAGAACACCTGGCCCGGCACCGTGTACAGGTGGAACCGGGTCTTGAAGCCCTTGATCGAGCCCAGGTCCAGCGGCAGGAAGTCGAAGAACAGCGTCCGGTCCAGCTCGGTCGCCAACGAGATCAGCTTGCCCTTGGCCTCGGGCGCCACCTTGGTGTAGATGAACTTGATATTGGTGGTCTTGCCGCACAGGCCGCAGCCGTAGTAGACGATCTTGCAGTTGATCTCGCGGGAGGAGTAGTTGATCAGCGACACGACGTCATCCTCCCGTCACTTGAACAGGTTGTCCAGCTCGGACTCGGCCTCGGAGGCGAAATCGGTCCCCAGGTTCGAGCCCGAGCCCGCGCCGCCCGCGCCCTCCAGCTTGGCGAAGATCTCCACGAACATCTTGGACAGCTCGGCCACCAGCTGCTTGACACGCACCCGCACCAGCCCCAGCGTGGTCCGGGTGTCGAACACCACCGCCAGCATCACCCGGTCCTCGATCGAGGCGATGTAAATGTTCTGCTTCTCGCCCTGGTGGAACAGGGTCGAGAACTCCTTCTCGCCGACCAGCATCGCCAGCTGGCTGGTGGCGGCGAAGTCGGCGGCGCAGAGCGAAGAGAACGAGGTGGTGTCGAGCTGGCTGATGTCGCCGGCGGTGGTGATCAGCTGGCCGGCCTTGTCGATCAGCATCACCGACAGGCAGTTGGTGCTCTTGAGGAGTTGGTTGAGCTTTTCATTGATCGCCCAAAAATCGTCCTCGAACACGTTCAGGTTTTCGACTGGCACGTGCGCACCCCTCTATTTGTAATGGCGGGTTCGGTACTCGCGGCCGACGGCAGGGCGGCCTAACCGTCGCATTTTCTGACCAGCCGCTCCCAGCGCTGGTCGACTTCGCGCTGGATCTCGTCGACGATGGCGCCGTTGGCCGGCTGCTTGAGGTGCCGGAACCGCTCCTGCTGGAACAGCCAGTCGGTGATCGGCTTCTTGTCCTTGGGCGTGGCGTTGAGCTTGTAAACGCCGTCCTCGACCTCGTACAGCGGCCAGAAGCACGTCTCCACCGCCAGCCGCCCCAGCTCGGCGGTCAGCTCGGGCTTGTAGCCCCAGCCCAGCCGACAGGGCTGCAAAATGTTGATGAATGCCGCGCCCCCTTTGTCCAGCGCCTTCTCCACCTTGCGGGTGAAGTCCGACCAGTTGCCGATCACGCACTGCGCGACGTAGGGGATGTTGTGGGCCGCCATGATCTCGGTCAGGTCCTTGCGGAACTGGGCCTTGCCGGGGATCTTCCTGCCGGCAGGGCTGGTGGTGGTGTTGCAGCCGCGCGGCGTGGCCGAGGAGCGCTGGATCCCGGTGTTCATGTAGGCCTGGTTGTTGTAGCAGATGTAGAGCATGTCGTGGCCGCGCTCCATGGCGCCGGACAGCGACTGGATGCCGATGTCGTAGGTGCCGCCGTCGCCGCCGAATGCGATGAACTTGATGTTCTCCGTGATCCGGCCCTGCCGCTTCAGCGACTGGTAGGCCGCCTCGACGCCGGAGACCGTGGCCGCCGCGTTCTCGAACGCGCTGTGGATGAACGGCACGTTCCAGGCGGTGTAGGGGAAGATGGTGCTGACCACCTCCAGGCAGCCGGTGGCGCAGCCCGCGACCACCTTGTGCTTGCCTGCCGCCAGCAGTGCCTGGCGGGCCGCGATGGTGGCGCCGCAGCCGGCGCAGGCCCGGTGCCCTCCGGTGAACTTGTCGCCGCGGGCCGCGAGTTCCTTCAGAGTAGCCATCGTATATGCTTCGCCCTTCTGTTCGATTTCGTGTACTGGACGCTGAAGCGGGGTTGACGTTTTCAGCATTCAGTATTCTACATTCTGCATTCGGGGAAAGGGATCAGTCGCGCACGCCCAGGTACTGCACGCTGTCGGGCTTGGCCGTCCCATCCTGCAGCTGCGCGAACACCGACCCGATCATCTCCATGTCGATCTCGCGCCCGCCCAGACCGTAGATGTAGTCGGCCAGCAGCGGGGCGTTCGGCTTCTGGTACAGCGCGGAGCGCACCTCGGTGAACACCGGTCCGCCGAAGCCGCCCAGCACGTCGGAGCGGTCCAGCACCGCCACCGACTTCTTGCCGGCGAGCGCCGCGGCGATCTCGGCGGCCGGGAAGGGCCGGAACACCCGGATCTTGAGCATGCCGGCCTTGACGCCCCCGGCCCGCAGCTGGTCGATCACCACCTTGGCGGTGCCGCAGGTTGATCCCAGCGCGACGATGGCGTACTCGGCATCGGCCAGCTGGTAGGGTTCGATGCAGTCGTAGGCCGTGCCGTACTTCTGGCCGAATTCCCGGCCCACCTGCTTGATCACCGCCACCGAAGCGGCCTGGGCGTCGACCAGGGCCCGGCGGTGCTCGAAGTAGAAGTCGGTGAAATTGAGCGCGCCGACGGTGATCGGCTTGGCGACGTCCAGCAGCATGGTGCCGGGCTTGAACGGCCCGATGAACTTCTTGACCTCGTCGTCCGGCAGGGTCGCCACCCGCTCCATGCCGTGGGAGATGATGAAGCCGTCGGTGGTCACCAGCACCGGCAGCCGGACCGACTCGTGCTCGGCGATCCGCACCGCCTGCAGCATGTTGTCGTAGGCCTCCTGCGCGTTCTCCGAGAAGATGTGGATCCAGCCGGCGTCGCGCATCCCCATGGTGTCGGAATGGTCGCAGTGGATGTTGATCGGCGCCGACAGCGCGCGGTTGACGTCGGCCATCACGATCGGCAGCCGCAGGCCCGCCGCGATGTAGCACATCTCGTACATCAGGGCCAGTCCCTGGGACGAGGTGCCGGTCATGGTGCGGGCGCCGGCGGCCGAGGAGCCGATGCAGGCCGACATCGCCGAGTGCTCGGACTCCACCGGCACGTACTCGGTGTCCACCTCGCCGTCGGCCACGTACTGGGCGAAGAGCTGCACGATCTCGGTGGCCGGCGTGATGGGGTAGGCGGCGACCACGTCGGGGTTGACCTGCTTCATGG
The DNA here is from genome assembly GCA_002347565.1 of bacterium UBP2_UBA2255. Lineage (GTDB taxonomy): Bacteria > Edwardsbacteria > AC1 > AC1 > EtOH8 > UBA2255. The sequence continues at coordinate 17,493 of DDXR01000049.1, read as the reverse complement.
CGTAGGCCATGGCCTCGTTGCCGGTCCGGGCCAGGTCGATCTTGGTGATGCCGGCCATCATTTCACCTCCGGTTCCATGACGATGGCCTTGGCGCCCTTCTTGCCGGGGCACTCGTGGGCGCAGATGCCGCAGCCCTTGCAGTGGTCCAGGTCGAAGCCGGCCATCTTGCCGTCCGCGACGTGCACCGCGCTGTCCGGGCAGTAGGCCCAGCAGAACAGGCAGTGGATGCAGTTCTCCGGCTTGTACACCGGCTTGAGCGAGCGCCAGTCGCCGGTCTTGAAGTCGACGGCGGTGCCGCCCCGCTCGATGTTGCCGCCCAGCGCCAGGTCCTGGTACTTCTTCAGGCTCATGCCGCCCTCACTTCCAGCGCCGCGCGCTTGATCGACTTGATGTTGCCCTCGATCACCTCGGGCCGGTGGGAGAACTTCTTTGCCAGCTTCTTCTCGGTGTCCTCGACCATGGCGTCGAAATCAAGAACGCCGGTGACCTTCACCAGCGCGCCCAACATCGGGGTGTTGGGGATGTCGCGGCCGATGGTCTCCCGGGAGATCTTGGAGGCGTCGATGGTGTAGACCGTGCCGGCGAAGCCGGTCTGCTGTTTGATCTCGGCCGGCGACAGCGCGGTGTTCACCAGCAGGATGCCGTCGGGCTTCAGACCGCCGGTGACGTTGACCGTGGCCATCAGGGTGGGGTCCAGCACCGCCACCACGCTGGGCTCCTTCACCGAACAGTGCAGGGTGATGGGGCGGTCGGAAATGCGGTTGAACGACTGCACCGGCGCGCCCATCCGCTCCGGGCCGTACTCCGGGAAGGCCTGCATGTGCTTGCCGACAGCCAACGCGGCGTCGGCCAGCAGCAGGGCGACCGTCTTGGCGCCCTGGCCGCCCCGGCCATGCCATCTGATCTCGATCATGATGCGGTATTGAACCTCTTGATGTCGCGTCGGATATCCGGGAAAACAGCGGTAAGTATACGGCAAAACCGGTTCAAAGTCAATAGAATTCGGCTAAATCCGTTACGGGATAGAATGTTATGCGTCGGGCCACGCTCCTGTCAGGAAAACAGCCCCGACTTCTTTTCGGCCTGCAGCTCCAGGTCCTCCAGCACCCGCTTCTGCTCCTCGATCTTGCGCGAAAGCTCGGACCATTGCTTCAGCATGCTCTGGTACTGCCCGGCTTCGGTCGAGAGCATTTTCAGCCTCTTGAGCAGGGCGGTCTCCTCGGCCGCCTTTTCCCCCACGGTTTTTTCCAGCTCTGCGTAGGAGCGCCTGGCCTTCTCGGTCTCGGTGATCAGCGAATCCAGTTGCTGCTGGACCAGCTTCTTCTGCTCCTCGATGCCTCCGGTGGCCGCCGCCACCTGGGCCAGGGCGTCCGCCTGCTGCTGCCTGAGGCGAGCGATCGCCTCGTCCAGCTGTTCGCGGGTGATGGTCTTGGAGGAGATCTCCGACTCTGTCTGGCGCAGCATGTCGGCCGCCGCGTCGAGCTTCCGCTGTTTCTCCTCGAGTTCGTTCTGCAGGTCCGCGTTCTGGGCGGCCAGCGCCTGGCGGGAGCGCTCGTTCTCCTCGGCGAACGATTTCAGCATCGTTTCCTGGCCTGCCAGGTCGTCCTTCATCCGGTCCTGCGTCTGGCGCAGCGACTCCAGGTTGTTCTGGATCTGCTGCACCTCCTCGGCGAAGGACCGTTGCCGCTCCCGGGCCGCGTCGCGCTCGGCCTCGGTCTGCTTGATGGCCTGCTGGAGCCCGGCCTTCTCCTGCGCCAGCCGCTGGTTTTCCTGGAACATCTCCTCCAGCCGCTTCTGGCCGGCCGCCATGGTCGCCGCCAGCTCGTCGGCCCTGGCCTGAAGCTGCCGCACCTTCTCGGCCTGCTGCCCCAATGAAAGGGTCTCCTGTTGCAGCAGGTCGCGCTCCTCTTCCAGTTTTCTGATGGCTTCGACCGCTGCCATCCGCTGCTCGGCGCGCCTCTGGATCTCCCGTTCCGCGTCGCCGATCTCGCCCTGGGCGTCAGCCAGCCGCTGTCCCAGTCGCGCCAGCTCGTCCTCGATCGATTGCGCGCGGATGGCCTTCTCCTGGTCGAGGTGCGCCAGGTCGTCGTCCAGGGACGCCTGCCGCTGCCGGGCGGCCGCGATCGCTTCCTCAAGCGCCTGCTGCTGCCGCTGCAGGTCCTTGACCCGCGCCAGCAGTCCCTCGACCTCCGACTGCTGCTGCCGTTGGAACGGCACGGCCTCCTTGATCCATGACTCCAGTTCGCGGCGCTGCTGCTGCAGTTTTTCGTTCTCCGGGGCCGTGGCGGCCACCAGCTTCCGCAGTTCCTGGACCTGGGCGATCAGTGCGGCCTTGGCCGCGTTGTTGCGCTCGATCTCATCCACCAGCGCCTTTCCGGTCTCGGCCAGGCGGGCGACCTCTCCCTGGCCGGTGCTGAGCTGGCGGGTGAATTCGGCGTGCCGGACAGCGATGTCCTCCAGCTCCGCCCGCCGCACCCGGGCCGTTTCTTCCTGCCGGGCCAGCGCTCCCTCGTCCCGCGCCAGGGAATCGCGCACCTGCCGCAGCCGCTGGTCCGCCTGGTCGTGCTCGCTGCGCTTGGCGGCGATCTGTTCATCAAGCGACCGCAGCTGCCGGCCGGCCACCTCCACCGCCTCAATCAGCTGTTCCCGCTGCGCGGCCCGCTGGGCGACCTCCTGCAACGTTCGATCCAGCCGCTCCCGCTCGGATTTCTTCTGCGCCAGCGAGGTGTCGACCGCGGCCAGTTCGCGGCGGTACGAGTTCAGCGCCTTTTCGGCCAGGTCTTTCTGCCCGCGCAGTTCGTCCAGTTTCTTGGCCAGCGCCAGCCCCTCGCTCTTCATCTCCTCGATCTTGCGGCCCAGCAGGCCGGAGGCCTCCTGCTTAGCCGCCAGGTCTGCCGACTGGCGGGCGAGGTCGCCGCACACCGTTCCCAGACGTTCCGCTTCGGCCGCGGCCCGGGCCGCCTGGTCGGCGGCGGCCCGCCTGGCGTCCTCCAGCGACCTGGTCTCGCTCCGGAAGCGGGCGGCGTCCTGCTGCAGCTGTTCCTTCTCCGCGGTCAGGTCGGCGATCGCCGAAGCCAGCTGGTCGCGCAACGCCAGCCGCTGGTCGGCCTCGGTCTTGACGCGAACGCCGTCCTCCAGCAGCTTCTGCATCAGCTCCTGCCGCAGCTGCACATCCTGCTGCAGCTGGGTCAGCACGCCCTCCAGCACGTCCTGCTGGTGGCGCAGCGGCCCCAGCTGGGCCTCGATCCGTCCGGCCTCGGCGGCCGACTCCCGGATCTGGGCTTCCCGGTCGATCCGGTCCTGGTCCAGTCTGGCGATCTGGGCCCGGAAATCCTGCAGGGCGCCCTCAGTGGCGTCGCGAATCCCCTCCAGCGACGCCAGCTCGGACTTTGCGGCGTCCATCTCACGCCGTCGTTCCTCCATCAAGGCGTCCAGGCTGGCTGAGTCATTGCGCTTGATCGCCAGCTCGGTGGTGACCGTGTCCAACCGGGCCTTGGTCTGCGCGACGGTGGCCGTCAGGCTTTCCCACTGGAGGTGCCCGCTGTCGATGTCCTTCAGCAGCGCCTCGTGCCGTGCCGCCGCCAGCTGGATCTCTGACTGGAGGGCGCTGCCCTGCCGTTCCAGCGCCTCGACATCCGCCGCCCGCGCATGGAGCAGCGCGTCGATCCGCCGGACTTCGCCCCTGGACCGCGACTGGTCGGCCAGCAGCCGCTTGCGCTCCCATCGCCCGCGGCGCAGCTTGCGAGCCAGCGCCGCCACCGCCCGGCGGTGCGTTCGGATCTCGCGGTCCAGCTGCTCACGCTGAACCTGCTTGGCGGCCAGCACATCATCGATCGGCCCCCGGGGACCGGGCCGCAGCGACCGGAACAGGCCGGCGAAGAATCCGCCGAATGCGATCAGCGCCTCGCCGGCGTAATGCAACGGGGACACGCCGGCGCGCTCTGCCGGCGGCTCGCCGCTGGTCCCCGGCAGGGCCGGTTCTCCCGGAGCGGTCGCTGCGGCTGTCGGCGTGACGGGGGCCTCCGGGGCGGGCCGCTCGGCAGGCGCGGACTCCGGCGTCGGCGACTCCGATGGTCCCGCGCTGCTGGCGGGTTGATCAGCGGCCGTGCCGTCTCCCGTGACCGGCTTGCTCCAAAAGGCGAGCCTGCGCCACCAGCGCGGGAGGGGCGTCGCAGCGCCCGGCTCCCCGCCGTCGGCATCCCCTGAAACTGTCCCTTCGGCCGCAGGGGCCTGCGGCTGCGGCTCGCAGTCCATCTGCCCGTCCGCGGCAACGACGCCCGGCGCCCCGGACCCGGTCCCGCCATCCGGCGGGGTGTCCGTCGTCGGAGCATCCGCGACGCATCCTGCCATCGCCTCCTCGAAGCCGCCTTCGTCCACCGGGCACTCCTCTACCATCCCGGTCCGGTCGGAATCGCCATCGTCGATCGGGCGGTTCGCGGGGGGGAACAGCTGTTCCTTGAAATCACGCAACCGCTCGGCCAACCCGCGCTTGTTCCGTCGGCCGGTGCCGGCCAGCGACCCCTGTTCGTCGCTCTGGTCCGGGAACCGATCGCCTTGATCATCTGCCTGCCCGCCGGCAGTCCCCGGCTGGCATGTTCGTTGATCCCGGCCAGCGACCGATTCAGGCGCTGCCTCGGCGGGGTGCTCGCCGGCATCCTCCGTGTCCGGAACGGCAATCGCTTCCCCGTCAGTGACCGGCACCCGGAAAATGCTCCACCAGGGCCTTTTCGGCTGGCGGGCGGCGGCCGGCTCGGCCTGCGTCCCGTCGCCGCCGGCGGCATCCCCGGGGTGCCGGTCCCAGCCATCCGATCCCTGGTCGCCTGCGGGGGAGACGCCGGCCCTCGATGCGTCCTGCTGATCACGCGCCGTTTCATCGGCCGCCGGCGATCGGTCCTGGTCCATGTCAGTCCTCCTTGCCCGCAAGTTCTTTCAGACGCGACAACCTGGTCAATGCTTCCAGCGGGGTCATCGCCTCCGGGTTCAGGCTCCGGATCTCGGCCAGCAATTCATCGGGGCCAGCGCCGAACAACCCTGGTTGCGCTGCCGCCGCATCCTGCCCCGGGTGGCGCGCCAGCCGCGGGGTGTTGTCCGGAAGCAACTGCCCGGCTTCGAGGTTCTGCAGCACCTCGCGCGCCCGGGCGATCACCCCGGCCGGCAGCCCCGCCAGCCGCGCCACCTGGACGCCGTAACTCTGGCCGGCGGCGCCCGGCACCACGTTCCTCAGGAAGATCACCTCGTCGCCCCACTCCCGCACGGCCATCGAGTAGTTCTTCGTCCCGGGCAACAGCGCCGCCAGTTCGGTCAGCTCGTGGTAGTGGGTGGCGAACAACGTGCGGCACCCGATGCTGTCGTGCAGGTGCTCGCTCACCGCCCAGGCGATCGACAGGCCGTCAAAGGTGCTGGTGCCCCGGCCGATTTCGTCCAGCAGCACCAGGCTGCGGGCGGTGGCGTTGTTAAGGATGTTGGCGGTCTCGGTCATCTCGGCCAGGAAGGTGGAGACCCCCTTGGCCAGGTCGTCCGACGCGCCGATGCGGGTGTAGATCCTGTCGACCGCGCCGACCGAGGCCGAGACCGCCGGGACGAAGGAGCCCATCTGGGACAGGATCACTATCAGCGCGGTCTGGCGCAGATAGGTCGACTTGCCGGCCATGTTGGGACCGGTCAGGATGATCAGCCTGTGCCCGCTGTCGTCCAGCAGCGCGTCGTTGGGGACGAACTGGCCCAGCCGGGCGCTGTGCTCGACCACGGGGTGCCGACCTCCGGTGATGGCGATGCGCGGCCGCTGGTCGACCACGGGCCGGACGTAGCCGGAACGGTCCGCCAGCTCGGACAGGCCGGCGCAGACATCGATCGTGGCCAGGGCCGCGGATGCGGCCGCCACCGCCCCGCTCCATTCGGCGACCCGCTGCCGCAGCTCCGCGAACAACGATGACTCCAGGCCGCGGATGCGCTCCTCGGCCCCCAGCACCTTGTCCTCATAGGCCTTCAGCTCGGGGGTGGTGAACCGCTCGGCGTTGGCCAGGGTCTGCCTGCGGAGGTAGGTGTCCGGCACCAGCGCCCTGTTGGCCGCGCTGACTTCGATGTAGTAGCCGAACACGGCGTTGTACCCGACCTTGAGCGACGCGATGCCGGTGCGGCGGCGTTCCTCGGACTGCAGCCCGGCGATCCAGGCCTTGTCGCCGGCGGCCAGTGCCCGCAGCTCGTCCAGCCCGGCGTTGTAGCCGGGCCTGATGTACCCGCCCTGCGACAGCGCCGGCGGTGAGTCATCGCTGACCGCGCTCGCGATCAGGGCGCACAACCCGGAGAAATCCCCGATCGCCCTCCGTTGCTCGTCGAACAGCCCGCCGGCGGGGAGAAGCTGCGCCAGCCCGGGGGCCAGCGCCAGCGACCCGGCCAGCCCCAGCAGGTCGCGCGGCCCCGCCCGGCCGCAGGAGATGCGCGCGATCAGGCGCTCGACATCCTGCACCCGCTTCAACGCGGCGCGGATCGCCTCCCGCCGCGGGCGGTCGTCGACCAGCGCCTGGACTGCGTCCTGCCTGGCCGCGATGTCGCCAGTGTCCAGCAGCGGTGCCACCAGCCAGCGTCGGATCAGGCGGCCTCCCATCGCGGTCAGGGTGTGGTCGATCACCGACAGCAGGTTGTCAGCGCCGCCGCCCGGACCGGGCAGCAGGTCCAGGTTGCGGATGGTGGCGCCGTCGAGCAGCATCTGGGCGGACAGGCGGTACGGAACCAGCCGCGCGATGTGCCCCAGCACGGCCCGCTGGTTCTCCTCCAGGTACCGCAGCACCGCACCGGCAGCACCGACGGCCGCCGTCATGCCGGCGCAGCCGAAACCCTCCAGCGCCGCCACCCGGAAATGCTCGGCCAGCCTGCGCTCGGCCAGTGCCGGGTCGAAATGGTAATCGTCGCGGGCGGTGACCGGATAGTCGGCCAGGAGGCCGGTCAGCTGGCCGGCCTGGGACGACGGCACCAAGATCTCCGCCGGGCCGGCGCGGCGCAGTTCGTCGGCCAGCTCGGCGCGGACGACCTCGGTGATCCGGAACTGGCCGGTGGAAAGGTCGCACAGTGCCAGGCCGCACAGCTCGCCGCCGCAGCACAGCCCCGCCAGCAGGTTCTCGCGCCGTTCGTCCAGCAGCGAGGCCCGCATCACCGTCCCGGGCGTGATGACCTCGGTCACCTCCCGCCTGACGAGGCCCTTGGCCGTGCGCGGATCCTCCACCTGGTCGCATACCGCCACACGGTGGCCGGCCCTGATCAGCCGGGTGACGTACCGCTCCAGGGCGTGGTGGGGGATCCCGGCCAGCGGCACCGCCTGGCCCTTGCCGTGATCGCGTGAGGTCAGCACGATCCCCAGGGACTGGGACACCAGCACGGCGTCATCGAAGAATGTCTCGTAAAAGTCGCCCACCCGGAACAGCAGGATGGCGCCGGGATGCTGCTGCTTGATCCGCTGGTACTGGGCGACCATCGGCGTCATTTTCATAACTGGCCCCCGCGGGTCCGAAGGGACCGGGTCATTTCTGCACGACGATGACGTTGATGCGCTCGCGGGCCTTGATGGCGGACGCGGCTGCCTGGGCCTGCTTCCGGTCCGCGTAGGGGCCGGCCAGCAGCCGATAGGTCTTCCTGCCAGCGCCAACGGCGCTGTCGACGACGCAGCGGTAGGCCTTGGACTCCAGCCGTCCCTTCCAGTCGCGCAGCACGGCTGGATTGGTGTAGGCGCCGACCTGGACATAGTAGCCCTTGGGCAGCCCGTTCCGCCGGTGCGCCGGCGGTGTCCTGGCCGCCGCCGGCTCCGGGACGGCGTTCCCGGGCGCTTCGGCGTCATCGTCCTCCCGTTCGCCGGCATTCGCCAGCAGCTGCTCCCGGGCGGTGCCGGCCTCGTCGCTGCGGGGATAGCGCTCGATGATCTCCCGCCACCCGGGATTGGCCCGGGCGGTATCGTCCCGGGATTGCCAGTGGTCCGCGATGGCTGTCAGCAGCTGCGCTCCGCGGGCGTTCTCCGGGTAATTCGCCGCGAAGGCCTGGGCGTACCGCCCGGCGTTGTCCAGGCTGTCGGCGGCGATCGCCAGCAGGGTCAGCCGGTACAGGCTTTCGCTGCCGCCGGCCGTGGCCGGGTAGCGCGAATAGGTGGCGATCAGGCGGGCGGCGGCCTCGGGCAGCGCGCCCAGGCTGAGGTAGTACTGGGCGGTGGCGTAGGACGCCTGGGATGCCAGCTCGTGCCCCGGGTAGTTGTCGATGATGAACTGGTAGTGGACGAAGGCGTTGTTGCCGCTGGGCTCGATCCGGGCGATGGTGAAATGCGCCTCGGGCAGGAACTTGCCGCGGGGGTGTTTTGCCAGGTAGGAGGAGAACCCCTTGATGGCCGCGGCCGTGTTGCCGGACTGGTACTGCCGCCAGGCGGCGTTGTACTCCTGCTCCTCGCTGGCGGCCGACAGTGGCGCGGAGGCGGCCGCGACGATCAGGCTCACGACAAGCAGCGCCTTGCGGCCGGTCATCGATAGGATGTTCTCCGTGTCTCTGTGCCTCCGTGGCCAATCGTTCATTGCAGGCTCCGGTTGCCGGCTTCGGTCTGCACCAACCAGTTGAACTGGACGGTGACCGTCTGGGCGGCAGAGTTGACGTTGACCGCGGTCACCGTCACTTTCCCGAAGTGCGGCGCGATATCGGTCTGGAGGATGTAGGAATACCCCAACGTCACGGCCGCGCTGATGCCGGGGAATGATTCCGGCGCGACTGTGGCGCTGCTTTGGACGATCCCATATGCCTCGAAACTGCTGTTGCCGCCACCCGAAGACACCAGTTTGATCTTGCCGTAATTCCGCCCCGCACTGACAAACGAGTAATCGTCAAACGAGCCGGAGGTCTGGTTGACCGTGATCGAGCCGACGCCCGTGACAACGGTCGACGTCGGCGCCTGGGTCGGCGACTGCTTGCTGCAGCCCTGGAATAAAATACAACCTCCGGCGGCGATCATTGCGACCAGGACCAGCCACCGCAGCGTGCGGGGATTATGATTCATGACTTTGATTGTATCTGATAAGTCGTTCAATTTCAACCGAAAAGTGAAGGAAAAAGCGCCCCCGTGATGGGGGCGCCGTTGGAGCAGCGACATTCAGGCGGACACGCCGATCAGCGTCCCGGTCGTGGCCCCGCTGATCCTCACCTGGACCATGGCGCCTGGCGCCGCATCAGAATCCGAGGCAAACGCGACCACCTTGTTGCTGCGCGTCCTCCCCACCAGTTGTCCGCCGCCCTTCCGGCTCGGCCCCTCGGTCATCACCTCGAAGCTCTTGCCCACTTCGGCTTGATTGGATTCCAGCGTGATCCTGTTCTGCAGTTTGATCAATTCATCCAATCTGCCCAGCTTCACCTCTTCCGGCAACTGGTCCGGCAGCCCGGCCGCCTTGGTCCCCGGCCGCGGCGAGTAGCGGTAGGTGAACGCGGCGTCGAAGCGCAGGTCCGCCACCAGCGCCAGGGTCTCGCGGAACTCGGCCTCGGTCTCGCCCGGGAACCCGACGATCACGTCGCTGGTCAGCGACAGGCCGGGAACGGTCGAACGCGCCAGCGCGGCCAGCTCGATGAACCGCGCCGCGGTGTAGCCGCGGTTCATCAGCCCCAGGATCCGGTCGCTGCCCGACTGCAGCGGCAGGTGCAGGTGCTCGCAGACCCTGGGGCCGTCGGCCATCGCCTCCAGCAGGCGCCGCCCGCAGTCCTTGGGGTGCGATGTGATGAAGCGCACGCGCTCGATCCCGGGCACCCCGGCCGCGGCCGCCAGCAGGGCCGGGAAGTCGGCGTCCCCGTAGCGGTACGAGTTGACGTTCTGCCCCACCAGCGTGATGTCCCGCAGGCCGCGGCGGACCATGGCCGCGATCTCGTCGGCGATCTCCCGCGGCGGGCGCGACCGCTCGCGGCCCCGCACGTAGGGGACGATGCAGTACGTGCAAAAGTTGTCGCAGCCGCGCATCACCGCCGCGTACCCGGCCGGCCGTCCCTCGAAATCGGCCGCGGCGGGCAGACGGTCGCAGGAGCAGAAGCTGGTGTCGCACGACCGCGGGCCGCCTCTGCGGACGCCTTGGATCAGCTGCGGCAGGCGGTCGTAGCTCTCGGTGCCGACGACGATGTCGAGCTGGGGGTACTGGTCCAGCAGCGCCCGGCCCCGCTCCTGGGCCACGCAGCCCGCCAGCGCCAGCACCAGGCCGGGCCGCGCCGCCTTGAGGCCCTTGAGCTCGCCGACCCTGCCCAGCACCCGCTCCTCGGCGTGGCCGCGCACGGCGCAGCTGTTGAGGATGACGGCGCCGGCCGCCTCCGGGCCGCCCGCCTCGCGCCAGCCCTCGGCCAGCAGCAGGGCGCGGATCCGGGCGGAGTCGTAGACGTTCATCTGGCAGCCGTAGGTCTCGATATGGAACGTGGCGTCCATCGTCGCCGCCCGTCAGCTTTCGGGCAGGCCGGCCAGCACGCCGTCCATGCCGCCGCCGGATACGCCGGCCAGGCGCACCGGGCGCAGGGTGTTCCCCAGATGCTCCCGGGACCGCACGCGCACCCGGAAGTAATGCTCGCCCAGGCCCGACCACAGGCCCTTCACGGCGGATTCGAACAGGACGGCGGTGCGCTGGCCGGCCTGCGTTTCCCAGTACATTCTCTGCTTGCGCCCGAACATTTCCCGCAGCCGTTGGGACCGCTCCTGCTTCACCCGGCCGGGGATCTGCCCAGCCATCGCCGCCGCCGCGGTGCCCGGGCGCCGGGAGTAGGTGAACACGTGCAGGTGCGTGACCGGCAGGTCCCGGACGGCCTGGTAGCTGCGGTTGAACTGCTCCTCGGTCTCGCCCGGAAAGCCGACGATGATGTCTGTCCCGAACGTCAGGTCCGGCGCCAGCCGGAGGCCGGCGGCGACGGTCGCCGCGTACGTGCGCAGGTCATAGGGCCGGTTCATCCGGCGCAGGACGCCGTCATCGCCGCTCTGCAGCGGCAGGTGCAGGTGGCGCGCGATTTTCCGCGATTCGGCCAGCGCTTCCAGCGTATCCAGGCGCAGGTCGTCCGGCTCCAGCGACGACAGCCGGATGCGCTCGATGCCGTCAACCGCTTCCAGCGATTTCAGCAGCACCCGCAGCGACGGCCTGAAATCGCCCAGCCGGACCCCGGTGACCACCAGCTCCTTGTGCCCGGCCTGCGCCAGCCGCTGCGCCTCGGCGATGACCTCCGGCAGCGGCCGGCTGCGCGACTGGCCCCGCGCCAGCGGCACGATGCAGTAGCTGCAGCGGTGGTCGCAGCCGTCCTGGACCTTGAGGAAGGCGCGGGTGTGGCCCGAGAAACCGCTGATCCCTTCGGAGAAAGGCTTTCCGGCGAGGCCGAGTTCCTTGAGCACGGAAGAGACGGAGTCTTGTGAATATTTCCCTACTACCAGGTCGATCTGCGGCAGCTCGCGCAGTGCATTTGCATTGACCTGCCCGTAACAGCCCGCGACCACGATTTTGCATCTCGTATTTTGCATTTTGCATTTTCGCACGGCCTGCCTTGCCTGCCGGTCGGCCGCCGCGGTCACCGTGCAGGTGTTGACCAGCGCCACGTCGCAGCCGCCGTCGTCGGCGGCCTCAGACAGCCCGGCCCGGAGCAGCGCGGCTCGCCACTGCTGCGAGTCGTACTGGTTGACCTTGCAGCCGAATGTGATGATGCGGAACGTCAGCATGACGAGATTATACCACAAAAGGCGACGCCGGGCAACAACGGCGCACTACATACGTCTTACCGCGCCGCTCTATACAAGCTCATGGGTTTTAGCGCGCCCCGGGAACCTGGGTTTTGCCAATAGCGGTTAAATAGAAAAATCCCGCTGGTGAGGCGGGGCTTCGTCGTTAGAGGCTGCAAAGCGCAACAGCTACACTCGGCCTTAACGGTTCGGTTTGATCATCTTCAGGTATGCATCGTAGAACTTCTTAAACTCGTCCGTGTCCGACCGGATTATAGGCTGGTTCTTATACCCATACCCGACAACAACGTACTTCTTACTGTCGCCGAACACGTAGACTTCAATAGAACCTGGTTTGTACTGGCCGTACTCAAGCTTGGCCGGGACATCGCTACCCTCGAAAGTGATCATGGATTCAAGCTTAGTTTGGCCCTCGGGATATGATTGCACCATCGGCTTCGCGAAGTAGGCGGCAAATTGCTTACCACCCTTCTTGCTTTGGACATTAAGGCTGGCTGGGCACATACCATCGTTGTCGCTCGCCCATAGCTCAAGAGCATCCACAACACGTGCCACATTCTCTTGAAGCATTGCCAGGCGAACATAATCACTCTTAGCGCCTAAACTAAAATACACGGCGACAACGACAGCGACAATGATGCCAGCTATTATTATTCCGATGATCATAAGCTTCTTCATGTTTCTCCTCATCATCGCCTATTTGCACTGGTTTAGTATTTCACCGATCCAGTGATAGCAATTCCGTTTATACAAATTGTATTCGCCCGGTGCACCTATCGATTGCAATATTGCTGAGTTCACGCATTTGTCTTTGCAATCGTCATCAACTATAGTCCGACATATGCCGCCGTGATCGTACACTACTTCGGCCGGTACATTATGTCCTTGCAGGATTTGCCATCTTGAGGCAGTACTTACCGCATAAAACCCCCAACCTACACCGTTAACTTCCAAGTAGGAATGTGGCGCAGCACCACGTATAACATAACATTGCCGTATTTTCTCACCCGAGGGATCCGTGGCATTAATTGGATTATTTGCCACATACAAATACCAATTAGGTGACCCACCTTTATCCCCTATCTGGTCATTCTGCATGAACCGGCCCAGCTTGGGGTAATACTCCCGCGCCCGCAGGTTGTAGGCGTTCACCGGGGTGATGTCGTATTCCTGCCCGGTGTACCGGTAGTTGTTGATGCTGGTCGCGCCCCAGGCCCCAAGGCTGTCTCCAAACTCATCGTACAGGAAGCTTTTGTACACCGCCGTATTACTGCTGGCGCCCACAATGCTGCCCAGGGCGTCATGGCTGTAGTAGTACGTCGTCCCTGCGCTGTCGATTCGGGCCAACAGCAGGCCATTGGCGTAGACGTACTTGTATCTGAGATTGCCGTTGGTCCTCCGCTCCACCGCTATGTACATGCCGTCAGGGATGTACTGGATCGAGCTGTCCTTGGTCCCCAGCTTCTTCAACCTTACCCCGACCCCGTTATAGAAGAACACCGTGCTGTCCGAGCCCTGCTTCACCTTGGTCAGCCGGTTCTCAAAGTCGTAGGCGTACGTCCGGGTGCCCGGTTCGTCAAAGCTCTGGGTCAGGTTGCCGTTGGCGTCGTATTCGTAGGCGTACTGGTCTTCCAGGTACGGTATCTTATCGCGGTATAATAGCTCGTTGTCGCTCTGGCGATAGATGTTGATCTGGTCGGTCCCGCTGGCCCCGCGGTACTTCCGGGTCCGGTTCCCCGCCTTGTCGTACACGTAGCGTATCGAATCCCCGCCGTTGAACCCGGCCGGGTTCTTCACCTTGGTCAGCCGCCGCAGGCCATCGTAAGTGTAACTAATGGTACCAGTGAGCGCCGAGGTGCCGGGCCGTGATAGGTACACGTACTGGCTGGTCCGGTCGCCCAGGCCGTTGTACGAGTATTTGTTCTTGAACCAGTAGGTGGTCAATGGCGCGTCGATCCAGTATGCCGTGCGCATCGAGTCGACGAAGCCGCGATTGGTGAGGTAATAGTACTCGGTGACCCGCGATTCGCCGTCGTTATAGTACTGGATGCTGTTGGGCATGCCGGTGTCCCAGTAGCTGAATGAATACTCCTGCCCGCCCGCCGCCGTCGTCCCCGCCCGGTTGGCGTTGTCGTAGCTGGTGTAGGTCTGATCGAGGTACACGGACGACGTGTCCCCGCTGCATACCTTCATCCTGGTGCGGTTGCCGGCCTGATCGTACTGATACATCACCTTGGTGTTGAGGTAGCCGCAGGAGTCGGTCTGCAGCCGGTAGAGCCCGTCGTAAGTGTACTGCGTCGTGCCCAGCTTGTCAACCATTTTCACGCGGTTGCCCACGGCGTCGTAGTCGTAATGCACCGTGTCGGTCGGTATCTTGGGCGTGCCGGTGTACTGTGCCCAGGTATCATAGTACCGTTTACTGACCAGGCGGTACCTACTTTCAGACGGGCAGCCGCAGCCCGCGCTGGTTCCGTCGTACATATACTCGATCACCTGCCCCTTGCGGTCGCGCTTGAACTTGAGCGATCCGTCGGCATAGTATCCCAGGCTGTCATTGGTGGTGTCCGGGTATGCTATCTTCAGCAACCGGTCCATTACGTAGGTATAGTTGGTGGCCTTTCCCAACTGGTTCACCTGCTTTATCAGCCGGTCGTGCAGGTTGTAGTAGTACAGGGTCGAATCGTACACCGCGGGCGTGTCCTTGGGCTGGCGGTATTCCTTGGTCTTGGTCACCAGGTCGCGCGGGCTATACTCGTACTCGGTCTTGGACAGGGTGTCGGTCTTGATGGTGTAGCGTTTGAGCACATTCCCGCGCAGGTCGTAGACTGTGGAGTCCTTTGCCGTGTCCGGGTAGACGGTCTTGACCGCGCGGTTGAACTGGTCGTAATAATAGTATGTATTGCTGGGGTTGCCGGGGTAATCCCGGTAAAAGGTCATGGTATCCAGCGTGCCGGTGGCCGTGTTATAGCCGTACTTGGTGACGATGTCCGTCGCACCGGTGTCCGACGACATCACGACACGCTGCTGGGTGAGATGCGATCCGGTGTCCCCCGGAGCGTAGTACATCCGGGTCTTGTGGCCCAGGGGGTCGAGCGTCTCGATCAGGTTGCCGTATTTTGAGCTGTAATGATAGCGGGTGGTCACGTCATGGTGGTTGGTGTCGCCGTCGGCCAGCTGGCGCGACTTGTAGACCACCGCGGTATCAAGGTAGTCCTTTGAAACATCGTAGTAATGCCAGGTGCGGTTGCCCAGCTCGTCGCGGGCGGAATCCGGCAGGATGCGGTTGACCCCGCCCTTCACGGACAAGTACGTCATCACCGAGTCACCGTTGGGGTACTTCACCTTGGACGGGCTGTCCATGTAGCGGGTGGAATCGGGATTGTAGGGGTCCTGGTACGTGCCGTAGGTGTAGTTGGTGACCCCGCCGTTGGGGTCGGTCACTGCCCAGGGGTGGTAGTTCTTGTCGTACGAGGCATACGTGATCTTTGAGGAATCCCCGGTTGCCGGGTCATAATGCCGCTCGTACTTCTTGGTGCCGTTGGTGTCGTAGGCTATAGTATAGACGTAGTACTTCGTCCCGAAGGCCGACGGCAGGCTGTCAGCGGGGCTGAACAACGTATCCGTCGGGTTGTGCGCAGTGAAAGACGTCGTGTCCTCGTAATACCAGGTTTGGGTGCTGTCGGGATATCTTAGGGCCGTTGTCGTATCATAAAAGAACCTGAAATATGCCCTGTATAGTACTATATTCCCGGATGATGAATCGCCGACCAGTTCCTGGTAGACGCACGGGTTGCCCCGGTTGATGCCGACCGTATCCGGTAAGGTATGGAACCAGCAGTTCAAACGCTCCTCCTTGTTCCGGCTGGTTGCCCAGTTTGTGTCTTGCGCCTGGCTACCCTTGGGAAGCGAGTAGGTATTCATCAGCATTGCCGCCAGCGGCGTATCATAATAATACCGGCCAGTGGCAACCAGCGAATCGGAAGTCGTTGTATTGGCATGATACAACACCTGGCATAAAGCTGTACACGCATTAGTGGCCGCATACCTGTACTCAAAGAAATACAAGGAATCCAAAGACGTGAAGGCACGCGTGAGCCTGCTGTTGTTGTAGCGGAATTCTATGCTGTTGTTGCGAATGTCCTTCACCCGCGTCAATGTGCTGTCCGTGCCGCTGTACTCGAGCGTCAGGCTTGTGCCATCGCTTTCAAATATCGTGTCTATCTGTCCATTCGCATTGAAGTGCCACCTGCTGCCGTCCGGTGAGTATAACATCCAGCGGTCACCGGTTCTTCGCAGGCTGCGGGCATCGCCCTTCATGGAGCGATAGACGGTATCACCAGCGGATTTACGGAACTTCTTTTGCTCGGCACTGTTGCCGGTTGATAAAACCATCAGGGTATCGCTGCCAGCGTTTGCTTTCTGAATGTATATGTTGTAGTTATGGGTCCAACCGGCCATTAATGGATTGCGCCAATTATTGGCTTTGAGCACGCTGCCAACCGCCATCTTATTGATGCTCTGATTATAATACCTGTCAAGATGAAGGCTGGCGTTGCATCCGAATGGCGCAATATCCTGAACAGTTTCCCATTTGTGTCCGGTCATAGGTGAAATGGGATTACCGGTTCCAGGAGGGCATGGGGGCGGGTCATCGTTTATCGCAAGAACTCTCAAAGCACATCCCCCACCCATAGCGCATAACATATATGAACAGTCAGATGCATTCTGATCCATCCACAACATTGTCGTCAGAGTCCCATGAGCACCAATCCACACTCCATCTAATGATTCCGCTTTATTAGTCCGGTTCATTACTCTCGTATGAATTCCATTCGCATCCTGATCCCAACCTGGACCAAGACGCCATTCACCATTTGCGATAGTACCCCAGATATTATAACCATCTAAACCCCATACTGACCAACTAAGCATATGAACTGATGCTGCAGCTTGTGCAATCGGTACCTCTAACTGGCCAGAGGCGCTCCAATAACTACTGCTAATGCTGTAACCGCCGGCTGCGAATGCAGTATTATTTCTCAAGATCATCACAACAAAGGATACAATCATCCATGCTGTAATCGATTTCAAAGATGAAAAGCGTTTCATGG
Organism: bacterium UBP2_UBA2255; assembly: GCA_002347565.1. Taxonomy (GTDB): domain Bacteria; phylum Edwardsbacteria; class AC1; order AC1; family EtOH8; genus UBA2255. Next base: position 674 of record DDXR01000049.1, on the reverse strand, counting down.
CAATTACCTCATTTTATACGTGTGATGACAAATTCTTTGATAATCCCCTAATGCTCAGAAATGATAAGCTTCATGCATCCAGCCGGAGTGCATGAAGCTTATACCTGGTTTCTATGTGATTACCGAATACGACTGGTCTGGTCTGGTCTGGCACAAGTCGTGCCAATGTATTGAACGTAACATCGTTACTCCTGGTATTATCGAAATAAACAACTATAGGGATTATACTCACAATTACACGTTTGTCAAGTTCTATTTCATTTAAAGATAAAAATAAGAGCCGCCATTTCTGACAGCTCTTAAAATAATCCGGCAGCGACCTACTCTCCCACAAAGTTGCCAATGCAGTACCATCGGCCCTGAGAGGCTTAACTGCCGTGTTCGGAATGGGAACGGGTGTGACCCTCTCGGAATAACCGCCGGAAAACGGTGGAACCGAATACGGGTCTTATCAGGGATACACAGCTCCTGTCACGTGCCACCGGTCGCGGACCGATGACTATCGACGTAAATTTATGATCAAGCCGAACGGCCAAGTTAGTACCACTCGGCTGAAGCCATTGCTGGCCTTACACCTGTGGCCTATCAACCCCGTCGTCTACGGGGGGCCTTCTAACCCGATTGTTCGGATGGGAGATCTCATCTTAGGAGGGGCTTCCCACTTAGATGCTTTC
>DDXR01000061.1:4025-8072 GCA_002347565.1 bacterium UBP2_UBA2255 | reverse complement strand
TTTTGTGTCATCTGTGCCGTTTGTTGCGATCCAGGTTTTCCCGGCCACAGAAGTCACAATAATCACATGTTCAGGTTTGCCTTGGTTTTTTGTGTCATCTGTGCCGTTTGTGGCGATGCAGGCTTTCCCTGACCACAGAAAGCACAAAAATCACATGTTCAGGTTTGCCTTGGATTCATTTTGTGTCATCTGTGCCGTTTGTGGCGATCCAGTTTTTTCCCGGCCACAGAAAGCACAAAATTCATATATTCAGGTTTGCCTTGGTTTTTGTGTCATCTGTGCCGTTTGTTGCGATCCAGGTTTTCCCGGCCACGGAAAGCATGTAAATCACTTATTCAGGTTTGTCTTGGTTTTTTGTGTCATCTGTGTCAAATGAGGCGATCCAGGCTTTTCCGCACCGAATTCGTGGCTTTCCCATAACCCCATGGGTTCAGTCCTTGAGTCCCGACGACGCGAAGCTCTCCGTGATCTGGCGCTGGGCGAAGGCGTAGAAGGCGACCAGCGGCAGGATCACCATGGTCGACGCCGCCATCAGCTGGGGCCACATCGAACCCTGCTCCTGGGAGAAGTAGGCCAGCCCCACCTGCAACGGCCGCATGGTGTCGCTGTTGGTGACGATCAGCGGCCACAGGAACGAGTTCCAGGAGCCGATCACCGAGAACAGGCTGACCGTCACCAGCACCGGGCGCGAGACGGGCAGCAGCACGTGCCAGATGAACCGCAGATCCCCGGCGCCGTCCATCTTGGCCGCCTCGTAGAGGCTGGCCGGCACCGTCTTGAAGTGCTGGCGGATCAGAAAGATCGAGAAGATATTGACCGTCCACGGCACGATCAGGGCGTAGAACGTGTCCAACCAGCCCAGCTTGGCCAGGATCACGTAGGCCGGCACCAGGTATACCGGCTGGGGGATCATCATCATCCCCAGCAGCACCATGAACGACAGGTCGCGCCCGCGGAACTCGCGGAACGAGAAGGCGAACGCCGCCAGCACCGAGGTCACCAGCACGCCGGCCAGGGTCAGCACCGTCATGATGACGGTGTTGATGAAGTACCGCACCAGCGGGATCTGGCGCCACACCTCGAGGTAGGTCACGAACCGGGGCGCGTCCGGCAGCAGCGCCGGCGGCACGGAGATCGACTCGGCCTGGGTCTTGAGCGACGTCAGGATCATCCACAGGAACGGGAACACCATCAGCGTCGCGCCGATGGTCAGCAGGACGTAGATCGCGATATGTAACGGGGGTCTTCTCATCTATCGGCTTCCGCGGCGAACGTCACAACGTTGAGCGCTGAACGTCCGGGGAACGAGTCACTGGTAGTGCACCCGGCGCTCGACCACCCGCCGCTGCAACAGGGTCAGCGCCAGGATGATCAGGAACAGCACGAAGGCCACGGCGTTGGCGTACCCCATCTGCCACTCGGCGAAGCCCTTCTCGTACAGGTAGTAGACCAGCGTGCGGGTGGTGCCCATCGGGTTGCCGCCGGTCGGCCCCTCCATGGTGTACACCTGGATGAACATCTGGAACGAGGTGATGGTGGTCATCAGCAGGACGTAGAACGTGGTGGGCGACAGCAGCGGCCAGGTGACGTGGCGGAACGAGTGCCATGCGCCGGCGCCGTCCAGCGAGGCGGCCTCGTAGTAGTAGTGGGGGATCGACTGCAGGCCGGCCAGGAAGATCAGGACGTTGTAGCCGAGGTGGTGCCAGACGCTCATCACCATGATGGCGCACAGCGCCAGGCTGGGGCCGGCCAGCGCCGGCGGCAGGTCGACGCCCAGCGGCGACAGCACGATGGCGAACACGCCCCGGGCCTCGTCCAGCCACTGGGCGGGCGGCAGGCCCAGCCACTGCAGCGCCTGGTTGGCCAGTCCGATGCGCGGATTGAAGATCCACTTCCACACCAGCGAGATGGCCACGGTCGAGGTGATCACCGGCAGGAAGAACGCGGTCCGCAGCCAGCCCCGGGCCCGGATCCGCTGGTTGAGCAGGATCGCCACCAGCAGGGCGGCCAGCAGCCCGGACGGCACCACGCCGACCACGTAGTACACGGTGTTCAGCAGCGCCTGGCCGAAGCGGTCGTCCCGCAGCAGGGCCGCGTAGTTGCCGAGCCACAGGAACCGCCGGGCCCCGGCCAGCCCCCAGTCGTAGAAGCTCATGGTCAGGGCGTACAGCATGGGGGCGAACCGGAAGGCCGCGATCACGGCCACGGTCGGCAGCAGGAACAGCCACGGGTAGACGGTGCGGAACGCGCCTTTCTTCATCCTCGCCTGCGCAGGGTGGAAGCTGAACAAGTATGTTAAACGATACGCCCGGCAAAGTCAATATGGAAAGCGGCGGAAAAGAAAAAAAGCGAGAGGGGTCTCCCCCTCTCGCCCGCCTGAGGCCGTCCTTACCGGACCACGATCAGCTTCCTGGTGTCGGACCGGCCGCCGGCCTCCAGCTGGAAGAAATACACGCCGTTGGGAACCGGCGCTCCCTGGTCGCTGCGCAGTGACCAGCGAGCCTGGTGCGAACCGGCCGGCTGCGGCCCCGAGGCCAGCGTCGCCACCTGCTGTCCCAGCATGTTGAACACCCGCAGCGAGACCGTCCCGGCCCTGGCCAGCGAATAGGCGATCACGGTGCCGTCCCTTGCCGGGTTGGGCCGCGCCGGCAGCAGGCGGAACGACGCTGCCGCGCCGTCCGGCGCGCCGGCCACGCCGGTGACGTTGTACGCGGTGACCGAAACGTCGTCGATCGCCATCCCGGCGTCACCGCCGTAGTTGTTGGTGTCCGCCCAGGTGATCATGATCTCCTGGCCGTCGGGGATGGTGACGTTGAACCGGTAGCTGACGTTGGCCTGGTGCAGGGGGTCGTTGCCGTTTTGCGCGACGCCGGCGGTCGCGGCCAGCTGGGTGTCGACCGCCTGCAGCATCAGCTGGGGCACTTCGGTCCAGGTCCCGGTGGTGCAGTTGGTCACCGTCGCCGCCACCTGGTAGCGGAACAGCACGGTGTCCCGCCTGGTCGGTGGCGTGGTGTAGTTGCCCTGCCGCCACTGCTCCATCCGGACGGAGACCTGCAGCGACTGGATGATGTCGCCGGTGCTGTTGACCAGCCGCCAGCCGGCCTTCGGGGATGCGGAGGACGAGGACAGGAAGCCCAGCGCCCGTTCGGTGCTGCCGAACGCGCCGTAGCTCTTCAGGCCGCCGGCGTTGCTGGAACCGTTGTCGCCCCGGTAGGTGTAGCGGTTCGAGTACCAGGCCGGCAGGGTGCTGTTGTCGGTCCAGGTCATGTTGGCCGTCGAGATGGTGTCCAGGGTGTTGAAATCCTGGGTGTAGGTGACCTCCATGTCGGTGATCGCCGTCTGGCAGACGGCAAGCGCGGCCCACAGCGGCAGCAACGCCAAAGCGAACAGGTGTTTCTTCATGAGGGCTCCATTCTGTTTTTTGTTGATCATGACCGTCAGGTTCCCGCCGATCATGCATCCAATTATACATCCAAATCGGCGTTTGTCAAGTGGTTTCTGGAAGGCAGTCCGCTGTGCCGGCCGTTCCTGCGCCGCGGCGCGGCTCTGGGGCCCTGCGGCTGGCTGGTACCCCTGGGCCGATTCGAACGGCCGGCACACGGTTTAGGAAACCGTTGCTCTATCCATCTGAGCTACAGGGGCACGGCGCACGGAATGATCCAATCGGGATGATTATACCAAAGAAACGCCCGTGATTCAACCGGTTTTCTGGTCGCAGTTGCCGGCTCTCAGCGGAGAAGCACGCATGCCCGCGGGGCAAGGCCTGCGGACCGGGCGCAAGAACCGCCTGGCCGGTCTTTCCCGACCCCTCCCGCTTCGGCGACGCCTGCCCTGAGCTGTGCCGAAGGGCGCAGCGCACCCTGCCCCTTTCCCGACGCCTTGGCAGACGGATCCGGGATGAACAAGCCCCTCTCCAGGTTTCCCTGGAGAGGGGTTGGGGTGAGGTCACCCCTCCCCTACCCTCCCCTCGAGGGGAGGATAGGGTGGGGTCACATGGTCTACCGGACCACCACCAGCTTGCGGGCCGTGCTGAAGTTGTCCGCCTGC
>DDXR01000061.1:0-3846 GCA_002347565.1 bacterium UBP2_UBA2255 | reverse complement strand
AACACCGTCCGGAACGTGCCGTTGGAGTACTGCACCCCGACCTTCTCCCCCACCTTGGCAGTCACGTCGAACACGTCCAGCGCCTCGGTCCGCCGGATCAGCTCGTCCGGGTACATGTAGGTCGGCAGCGTGCTGACCGTGAACGCCTGACCGTCCGCCAGGGAGAGCCCGACGCCCGCCACATCGAATTGGGTGTCCTCGCTGATGTCCTGGTTGGCCGAATCGACCCCCAGATAGTCGTAGGGGAACTGCCCGGCCGTAAAATACCCGGCCGAGTTGTAGGCGTCGTATAGGTAGTCCTGGGCGCTGAGGAACAGCCTGCCGCCGGCATTGAGGAACGCCGCCAGCACGGCCTCGTTGGCCGGGGTCAGCGTGCTGTCGTCCCCGTCGCCGTAGGTCTCGCCGGTGGCCCAGATCACATGGGTGCGGCCGCTCATCCAGACGCTGTCCGGGCCGTCGCCGTCGAACTGGGCATCGAACACCGTATAGTTGCCGGACTGGCCCGCCGCGTCCAGGGCCGCCGTGTACTCGGCCTGGACATCGACGAACCCGTTCCACGACCCGTCGTCGTCCACCAGCAGGATCGGCAGCGCCGCGGCGGTGGCCGTGGCCTCGTTGCTGTTGACGCTGAAGGTGTCCGGCGTGCTGTATTCCGCCCGCACCACATAGTAGTACGGCGTGCCGTTGGTCACGGCGTCATCCAGATAGCTCGGGGGATTGCCCGACGAGCCGATCGCCGTGTACGGACCGCCGGGGGCGTCGCCGCGGAGGATCGTGTAGCCGTTGCAGTACTTCGCCATCGCCAGCGCGCCGGTCAGCTTGGGATAGACGGGTGCACGCTTGTTGACGACCGGTACGGCCTTGAGGCCGGTCGTGGCCGGCAGTGGCTTGTCGGTCTTCCTGGGCTTGTACGACTTGAGCGCCAGGCCCTTCGTATAGCTGGAATAGGTGACGACTGCCTGGTGGAGCCAGTTACAGTAATCTCCTCCTATGATCAAGTTGCCCCAGGTGCCCATCAAGGCGTCATGGAATATCGAGCGGACGCCCGACCCCCCGCCGTCGGTCAGCGGGTTTGACTTGCTTTCATACAGGCAGACATACCCGACATGGAAGTCGCCGCCGGCGAGCACCAGGTTGTATCCGCTGAGATCGACGACCGTTGCAGTCGGGTAGACCTCGGGCATCACCCTGAACGGCGGGACGAGCTCGGTCAGCAGATCGGGCAGGCCCTCCCCGTTGTCCGCCCAAACGTGGACCTCGACCGAATCCATCCCGGAACCAGCATCGTAGAACATGGCCACTGCCTGCTCCAGCCTGCAGGGATAATGCTGCGGACTGAACCGTGTGGTCGCGATATCGCCACCACCCCAGTAATAATACCAGGCAGGCGCCCAATTGCTATAGCCGATCACCTGCGCCGGCGGCGCCCAGGACAGGTCCACTGCCATGTCCAGGCCGGTCGCGGACAGCGTTGTCGGGGGCAGCGGGTCCAGGATCCGGAACTGGTAGCCTCGGTACATGCCGGGATCGTATTGCACCGCGCCGGCATCGTCCCACGCGCCGAAGAAGTACTCGATGATCGTGCCGGGGACGAACGGCCCTGCGATGCTGTAGCTGAAGGTATCGCCCTCGATCGAGGCGTGGGACAGGGACCACCAGTTGGCGGCGTTGTCCGTGTACCACAGGGTGTCCGCCGCGATGCCCGCCTTGACCGGATCGGCGATCACCGCGCGCACCGTGAACGGCCCGCTGCCGTCGTAGGTGTCGCCCGGCGTCTGGACCATCAAGATCTCCGGCCCCTGGTTGGGGATGGTGGTGAAATGGGCGATCGTGTCCGGCAGCACCGGCAGCGGGTTGCCGGCCAGGTCGGTGCCCGCGGTGACGATGATCCAGTATACTGTGTTGTATTGGTAGGAGTATTGCGGCGTCAGGGTCAGCGTGTCGCCGCCCGCATTCCAGCTGAGGGTGAACGAATTGCCCGACGGGTAACCGTCGACGCTGCCGGTGTTCATCGGCTCGGAGAAGGCGACGACGATGGGCTCGTTAAGCCCCACATCGACAGCGTTCCAGGCTGGAGAGGTCCAGACGATGCTTGGTGCGATGGTGTCGGGAGCCCCTACAAACGCCGCCTGGTCCTTGCCCATGGTGAAGTCGGAGAACGATGTCAAGCCGCTGATGTCGATGGTGTTGGCGGCGGTGTCGCGGGCGGTGATCGTCGGGAAGGTCCAGGTGCCGGTGTCGTACTTGCCGACCGCCATCGTGCCCTCGTCGGTCGCCTCAAGGAACCCGGTGTTGAAGTCGGCCGAGAGGTAGCTGAACTGTGCGTTGCAGCTGTCGTAGACGAACGACAAGCCGGTCGGGGTGATCGTCCAGTAGTTGCGCAGGGTGTTCGCCGGGACGGCCGCGCCTGCATGGGCGTCATGGGTGATGCCGACCCTGGCGCCGCCGCTGCTGGTGACGTTGCTGAATGTCAGTGTGGCCGGCGTGTAGCCGGAGTCGTTGCCGACCGTGTAGTTTTTGACGACGGTCGCTCCGGTGTTCACTTGGTGCCACATGTTGCCCAGCACATAGCCGTTGGCGCGCACGACAGCGCTATCGGTGGTGACCGACACCTGGTTGGCGCCGGTGATCACCCTGCCGTTCAGCAGGTGCAGCTTGCAATTGACCACCAGGTTGTTGTTGCCCAGCGCCACGTCCGCCGGATTATCGACCAGCACGTGGGTCAGCGAACCCAGCATGAAGCTGTTGGCCGCGCTCCAGTCCAGGGTTTGCTGCGCCGTGCCGTTGAGGTACAGCGAGCAGCTGAGGGCGGAATTGAAGTACAGCGTGTCCAGGACGATGATGGCGCCCCGAATGTTGATGTGCCGCAGCTGCAATCTCAGGTTGCCGTCGGTGACCAGCAGCGTGTCGATGTTCGTCGGGTTGCTGCCGGTGGCGTTCGCGGAGAACGCCGGCCAGTCGAGCTCGAAATTGGCATAGCTGCGACCGGAGAACGCAGGGCTTCCTGACATCCGGCAGCGGAACCAGCTGCCGGCCATGAAGACGACCTTCGATGCCGGCTGGGTCAGGCCGAAGGGATTCGACCCGGCGTATTGGATGAACTGGGATCCGGGGTTGAAAACGGCCACATCGGCGGCGCCGCTAGTGCCGAAGATGTTCCCGGTGCAGCCGATATCCTGAGTCATCGATGAGCCGCTGTTGAACTGGATCCCGCCGGCGGCTGTTGATTGGAGCTTGTGGGCCGCACCGCCGAAGGTCATGGAACCGTTGATCTGCGCGGAAACAAACACCGACAAAAGGAGTGCATTGGCGCCGGTGTTGTTCAAGGCAGAGCCAGCGCCAACGGAAAGGTACTGGATGTTCAGCGAGTTGCTCGCGGCGCCGGCTTGCAGGTTGACCGTTATCGAACCGTCAACGGACAACAGGTACAGGTGCTCTGTAGGAATATTTGTCACCGTCCACGGTCCGCCGGAGTTGAAGAACAGGGAATCGGAGGTTGCCGGCGTGTTGCGATTGGGATTCCAATTCGTGGCGACCTGCCAATCGCTGGAAGTTGCGCCAGTCCACACGTAACTCTGCGCCAGCGCCGGCATGGCCGCGGCCAGCAGGGCGGCGAGCAGGAACAAACCTGTTCTTCTCATGACGATGTCTCCTTCGTGTTTGTTTTGGCCGAAATGATGTATTACTGTACCACTCGACGGACAGGGTTGTCAAGCCGAAATCGCACCCCTTCGGGATAAAGACCGGGCGGGTCCCCGCGGACCCGCCCGGTTGCATTCCAACCTCGACCTCTCCCCTACCCCTCCCCTCGAGGGGAGGGATAGGGTGGGGTCACATGGTCTACCG
>DDXR01000004.1 GCA_002347565.1 bacterium UBP2_UBA2255 | reverse complement strand
CGCCAACCGCGAGTCCCTGCAGGAGCTGGTGCTGTACAAGTCGACCAGGGCCGAGGGCCTGACCTCGCTGTTCGAGTACGTGCAGCGGATGAAGCCCGACCAGAAGGCGGTCTACTACATCACGGGCAGGAGCGAGGCCGCGCTGCGCGGCTCGCCGCTGCTGGAGATGTACAAGACGAAGGACATCGAGGTCCTGTTGATGGACGACGAGATCGACGAGATCGCGGTCACGGCCGTCGCCACGTACAAGGACTTCGAGCTGAAGTCGCTCAACCGCTCGGACGCGGCCGACGACCTGAAGTCCAAGGAGGACAAGGAGCGGGAGAAGGAAATCAAGCCGGTCGTTGAAAAAATAAAAGCGGCTCTGGGCGAAGCCGTCAAGGACGTGCGGGCCAGCGTGCGATTGAGCGATTCGCCGTCCTGCATCGTGGCCGACGGGCAGGACCCGACCATCGGCATGCAGCACATTCTGAAGCTGCTGGGCCAGAAGGACCCGGCGGGCTTCAAGCCGGTGCTGGAGATAAATCCCGACCACCCGGTGGTCAAAAAGCTGGCCGAAAGCGACGATCCGTCACTGGTGGACGACATCAGCCACCTGCTGCTGGAGCAGGCGATGCTGGTCGAGGGCGTGGAGCTGAAGGACCCGGCCGGCTTCGTCAAGCGGCTCAACCGGATCCTGGGGAAGACCGCCTGACGACGAACCGCGAAGACGCAAAGAACGCCAAGAATGCTGCGTGACGTCATTCCCGCCCCATCTTTCAATGGGGTAAACTCCGGCGGGAATCCAGAAAATCCCTCAAGACACACCCCGTGATCTCCTCCCGCCACCGGCGGATCTTCGACCTGGATAGAGGGGATGTGGGCGGCAGCGACAGGAAGAGATGGATATAGTAAAAAGCCCGGAAGCAGTACGGATCATTCGCACACAAGCCAGGACAGCAGGCCGGACGGTCGTCTTCACCAACGGCGTGTTCGACCTGCTGCACCGCGGCCATGTGGAATACCTCCAAAAGGCGCGGGCGCTGGGCGATATCCTGATCGTGGGCCTGAACAGCGACGCCTCGGCGCGGCGGATCAAGGGCGAGCGGCGGCCGCTCTGCCCCCAGGATGACCGGGTCGCGGTGCTGTCGGCGCTGGCCTGCGTGGACCACGTCGTGCTGTTCGACGAGGACACGCCGCAAAGGTTGATAGAATCCCTGATCCCCGACATTCTCGTCAAGGGCGCGGACTACTCGGTCGAGACCATCGTCGGCGCGGACACAGTGCTGAAGAACGGCGGCAGGGTTGTGCCCATCGAGCTGACGCCGGGGAAGTCGACCACCGAGCTGATCAAGATAATCGTGGAACGGTACTCGAAACCGTGAGTCGTGAAATGTGAATGGTGATTCGTGAACCGAGGACGGTGAACAGGCAACCAACAACGAGAGGGATGCCATGAAACGGTTCATGATCATCGCCGTCATGCTGCTGGCAGCCGGGCTGTGCCTAGCGCAGAGCGACAACGAACCGACTGACTCGATCAGGGTGACGGTCGAGGTCCAGAACGCCGGCAGCCAAGACGCCTCGCTTACCGTGACCACCGAGCCGGGCACAACGGATTCCACTGTCACCGTCAGCATCAACAGCGGTCCGCGGCAGGGGAAGCGCCCGCCGCGCCGCGGCCAGTGGGTGCTGGGCTGCCGGATGCCAAACTTGGAGTTCAAGAATTTTCCCGGAACCGTGTTCCTGCAGCGGCGGGTGCACCGGTCAGGTTTTGTAGGGATGGGGTTCCGGTATACCACCGATCAGCAAGGTCCTGCGGTATCATACGCCCGGCATGACTCTTCAGTCACCAGGAACAGTTGGCGGCAATGGAGTTTCGCATTATATCCGGAGTACGTGATGACCCGCGGCACCGGCAGCTGGATCGGCTCGGTGACGTTCAGGGGGATCTATACGTACCAGAAGAGTCGCATGTCAAGCTCATCGACTGATACCGGTCAAACGTATTCGAGCCGAAACGAATCAACATCGAATGAGCGCACGACTAGCTACGGGATCGAAGTACCCTTTGCGATAGAGCGCAGGTTCAGGATCGGGAACATGGTATTCTCTGCCGGCCTCTCCGGGCAGTTCATTTCGGCGCTGGCACGGAAATCGAGCCAGGAAAGCACAAGTTCATTCGTATACACCAGCACCTACGGCGGGACGACGACGTATTCCAATCAATCGCATGCGAAACAGAAGGATCCGTTGCGTCTGGTGATCGACAGCCCGTTCAACGGCCCGGCCAGCATCCAATTGAAGTACTGGTTCTAGATCCGTTCAGCTGCTAGATAGGACGGCTGCCAGAACGAAGACGGTTGCGGAGGTGACGCGGTGAATAAAGCACTGATGACCGGTGTGCTGCTGCTCTCGGTTGGCCTCTGTTTCGGGCAGGACGATGCGGCGCCTCCCATCGCGTCCCCGACGGCCGTATCACCGGCGCAGAACGACACGACTGCGTCAGTAATCACAGCAGAACGGAGCGCCCGGCCAACATGGGGCATCGGCATCGAGCTGTACAAGTTGGAGGCCGTACCCGGCATGTTCTTCCTGGAGCGTCGGTGGACGCACCAAGCTGTGGCACTGACGCTCGACGGTTCTTGGGACAGCTACGATTACCGGAGCGATTCGGTCGCCGGCCACTGCGACGCCCATCAGGTCAGCATCGGTGCGATGTGGAAATTGTACTGGCTGAGGGAGATGATCGGGGCCTACGCCGGGATCGACCCAGCATTCATCTATTCCCGTAGCCGGAGGGAAGAACGCGACAATGCATCCTCAGCCGCGAGCGTTCAGTATTCTAGCACCGGGCTGGGGTGCGTGGCGTCGGCGATCATCGGCATCGAAACCCCGCTGCGATGGTTGTCGAACCGCATCGAAATCGGGCTGGCGGGTCGGTTCTACAACGCAGATCTGAGATGGGTCTACTATGATAACCCCACTCCATATCAAGCGAACAGGCTGTACCTCAATAATGATTTTTCGATCCGGTTGCGGACCCAGGCGAACGCCCGCCTGATCCTGAAATATCTTTTCTAGCGCTACTGTCCCGGCCGGCCGGAAACATACCGATCAGAGAACGGAAGCAACACAGCAGGAGAAATTATCCGTGCGTTGGAGCAAAGCGTTCATCCCCACGCTGAAAGAGGACCCGTCCGAGGCCGAGATGGTCAGCCACAAGCTGATGCTGCGGTCCGGCATGGTGCGCCAGCTGACCGCCGGCGTCTACGAGTACCTGCCGCTGGGCTGGAAGGTGCTGCTGAAGGTGACGGCCATCGTGCGCGAGGAGATGGACCGCGCCGGCGCCCAGGAGCTGTACCTGCCGGCGCTGTGCCCGGCCGAGATCTGGCAGGAGACCGGCCGCTGGACCGACTTCGGCGACGAGATGTTCCGGCTGAAGGACCGCAAGCAGCGGGACTACGCGCTGTGCCCCACCCACGAGGAGGTGATCACCGACCTGGCCCGCGCCCAGAAGCTGTCCTACCGCGACCTGCCGCAGAACTGGTACCAGATCCAGGTCAAGTTCCGCGACGAGCCGCGGCCCCGCTCCGGCGTGCTGCGGGTGCGGCACTTCATCATGAAGGACGCCTACAGCATGGACCGCGACCAGGCCGGGCTGGACGCCTCCTACCTGGCGATGAAGGAGGCCTACGTGCGGATCTTCACCCGCTGCGGCCTGAAGTTCTTCATCGTGGGCGCGTCCAGCGGGCTGATGGGCGGCAGCGGCTCGCAGGAGTTCATGGTGGCCTCGCCCTCGGGCGAGGACAGCTGCGCGGTGTGCCAGGCCTGCGGCTACGCCGCCAACAGCGAGGTGGCCTGCTCGAAACCCGCGGCCCCGGTGTACCAGGACGGGCCGCTGGAAGAAGTGTCCACCCCGGAGAAACGCACGGTGGAGGAGGTCGCCGCGTTCCTCAAGGTCCCCAGGTCCCAGCTGATGAAGAGCCTGCTGTACATGGCAGACGGCCAGCCGGTATTCGTGCTGATCCGGGGCGACGACGAGCTCAACGAGTCCAAGCTCCAGACGGCCCTGGGCACGGCCGCGTTCCGGCCGGCCACTCCCGAGGAGGTCCAGAAGGCCACCGGCGCCAGCGTCGGGTTCATTTCGCCGGTCAGGATCTCCGGCGTGCGGATCATCGCCGACCGCCTGTTGCAGAACGCGGCCGGCCTGGTGTCGGGCGCCAACAAGGACCAGCATCATCTGCGGAACATCTTCGTCGGCCGGGACCTCAAGGTCGACTGCTTCTTCGACCTGCGGTCGGTGAAGAACGGGGAGCCCTGCCCGACTTGCGGCCAGCCGCTGGCCCTGACCCAGGCCATCGAGCTGGGGCACATCTTCAAGCTGGGCACCAAGTATTCCCAATCGCTGAACGCCACCTTCACCGACGAGGACGGGATCGAGAAGCCCCTGATCATGGGCTCCTACGGCATCGGCATCGAGCGGATCGCGGCCTGCGTCATCGAGCAGAGCCACGACAAGGACGGGATCGTGTGGCCGCTGGCGTTGGCGCCCTACCAGGTGGTGGTCAGCGCCCTCAACGTCAATAATCCCGAGATCATGAAGGCGGCCGAGGGACTGTACGCCGAGCTGGCCGGCGCCCGGATCGACGTGCTACTGGACGACCGCGACCAGCGGCCGGGCTTCAAGTTCAAGGACGCCGACCTGATCGGCATCCCGCTGCGGGTGACCGTGGGCGAGAAGGGCCTGGCCGAGGGCGTGGTCGAGATCAAGCGGCGGGGCGGGGAGACGGTCAAGCTGCCGCCGGCCCAGGCCAAGCAGAAAGTCCAGGAGCTGCTGTCGGTGGAGCTGTTCCCCGGCAAATGAACGGCAACGGCGCCGGGGCAAAATACAAAAAAATGCTCTTGACTTACCCGGCAATAATGGGTATCATTCACCCGAGGTGAACGCCATGAAGAAGCGCATCCTGATCATCGATGACGAGCCGGCCATCGGCGAGATGCTGACCACCATCCTGGAGGCCCAGGGCTACGAGGTCGGCGTCGCCTACGACGGCCCGTCCGGCCTGGCCGAGCTGGAACGGCGGCCGCCCCATGTGCTGCTGCTGGACTACATGCTGCCGGGCATGGACGGGATCGAGATCCTGTGCGAGGCCCGCCATCGCTGGCCCGGCCTGCCCGTCGTGATGATCACCGCCTACGGCTCGCCCGAGCTCAACATCCGGGCCAACAAGTTCTCGGTGATCGAGGTGGTGTCCAAACCATTCGACACCGACCATCTGCTGGCGGTGATCGAGAAGATCAGTAAATAGCCGAAAAAATAAGTTGCATTCGGCGGCGGATTGTTGTATAATGGCCAAGATGCAACGATGAGAGCGGGCGGCAACCCGCTCTCTTTCATTATCCTGAGCACGACCACCGCGGGGGTGCGGCCGATGACCACCGACATCGCACCGGAACGGATCGCAGGCGAGCTGCGCGAGCTGGCGCGGACCGCCGCCGACGGCCTGGGGCTGGAGTTGTTCGACGTCGAGTACCGGCCCCGGGGCGGCCTGGTGCGGGTCTTCATCGACCGGCCGGCGTCGGAAGTCAGCATTGAAGACTGCGCGGCCGTGTCGGAGCGGCTGTCGGCCGCGCTCGACGCCGCCGACCTGGTCCCGCACGCCTTCCGGCTGGAGGTCAGCTCGCCCGGCCTGGACCGCCCGTTGCGCGGCCCCGACGACTACCGGCGGTTCCGGGGCAGGCTGGCGCGCCTGGTGCTGGCGCCGCCGGCCGACGGGCGCGGCGACATCACCGGCCGCATCGGCGAGCTGGAGGGTGGCATGGTCCGGCTGCTGCTGGACGGCGGCCAGGGCCTGTGGCTGCCGCTGTCCCAGGTGCGCCAGGGGCGGCTGGTGGTCGAGATCGCCAAGGGCAAGAAGAAAAAGTAACCCCGGTCTGCGCCACCCGGCGGCGGGGCGCGCCCGGCACCAGCCAAACCTCGACCCATAGCCAATATTTTTAGGAGCATCGACCGTGGCCAACCTTGACGTCATCGACGCCCTCAACGAGATAGCCCGGCAGAAGAACCTCTCCCGGGAGTTCGTGATCGAGACCCTGAAGCAGGGGCTGCTGCAGGCCTGCAAGAAGAAGTTCGGCACCTCCGACAACATCACCGTGGACGTGGAGGACGACAGCGGCGAGATCGGGATCTTCGCCCGCCGCATCGTGGCCGATCCCATCGAGGACCCGGCGCTGCAGATCAGCGCTGCCGACGCGGCCGATTTCATCGACGATCCCAAGCCCGGCGACGAGGTGGAGGTCATCATCCCGTTCGAGGAATTCGGCCGGCTGGCGATCCAGCAGACCAAGCAGATCCTGTTCCAGCGCGTGCGCGAGGCCGAGCGGGAGCAGGTGTTCCAGGATTTCTCCACCCAGCTGGGCGAAGTCATCACCGGCACGGTGCAGCAGATCAACCGGGGTGACATCCTGGTGAACCTGGGCCGCACCGAGGCGGTGCTGCCGTTCCGCGAGCAGATCCGCTCCGAGCGCTACCAGCAGGGCCGCACCGTGCGGGCCTGCGTGATCGACGTGGTGAAGACCATCAAGGGGCCGCAGGTGATCCTGTCGCGCACCCACCCCGATTTTCTTAAAAAGCTGTTCGCCCAAGAGGTGCCGGAGATCCGGGACGGTCTGGTCGAGATCAGGGCCGTGTCCCGCGAGCCCGGCGAGCGGGCCAAGGTGGCGGTCTACACCAAGGACCCCAAGATCGACGCGGTGGGCGCCTGCGTCGGCGTCAAGGGCGTGCGGGTGCAGGCGGTGGTGCGCGAGCTGTCGGGAGAGAAGATCGACATCATTTTCTGGTCGCCCGACCCGGCCACCTTCGTGGTGCGGGCGCTGTCGCCGGCCAAGGACCTGGAGGCCTTCGCCGACGAGCCGGAAAAGAAAATGCTGGTGATCTGCCCCGACCTGATGAACTCCAAGGCCATCGGCAAGCGGGGCGAGAACGTCCGGCTGGCCAGCAAGCTCACCGGCTGGCGGATCAACGTCATCAACGAGACCGAGTACCAGAGCAGGCTGACGGCCATCGAGGCCCAGCTGACCCTGGACGAGCTGGACATCTCCGAAAAGATCAAGGCCAAGCTGGCCGAGGGCGGCTATGACACGCTGACCAAGGTGATCGAGGCCGGGCAGGAGCGGCTGACCGAGCTGCCGGGCATCGGCGACAAGACAGCCGAGCGGATCCTGTCGCAGGCGCTCGAGATCAAGGACGGGCGACTGATGAAACTGCTGGACCAGCCCCGGGAGAAGCCGAAGGCGGAGGAGCCGTCGGGAGATGAAACCGTTGCGCCGCCCGCGGCGGAACCCGCGCCGGCACAGGCCGAGCCGGAGGATGATCATCCGATCGGCCCGGACGCCGAGGAGCAGGTGGCGGTGGCGGAAGAGCCGGCCGGGGAGGACGATGACGGGCCGCAGGACGGCGCGGCGGAGGACCCGGGGAACCAGAAGGAGGAAGGCGCATGACCGAGAAGAAGACAGAAAAGAAAGCCGCGCACCCGCCGGCCGGCGCCGCGGAGACGAAGCCGGCCAGGGCGGCGAAAAGCGCACCGTCACCCCGCAAGAAGGCGCCCGCCAAGAAGACGGCAGAGGCGCCGGCCCCGGTCAAGGCGGTCAAGGCGTTCGAGGCGGCCAAGGATCTCAAGATGTCGGCCGACGCCTTCCTGGCGCTGCTCAAGGAGCTCGACTTTCCGGTAAAGAACCGGATGAGCACCGTGACCGAGGAGCAGATCAAGGCGGCCAAGGACAAGATGGAGGCGGACAAGCAGGCGGTCAAGAAGGAGCAGGTCCAGAAGAAAATCATCCAGGGGAAGGTCGAGGCAGCGGCCAAGGCCGAGGCCAAGGCCGCCATCGAGCCGGCGCCGGTGGTCGTCAGCTCGATCGAGTACCCCGAGGAGCTGACCAGACCATATCCCCAGCCCGAACCGGCCGAGCGCGCACGCCCGACCCAGCCGGCCAGGCCAGCCGCCGTTGCCGAGGGCCCGGCCCGCGGCGGAGCGCGCCGCAAGCGCAAGAAGAAGAAGGAGCGCCGGCCGGTGATCGACCAGACCGTGGTGGCCGCGACCGTCAAGCAGACCATGGCGGCCATCGAGCGGGGCAAGGCGCGCCGCAGCTACAAGAAGGACCGGGAGGAGGATTCGGCGCCGGCCGCCGATGAGCGGTTGATCCGCCTGCCGGAGTACTCGTCGATCAGCGACCTGGCGCAGACGCTGGGCGTCAAGCCGTCCGAGGTGATCGCCAAGGCGATGGGGCTGGGGCTGATGGTGACCATCAACCAGCGGCTGGACCTGGACACGCTGGCGACCATCGCCGACGACTTCGGCTACACGCTGGAGGAGATGGAGGAGTTCGAGGCCGAGCCGGAGCGCGAGGAGCAGCCCAAGCCCGAGAACCTGCGGCCCCGCCCGCCGGTGGTGACCGTGATGGGACACGTCGACCACGGCAAGACGTCGCTGCTGGACCGGATCCGCAAGACCAACGTGGTGGACGGCGAATTCGGCGGCATCACCCAGCACATCGGCGCCTACGAGGTGCGGGTCAAGAACCAGCGCATCACGTTCCTGGACACGCCGGGCCACGAGGCGTTCACCGCCATGCGGGCCCGCGGCGCGCGGGTCACCGACCTGGTGATCCTGGTGGTGGCGGCCACCGAGGGAATGATGCCGCAGACCGAGGAGGCCATCGACCACGCCCAGGCGGCGAAGGTGCCGATCATCGTGGCCATCAACAAGATGGACCTTCCCGGCGCCGACCCGATGCGGGTCAAGCAGGAGCTGGCCGCCAAGAACCTGACGCCCGAGGAATGGGGCGGCAAGAACATCATGATCGAGCTCTCGGCCAAGACCGGCGCCGGGGTCGACAAGCTGCTGGAAATGATCCTGCTGCAGGCCGAGATGATGGAGCTGACGGCCGACCCCTCCTGCCCGGCCAAGGGCACGGTGGTGGAATCGCGCCTGGACAAGGGCAAGGGCATCCTGGCGACGGTGCTGGTCGAGCAGGGAACGATGGAGAAGGGGCAGCCGTTCGTGGCCGGGCTGTACAACGGGCGGGTGCGCGCCATGTACGACGAGCGGGGCGGCGCGGTCAAGTCGGCCGGCCCCTCCACGGCGGTGCTGGTGCAGGGCTTCGAGGGCGCGCCCATGGCCGGCGACACCTTCCAGGCCATGGAGTCCGAGTCGGCGGCCCGGGAGCTGGCATCCAAGCGGCAGCAGCTGAAGCGGGAGCAGGACTCGCGGCCGTCCAAGCAGGTGACGCTGGAGGGGCTGTACGACCAGATGAAGGACGGCGAGGCCAAGGAGCTGAAGCTGGTGGTCAAGGGCGATGCCGGCGGGTCGGTCGAGGCCATCTCCGACGCCGTCTACAAGTTGTCGACCGACCAGCTGCGGCTGGCGGTGATCCACAAGGGAGTGGGCGCCATCACCGAGAGCGATGTGCACCTGGCCATGGCATCGCAGGCGATCATCATCGGCTTCCATGTCCGGCCCGAGGAGCGGGCCCGCGAGCTGGCCGAGCGCGAGGGCGTCGAGATCAGGGTCTACAACATCATTTACGAGGCGCTGGAGGACCTGCAGAAGGCCCAGAAGGGGATGCTGGCCCCGGTGATCAAGGAGACCGTGCAGGGGCGGGTGGAAGTGCGCGAGACCTACAAGATTTCGGGCGTGGGCACCATCGCCGGCTGCCATGTCGTCTCGGGGTCGGTGGCGCGCAGCCACAAGGTCCGCCTGCTGCGCGACAGCGCCGAGATCTACAACGGGAAGCTGGCCTCGCTCAAACGGTTCAAGGACGATGTGCGCGAGGTCCAGGCCGGGTTCGAGTGCGGACTGGCGCTGGAGAACTTCAACGACGTCAAGGTGGGGGACATCGTCGAGACCTACACCCTGGAGGAGCAGAAGGTCGAATAATTCCGGCGAATACTGTATACAGAATGCCGAATACAGTAAAGGGAACGGTCAATGGTGATCGGCGTCTGCACGGTCGTGCTGCACATCCCCGGGGCGGCGTCGCTCAAGGACAAGCGCCGGGCGGTCAAGAGCCTGAAGGACCGGCTGCACAACACGTTCAACCTGTCCGTGGCGGAGGTCGGCGACCTCGAATTGTGGCAGCGCGCCGAGCTGGGCCTGGCGGTGGTTTCCAACGACCAGTCGTTCTGCGACCAGGTGCTGGCCAAGGCGGTGGACATGGTGCGGCGCGACCGCGACATCGAGTTATTGGATTACCACACGGAAATGAGATGACCCAACCGCTGCTGAAGAGAGGGGATGGGGAGAGGTCAAGAGGAGTCATGCGATGCGCTCTCACGCTCGCATTCATGGTGCTTGCAACAGCTGCGGGCGACGCC
>DDXR01000035.1 GCA_002347565.1 bacterium UBP2_UBA2255 | reverse complement strand
CCGGCTACCCGTCGTCGCCTTGGTGGGCTGTTACCCCGCCAACTAGCTGATGGGACGCGGAACCATCTTCAAGTGTCTTGCGACTTTGATCGCCAGGAGATGTCTCCCGGCGATATCATGCGGTATTAGCCCCAGTTTCCCGGAGTTATCCCCCGCTCGAAGGTAGGTTTTCCACGTGTTACTCACCCGTTCGCCACTATCATACATCCATATTGCTACAAACGCATGATCGTTCGACTTGCATGTATTAGGCACGCCGCCAGCGTTAGTCCTGAGCCAGGATCAAACTCTCCAAAAGAAAATTTTCATTTTCGAATGTAAGTTTGAAAAACCCGGACTCTCATCACAATCGCTGTGCATCCATTCAGTTTTCAAAGAACCGGTTTCCTGCAAAACTGCAAGAGGGTAATTATACTCAAATGCGGCCCGGATGTCAATACCTTTCTTTGGTTTTTTTCGTTTTTCTCGCGGCGGGCCGGACAGCGGGTTCCGCCGCCCCGGACCCGGCCCACACCACCCGGTTGCGGCCCAGCTGCTTGGCCCGGTACATCATGGCGTCGGCCGCGGCCAGCAGCTTCTCGTGGTTCGGCAGCGACAGGTCGTCCGACAGCCCGATGCTGACCGTGACCCGCAGCTGGCGGCCGATCCGGCCCCAGCGGCGCGTCTCGACGGCCGCCCTGATCCGCTCGCACACCACCGCGGCGGCGCCGGCCTGGGTGTTGGGGAACGCCAGCACGAACTCGTCACCGCCGTAGCGCGCCGCCAGGTCGACCGTGCGGCAGCCGGCCGCCAGGATCCCGGCCACCGCCCGCAGCGCCTCATCGCCGGCCTGGTGCGACACCGCGTCGTTGATCCGCTTGAACTCATCCACGTCCAGCATCGCCACCGTCAGCGGCTGGCGGTAGCGCCGGGCCCGGGCGAACTCCCGCGCCAGCGCCTCGTCCAGGTGCCGCCGGTTGTGCAGCCCGGTCAGGCCGTCCCGCTTGGCCAGCAGCTCCAGCTGGCGCGACTGCGCCGCCACCTGCCCCATCAGCTTCGACCGGTACTCCTCGCCCTTGCGGATCATCCGGTTGAGCTGCTCCAGTTCGGCGTTGGCCCGGGTCAGCTTCTCGTTGGCCGCCTGCAACAGCTCCTTCTCCCGTTTGACCTGCTCGACTTGGGCCGCCACCCGGATGCCCTCGATCTTGGTCTCCGACTCGCGGCTGAACAGCTCACGCTCGCAGCGATGGAACTCCTGGTAGTGCGACAGCGCGGCGGCGTGGTCGCCCGCCTTCTCGGCGATCCCGGCCATGGCCTTGTGCAAGGTCATCAGCTGCTCCTGGGCCTGGAGCCCCCGCGCCAGGTCCAGGGCGCGTCCGGTGTGGCGCACGGCCTCGGCCGTCCTGCCCTGGTCGGAGCAGACCTCGGCCAGCCACTGCAGGGCGGTGATCTGATGGTGGGGGTCGTCGCGCGCCTCGGCCTCGGCCAGCCCTGCGCACAGCTCGGCCTCCGCGCCGGCCGCGTCTCCGCTCTTGAAGGTGACGTGGGCCAGGTTCAGCCGGGCCGCCATCACGATCTCCCAGTCCTGCACCTGCCGGGCCAGCGCCAGGCTCTTCCGGTAAAATTCGGCCGCGGCGGAATAGTCTCCCGCGTTGTGGCTCAACGTGGCAAGATTGTTCAGGCAATAGGACTGCCCCCGTGCGTCATCGTTCGGGCAGTAAATGGCCAGGGCTTCTTCGTATGTCTCTCGGGCATCCCGCTCTTTTCCCAGCAGCACGTAGATGTTGCCCAGGTTGAGCATGGTGTTGGCCATGCCTTGGTCGTCCCCCATCTCCCTCTTCAAGCCCAAGCTTCGGTTGTAGTGCTCCAAAGCACTGGGATAGTTGCCGATCAACTTCTGGATGCTGCCAAGGTTGTTATGGCATCCGGCCATTCCCTCCCGGTTGCCGCAGGCCTCGAACAAATCATGCGCCTGGTGGATGTGCCTGAGGCCGTCGGCATACCGGCCCAGCCGCACCTCGACGTTCCCCAGCACGTTGGCGCTGCGCGCGCATCCGGCCCGGTCGGACGCCGCCTCGAACAGCCGCAGCGACTCTCCGACATCGCGCAGGGCGTCTTCGAACCGCCCCATCCGGTGGCAGGCCGCGGCCTTCAGGCGCAGCGCCTCGGCCCGCAGGCAGGCGTCGCCGGCCCGCTCGGACAGCCGGTCAGCCTCGCATGCCAGCTCCAGCGCGCGGGCCGGCTGCGCGGGCAGGACGTCGGCCGCCAGCTCGTTCAGCAGGGCCGCCCGGGCGGCCGGCCGGTCCGGCCCGGCCCCGGCCAGCGCCTGCTCCAGCTCGCCGGCGGTCCGCACGGCCTTATCCGGCATCGCCGCTCCTCCATACCACCCGGTTCCGCCCCTGTTGCTTGGCCTGGTACATCCGGGCGTCGGCGGCGGAAAGCAGCTTCTCGTGGCTGGGCAGCGACAGGTCGTCCGACAGCCCGATGCTGACCGTGACCCGCAGCTCCCGGCTGATCCTGTTCCAGAAGAAGCTCTCCACCGCCTGCCTGATCCGTTCGCAGACCGTGGCGGCGGCCCCGGCCGTGGTGTTGGGGAACGCCATCACGAACTCCTCCCCGCCGTAGCGCGCCACCAGGTCCACCGTGCGGCAGTTGGCCCTGAGGATCTCGGCGATGATCTTCAGCACCTCGTCGCCGGCGTGGTGCGACACCGTGTCGTTGACCAGCTTGAAATGATCGATGTCGAGCATCGCCACGGTCAGGGGGTCGTGGTAGCGCTTGGCGCGGGCGAACTCCCGCTCCAGGGTCTCGTCCAGGTGGCGGCGGTTCGACAGTCCGGTCAGGCCGTCCGTCTTGGCCAGCCGCTCCAGCTCCTGCGACTGGGCCGCCACCTGCTCCATCAGCCGGGAGCGGTATTCCTCCCCTTTCTTGATCATCCGGTTGAGCTGCTCCAGCTCCTCGTTGGCCCGCGTCAGCTCGACGTTGCGGAGCCGGTAGATCTCGCCTTGGCGGCGGGCCTGGTCGACCTCGAACCTGGTGCGCAGGCCCCGCAGGCGCTCCTCCGACTGCCGGGTGTGCAGCTCGTCGTTGGCCTCCGAATACCGCTTGTGATACTCCAACGCCCGCCGGTGGTCCTCGGTCCGCTCGAACGCCTCGGCGTACACCTGGTAGAGGTGCGGCAGCAGTCCCTTGGCCCCCAGCTCGTCGCTCAGCGACTGGACCCGTTGCAGCAGGTCGAAGGCCGCCGCGGTCAGGCCCTGACGGCACTTGGCCTGGGCCTGCTGCAGCAGGGCGTCGGCCTCGGCGCGGCGGTCGCCGCAGGACCGCGCCAGCTCGACCGCCCGCTGGTAGCACTCGGATGCGGTGACGTACTCGGCCCGCTCGCGGTGCACGTTCCCCAGATGGAACCAGGCCAGCGTCTCGCTGTGCCTGTCCTCGTGCTCCCTGCGGACCTGCAGGCTGCGGTTGAGGAATTCCAGGGCCGAGTCGTATTGCTTCCTGATGCGGTGGATGATGCCGATGTTCAGCAGCGGGTTCCCGGTGTACTCGGGCATGCCGGCGGCGGCGTACAGGCCGAGGCTGCGCTGATAATGCTCCAGGGCGTTGTCCAGGTCGCCCATCTCCATGTAGACCAGCCCGATGTTGTTGAGCGCCGTGGCCTCGTCCAGCGGATCGCGCAGCTCCTGCGCGATCTCCAGCAGCTTGGCATCGTGCTCCAGCGACCGGACGTAATCGCCCAGGCGGTAGTAGATGTTGGCGATGGTGTTGTGGGCCCGGTAGATCCCCTGGCGGTCGTCCAGCTGCAGGAACAGGCGCAGCGATTCGTCGGCGCGGTCCAGGGCGGGGGCGTAATCCGACAGCAGGTACAGGCAGGTCGCCAGGTTCCGCAGGCTGTAGGCCAGGCCTTTCTGGTAGCCCAGCGCCTCGGCCATGTCCCGGGCCTGGGCGGCCGTCTCCAGCGCCAGCTTGGTGTCGCCATCGCGCAGCTCCAGCGACAGCTCGTTGAGCAGGTCGACCTTCCCTGGCCCGTCGGCCAGGCCGCTCAGCGACCTCCTGATATCGTCGGGCGCTCGCTTGGTTGCGGCGTGATCCATGTCGCGTTCACTCCTCCGGCGGCCCGCCGCCCCGGCGGCCCGCCCCGGCGTTCCCGGCCCGCAGGCGCGCGGCCCCGATCTCGCGGCGCATCTGCCGCTGCCGCTTCCGGGCCTCCGCGCTTTCGCGCTGCAGCGCCCGCTCCAGCCTGCGGTGCTCCCTGGACGACGCCAGCGCCCGCTCGCGGTCGCCCCTGAGCCCGTAGGCCTGCGAATAGATCAGGTGAATGGCGCACATGGTCTGTTGATCGCCCACCTGGCGTGCCAGCGGCAGCGCCTGGTCCAGGTGCTCGACAGCGCCGTCCAGGTCGCCCGTCTCCAGCCGGAGACGCCCGAGATTGACCAGGACGTAGACCTGGGTCGCCGGGTCCTTGCAGGCGGTGACCAGCTCCTGCGCCTTGAGCCAGCACTCGAGCGCACGGTCGTACTGCTTCATCTCCAGGTACACGTTGCCCAAGTTGTTCCAGCTGTGCGTCTGGGAGAAGCGGTCTCCCGCCTGCTGACGCAGGCGCAGGCTCTCCTCCAGGCTGGCGATGGCAGCGGCGTGCCGACCCAGGCGCCGATGGCAGGTGCCGATGTTGCTGAGGGCATTGGCCTGGTTCTTGACATCGCCCAGCCCGCGCAGGATTGCCAGGCTGTTCTCGAAGTGCTCCAACGCCAGGTCCTCGTCGCCCAGATCGCGGTAGACCAGGCCGATGTTGTTGAGGACGAAGGCCTCGGTCTGGGGATCGCCGTCGCCGGCCAGCAGGGACCTCACGCGGGTGTAATGTTCCAGGGCCCGGTCGTACTCCCCCAGCCGCGTATGCACCAGGCCCATGATGTTGAGCGCGCTGGCCTGGCCGTCGCGGTCGCCGCAGGCCTCGGCCACGGCCAGTGCCTCGGCGGCCTCCGCCAGGGCGCCGGGATAGTCGGCCAGCTGCTCGCGGCAGGCGGCGATCGAGCGCAGCGCGGCTGCCAGGCCGGCGCGGTCCCCGCTGCCGGCCGACAGCGCCTTCGCCTGCTCGGCGGCGGCCAGCGCCTGGTGGGCGTCGATGTTGCGCAGCCGAGAGGCCAGCTCGACCAGCAGCGCGGCCTTGGCGGGTGAGTCGGGCATCCCGGCGATGCGCCGCCGCAGCTCCGGGGCCGTTTCGGTCATGGTGTGGCTCTCCGTGTGGCTGGTGGTATTGTACGCCCGGCGCAGGGGAAAAGCAAGCGGTTTATGGGGAACGGCCCCGGGCCTACGCCCGCACCCGGGGCTCCGGACCGCCGGCCATCTCCCGCTCCATCCGTTGCGAGCGCTCGCGGCAGGACGCCGCCGCCTCAGGCTGCCCGGCACGGTGGTGGCACTCGGCCAGGCCCCGCAGCGCCCGCATCTCCAGCTCGCGGGACTTGATGTCCGCCGCCATGTCCAGCGCCTGCTGCAGCGTCTCGATGGCCATCTGATGCTCGCCCATGTCCAGGTAGATGTCCCCCAGGCCGATCTGGCACTCTGCCTGGTAGAAGGGATCATTGACCTCCAGCGCCAGGTCGCCAGCCGCGCGGTTGTGCTCCAGGGCCAGCGGCAGGTCGGCCGTCCGCCGGCAGAGGTCGCCCAGGTACAGCAGCGCGAACATCTCGCCCTGGGCGTCGCGGATAGCGCGGCAGAGGCCCAGGCTCTCCGCGAGGCGCGCCCGGGCCTGCCGGTGGTCGCCCCGCTCCATGGCGTTGAGCCCGATGTTGCAGAGGCACAGCGCCTGCCCCCGGACGTCGCCGCACTGCCGGAACAGCTCCAGCCCCCGCCGGTAGGCGTCGGCGGCCTCGCCGTGCCGCGCCAGGCTCTTGCTGACGCTGCCGATGTTCATCAGCGAGTGGGCCTGCCCCCGGACGTCGCCGGCGGCCTCGCCCTGCTGCAGGCTCTCGCGGAAGCATCCCAGCGCCTGCTCGAACTCACCCAGCCGCACGTGGCAGGTGCCGATGTTGTTGAGGTACTGCCCGACGCCTGCCGTCAGGCCCAGCCGCCGGCGGATGGCCAGCCCCGCGAGGTTCGTTTCCAGGGCGCCCTGGTAATCGCCCGTCTTGAAGCGGACGTTCGCCAGCAGGCCCAGCGCCGCCGCCTGGCCGGACTCGTCGCCGCAGGCCGAGAACTGGTCCAGCGACCGCTGCGCCAGCTCCCGGGCCTGCGGCAGGTCGGCCGACAGGTAGCGCAACGTGCCGTCGATCCGGAGGCTGTGGGCCTGCCCCGCCGCGCAGCCAGCACGCCGCGAGCGTTCCCAGATTTCCCGGCTCAGCCCGGCCGCCCGCGGCGCGTCGGCATTGACCAGCAGGCCGGCCAGCTTGACCATCAGGTCGATCCGCTGGTCTTCCTGCGACCCGTCGCCGCCCAGCGCGGCCAGCTGGGCCTCGATCTCGGGGATGGTGGGCTGCATTGGTTGTCAATTGTACGACTCGGCCATCCCGAATGCAAGCGCTTTTGGCATAAAGTTGCGGGCCCGCAGCCGCGGGGAAGTTGCAGACCCAACCCTTGTCCCTTCCCCACAAGGGAAGGGACAACAAGAGCCCCTTCCCTATGGGGAAGGGGCTGGGGTTGGGTCACCCCGACAGGGGCAGCTTTGTGGTCAGGTCTTTTCGCCACCCTGGTCGCTCTCGACTTCACCGGCGCGCCGCGCTGGGCCTGGGCCGTCCCTGCGACCGGCCGCGCTATTCCCTGCTGCCGGCCGCCTCCTTGATCAGGTTGGAGGCGATCACGCCGCGCTGGATCTGGTTGGTGCCCTCGTAGATCTGGGTGATCTTGGCGTCGCGCATCATCTTCTCCACCGGGTACTCCTTCATGTAGCCGTAGCCGCCCAGCACCTGCACCGCGTTGGTGGTGACCTCCATCGCCACGTCGGAGGCGAAGCACTTGCACATCGCGCTCTCCTTGGCGAACTTCTTCTCGCCGCTGTCAATGCTGCGGGCGGTGGCGTAGACCAGGGCCCGTGCCGCCTCCAGTTTCATCGCCATGTCGGCCAGCATGAACTGCACGCCCTGGAAGGCCGAGATCGGCTTGCCGAACTGGACGCGTTCGCGTGAGTACTTGACCGCCTCGTCCAGCGCGCCCTGGGCGATCCCCAGCGCCTGGGCCGCCACGCCCGGCCGGGTGCGGTCCAGGGTGCCCATGGCCACCAGGAAGCCCATGCCCTCCTTGGCCAGGATCTGGTCCTTGTGCACCCGGCAGTTGTCGAACACCAGCTCGCGGGTGACCGAGGCCCGGATGCCCATCTTGTTCTCCTTCTTGCCGAAGGAGAAGCCCGGCGCGCCCTTCTCCACGATGAAGGCGGTGGCGCCGCGCGAGCCCTTGGTCTTGTCGGTCAGCGCGACCACGGTGTAGACCTCCGCCTCGCCGCCGTTGGTGATCCACTGCTTGGTGCCGTTGAGCACGAAGTGGTCGCCGTCCTTCACCGCCGTGGTCTGGATGCCGCCGGCGTCGGATCCGGCATTGGCCTCGGTCAGTCCGAAGGCCGCCAGCTTCCTGCCGGCCGCGATGTCCGGCAGGTATCTCTTCTTCTGCTCCTCGCTGCCGTACAGGATGATGGGGAAGGTGCCCAGCCCAGTCGCGGCGAAGGACAGGGAGATCCCGCCGCAGTGGCGCGACAGCTCCTCGGTGGCGACCACCATCTCCATCACTCCGCCGCCCAGGCCGCCGTAGGCCTCCGGGATGTAGACGCCGCAGATGTCTGACTCGGCCAGCACCTTGACGATGTCCCAGGGGAACTCCCCGGTCTCGTCGTAATGCTCGCGCACCGGCTTGATCTTCTCCAGCCCGATCTTGCGGCACAGGTCCCGGATCATCTGCTGTTCTTCGGTGAGGAAGTAGTTCATCTTGCTCCTTATCCCTGCTTCGTTTTGACGTATCCGGGCCGGGGCGGTTCGCGCGCCGTCCGGCCGCGGCGGCCGCCTTCCGCGCCAGCTACTGGCGCGTGCGGTATTCGGCCTGCAGCCTTTCGATCGCCTGCTGCGCCGCCAGCTGCTCGGCGTCCTTCTTGGTGGGGGCCGATGCCAGCCCGTAGCGCTTGCGCCCCAGCTTGAGCTCGATGGTGTAGCTGCGGCTGTGCTCGGGCCCGCCCTCGGCCTTCAGCGAGTAGCGGACGCTGCGGCCGTCTCGCTGCGACTGCATCACCTCTTGCAGCAGCCCCTTGTGGTTCTTGAAACTGTTGTCGGAGACCAGGTGGGGTATGCGCCAGAAGAAACCGCGGACCATGAAATCGCGCACCGGCCGCAGCCCGGCGTCCAGGTAGTAGGCGCCCAGCATCGATTCGAAGGAGTCGGCCAGGATGTTGTCCTTGCCCCGGCCGCCCGATTCCGATTCGTCGGACGAGAGCTCCAACAGCTCGCCGAAGCCCAGCTCCCGGGCCACCCGGCACAGCACCTTCTTGCTGACGATCATCGACAGGATCTCGGTCAGCTGGCCCTCATCGTCGTTGGGCCGGGTGCGGTAGAGGTGCTCGCACACCAACAGGCGGAGCACGGCGTCCCCCAGCAGCTCCAGCCGCTCGTTGGACGCCAGATGGGTGGCCGAAGCCGAGCGGTGCCGCAGCGCCTGCAGGTAGATCTGCTCGTCCCGGATCCGCCAGCCCAGCCGCTGCCGGATCTTGGTCAGGGCCTCGCGCCGGCCGCGCGGCAGGTGGGGCTGCTTTCTGGTGAATAGTGACTTGAACACGTGGCGTCAGTGTCTTGTGGGCGGGCGGCAGCCGGCGCGGGGGCCGGGACCGCTCCGGTTCATTCGTGCCGTTTGAACGCCAGGCAGGCGTTGTGCCCGCCGAACCCGAAGGAGTTCGACAGCGCCGCCCGCACCGCCATGGCCCGCTTGGCGTTGGGGACGCAGTCCAGGTCGCACTCGGGATCGGGCGTCGCGTAGTTGATGGTGGGGTGCACCACGCCGTTGACGATCGACAGCACCGCGGCCACCGCCTCGATGCCGCCGGCCGCGCCCAGCAGATGCCCGGTCATCGACTTGGTGGACGAGACGGCGAGCTTCGCGGCCTGGTCGCCGAACACCGACTTGATGGCCGCGGTCTCGTACTTGTCGTTGAGGTCGGTCGAGGTGCCGTGGGCGTTGACGTAGTCGACGTCCTGCGGGGCCAGCCCGGCGGTGGCCAGCGCCCGCTTCATGGCGCGGGCCGCGCCCTCGCCGCCCGGGGCCGGGGCCGTCATGTGGTGGGCGTCGGCGGTGGCGCCGTAGCCCGCCAGCTCGGCGTAGATCCTGGCGCCGCGCGCTTGGGCGTGCCCCAGCTCCTCCAGCACCAGTATCCCGGCGCCCTCCCCCATCACGAAGCCGTCCCGGTCCTTGTCGAACGGCCGGGAGGCCGCCGCCGGATCGTCGTTGCGCTGGGACAGCGCCCGCAGCGCGCAGAATCCGGCCAGCGCCAGCGGCGTGATCGGGGCCTCGGACCCGCCGCAGATCATGGCGTCGGCCTCGCCCTGGACGATGGCGCACATGGCCTCGCCGATGCCGTGGGCGGCCGAGGCGCAGGCCGAAACGCAGGCGAAGTTCGGCCCCTTGGCGCCATAGGCGATGGACACCTGCCCGGCGGCGATGTCGGAGATCATCATCGGCACGAAGAACGGCGATACCCGGTCCGGCCCCGACTGGATCAGCTTGGTGTGCTGCTCCTCCCAGGTCTCGGTGCCCCCGATGCCCGAGGCGATGATCACGCCGGTGCGCTCGCCCAGCTCGCCCTCGATCTTGAGGCCGGAGTCCTCTACCGCCATCCTGGCCGCGGCCATGGCGAACTGGGTGTAGCGGTCCATCCGGCGCAGCTCCTTGCGGTCCATGTAGGCCGCCGGATCGAAATTCTTGACGTCGCCGGCGATGCGGGTGGGGTACTTGCTGACGTCGAACTTGGTGATCAGGCTCACCCCGCTCTTCCCCGCCAGCAGGCTGCCCCAGAAGTCGGCCACGGTGTTGCCGACCGGGGTGATGACCCCCATGCCGGTGATTACGACCCTGCGTTTCATGTGCGGTGCGCCTGCGTTGTGTTAAGCAGTTGGGATTCGCCGGGGGCGGAGGCGCCCCGGCTACGGGCCGGGCGTGCCTCCGCGCCCAGGTGCGTGACCGGTCTCCGGCCTTACTTCTTCTCGGCCTGCTTCTTCTCGATGTAGGAAACGGCCGCGCCGACCGTGGTCAGCTTTTCGGCCTCCTCGTCCGGGATCTCCATCCCGAACTTTTCCTCCAGGGCCATCACCAGCTCCACGGTGTCCAGCGAATCGGCGCCCAGGTCCTCGATGAACGAGGCCTCCGGGGTCACCTGGCCGGCGTCCACGCCCAGCCGCTCCACCACGATCTTCTTGACGTCGTCGATGATTGCCATTGTCGAACTCACCTCCTTGCGTTGAAATTATTACTGGAATGACTGTTTGGCCTATGTGTACGGGTCCCGGATAACGCGCTCGTTACTCGTCTTCAGTGTTCAGTCTTCCGAATTCTGTATCCATGTGAATGCTCACATCACCAGCCCGCCGTCGACGTGCAGCACCTGGCCGGTGACGTAGGACGCCGCGTCCGACACCAGGAACAGCACCGCGCCGGCCACGTCCTCGGGGCCGCCCATCCGGCCCAGCGGGATGCCCTTCCTGTAGTTCTCCTTGACCTCGTCGGTCAGCTTGGCGGTCATGGCGGTCTCGATGAAACCGGGCGCCACCGCGTTGCAGGTGATGTTGCGCGACGAGAACTCCTTGGCCGTCGACTTGGTGAAGGCGATCAGGCCGCCCTTGGAGGCCGCGTAGTTGGACTGCCCGGCG
Source organism: bacterium UBP2_UBA2255 (assembly GCA_002347565.1). GTDB lineage: Bacteria > Edwardsbacteria > AC1 > AC1 > EtOH8 > UBA2255. Next base: position 660 of record DDXR01000035.1, on the reverse strand, counting down.
TTGCCCATCACGCCGATGATCGAGGCCATGTTGACGATGCGGCCCGAGCGCTGTTTCATCATGATCCGGGAGACGGCCTTGGTCGTCAGGAAGGCGCCCTTGAGGTTGACGTCCAGCACCAGGTCCCAGTCCTTCTCGTCCATCCGCATCATCAGGTTGTCGCGGGTGACGCCGGCGTTGTTGACCAGGATGTCGATGGTCGGGAACGCGGCCTGGGCCTGCTTCACCAGCGCGTCGACCTCGGCGGCGTCGGCCACATTGCACTTGATAGCAACGGATTTGACCCCGAGGGCCTCGATCTCCTTGGAGGTCTTCTGGGCCTCCTCGAGGTTGACGTCGCTGACCACGACGTTGGCGCCTTGTTTGGCCAGCGTCAGGGCGATGGCCTTGCCGATGCCCTGGGCGCTGCCGGTGACGATGGCTGTCTTATCTTTTAGCTGCATAGTTACAACTACACCTATTTCTTGCGTGCAAGAACAGTGGTGCGGCTTTTCCGCGTACGTTTGATTATATTTTTCGAAATCGCAGTATGCTTAATATTGGCTTCTGTAACCATGCAACGTGCTAAAGCCCGAAGTGTAATCCCGAAACCATGAACTTGCACTGAACTCAATTCAAACTCAACACTTTCTTGAAGGTAATACCTAAGGATTCCGGACC
>DDXR01000006.1 GCA_002347565.1 bacterium UBP2_UBA2255 | reverse complement strand
GAACACGGCGTTCATCAAGCGCTGTCAGCGCGAGGACGACGACCAGCTGCGGGCGCTGTTCGGCCTGCACGCCTCGTTCACGATCTCGGACAAGACGCTGGAGAAAGCCGCTGACGCCGGGCGGTCGCTGGGCGCCGGCTTCCACGTGCACATTGCCGAGGCCAAGAGCGACCAGGATTACAACGTCGAGAACTTCAAGATGCGGGTGGTGGAGCGGTTCCACAAGTTCGGCATTTTGGGGACGAAGACCATCGCCGCGCACTGCGTGCACGTCGACGACCGCGAGATGGAACTGCTGGCCGAGACCGGCACCGCGGTGGCGCACAACCCGCAGTCCAACATGAATAACGCGGTGGGCGTGGCCGACATCATCACGATGGCGCAGAAGGGCATCCTGGTCGGCCTGGGCACGGACGCCATGACGGTCAACATGCTGGAGGAACTGCGGGTGGCGCTGTGGGCCCAGCACCTCCTGCATTCCAACCCGTCCTGCGGGTTCATGGAGGCGCTGTCCATGCTGGCGTTCAACAACGCCAGGATCGCCAACCGCTACTGGGACGGCAAGCTCGGAGCCCTGAAGGAAGGCGGTTTCGCCGACATCGTGCTGATCGACTACCATCCGCCCACGCCGTTCGATGCGGACACCTTCCTGGGGCACCTCTGCTTCGGTATCTCGCAGGCCACCGCCGACACCACCATCGCCTCGGGCACGGTGCTGATGGAGAAAAAGAAGCTGAAGCTGGGCATCGATGAGCCGGAGGTCGCGGCCAAGTCGCAGGAACTGGCGAAGAAGCTGTGGGCGAGGTTTTAAGGTTCATTCACCACCTTGTCATTCCTGCGAAAGCAGGAATCCAGTGTAACCACCGTGCAGTTACCCCGTGACCTGGATTCCCGCATGCGCGGGAATGACACCGGGTCGACCTTTGATTAAAGAACAACGAATCAACAAGGATATACCATGAGCAACCTGTATTCGCAGATCGCGCAAAAGGCCAGGGACTACGAGCAGAGAACCGCCGAATTCCTGATGGACATGGTGCGCATCCCGTCCTATTCCTGCCAGGAGAAGGACGTGGTGCTGCGCATCAAGCAGGAGATGGATAAGGCGGGGTTCGACGAGGTCCGGATCGACGGATTGGGCAACGTCATCGGACGGGTCGGCTCGGGTCCGCGCGTCATCGCCTTCGACGCCCACATCGACACGGTGGGCACCGGCGACCTGACGGCCTGGCAGGGCGGCGGACCGTTCGAACCGCGCATCGCCGACGGGGCGGTGTGGGGACGCGGCACGGTGGACCAGGAGGGCGGCATGGCCTCGATGGTCTGCGCCGGCGGGATCATCAAGGAGCTCGGCCTGGCCGAGGGGCTGACGGTGCTGTTCACCGGCACGGTGATGGAGGAGGACTGCGACGGCCTGTGCTGGCAGTACCTGATCAAGGAAGGGAAGATCAAGCCCGAGCTGGTGGTGATCACCGAACCGACCAACATGAACATTTACCGCGGCCACCGCGGCCGGATGGAGATCCGCGTAACGTTCCTTGGGCGCTCCTGCCATGGCTCGGCGCCCGAGCGCGGCGACAACGCCATCTACAAGGCTTCGCGTGCGGCGCTGGAGATCGAAAAGCTCAACGCCAAGCTGAAGGACGACCCCTTCCTGGGCAAGGGCACGGTGACCGTGACGCAGATGACTTCAAGCTCGCCCTCGCTCTGCGCCGTGGCCGACGGCGCCACCCTGCATCTCGACCGCCGGCTAACGCTGGGCGAGGCCAGGGACGGCGCGGTCAGCGAGGTCCGGGCCGCGGTCAAGATGGCCGGTTTGTTCGAAAGCGACTTCAAGGTCGAGGTCCTGCAGTATGCCGAGCCGGCCTACACCGGGCTGGTCTACCCCACCGAGAAGTACTATCCGACCTGGGCGATGCCCGAGGACTCGCCGTTCCTGAAGCAGGCGGTCGAGGCCTACCAGGGCGTGCTGGGCAGGAAGCCGCTGGTCGACAAGTGGACGTTCTCCACCAACGGCGTCGCCACGGCCGGGATGCACGGCATCCCGACGCTGGGGCTGGGGCCGGGCAACGAGGTCTACGCCCACGCGCCCAACGAGCGCTGCCCGCTGGAGCACCTCTCCGGCGCGGCCGCGTTCTACGCCGCGCTGGTGGCGCGCATGAGCGGGAAGGTTTAAAAACCACAGAGGGCACAGAGATTATTCATCATGGACAAGACATATCCTCTGAAGGATGAAACCGAACGGATCATTGCTGCTGCGATAGAAGTTCATTCGACGTTGGGCCCCGGACTATTGGAGAGTGTCTATGAACAGGCATTGGCTGAGGAATTCAGGTTGCGAAATGTACCCTTTCAGCGACAACACCCCATTAATCTCAAGTATAAAGGTGTTGAGATCGGGGATCATCGGGTCGATTTCCTGGTCAATGGGAAAATCGTGGTCGAATTGAAGGCAGTATCCGAGCTGAACAATATTTTCTTTGCCCAGCTGATGACGTACCTGAAAGCGCTTGATTTGAAGGTCGGTTTGTTGATGAACTTCAACGTCCTCAAGTTGAGGGACGGTATTAAAAGAA
>DDXR01000086.1 GCA_002347565.1 bacterium UBP2_UBA2255 | reverse complement strand
TCGTCCATCTCGTCGCCGGCGATCCGGATAGAGGTGTTGGAGACGATGCCGGACAGGGCGATCACCGCGATCTCGGTGGTGCCGCCCCCGATATCGATCACCATGCTGCCGATGGCGGAGTCCACCGGCAGGCCGACCCCGATGGCAGCGGCGATCGGCTCGGCGATCAGGTACACCTCGCGGGCCCCGGCGTGCTCAGCCGAGTCGCGCACAGCGCGTTTCTCCACCTCGGTGATGCCCGAGGGCACGCAGATGATCACCCGGGGCCGCACGATCGTGCGCCGCTTCTGGGCCATCTTGATGAAGGCCCGCAGCATCTCCTCGCAGATCTCGAAATCGGCGATGACGCCGTCCTTCATCGGGCGGATGGCCTTGATCTCTTCCGGCGTCCGCCCCAGCATCCGCTTGGCCTCGTCGCCCACGGCGATAGCCACGCCGGTCTTCTTCTCGATGGCCACCACCGACGGCTGGTTCAGCACGATGCCCTTGTCCTCGACGTAGACCAGCGTGCTGGCGGTCCCCAGGTCCACCGCCATGTCGTGCGAGATCACGCCCGAGAAGAAATCTTTGAGGTCCGTCCATTTGATCATCTGGTCATCCCTGTGTGTTCGAGTTGACGCTCGTTTGGCCGATCGTTTATCAGCTGCCCGTGCTTTCGTAGGCCCGGACGCCCAGCCGCCACATCAAGCCGCCGGCCGCCACCGCGGCCAGCGCCGCCAGCGGGGTCAGCAGCGCCAAGGCATCATACTGGTGCCGGTTCAGGAACCGCGCGGCCGGATAGAACGCGGTGAAGGCGAACGGCACGACCCAGGACAGCAGCAGCCTGATCTCCGGCCCGAACACCGGCGTCGGGTACTTGGAGAAGCTGGCGAGGTTGAGCATCACCGAGACCAGGCTGCCGCGGTCGCGGAACCAGAACGTCAGGCTGACCATGACGGTGAAGATGCCCAGGTGCACCAGGCTGGCGCAGACCAGCAGCGATGCGGCCAGCGCAATCTGCCCGGGGCCAAGGTCAAGCCGCATCTTCCCGGCCGCCCAGCCGGCCATGGCCAGGCCCAGGATGACGGTCGCCGCCTCCTCCAGGTGCACCCGCTCGGTCACCACCTGGAAGAAGCTGCCCAGCGGCCGCAGCAGCAGCCGGTCGAAGTTGCCCTCCACCACGTACTTCTCGCTCAGCGCGAACAGGTTGGAGAACAGCACGAAGAACAGCCCCAGCGACATCTGCGAGAAGCCGTAGATGAAGAACACCTCGTAACGGCCCCAGCCCTTGATCACCGGAACCCGCGAGAACAGCGCCGCGACAAACAGCACTCCGATCAGCTGCACCATCAGGTTGGCGAAGAACCCGGCCCAGAAGTCCTCCCGGTACGACAGCCGCGACTTGACGGAATTGGCCAGGTAAGCCCCGTACAACTGGATGTAGAACGTAATGCGACGCATCAATACTGTTTGAAACACCGACAGCACGGTGATGACCGACAGCACGACCGCAGCCAGGATGCCGATCCTATCCTCCATTTTCTGCATCTCTCCCGCCGTCCCATCCCCGGACAGGCAACGGCGCCGATAGCAGCGTCACCAGCAGGACAAGACACCTCATTTCGCCACCGCCTCCCGCATCCGCTTCCTGTGCGTCACCCGCCCTGGATCTCCAGCCGGCGGATGGCGAAGTGCCAGATCACCTGCCCGGCGGCGTAGATGATGATGATCCACATCACCTGCAGCAGCACGCCCTGGTGCACCCGCGACAGCGGCTCCATTCCCAGGTAGATCCGCAGCGGCACGTAGGCGATGTACTTGAACGGCAGCCAGAACAGCGCCGACTGCACCCAGCCCGGGAAGAACGTGATCGGGATCATCACGCCCGAGAACACCTCGACCAGCATCTGCTTGAAGCGGAACACACCCTCGTTGTTGCGGGTGAAGAACGCCACCAGGCCTGTGACGTAGCTGATGCCGGCGTGCAGGAAGAAGCTCAGAACCACCGACAGCGGGAACAGGTACGGCCCCAGCCGGCCGCTGGGCGGCTTGACGTCGAACAGGAACGACGAGACCACGATGATCGGCAGCGTCATGAAGGTAAACATGAATACCGCGCGGCCGAACGAACGGAAATAGTGGTACAGCTGGAAGTTGGTGGGCTTGAGCAGGTCCATGGTGATCGAGCCGTCGCGCACAGCGTCGCCGATCATCCGATCGATGCGGTTGGCAAAGAAGGTGCGGGCCGACCATCCGATCACCACGTAGGTCATCATCTGCGGCAGGGTGAATCCGGCGATGATGTGGCGGNNGGCGAACACCGCCCGCCACAGGTAGTAATTGAGGGCGATCACCAGCAGGTACGACAGGAAGCTCATCAGCACCTGGAACCGGTACGACAGGAACGTGATGTAGCCGATCCGCATGAACTGCCAGTATTTCGCCAGTTTCGCGGCCATCTCCCCTACTCCCTGCCGCCGGCGGCCGAGCGCCGGTCGTAGATCTGCCGGACGATGTCCTCGATGGCCGGCTCCTCAATCTCCAGGTCGCGCACCTCCAGCGTGTCCAGCAGCAGCTGCATCAATTGCGGCAGGCTGACCCGGCTCTTGCTGAATCCCAGCTCCCAGCGGTACGGGTCCACCGCTGTGACATCCATCGGGAAGCCCTGCAGCAGCTGCAGCATCTTGTCCGGCCTGATCGGGAACAGCGTCTCCACCAGCAGCCGGCGCGGGATGTCCACTGTTTCCTTGAGCGCCCGCAGCTCGCCGTCGTAGATCAGCTTCCCGCTGTCGATCATCACCACCCGGCTGCAGAGCTCCTCGATGTCCGAAAGGTCGTGGGTGGTCAGGATCACCGTGGTCCCCTGCTCGCGGTTCATCTCGCGGATGAAATCGCGGATGCCGGCCTTGACCGCCACGTCCAGTCCNNATGGTGGGCTCGTCCAGGAACAGGATCCGCGGGTTGTGCAGCAGCGAGGCGGCCAGGTCGCAGCGCATCCGCTGGCCCAGCGACAGCTTGCGCACCGGGATGTCGAGCAGGTCGCCCAGCCCCAGCACCTGCTTGAATCGCTCCAGCCTCGCCCGGTAGTCGGTCATGGGGATCTCGTAGATCTTCTGCAGCAGGTTGAAGGCCTCGATCACCGCGATGTCCCACCACAGCTGGGTGCGCTGGCCGAACACCACGCCGATGGTCTTGACGTGGCGGTAGCGGTCCTTGTGCGGCACCAGCCCCTGCACCGCCAGCGTTCCCGCGGTCGGCACCAGGATGCCGGTCAGCATCTTGATGGTGGTCGACTTG
>DDXR01000045.1 GCA_002347565.1 bacterium UBP2_UBA2255 | reverse complement strand
AACCGGGCGGTCACCGGCCGGCCGGGCAGCCGCCGCAGCCTGCGGGTCAGCCGGGCCGCCTCCGGCTCCCAGGACGTGGTGGCGGTCACCGGCTCGCTGCCCAGGGACGCCGGCCCGCTGTTCCTCTCGCGCAGCGTCAGCAGCCCGGTCCTGTACTGCGCCACCGCCTTCCGCGAGGCGCTGGCCCGGCGGGGGATCAGGATCGCCGGGAAGATCAGGAGCGGCGCGGCGCCGGACTCCCTGCCGGTGCTGGCCTCGCTCAGCTCCCGGCCGCTGCACGCCATCGTCCGCGACATGAACAAGGACAGCGACAACTTCACCGCCGAGATGCTGTTCCGCGGCCTCAACGCCGCGCTGGCCCTTCCGGACACCGGCCTCAACGCTCCGGCGCTGTACCTGCAGGGGCTGGGATTCCCGCCCGGCTCCTACCGCATCGCCGACGGCTCGGGCCTGTCGCGCTACAACCTCTGCACGCCGGAGCAGGTGGCGGCAGGCCTGCTGGCGCTGTACGGCGACCCGCTGCTGCGGCCCGAGCTGTTGGTGTCGCTGCCGGTGGCCGGGATCGACGGAACGTTGTCCCGCAGGATGGCGGAAGGCGAGGCCGCGGCCCGGGTGCGGGCCAAGACCGGCACCATGACCGGCGTTTCCTGCCTGGCCGGTTTCGCGCATGGGTCGAGCGGCGCCGTGTACTGTTTTGCGCTGATGTTCAACAACCATCCCTGCAAGGCCGACCAGGTGCGGCCCATCCAGGACGAGATCCTGCGCCTGCTGCTGGCCATCGAGCCGTAGGGGGCGTCATCGTGCCCGGCGGCGGTCCCGGCATCCCGTAGGGGCGATCGGCCGATCGCCCCTACGTTATTACCCCCGCCGGGTAAGGGGTATTTTTATTTTTGGTGTTGACAGACGCTTATAACGTATGATAATATAATATGTTAAACCATAAGAAGGAGACCTTCGATGGCCGAGGCCCAAGGCGCTTTTGAGCGTAATCTGAAGGCGGGCGAGACCCTGTTCACGGAAGGCGAGCAGGGCAACGAGATGTACCTGATCCGTTCCGGCAAGGTGGAGATCTCCCGCTCGGCCGGCGGCCAGAAAAAGGTGCTGGCCACGCTGTCCGAGGGCTCTTTTTTGGGCGAGATGGCCATCGTCGACGACGCCCCGCGCTCGGCCACGGCCATCGCGGCCTCCGACGTCTCGCTGCTGATCCTGGACCGGGCGGCCTTCAAGGCCCAGCTCCAGGAGAACCCGATGATCGAGTACCTGATCACCAGCCTGGTGAAGCGGCTGCGCGAGACCAACGAGCAGGTCAAGATCATGCTGCAGAAGGACGACGTCTGCCGCATCGCCGCCTCCCTGCTGGCGATGGGCCGCGAGAAGGGCGTCCCGGACGGTTCGGGCGTGCTGGTGAAGGGCAGCTTCACCCAGGACAGCTTGGCCGACCAGGTGGGCGTCTCCAAGGCCAAGGCCGGGGAGATCTTCGAGAAGCTGACCAAGTCCGGGCTGGTGGCGTTCCAGCCGGACGGCATCAAGATCCCGTCGGTGCCGGACCTGGAGGAGTTCTGGCGCTTCGCCACGCTCAAGGAAAAGTTCAAGGAGATGTGAGCTTTTTCACACAAAGACACCAAGGCACAAAGAATACTATTCTGGTGTCATTCCCGGGCAATCAGGAATCCAGGACCGCTGGCTGAACCGCAAAGGCGCGAAGAACGCGAAGAATACTATTCTGGTGTCATTCCCGAGAAATCGGGAATCCAGGACCGCTGGCTGAACCGCAAAGGCGCAAAGACACAAAACTTGTTCTTTATTGCTCTTTCGTCATTGCGAGCGATGATGCGTCCCTCTCCGCAGCGGGGAGGGACAGAGGGCGGGGTCACCTGAACAAGCGAAGCAATCGACTACCATTTCGTTTCACGATTCACGGTTCACGGGTTGCGGTTTACGGTCCATTGTCCATTGGTCATTGCCAATTGATTGAAAGGGGGCGCGCCATGAGAAGGCCGTTCTCCCTGGCATTGCTTTTCTGCTCTTTGACATTGTGCCATGCATACGGGTATGCGCAGACGTGGTGCGTCTCGGATAGTACAGGTGGCGCCAAGCCGAAGATCGCGGTTGACAATGAAAGCGTAGCCCGGATTCTCTGGTTGCAGTCGAATCCGGTTCATGGAGGAGCGAACGACGTTTTTTATGCACGATTTGACCCGATCCCGAATACGTGGACCAAGTATAATTGGTCCAACGATTCATACAACCAGCACGCTTGCGATATCGAGTACGACCGGTTCTCTGATTGCCGATGGATCGCGTATGATGATCCGGACCAATTGCATGTTGTTTTCTATTCTTATCCGGACAGCATCACACATTCTATAGCGATTTTTGATACTTTGTTGCCACTCGACACGACGATGTCCCATCCTTTTCTATCACCACAGGTTAATTCGCGGATCGTCTTCGCTTCGAATGATGTCGGTACTGTGGTTGTCACATGGCCATCGGATTCGATCGTCAGGAATCAGGCTGCCAGCATTATTTACAAATGCATACATGATACGACTCTAGGGACAACACAACTAGTGTTACCAGGAAAACCATATGATGGCTGGTTCGGAACCGCCCACTACCCGGAAGGTGTTTTAGTGCACGAAGGAACCAATCCCGTATTCATCGAGCGATATGAAGCGAATGGTTTTATAAGTTATGGGTACAATCTGGGATACACATCATGGAAGCCAGATAGCAATGCATGGATCCCGAGTTACTATGCGGGTGAAATATACTCTATGGGCGGTGTATACTATGGTTCACCCGCGACCAACATCGGGATTACACATGATTCGTCAGGAAAGCAACTAGTTGTCTTTGCCAGCGCACTCGGCCCGCCGCAGGGTGATACGATATGGTGTATGAAATTCGATCAATCGAGCGGGGCTCTTGACACTACATACGTTATAATAAGCAACACCCCGTTTCACTCTGGCGCCGTCGCACCGATGACCCATCCGACCCTCGTTTGGAGCGACGGGAATAACATATACCTGCATACGTACTACGATTCACTTTGGTCGGCTCCGCCGAAGCGGATCAACCCGGTAGGCATTGACAGTTGCATCAACCCCGACATCGACTTCGACCGCGATAGTACTGTATGGGTGAGTTACGAATCCCAAGGCAGGATTTACGTAACACGGACCTCGGTTCCACTTGGTGTTTCCGAAAAAACGACAGTCCAAATCCAAAATCCCAAATCGAAAATAAGTCTCAAGTCGTGGCCCAACCCCGCGCGCAACGTCGTCCATTTCTCATATACCCTTCCTTCTAAACGGAACTCGTCGGTATCGATATACGACGTCGCCGGGCGGCTGATCAAAACGCTGGACATCTCCGGAAATCAAATAGACTGGGACTGCGCGGACCTGGCCGGGCGCAGGGTGGCCTCGGGCGTGTACTTCGCCAGATTGAAGTCGGGCGGACAGGAAACCATTCAACGAATCTCCATCATAAAGTAGGCAGCATGAAGTTCCCCAAAGGGCGGGCGGTGCTCTCCAACGCCAAGCTGGAGTTCGTCCACCTGGACAACATCCTGGCGGACAACAAGAAGGAGCGGGCCAGCAAGATCTCCGGCTACATGGAGATCGTCTATCCCGACGCGGTGCAGTTCCTCTACCTGAAGCGGGGCGAGCCGGTCAACGCCGGGCACTTCTCGCGCACCGAGCGCAGGCAGATCTCCATCTCCGAGGTGATCGAAAAGGCCAAGGGCACCACCGTCGGCACGGTCTCGATCTACGAGACCCCGGACGAGCTGGTGGACATGATCCTGGCCACCTTCTCGGTCAAGGCCGCGGTCAAGAACCTGGACCTGACCCAGATGGACCCGGACAAGCTGTTCGAGAAGCTGCAGGGTGGCAAGTTCGACGGCTTCGTCGAGCTGCGGCGCGGCCTGGAGATCAGCTACCTGCGGTTCAAGCAGGGCGCGCCGGCCTCGGGCTACTTCACCTGGAAGGTGGAGAGCCTGGCCGTGGACGCCCTCAAGGCCGCGCTCAAGTCCGCCGCCGCCGCCCCGGGCGCGCTGGTGGTCGACATCTTCGACAAGCTGCCCGAGCAGGCCGAGCAGGCCGCGCCGGCCCAGATCGCGATGTACGTCAACGCCTTCAACAAGCTGGTGGCCGAGCTGCAGGGCATCGCCACCCCCACCCTGGTGGCCAAGACCCTGGCCTCGTCGCAGGAGGCCGCCGCCGCCCACTTCGCCTTCCTCAAGGAGTTCGGCCTCAACGGGGAGATCCAGCCCGCCGACAAGGTGGTGGCCACGCCCGACGAGCTGGGCCGCGCCTTCGCCGAATGGATCGACGTGTTCGTCGACTCGTTCCGGATGGTGCTGGGCAAGCGGTTGGACGCCATCGTCCAGAGCGCGTTCAAGGATTTCCGGTTCGCGCTCAAGGCCTCCAGCTTCGGCCGGCACTCCAAGCTCAAGGACCTGCTCTGACCGGGCCATGCTCCCCAACTGGCTGAAAAACGGGTTCATCGCGCTGTTCCAGCCGGCGGTCGGCTGGTTCGCGCGGCTCAACATCAAGCCCAACTGGCTGACCAGCGCCGGGTTCGCCTGCGGCGTGCTCTCGGGGTTCCTGTTCGCCACCGGCCATTTCTTCTGGGGCGGGCTGGCGGCGCTGCTGTCGGCCATCTGCGACGCCATCGACGGATCGCTGGCGAGGCGCTCCGGCTCCGTCACCACCTTCGGCCGGTTCTACGACTCGTTCCTGGACCGCTACTCCGAGCTGGCGATGTTCATCGGGCTCTCCTACTTCTACGCCGGGCGCGACACCTGGCGGCTGGTGATCCTCACCGACCTGGCGCTGGCGGGATCGCTGATGGTCAGCTACGCCCGGGCCCGGGCCGAGGGGCTGAGGCTGGACTGCAAGGTGGGCCTGATGGAGCGGCCCGAGCGGCTGACCGTGGTGATCGCCGGCACGCTGCTGTCCGCGATGTTCGACCAGGAATGGATCTTCGAGGTGGGGCTGTGGCTGCTGGCCGTGCTGACCAACGTCACGGCCGTGCAGCGGATGCTGCACGTGCGGCGGATCACCAGGAACGGGCCGCCGCCGGCCTGAGCGCCGGGACGGCGGCCGTCGACGCATATCCAGAAACACCATATAACCGAGAGGAACACCATGGCAAAAACGACCAAGGCCAAGAAAGCCGGCGGCAAGGTCCGGGTGGGCATCATCGGCGTGGGCAACTGCGCCTCGTCCTTCGTCCAGGGCGTGCACTACTACCGCAACGCCAAGCCGGGCGACAAGATCCCCGGCCTGATGCACGTCACCCTGGGCGGCTACCATATCTCCGACATCGAGTTCTCGGCCGCCATCGACATCGACCGCAACAAGGTGGGCAAGGACCTGGCCGCGGCCATCTACACCAAGCCCAACAACACCTACAAGTTCTGCCAGGTGCCCAAAAGCGGGATCACGGTGCAGCGGGGCATGACCCACGACGGGCTGGGCAAGTACCTGTCGCAGATCATCAAGAAGGCCCCGGGCTCGACGGTGGACATCGTCAAGCTGCTGCAGGACACCGGCACCGACGTGGTGGTCAGCTACCTGCCGGTCGGATCCGAGGAGGCCACCAAGTGGTACGTGGAGCAGATCCTGGAGGCCCGCTGCGCCTTCGTCAACTGCATCCCGGTGTTCATCGCCCGCGAGCAGTACTGGTCCAGCCGCTTCAAGAAGGCCGGCGTGCCCTGCATCGGCGACGACATCAAGTCCCAGGTGGGGGCCACCATCACCCACCGGGTGCTGACCCGGCTGTTCATGGACCGCGGCGTCAGGCTGCAGAAGACCTACCAGCTGAACTTCGGCGGCAACACCGACTTCCTCAACATGCTGGAGCGGGAGCGGCTGGAGTCCAAGAAGATCTCCAAGACCAACGCCGTCACCTCGATGCTGGACTACAAGATGGACCCGGACGACATCCACGTCGGCCCGTCGGACTACGTGCCGTGGCTGCTGGACCGCAAGTTCTGCCACATCAAGATGGAGGGGCAGACCTTCGGCGACGTGCCGCTGAACCTGGACATGAAGCTGGAGGTGTGGGACTCGCCCAACTCCGCCGGCGTGGTGATCGACGCGGTGCGCTGCGCCAAGCTGGCGCTGGACCACAAGCTGTCCGGCACGATGCTGGAGCCGTCCAGCTACTTCATGAAGTCGCCGATGGTCCAGGTGCCGGACGACCAGGCCCGCCGCAACGTCGAGGAGTTCGTCAAGAAGTACGGAAAAAAATGACGATTCGGCATTCGGGATTTGGCATTTGGTATTGAGCGCACGCAAGAAATGAGAACAGCCAAATCGGGCTGGGCGCCAAATCGCAAATCCCACATAAGCAAACAGCGGGGGTTGTTCGTCACCTTCGAAGGCATCGAGGGCTGCGGCAAGTCGACCCAGGCGAAGCTGCTGGCGCGCTGGCTGAAAGCGCAGGGGCACAAGGTCCTGCTGACCCGCGAGCCGGGCGGGCCGCGCATCTCGGAGCAGATCCGGAGGATCCTGCTGGACGCCCGGCACCATGCCATGCACCCGCTGACCGAGCTGCTGCTGCTGGAGGCCTCGCGCCGCCAGCATGTCGATGAGGTGATCGCCCCCGCCCTCACGGGCGGGGTGATCGTCATCTGCGACCGGTTCGCCGACTCGTCCGCCGCCTACCAGGGCTCGGGCCGGGGGCTGGACCCGGCGCTGGTCGACCGGTTGAACCGCACTGCGACCGCAGGCTGCTGGCCCGACCTCACCCTGGTGATCGACGTGCCGGTCGACGTCGGCTTTGCGCGGGCCGCGCGGCGGCAGCGGCGCTTCGACCGGATGGAGGCGCAGGAGAAACGGTTCCACCACCGGGTGCGGAACGGGTTCAAGGCGCTGGCCAAGGCCGCGCCGGCCAGGGTCAGGCTGCTGGACGGCCGGTTCCCTCCGGACGTTGTCCAGGCGGCGGTGCGGCAGCTGGTCTGGAGCAGGCTCGCGCCGGGGAAAAACGCCAAGGAACCAAGGAAGACATGAATCGTGCTTCTCGGAAGATCTGAAAGCGTCAGCATTGGATGATACGGGATTTCTTCATATGTAAGAAATTCCTGGATTCATGGATTCCTTATGAAAATCTGACCGGATGATTCGCTTATGGAGAAAGGGAAGATCACCATGACCAAGGGCAAGTTCCTGTGGCTGCTGGGCGGCGTGGTGCTGGTCAGCCTGGCGCTGGGCGGGACCATCGGCCTGCACGCCCAGGGCTACCGGATGGACGACCTGTACTCCTCGATTCAGCTGTTCAATCGCGCCTTCCACGAGGTGATGTCCCGCTACGTGGTGCTGCCCGAGCCCAAGAAGCTGATCCACGGCGCCATCCGGGGCATGATGGGCACGCTGGACCCGCATTCGGTCTTCCTCGACGCCTCCGGGATGCGCGACATCAGGGTCAGCACCGAGGGATCCTTCGGCGGCATCGGCATCCAGATCGACATCCGGGACGGCTGGCTGACCGTGATCTCGCCGATGGCCGGCACACCGGCCTCGCGCCTGGGCATCCTGGCCGGCGACCGGATCATCAAGATCGACGGCGCCACCACCCGCGGCATCACCACGGAGGGCGCGGTCTCCAAGCTGCGGGGCGAGCCGGGCACCAAGGTCGACATCACCATCGCCCGCGAGGGCGTGGCCGAGCCGTTCGACTTCACGGTCACCCGGGCCCGGATCGAGCTGGAGAGCATCCCCTACGCCGGGCTGATCCGCAACAAGATCGGCTACATCAACCTGGCGAACTTCTCCTCCAAGTCGGGGCCGGACCTGCGGGCGGCCATCAGGGAGCTGGAGGACCAGGGCATGAAGCAGCTGGTGCTGGACCTGCGCAACAACCCCGGCGGCCTGCTGACGGAGGCGGTGGAGGTGTCCGGCAACTTCCTGAAGAAGGGGTCGATGGTGGTGTTCACCAAGGGCCGCCTGCCGGACGCCAACCGCGAGTACCGGGTGACGACCGATCCGCTGTACGACGCCAAGCGCGGCCCGATGGTGGTGCTGGTCAACCAGGGGTCGGCCTCGGCCTCGGAGATCGTGGCCGGAGCGCTCCAGGACTGGGACCGGGCGCTGATCGTCGGCCACACCAGCTTCGGCAAGGGGTCGGTCCAGACCGTGATCCCGATCGCCGACTCGGCCGGAATCAAGCTGACGACGGCCAAGTACTATACGCCGTCCGGGCGCTGCATCCACCGCGACAACAGCGCCTGGCAGTCCGGCGAGGCCGACAGCCTGGAGGCCGACACCACGTCCGCGGCGCGGGAGGTCTTCGCCACGCTGGGCGGCCTCAAGCGCAAGGTCTACGGCGGCGGCGGCATCGCGCCCGACGTCAGCGTCGAGATGCCCCGGCTCAGCCGGCTCGAGACCGACCTGGAACGCAAGGGCCTGTTCTTCAAGTTCTCTGTCAGGTACGCCACCGCCCACGCGGAGCTGGCGAGAAGCTTTGCGGTTGACCGGCCGATGCTGGACGAGTTCCGGAAACTGCTGGCCGAGGACAAGGTCGAGTTCACCGCGGCCGAGTGGGACAGCAGCGCCGGCTATATCCGCCGCGGCATCAAGCGCGAGATCGTCTCCAAGCTCTTCGGCGAGAAGGCCCGGATCGCCTACTGGCTGGAGGACGACCCCCAGGTGCAGACCGCGGTGTCCCTGCTGGAGAAGCACCGGGACCTGGGCAGGCTGCTGGAGGCGGGGCAGAAGTAACGCCGCCAACGGGACCGCGATGGCCCGCCACATAGTCATCGACGGCTATAACCTGGCGTATGCCCTGCGGGACACCAAAAGCCTGATGCGCGCCGACCGAGCGGCGGCCAGGAACCGGCTGCTCGACCTGCTGCGGCGATACAAGCGGGCGGCGCCGGCCCAGATCACGGTGGTGTTCGACGGCAGCGGCGCGGGGCCGGACCGGCGGCAGCGGGTGGCCGGGATCGACGTCCGGTTCTCCCGGCCGCCGCAGAGCGCCGACGACGAGATCAGGTCGATGCTCGGTTCGTCCCGCGACCCGGGACGCCTGCTGGTGATCAGCTCCGACAACCAGGTCCGCCACGCCGCCAGGCGGCGGGGGGCCGGGATGCTGGGCTCCGACGAGTTCGGCGACCGGCTGTTCGCGGCGCTGCAGCGGGACGATCCCGGATCGGAGAAGCCTGCGGGCGGCGACACGGAGCACTGGCTGGAGCTGTTTACGAAAACGCCCGGCGGCAGGGAACAGGGGTGATCGGTTTGAAGACGGTCATTGATGTTGACGGCTGCGGCGCCGACCGGACAACCATCCATCCACCGATAATGCAAGGAGACCCAATGGCACGGAGCAAGAACAAGCAGAAACGCAAGAGCATCAAGTTCAAGCTGAAGCGGACCAAGCGGGCCGAGCGAAAGAAGCGGCTGCTGAAGTCCTCGCAGGGCATCCGGAAATAGGGACCCCGCCGATGGCGGACACCGCTGAACGGGTCTACCTCGACCACAACGCCACCACCCCGGT
>DDXR01000041.1 GCA_002347565.1 bacterium UBP2_UBA2255 | reverse complement strand
CGCCGCCGCCGAGGATGCCGTCCACGAACTCCCGGGCATTGAAAGGCCACAGGTCGTCGGGCCCCTCGCCGGCGCCCACGAACGACACCGGGACCCCAAGTTCCTGGGCGATGGCCAGCACGATCCCGCCCTTGGCGGTGCCGTCCAGCTTGGTCAGGATAATGCCGTCCATGGCCGCCGCACCGAGGAACAAGCGGGCCTGCGACAGTCCGCTTTGTCCGGTTGTCGCGTCCATCACCAGCAGTGAGCAGTGGGGCGCGCCCGGCAGCCGCCGGCCGATGGCGGTGCGGATCTTCTTCAGCTCATCCTGCAGGTGCTGCCTGTTGTGAAGCCGGCCGGCGGTGTCCACCAGCAGCACGTCGGCGCTGCGGGCCTGGGCCGCGGCCACGGCGTCGAAGGCCACGCCCGATGGGTCCGCACCGGGTTGGGAGGCGGCCAGCGCTGCGCCGGCCCGCCGGGCCCAGATCTCCAGCTGCTCCCCGGCCGCCGCCCGGTAGGTGTCGGCGGCTGCGAACATCACCTTCAGCCCGGCTGCAGCGAATCGCCGGCCCAGCTTGCCGACGGTCGTGGTTTTGCCCGAGCCGTTGACGCCGGAGACCAGCCAGACCTGAAGGCCGCCGGGCCCGGGTTCCGGGATCCGGTGCCCCGTGGCGAGGATGGCCAGCATTTCGTTCCTGAGCGCATCGATCGCCGCCTGGCCGCCGTCCCGCTTGACAGCGGCCAGCAGCCGTTCGCTCGCGGCGACTCCCACGTCCGCCGCCAACAGCCGCTCCTCCAGCGCTTCCAGCTCGCCCCCGGTGAGGGACCGCTGGCCGGCGGCGGCGCCGGCCAACGCGCCGAGCAATCCCGCGCCGGCCCGGGAAAGCCCGTCCCTGATCGACGCGAACAACGGCCCCACGCCGTCACCAAACCCCGGCGGCGCGGCGCTCCGGCCGGAACCGGGACGGACTCACCATTTCTTCCTTTTCCAAAATACCATGAATCCGATCACCGAGACGACCGCCAGCCCCATGATGATCCAGAAGGCGTGGTGAAGGCCGGAGAGCGGTATCCGGACGTTCATCGAGAACGCGCTGACCACGAAGGTCGGCACCATGATGCCGATGGTGATGATGTTCAGCGTCTTCATCAGCACGTTGAGGTTATTGCTGACGATCGACACGCGCGCGTCCATCATGCTGGCCAGGATGTTGGAATAGATCTCGGCCTGGCGGTAGCACTGGGTGTTCTCGATGATGATGTCCTCGAGGTACTCCTGTTCCTCCTGGGTCAGGCCGATGCGGGCCGCGTTGACCTTGAGCTTGTCGATCACCGTCGAATTGGAATTGATGGCGTTGAGATAGTACACCAGGCTCTTTTCCAGCGTGAACAGGTTGAGCAGGTACTTGTTTTCCATCGAGGCGTTGATCTTGGCCTCAAGGGATTCGGAGACCATGTTGATGATCTTGAGATGCTCGATGAAGTGGAAGATTGACCGGAAGATCAGCTTCAGGCAGAGCTCGTTGACGGAACTCACTCGGCTGAACTGCTTGCCCTCGAACAGCGGGATGTCCTCGGCCACGACGATGATCAGCCGGTCCCGGAACAGGAACATGCCGAATGAGGTGGTCTTGAACAGGAACTGGTCCTGGGCGGAATAGTTCTTTGGCCGCTTGAGGATCAGCGCCAGATGTTCGGGCTCGAATTCCAGCCGGGCCTGCTCGTCCGGGTCCAGGGCCGAGTTGAGGGTGTGCTCGTCGAGGCGGCAGTTTTCCACCAATTGGCGCTTCTCGGCGTCGTCGGGATTGACGTACACCCAGACCGAACCGGTTTCGGGCGGGGCTTCGCACACCTTTGACTGGTCGAGACGGTAGGTTTTCAGCATGGTTGCCTCCGGGTGTGGGGATGCCGGTCCGGCGCGCGCCCTCAGTCGAATTTCACCGAGACCACTTTCGAGATGCCGGCCTTTTCCATGGTGACGCCGTACAGCCGGTCAGCCACCTCCATGGTGCGCTTGTTGTGGGTGATCACCAGGAACTGGGTGCCGGTGGAGAAGTCCCGCAACATCGCGCAGAACCGCTGGACGTTGGCATCGTCCAGCGGGGCGTCGATCTCGTCCAGCACGCAGAACGGGGCCGGCTTGACCAGGTAGATGCCGAACAGCAGCGCGGTGGCGGTCAGCGTCTTTTCCCCGCCCGACAGCAGCGTGATCGACTTCATGCTCTTGCCCTCGGGCGTGGCCAGGATCTCGATCTCGGCCTCCAGGGGATCGTCGCTGCCCGTCAGCCTGATCTGGGCGTCGCCGCCGATGAACAGCCGTTGGAAGATCTGGACGAACCCGCGCTTGATGCCCTCCAGCGTCTCCAGGAACATCGCCCGGGCGGTCTCGTCGATCTTCCGGATGGTCAGCTCCAGGTCCTGCCGGGCTGCCACCAGGTCGTCCCGCTGCTTGGACAGGAAGCCGAACCGCTCCTCCTCCTGCGAAAGCTCCTGCATGGCCGCGAAGTTGATCGGACCGAGCTTCTTGATCCGGAGCCGCAGGTCCTCGATCCGGGCCGCCGCGCCGCCCAGGTCGGCATCCGCCGGCACCGGCAGGCCGTCCAGTTCCAGCTCGTAGTCGGCCCGGATCCGCTGGACGATGTTCTCGCGCTCATTGCGCACCGCCCCCAGCCCGATCTGGGCGTCGGCCAGCGACTGCTGGACGGCCTCGCTCTCCAGCCGGGTCTGGTGCATCGCGCCCTCGGCGGTCTTCAGCGCCGCCAGCGACGCCTGGCTCTGCCGCTGCAGCTCATCCCGCTGCGCCAATACGGCCTGCCGCTCCCGGGTCCGCCCCTCGAGCTCGCGGGACAGCGACTCGGACTCGCGCTGCAGATCGGCGATCGACCGGTAGCAGTCCTCGTCCAGCGACCGCAGCGCCTGGATCCTCTCCAGATTCTCGTTCTTCCGCGCGTCCAGCGCCGACGACTCCTGGCGCAGCCCGTCGGCCCGCGCCTGCGCCTGCGACAGCGCCAGCCGCAGCCTTCCGACCTCCCCCGCCAGCCGGCCGCGGGCCTCCTCCTGGGACGCCAGTTCCTGCTCGCGCTGGGCCAGCGCCTGGTCCTCGTCGCGGTTGGATTCGGTGAGGTCCTGGTAGGATTCCCGGGCCGGCGCGACGCCGGCCTCGACCTCGGCCAGCTCGGACCTCAGGGCCGCCAGTTCCGATTCCAGGGCGGCCAGCAGCGATTGGTTCCGTTCCAGCGAGGCCCGCGCGCCGGCCAGCGACTTCTCGGTGGCGCGGAACTGCGGCTGGCAGCGGTCATGCTCCCGCTCGACCTCTTCGGTGCGGCGGGCCGCATCGGCCAGCGACTGCTTGAGGTGGGCGATCTCCGCGGCCTGGCGCCGGTGCTCGTCCCGCAGGGTCCCGGCCTCGTGCGCCAGCCGGCCGATCCGCTCGCCGCGCTCCAGCAGGCCGATCTGCCCTTGCGGCAGCTCCCCGGCCGTCACCGCCCCGGACGGCTCCAGCACCGAGCCGTCCAGGCTGACCAGACGCCGCCCCGGCAGCTCCCCGGCCACCCGGTTCAGGGCGCCGGGTTGCTCCACGATCACCGCGCCGTCCAGCAGCAGGCGCACCACCTCCCGGTAGTCCTGGTCGCAACTGACGAACTGGTCCGCCGGACCGAGGATGCCGGCGACCTCGGGCAGCGGTTCCGCGGAGCCGGGCGCCGCCGCGTCCCGTGGGATCACGGTCGCCTTGCCGGCCCGGGCGCCCCGCAGCAGCGAGGCGGCCGCCGCTACCGCCTCCCGGTTGTCGACCACCAGCCACTGCAGCCGTTCCCCCAGCGCGGCCTCGATCGCTGCCTGGTGGGCTGGCTGGCACTGGATCAGCTCGGCGACGGTCCGGGACGGACCCGGAATCCGGTCGCGGTGGGCGGCCAGGTGCTGGACGCCTGCCTGGTACCCTTCGTACCGCTGCTGCAGCCCGGTCAGCAGCTCGTGCTCCTTCTCCATGCGGGACAGGTCGGCCGCCAGCCCGGCGATCCGCTCGCTGGCCAGCGACAGCTTGTTCTGCAGCTCGTGATTCTTGTCCCGCAGCCGGGCCCGCTCGTCGACCAGCGCCTGCAGCGCCCGCGACTCGGCGTCATGCTGCCGGTTGAGCGTCTCGATCTGCACCGCGCTCCCTGCCGCCTCGGCCCGCAGCGTCCGTTCCTCGTCCTGGGCCCGGGCCAGCCCTCGCAGCAGCGCCCCCTGGCGGTTCTCCAGCAACGCCAGGGCTTCCTTGCCCTCGGCCTCCTGCTTCATGGCCCGCAGCAGCTCCTGACGAGCCTCGGACAACGCCAGCTTGGCCAGCGTCAGCGCCGATTCTGCCGCGGCGGCCTGGGATTCCGCCGACTTGAGCTCCTCGGCGCGGGACAGGGCGTCGCCGGAAGCCTCCTGCAGCCCGGCCTGCAGCTCCCGCGACCGGCCCTCCAGCCCGCCGATGGCCGCCAGCAGCTGCTTGACCTCGGCCTCGCGGCCCGTCATCGCGCGCTCCAGCCCCTCGCGGCGCTCCCTGATGACCGCCAGCCGGTTCTCCTGCTGCTGCATGCCCTCGGTCAGGCCGGTGATCTGCTCCTGGACCGCGCCGATCCGCGACTCGTTCTGCTCCAGCGCCCGGCGGGCGTCGCCCAGCTCCTGCTCCTGCAGCCCGGCGGCGGCGGCGGCCCGGTCGCGCCGTTCCCGCAGGGCCCCGATCTCTGCCGTCAGCCGGGCTTCCTCCGCCCGCAGCCGCTCCCGTTCCAGCGCCGAGACCGACAGGTCGAGCTCCCGCAGCTCTTGGGTGAAGCGGTCGTACACCCGGGCCTTGCTGGCCTGGCGCCGGAGCGAGCGCAGCCGCTTCTCGACCTCGGCCACGATGTCCTGAAGCCTCAGCAGGTCCTCGGTGGCCGCCTCCATCCGGCGCTGGGCGGCTTTCTTCTGCTGCCGGTACTTGGCAACGCCGGCCGCCTCCTCGAACAGGCTGCGGCGCAGGTCATGATCCTCGGACAGTATCATCTCGATCATCTTGGGCTCGATCATCGAGTAGGTGTCCGCGCCCAGCCCGGTGTTGAGGAACAGGTCGACGATGTCCTTGAGGCGGCAGGTCCGGTTGTTCAGCAGATACTCGCTCTCGCCCGAGCGGAACAGCCGGCGGGTGACGGAGACCTCGCTGTACTCCACCGGCAGCTGGCCGTCTTCGTTGGAGAACACCAGGCTGACCTCGGCCAGGGACAGCGGCGGCTCGTCCTTGGTGCCGACGAAGATCACATCCTCCATCTTCTCGGAACGCAGCGTCTTGGTGCTCTGCTCTCCCAGGCACCAGCGGATGGCATCGACCACGTTGGTCTTGCCGCAGCCGTTGGGCCCGACGATGGCCGTGATGCCGGCCCCGATCTCCAGGCTGAGTTTCTGGGGGAACGACTTGAAGCCGAATATTTCGACGCGGGACAGGAACATGGCGTGCGTGAGGCGCTGTTGATGGTTATTCGTTCGGCAAGGTGATACCGCAGAGAGACATTCCCCAGAATCTTGTCCTCGCGAAAGCGGGGCGGGGGAATCCGGGGCTGCTGCCCTTCCCCCGGTCGCCGCCGAGGGCATGCTGCAAGGGCATGACCTGTGGGTTTTAATGGCCGGATGTGGTTACCGGAGCAATAACTTATTAGTTTACCAAATCATACGGCATGGCGTCAATAGAAAAAACCTCCCATTCGGGACGGCCGGCTGACAAGCGAGGGCAGGCCCGTACGGCCTGCCCTCGCGCCTCCGTCCGCCGCCGTCACTCGGTTTCGATGCGGTACGATACTATCGTTTTCCTGAATTTTGACAGGATCAGCATGTACTTCCCATCTGCCGTCGGCATCGTGGCCACCGGGTTGGACATCACCCAGAAACTGGTCACGAACTGCTGCGTCGGGCGGTAGATCAGGCTGAGGCGGCCCGAATCGCAGGCCCAGCCCTCGGCGGTGACGTACGGAATCGTCGTGCTGGTGACCAGGGCGTGGGTCTGGTCCAGCGCGTAGAAGCCCGCGGTCATGGCCGCGGTCGCCACATGGATCACCGGGCCGGCGGCCGGCGCCCATGTGCTCAGGGACATGAACACCGGCCGCTGCTCGGTCGTCCGGCAGAAGCCGATCCATTCCCACCGCTGGTCGTGGAACAGGCCGCCCGGCGCCGGCCCGGTCGGGACCGTGTGCCACACCGTGCCGTCGGGGCCGAGGTCCACCAGCTGCTGGGTGCTGGACAGCGTCACGTACAGGTGGCCGCTGACCGGGTCGCAGATAAAGTCGCTGGGGACGCCGCCCAGGGGGATGTGGCCGGTGATCGAGTCCGTGGCCGTGTCGATCTGCCAGATCCGCCGGTTGAGCGAATCGGCGACGTACGCCCGGCGGCCGTCGGCCGAGAACCGCAGCTGCACGAACCGCGTCGAGTCGGCGAGCTTGAAGCGCCGGCGGCAGGCGTGGCTGCCGATGTCGTAGGCCACGATGGAATCCTTGGCCAGCACGGCGTAGATCCTGCCGGCCGCGGCGCTGGCCGCCACCAGCTTGGTGCCGATCCACCCCACATTGCCGGTGTTGACCTCGATCGTGCCCAGTCGCGCCAGCCTCCCGTCGTCGATCCCCAGCACGTCCAGAAACCGGGTGCCGTTGGCGACGTATACCCTGCGGTTGGCCGGCTCGTAGGCCAAGTGACCCGGGTCAAAACCGACGGCGGCCACGCTCCACTGCTGAATACTGACCGGGGATAACGTGACCGACAGCCGCTTCGTCATCCCCCCGCGGATGGCGACGCTGTCCCGGGACACCTTGTACCCGTAGTACCGCAGCCGGATCTCGTGGACGCCCGCGGCGATGCCGTCAAGCCGCACCGGGGTCATCCGCCTGGTCGGCTGTCCGTCGATGATCACCTCGGCGGTCGACGGCAGCGACTCGATGTACAGCGTCCCGATCTCCGGGTAGACGGGATGGTGCCGGCAGGACAGGCCTGCGGCCGCGATCAGCGGCGCCAGCGCCAGCAGGCAACGTTTCATCGGCGGCCCCTCACCATTTGACCGCCAGTCCGGCCCGCAGCAGCCGGGGAGGGCCGGTCAGGGCGGGATTCCGGCGCAGCAGGTCCCGGAACTGCCCGCGCCAGGCATTCTGCTCGGAGACGTTGAAGACGCCGTTGCCGTCGGCGTCTCCGGCGGCGTCATAGTGCGGGCTGTCGTCGTTGTAATCCACCGACGGCTCCGGCAGGTACCACCACTTGAGGTAGTACTCGTAGGGGCTGATCTCGCGCTCGTAGGAAAGGTTGTAGTTGTTCCAGTCCATCAGGTTGACCACCTCGAAGCTGAGGGTGGCCGTCACCGGCCCGGCCCGGAATCCCTTGGACAGCTTGAGGTCGATCCGCTTATTGGCGGGAGTCCATTCGGTGGCCGCCACCGCGGCGGCGGTCGCCTGCTGGCCGGGGATCTGGGGCGCGTGGGGCAGCCCGCTGCCGTACTGGAACACCGCGTTGAGCGAGGTGCCGGCCGCCAGCCGCCCCCACCAGGACGGGCCCAGCGGCTCCCGGGAAAACAGCGAGGCCACCACCGTCAGCTTGTGCCGCTGGTCGAAGGCCAGCGGCCGCGGCTTGCGCTCGAACGCCGACAGGGAATCCTGGGGGGCCCGGGCCAGGTACTCGCGCCACCCCTCCTCGGCGTCCGACGCCGTGCCCTCGGCCGTGGCGTAGGCGTAGCGGGCCTCGCCGGTGAAGTGGCGGCCGTAGTGCTTGCGCACCGTCAGCTCGGCGCCGCGGGCGCTGGCATTGTCGACGTTCTGGTACTGGTAGTAGCTGGGGGAGTCGGGAATGTAATTGAGGCTGATCAGGTGCCGGATGTCGCGGAAGTAGACGGCGAAGTCCAGGCTCCACTCCCGGCCGATCTCGGAGACGGTGCCGAACTCCATCGAGGTGGAGGTGGGGGGCCGCAGCCCCGGGTTGCCCAGCACGTTGCCTCTCATGCAGGTGGGGTCGGCGATCTCCAGGTACTGATAGTACTGCTGGAACGGCGGCTGCTGGAAGAAATGGCCGTAGGCGAAGCGGAAGGTGGTGACCGGGGAGACCACGTAGGAAAGGCCCAGCCGGGGGCTGACGGCGTGCTTGGGCCGGAGGTCGGCGGCGCCGGCGTGCCGGTACCACAGCGCGGCGGTGTCGGGGTCGGCGATGTTCAGGTCCAGCCGCTCGTAGCGCAGCCCGGCGTTGATGATCAGGCCCTCGAACTCCAGCTTGTCCTGGAGGTAGAGCTCCTGGGACGAGGGGTACCGGCGGTATTCGTCGAACACCGGCCGCCCCAGCGACGAGGCGTACAGGTGGAAGCTGCGGATGCGGTACTGCTTGTGCTGCGCGCCCACCTTCAGCTGGTGGTGGCGGCCGGCCTGGACCGTGGCATCGCCCTTGACGAACCGCTCGTCGGTGGCCCGGTCCCGGTACTTCCAATAGCTGCCGAAGCGGTAGAACAGCGGGCAGTCGTAGCCGTAGTGGTTGTAGTCGGCGGTGAACACCAGGCTGTCGTGGACGTCGCGGTACACCTGGTTGTCCCAGTAATCGAAGAACCGGATATCCTCCCACCAGTGCCGGCCGATGTCCCAGAAGCTGTCGCGCACGCCGTAGGCGCTGCGGTTCCAGAACCAGCCGGCGTCGGCCGTGTAGAACACCGAGCGGGACAGGGCGTGGTTGATCGAGGCGGTCAGCAGCCTGCCCTTCTGCAAATCGCTGCGGTAGCTGCCCGGCCAGAAATACCAGTCGTGCCCGTAGCGTCCGAACTGCGCCCGCGACTCGATGCCCAGCACCGTCAGCCGGACGTTCTGCGCCGGGGCGCCGCTCAGCTTCGCCAGGGCGGTGTAGTCCTCCCGGTCCTGGTGGGGCGTTTCGTCCCGGTGGGGATCCCAGTCGTCGCTCAGGGTCAGGTCGCCGGCGGCGAAGACCCGGAGGCGGTCGCGCAGCAGCCCGCGCCCCCAGTCGGCCTGGTAGTTCTGGTAGCCGCGCCCCGCCGCGGCCGGGAACAGCGCGCCCCCGTTGCCCGCCAGGTGCAGCCCGGCGCCGGCGCCGTCCTTGACCCGGGCGCTGATCACGCCGGACATCACCTGGCCGTATTCCGCGTCGAACACGCCGGTCAGCAGGCTGAGATCGGACAGGGAGTTGGTGTTGACCAGCAGCCCGCTGCCGCCGTCGACCGCGTCCCGGATGGAGATGCCGTCGATCAGGTACGAAACCTCGTCGGAGCGGCCGCCCCGCACGTGGAACTTGTCGCCCCGGGCCACCACGCCGGACTGGGCGGCCAGCGCCTGCCGCGGCGACTCGAAGGGCATCAGCTCCAGGTCGTCCAGCTTGATCACCCGCTGGGTGGCGGTCAGGTCCCGCACCACCAGCGGCCGGGCGGCGGTGACGGTGACCTCCCTCCCCTGGATCGGCGAGACCCGCAGCCTGAAGTCGAGCCGGGTGGTCAGGCCGGGATTGACCCGGGTGTCGACCGCGGTGACGGCCTCGTAGCCGGTCATCCGGGCCCGGACAGCATAGGGGCCCGGCGGCAGGTTGATGATGTGGTAGTAGCCGCCCTCGTCGCACAGGGCGCCGAGGGCGGTGCCGGCCACCTCGACCCGGGCGCCCAACAGCCCCTCACCGGTCTGGGCGTCGCTGACCCTGCCCGAGACCTTGCCGGTAGAGGCGCCGAAGGCCAGCCCCGCCGCTGCAGCCAGCGCGGCCGCCAGCCATTGCGGTCTGCTCCTCATCGGTCATGCTCCGTGGTCCGGCAACGTCAAGGGGAGATGTCGCCATCTCCCCTTGACCCGTCGGCCCCCGGCCGTTCGTCAGAATCCCAGCCCCAGGCTGAACCGGTGCGCGTTGTCCAGGTATCCCAGGTTGGTGTAGGCGTAGTCGACGTTGATGCGGGCGCCGCCGAAGCTGCGCGCCAGCCCCAGCCCGGCGCTGAGGTTCTCCATGCCGGTTTTCTTGTCGTAGGCATCCGGGTCGAACTTGTACCCGGCCCGCAGGAACACCATCTTGTTCCAGCCGTACTCCATCCCCAGCTGCAGCTTCTCGGCGCCGTCGTTGGGGTGGACCAGCTCGCCGGCGGTGGTCAGCACCGAGTTGGCCGGCAGGGCGAAGTCGTAGGCCAGCCCCAGCTTGAACTGGAGGGGCATCGGGAACGCCGTGGTGATCCGCTCGTACTGGGTGCCGGTGTAGTTGCTGGGCGACCCCTCTTCGATGATCTCCTCCTGCAGGTCCTTGCCATTGAACCGCACGTCGGTGCCGAAGTTGAGGATGGCCATGCCGACCCGCAGGCTGCGGAACCCGGTCATGTAGTAGGTGCCCAGGTCGATGGCCAGGTTGCCGGCGCTCATGTCGGAGACCTTCTCGCTGGCGTACTTGGCCGTGACCCCGGCGCTGAACTTGTTGGTGAAGCGGTAGGCGTAGCTCAGGCCGATCGCCAGGTCGCTGGACGAGTAGCTGGGCAGCCCCTCGCCCCGGTCCTCGCGCATCACCGTGGTGATGTCGTCGATCCGGGTGGTCTGGATCTCGCCCATCGTCAGGAAGCACAGGCTGACGCCGAAGGTCCCCATCAGCCCGCCCGGCACCACCAGCCCGACGTACTCGTGGCTGATGTCGCTGATCCAGTCGGTGTGCGAGAACAGGAAGTCGATCTTCTTGACCCTGGTCATGGCGGCCGGGTTGTAGAACACCGCCGAGGCGTCGTCCGAGACCGCGGTGAAGGCGCCGCCCATGGCCGCCGGGCGGGCGCCGGGGCCGATCTTCAGGAACGTCAGGCCGGCCCGGCCCACGTTCGAGTATTCCGGCTGCTCGGCCGCCGTCGCGGCGCCCAGCAGCGCCAGGGCCAGCAGGGCCGTGATGATTATCCTCATTGCTTTCTCCTTGTCCTTCAGGTTACTTGATCACCGCGAACTTGCCGGTCTTGGTCCCGATGCCCGGGGCGTCGACGTGGTAGATGTACATGCCGCTGGCCACCCGCTTGTTGTAGGGGGTCAGCAGGTTCCACTTGGCCGAGCTGTTGTTGGCCGAGAACGTCGTCTCGTGCTTGATCACCTGGATCAGGTCGCCGGCCAGGTTGTAGATGCGGATGGTGCACTTGGACGGGAGGTTGGTGAAGTACAGGTTCGGGTAGTCGAGGGTGACGTCCCAGCCGGCCCGCACCAGGTAGGGGTTGGGCACCACCCGGACGTTGTCCAGCATGCTGGCGCTCAGCGTGCCGGCCCGGCCCGGGGCGGTGGTGACGAACGAGACCGTGTTGCCGTCCACCGGCGGCCGCGGGCCGCTGCAGTTGATCCGCCAGACGTCGCCGGTCTCGGGCCGGTTGGGCCAGTCCAG
>DDXR01000055.1 GCA_002347565.1 bacterium UBP2_UBA2255 | reverse complement strand
CCTCCTGGATCAGGTCGAGGAACTCCAGTCCCCGGTTGATGTAGCGCTTGGCGGTGGAGATCACCAGCCGGACGTTGGCTTCGACCATTTCCTTCTTGGCCGCGTCCTTCTCCTCCTGGGAGCGCATGATGCGGTTGGCCAGGTCGACCACGTCCGCGGCGCCCATGCCGATCTCGGCAGCCACCTGGTCGGCCTGCTTGCTGGCGGCTTTGGCGTCCTGCCACAGCGCCAGGAACCTCTCCTTGGGCAGGCGCACCGTCCTCCTCTCCTCGGCGTTCAGCCGGCGGGCCTTGATGATCCTGGCCATCCGCTCCATCTCGTGGTAGGACAACCGCGCCTTGGCCAGCGCCTTGTCGCGGGCCTCGGCGTGGACCCGCACCCGCACCGCGCTTTCCAGGATCCGGTGCACCATCGACCGCAGCAGCTCGGGGTTGAGCTTCAGGGCCTGGAGGTTGGACACCATCCGGTCGCGCAGGGCGGCGATCTTGGGGCCGGCCTTGCTCTGGTCCTTGAGCTTGGCCTGGTGCGCGATCTCCTTGTTATCCTCCTGTATCTTGCGCACCAGCTGCAGGATCTTGCTGCGCTCCCGGCTGGGCGAGAACAGCGGCATCCAGCCGTCGATGTCCGTCTGCACCAGCTCCTCCATCGCGACCTCCTCCCTCCGGAAGCGGTCGGCGATCGACAGGAACTCCCGCATGTTGGGCGCTGCCGAAAACGACAGCGACAGGATGTGGCGCTGGCAGGCTTCGATCCGCTTGGCGATCTCGATCTCGCGCTCGCGGTCCAGCAGGGAGATCCGGCCGATCTCATGCAGGTACATCCGCACCGGGTCGTCGTAACGCAGGCCGACGGGGGGCTCGATCTCTGCCGACGCCTCCTTGGCCTTGGCCTTCTCCCGCTGTTCCCGGATCTGCACCCACTCCTCCTCGGAGTTGACCACCTCCACGCCCATCTGCGCCAGCATCATGATGAAATTCTCCATCTCGTCCGGCGAGACCACGTCCTCCGGCAGCATTTCGTTCAGCTTCTGGTAGGTCATGAAGCCAGCGGTTTTGCCGGCGGTGACGATCTGCTTGATGACCTTCTTCAGGTTCTTGTTCTGCATGGGGCTCCTTTATGGTTCGGCGCTGATGATGGCGTGCGGGACCGGCCCGGAAGATTCCAATTGGTCAAGTCTTTTTCAACGGTTTTCCGGCTTTTTCTCCCAACGTTTCCTGGTACTTCCTGAGCAACTCGTTCTGCTTCTCGATTCCATCGCCGTCCGGTGACAGTGCCTTCAGTTCTTCCTGGATCCCCTGCTTGTACGGCCGGAGGCTCTCTTTCGTCATCGTCGCGANNGAACTGCGCCAGGTTCTTGTGATCCTGCTCGAGATCGTCCAGCGAATCGTCCCGCAGCTTGGCATGGGCCATGGTTTCGGTCAGCATCCGGCGGTCGGCGGCGTCCTCGAACTTATCCACCAGT
This sequence comes from bacterium UBP2_UBA2255, assembly GCA_002347565.1. Classification (GTDB taxonomy): domain Bacteria; phylum Edwardsbacteria; class AC1; order AC1; family EtOH8; genus UBA2255. The sequence continues at coordinate 7,573 of DDXR01000055.1, read as the reverse complement.
TTGGCCTGGTCGATCACCCCGTCCGCCTGGTACAGGTGGTCCAGCTTGATCAGCGTCTTGCTCAGCCCCGTTGAGATCAGGCTGAGGGCCTGGACCTTTGACAGCGTCTCGGCGATCAGCTGCGGCCGCCGCAGCAGGATGGCGAAAACCTCGGCCTCCAGGGCCGGCAACGCCGGACCGCCGGCACCCGCCGGGGCCGCGGCCCGCGGGGCCGCGCCGGACTTCTTGCGCGCCAGGTCCATCACGAACGACTCCTCCAGCCCGGAGGACTCGGCCAGCTGCTTGACGTACAGGCGGCGCCGCACCGGATCGTCGATCCTGGCCAGCAGCGACAGGATGCCGTTGACCATTTCGCTCTTTTCCGCCACCTGCCCCAGATCGCGCTGCTCCCGGGCCCGCATCACCTTGAACTCGACGAACGACATCGCCTCCGCGGTCATCCGTTCGAAGAATTCCGGGCCGTGCTCGCGCACCGTCCGGTCCGGATCCTTGCCGACCGGCGGGATGGCGATCCGCACGTCCAGCCCCGCATCCAGCAGCAGCTCGATGGCCCGCTCGGCCGCGTTCTGCCCGGCCTGGTCGGCATCGTAGCACAGCACCACCCGGGCGGCGTAGCGCGACAGCAGCTTGCACTGGTCGGACGTGAGGGCGGTGCCGGCGGTCGCCACCACGTTCCGGAACCCGGCCTGGAAGGGGATGATCACGTCAAGGTTGCCTTCCACCACCACGGCCTCCCGGCGCTCGGCGATGGCACTGCGGGCCTGGAACAGCCCGTAGAGCCCGCGGCCCTTGTGATAGATGGGCGATTCGGAGGAGTTGAGGTACTTGGCGGTCGGCTTGTCGTCCAGGCTGCGGCCGCCGAAGCCGATGGCCCGGCCGCCCAGGGAAAAGAACGGGAACATCACCCGGTGACGGAACCGGTCATAGTGCCCGGTCTCGCGCTCATTGGGGACCACCAGGCCGGCCTCCTTGAGCAGGGGCAGGGACAGGCCCTCCCGGGTGGCGGCCTTGATCAGCTCGTCCCAGGCGTTGGGCGCGCTGCCCAGCCGAAACAGGTCGCTGGTGGCCTGCTCCACGCCGCGCGTTTTCAGGTACTCGCGGGCGATCTGCCCGGACGGCCCGGCCAGCCGCTCCTGGAAGAACTTGGCCGCGAACTCGTTGGCCTGGTACAGCAGGTCATGGGCGCCGGGTTGGTACTCCTGGGCGTTCGCCGGCAGGTTGATGCCGGCCCGCTGCGCCAGCGTCCGCACCGCCTCGATGAACGAGACCTTCTCGTACTCCATCAGGAAGGTGTAGACGTTGCCGCCCTTGCCGCAGCCGANNGCTGGCCTGGCGGACCTCGTCGATTATCTCATCGGGGATGCGGGGCATTGGCTAAAAACTACTTCCCCTTGCGGCCATGGCCATTTCGTTTATCAGGTAAAAGGCTCGGATGAGCAGCCTTCAACCATTGCAACACGACGCGCTCGAGCTCTTTCGCATATCCGATCAATTCCCGGGCGTCAGCATCGGTAGCGCCGCCGACATAGTCGTATTCCGCCGTATTGCGCTTGGTCCGACAGGCGTCAAGATACTCCACATCCTCTCCATGCTCTTTGCCCAATATCAGCGGCAGCGCCTGAAGGGTGCGGTAATGCGCCAGGTTCTGCGCCGGGCGATAGCCTTCGGCGTAGAGCAGGATCGTGCACAGCTTCAGCGCCGCATTGTAGGCCATCCCGAACCGCCAATCGGCCGACACGGCTTTCTGTCCGGCATCGGCCAGATCGCGGCGCACGATCGCCAGGAGAGTGCCGACCTCCTGGGAGCTGGTGCGGTGGGCCTTGAGCCAGCCGTCAGCTGCCCATTGCTGCAAGCTCATCGTCCGACCCTATAATCCATATTTTCGGCGCGGCCATCACCGACGCGATGAAGTGCTCCTTGCCTGCCAGCCGTTTGCCAAACTCCATGCGCGTCATGACGTGGGGGTTGATCTCCCGCCCGATGCGCCCGGCCGCGCCCGCAAGCAACGACGACAGCTTGCGCAGGCCAATATCGCCGACCACCATCAGGTCCAGATCGCTGGCCGGCCCTTCCGCGCCCCGGGCCACCGAGCCGAAGATGAACGCCGCGTGGATTCCCTTGACCCGCAGCGCGTGCTTGACGACGTCGGCCAGCCCGCTGGTCTTCAGCACCAGGCCGCGGATGTCGGGGTACAGCGGGTGGTTTTCGTTGGCGGCGAAGCAGACCCGGTTGCCGTCCCGGCTGCGCAGGACCAGGCCCAGCTTGACCAGTTTCCCGATATCCTGCCTGACGGCGCCCAGCGAAAGGCCCGTGCGGCGCTGCAATTCGTGGAGATGCGGGCCCTGCGGCGTCAACCCGAACAGGACGCGGAAGATTTCCGCCCGCACCCGCGAGCTCAATATCTGCGACAGGCTATTCATGGTGTGCTGTTATACCATACATATGTGCTGTTTGGCAATACATTTATTCATTCCCGTAAGAGCCGATCACGGCCACCACCTCGCTGGCCTGGCGGACCTCGTCGATGATCTCATCGGGGATGCGGCGTATTATTCGAACAGGCAGGGGACGCTATTTGACCGACCAGATCTTGACATTGTCGAATTGCACACGGCAGCCATGTTCAACGAAGGGGCCCACGCTGCCGGTCTCGTAGTTTTCATCCTCGTATGACAGGACATATGTGTCGTTGATGTAGAAATCGAATTGTGGACCAACGGCTACTACCTTCAGTGTATTGTTCTTGCCGTTACGATTGAGCGCTGGCGAGCTCTCGCCGTTGACGATGAACTGCGCAGTTTTGTTCGTGATAACCCCGATAAATATCCTGCCGTTATCAGTAATGTACAGATTGTATTTATTGTCGTTGTTGACCGGGTCCGTGCATCTGATCGTAATCCCGGCCGAAGCACCGCCGGACACGAGGAAACGCATATCTGCGGTCATTATAAAGTTGGACAACGTGTCGAACGGCGATGGATAGTAACCGTATGTCTGGCCAGACTTCCGAACCGTTGCATCTAATTCCAGGTGGCCATCGATGTACCCCTCGCCTTTATTGTACTTTGGGGAAAGGTATTTGACTTCCTTCATGCCATCGTCCAGCAACAACCGGTCCGATTTGATATTGGGAAAGAACGGGGTCCGGCTTACAACCGCGTCCTTGCGGGGAAGCGGATCGGGCGAGATCTGATCGCCTTCCCTGGGGGTGTTCCCCGGTTGCTGGCTCAACCGCTCGGCAGCGACAGAGGAGGTGGGGGCGACATCCAAAACCGTGAGCACGCCCAACCGCTCGGTCTTGGAGAACACCACCGCACCCTTCGTATCTTTTACTGTTCTCGCCCGCGCCCAGAACAGCCTCTGCCCCGTCTTCAGCCCGTCGTCTTCACCGAGCGAAACAACGATGCCCTCTTTTGTGAAGCCGATGATGGTTCCGACCAGCGGATACCGGACCATGATATCGCCTGCCGCCCAGCCGGGTGGATTTAGGAGATTCTTGCTTGATTGTGTTTTCGTCAGCTCCACCTTTCCGGTTTCGACATCTATCACCTCATAATTCATTCCATATCCGTTATTGCTGTAGTATACTTTCCCCCGCACGATCTTCTCCACCCCGATCAACTTTCCGACCTTGGCGGTCGTGGATTGGTCCATGGCCCCGCTCAAGCCCAGGGACTGCTCCCGCAATACCTTCTCGATTATCTCGCGATCGACCAGGGCATATTTGTTCGACTTGACCAGTATATTCTTGAAGTGATCGTTCATCTTGACATAATTGGTCTGGCCGATGTTGGTGCTGTCAAATGGCAGGATGGCAATGCTGGTCTTTGCATGCGCGCTGCCAGCGAACAACAGACAAGCTATCGCGACAACGATGAGCCCGCCAAGCGGTCTGATCTGGTTTCCCGTCATGGCATACCCCCATGTGCTTGTGTTTCTGGATAGCTGAGTGATCACTGCATCTTGAACGCCGCGTAACCAGGCAGATAATTCTTATGTAAGTTTGCTGTCAGGCAAAAACTGCCCCACGAAATACTTCACGTGCTGCACGGCCACCAGCTTGTTGAGCGCCAGCAGCACCAGGATCACGAAGGGCGCGGCCATCAGCTCCGTCTTGCCGTGGGACGCGACCAAGGTCGTCAGCACGAAGATGAAGATCAGGAGATCGGTCAGCACGCCCTGCACGCCGAACCAGAAATGCCCGGTGAGGAAATACCCGCCGCCCGGCACCAGCAGCGCGAACCAGAGGGCCTGGGACGGCGTCTTGAAGGCCAGCCGGCACGAGGGGCACGCGTAGACGTCCCTGGCCAGCGGCTTGGCGCAGCGCGGGCACAGGAAGTGGCGGTCGCGGCGGTCCGTCGGCTCGCCGCCGGGAACGAGCTTCGGCAGGAACGCGTTGAGCTTCTTCCATTCGCCGAAGGACTGGATGGTGAACTTCTCCCTGCGGCCGCCCTTGTACGCGAGCTCCAGATGCCCGTTCAGCATCCCCTTGGCCGTGAACGAGGCGATGTCGCCGTAGCGGGCCTGCGCCAGGCTTTGCCGGGGCTTGCCGCCGGTCGTGGTCGGAAGGTACAGCATCCGCTTGGAGGTGAACACCAGCGCGCAGGCCTTGAGGTAATAGACGTGCCAGCCCGTGAAGAACTGCTCCAGCGCGGACAGCGGCGCCACGGCCGGCAGCGCGTAGAGGATGCGCTCGTCCGGCTCCAGGAACTTCCTGACGAAGGGGCCCAGCTTGGCCAGCAGCTTGGCCTGCTGCTTCTGGACCTTGTCGGACTGCTCGCCCTTGTCGTTGGAGTAGCAGACCGCCCGGTCGACCGGCAGCTGGTTGACGATGGCGTCGTTTTCCATCACAGCACTCATGTCCTATTCGCATCCCTCTCCGTTGCGGGGAGGGATACAGGGTGGGGTCAACGAGACGGTATCGTCACTTCCCCGCCGCCGACTCCCAGTCCATGAACCTGTCCACGTCCTTCTTGATCCAGGCCGCCAGCAGTCCGAGCACCGCCGCATCGTCGACGAATCCGAACACCGGCATCAGCAGCTCCGGAACGATATCCAGCGGGCTGATCACGTAGACCGCAGAGAAAGCAGTTCCGGCGACCGTCCGCCAGGGGAATTTCCGGTATGTTCTCCCGGCCAGCGCGCCCCACATCCGGCCGAACCCCTTGACGTATCCGAACAGGCCCGGACCCTTCTTCTTCTCGTCCGCCATGGTGGCCTCCTCTATGCTATAGCCGTTCCCCTCCGGTGTCATGCCCGTGAAAACGGGCATCCAGGCCTGGTTTCCCGCTTTCGCGGGAAAGACACGTAGACCAATTTATCCGGCGAAAAGTGCTACTTGCCGAGCTTGCCCGCGAATTCCTTGAGCTTGGCCGCGTGTTGGCCGCTCTTGACCTCCCGCTGCAGCAGCGTCAGCCGCGCCGCCGGCTCCAGGCCGGTGAGCTCCTTCATGTCCGCGAAGGCGCCGGCGTCGCCCGAGCCGCCCATGGTGCACAGGAACGCGGCCTGTTTGATCTTGCCCTTGTGCTGCGCCAGGTAGGTCCGCAGCGCCGGCGCGATGTGCCCGGCCCACACCGGCGAGGCGGCGATGACCAGGTCGTACTGCGCGGGATCGTACCTGCTCGGGCCGATCACGGTCGGCTTCTTCTTCATGGCGTCGCGCCCGCCGCCCAGGTAGCCGAAGATGCCGGATCGTTTCTTGGCATCGACGATCTGCTCGATGTCCGCTCCCAGGGTTGCGGCCAGCTCCTCGCAGACCTGCTTGGTGGTGCCGGTGCGGGAGTAGCAGGCGACCAGGATCTTCATGGGCTTTCCCCTTGCGTTTATGATATCGCTGGCTGCTGGCTGCTGGGCCTGCGCGCTCGTAGTGCCCACTGCAACCAGCAGTGATGCGGTGAAAAGGGCAATGGTGTTCATATCGCTCCGCTTATCATAAAAGCTTGAAATTGAAGATAACCGAAAGTAGTACTGCGATCACCGGCATCGCCAGCAGCACCCAGCCCAGGAAATATACCACAAAACCCGGCGACGGCTTGGTGATGTACCCTCCGCCAAAGGTCAGGCCCGTCCCGCCGCCCAGGGTATCGCTGAACCAGATGCAGGCCAGCGGCAGGATCAGGAACATCAGCGTTCTCAGCACAGCCTCCAGGCCGCCGACGAGCATGGCCACGGCCAGGTAGAGGCCGGCGACCAGGAGCGAGACGGTCCGATGGTTGACCTCGAGGCGTACGCGCATGGTCGATCAGTACGGGATGAAGCTGATCATGCCCTCGGACATCCGCCGGAAGAACTGGAGGTCGCTGGCCAGCTGCCGGGGCACGAAGAACAGCCGATCGAAGCCGTTCCAGATGGTGAACCAGCCGGCCGGCTCCAGCACCACCAGGAAGAAGTTGAACAGGAACGACTCGCTGGGTATCGAGCGCAGCCAGGCCCCCGCCAGCATCAGCAGCACCGCCAGCGCCACCAGGCCGCCGCCGGTCCGGCGGTTGGCGTTGATCGCCGACCCGGCCAGCTCCCGGTTCTGGGCGAAGAACTCATGCAGCCTCCGCACGATCACCGCCTCCTTCTCCGTGTCCTGCAGCCTGTGGGGGATCAGCAGCACCAGCTCGAACCGGCCGCCAGCCTTCTCCTTGCTGAAGGTCTTGGCCTCGCGCAGGAAGTCGTCGGACACCGCCCGCTCCTCGAACGGCCGCGGGTCGAAATCCGAGAACAGGTCGTCGTAGGTGTCCAGCCAGACGCTGACCTCGGCGATCTTGGGCAGGCGCAGCCTGGCGGCCGGCTTGGCCGTCGCCTTGATCCCGGCGGCAGGCTTCTCCGGCCCCGCGGCCTTCTGGATCTCCTGCTTGATGTCGCGCGGTTGGTCGGGCATTATTATCACTTGCATTATAATGAAAATGACCAGTCGCTATTGATCAACCTTATACTGTCTTTGTCGACCCTGTAGAGGTTTTTACCCCACATCCCACAATCAGGATGACTCTCACGTAAAACTATATACTTATTATTGTCAATGGTAAATGCACTGGAGAAAGACGCACTTAATTTACAAAACGAGTATCCATTTACAACCACAGCTATAAAGGAACGATAACCATAGATATTTCCAAAACCATCGGCCGAAAATGCCACGTTGGGAATCATTGTTAGTAATGAGCTATGTATATTAGTATATGTTACACTGTCAACATTAAAAATCAGATTGAGATATGAATACTTGTCTTTTTTGCATCACCTACTAATGATATATCTATACTGTGCTTGTTTTGCACGATATGTTTTGCAATTCTGGTCTTATCTCTTACTATCAGCTTTCCATCAATCGGTATGGGTTTTGGATAATCGAACCAGGATGATATTGGCACACCTTTCTTATTACTAATATACACACCATCAGTCCAGATATCCGTACACACGGTATCAAGCTTAAAATATACATGTACGGCTGAACCCACATCACGTTTTGCGTAAACATCTGTTACACGATCTAAGACATATCCACCTTGCTCTCTGACAACCACGATTGAATCGTTAGGCTTCACACTGAATACAGTGCTGTCTTCCTTATCTGTAAAAA
>DDXR01000080.1:21202-81137 GCA_002347565.1 bacterium UBP2_UBA2255 | reverse complement strand
CTTCTGCGGGACCATCATTCGTGCCCTCTGCTGATGTGCGTTGTGCTGATGCTGTGCTGCTGCGGATGGCGCCGGGCGGACAAGGTGCTAATATTACAGAAAATGGCACCGGTTGTCAAGTTATAACTCACTATAAACCCAGTATTTTATCGCTGCGGGACCGAGGCCACGACGATGCGGGGCGTCCCGCGGTAATCGTCGACCGTCCCCACGGCCGCGGACGGCAGGGCGCACCGGACGATATCCCGCACCGCCGCGGCCTGGCCGTCGCCCACCTCCAACGCCAGCAGGCCGCCCGGCGCCAGCGCCGACCCCAGCCGCGCCGATATGCGGCGGTAGAACGAGAGCCCGTCGCTGCCGCCGTCCAGGGCGGTGACGGGCTCGTAGCGTGCGACCTCGGGCTGCAGCCCCGGGATCTGCCGGGTGGGGATGTACGGCGGGTTCGACACGACGACGTCGAACCGGACTCGGCCGGGCGGGAACAGGTCCGCCTTGGCCAGCTCGATCCGCCGCGACAGGCCGTGGCGCTCCACGTTCCTGCGCGCGACCGCCAGCGCCCGGGCCGATATCTCGGTGGCCGTGATGCGGGCCCGCGGCAGCTCCAGCGCCAGCGCGACCGCGATGCAGCCGGTGCCGGTGCCGATGTCGAGGACCCTGCGATACCGCGGCCGCCACCGTTCGGCGACCTGCCCGACCAGCAGCTCGGTCTCGGGCCGCGGCACCAGCACGGAGCGGTTCACCAGGATGCGGCGGCCGTAGAACTCCGTTTCGCCGAGTATCTGCTGCAGCGGTTTCCGGGTGCAGCGCTGGCGCACCATCCGCTCGAACCGCGCCCGGTCCGCCGCGGCGACCGCGCGGTCGCGGTTGACCGCCAGCCACACCCGGTCCTGGCGCAGGACGCGCGCCAGCAGCAGCTGGGCCTCCAGCGGCGCCGACTCGACGCCGGCGGCCCTGAGCCGCGCCACGGCCGCGGCCAGCAGCGTGGCGACGATGGTCACCACAGGACGATCGGGTCGCCCCGCTCGACCTCGATGGGGTATTTGATGTAGACCCCGGCCTCCGGAATGTCCGGGCCCGGCACGAACGTGTGGCTGTAGTACGGCATCGCGACCACGGCCCAGGCGAACGAGGTCAGCGTCAGCCCGGCGCGCGTACCGTCGTCTCCGAATACCACTGTGGGACCGGCCTCGAGCCCCGCGAACGATACGACCTCGAAGCCGGTATGGAGCTTGGTCATCCGCCCGTTGCCGTCGAGGTCGAACACGATGCCGCGGGGCGGATCGTCGATGTCCCTAAACCAGATGTAGCTGGCCTCCCCGCCCCAGGTGAAACCGCCCTGCTTCCCGAAGGCGTATCCGAGCTTGGCGCCGACGCTGAGATATTTCCAGTCGGCCGTCGCCGTGCCCGCGGCGACGGCCGCCATCAGGGCCGCCAGCGCGATGCGGCGGATCATGCCTCCTCCCGCAGTTTCTCCGCCATTTCCGCCGCGGCCAGCGCCCCGATCACCTCGTCCAGCCCGCCCTCCAGCACCCGGTCCAGGCTGTGGAGCGTCAGGCCAATGCGGTGGTCGTTGAGGCGGTTCTGGGGGAAGTTGTAGGTGCGGATCTTCTCGCTGCGGTCGCCGGACTTGACCTGGCTCTTGCGGTCCTTGGCCAGCTTGGCGTCCTGCTCCGACTGCATCTTCTCCAGCAGCCGCGAGCGCAGCACCGTCATGGCCTTGGCCCTGTTCTTGATCTGGGAGCGCTCGTCCTGGCAGGAGACCACCAGCCCGCTAGGGATGTGGGTCAGCCGCACCGCCGAGTAGGTGGTATTGACGCTCTGGCCGCCGGCGCCTGAGCTGCAGAAGGTGTCGACCCGCACGTCCTTGGGGTCGATCACCAGGTCGATCTCCTCGGCCTCGGGCAGCACGGCCACGGTCGCGGCCGAAGTGTGGATCCGGCCCGAGGCCTCGGTGCGCGGCACCCGCTGCACCCGGTGCACGCCGCTCTCGTACTTGAAGCTGCCGAAGGCGCCCTCGCCCTGCACGGCGAACACCACCTCCTTGTATCCGCCCAGCTGGGTGGGGCTGGAGTCCATGATGTCCACCTGCCAGCCCTTGCGCTCGGCGTAGCGCACGTACATCCGGAACAGGTCGCCGGCGAACAGCGCCGCCTCCTCCCCGCCGGTGCCGCCGCGGATCTCGATGATGGCGTTCTTGAAGTCGTTGGGGTCGCGCGGCACCAGCAGCGTCTTCAGCTCCTCGGCCAGCGCCGTCCTGCGGGGCTCCAGCTCGGCCAGCTCGGCCGCGGCCAGCTCGGCCAGCTCGGGATCGCCGGCCTCGGCGGCCAGCGACCGGCTCCCGTCGATCCGCTTGATGACCTCGCGATACTCGCCGCCCTTGGCCACCACCGCGGCCAGCGAGCGGTACTCGCGGCTGAGGTCGCGGTACTTCAGCTGGTCGGCGATCACCGCCGGGTCGGCCAGCAGGGCCTCGATCTCCCGGTGGCGCACCGCCATGTGCGCCAGTTTCCTGTCGATCTCGATCATCGCCTCACCGCTTGCGCGCCACGGCGCACCAGTCCCAGGGGTAGGGCGCCCGGTCGGGCCACGGCCGGTTGGTGATCTCGCTGTCCCAGCCGTACTCGATCTTCTCGATCCCGGAGATAGCGAACCTGCGGTCGGTCAGCAGCGACACGAGCTCCTCCTTGAGATAATGCTTGGTGGGCACGCCGTCGATGACGACCGCCGATTCAAAATACCCGGGCGTCCGGCCCAGCCGGCAGTAGTCGTCGAGCTTCTCCCGGTAGGGCTGCTTTCTGCGGGCGGCGGCGGCGATGATCTTGGTCCGGGTGAACAGCACCGACTCCAGGGAGGGGACGGTCAGCACCAGTCCCCCTCCCGTGGTGACCGCCCGCCGCAACGCGTCGAAGGCGTTGCGGCACTCGGCCACGCCGGTCATCAGGATGGCGTTGATGCAGACCACCGAGTCGCACTGCGGCAGACGGCAGCCGGGCCGGGCGAGGTCCGCGCGGATGTATTCGACGTTGGGCAGGCCGCGCCGCCGGGCGATGTCGAGGCAGCGCCCCGAAATGTCAACCGCCAGCACCCGGCCGAACAGCCGCGACAGCAGCGGCAGGGTCCGGCCCACCCCGCACCCCAGGTCCATCACGGTCCGGCGGCGGGACGCCAGGCGGCGAATGTTCGCCGCCACCACGCCGTTCCGGTCGCTGCCGCAGACATCGAAGATCTCGGCGTCGAAGGCGTCCGCGACGGCTTCCCAATAGCTGCGCTCGGCCGCAGGCCAGCGCCGGCGCTGCCCGCTCACGCCCGGTCCTTGATGTTGAAGCCGATGGCGAACGGGCACAGCACGTCGGCCATCCTCGGCTTCCTGGTCTTGGGGTCCAGGCCGAAGGCGGCGATCTTGATGAACCAGTTGTCGGTGGTGCCGCTCAGCGTTCCGTCCTCGTTGTAGCTCCAGTACTTGTCCTTGGCCTTGTCCTTGATCTCGACCGTGACGTACACCCGGTTGCGCACCATCGAGGCGACGTCCTCGGGACTGAGGGCAATCTCATGTTCCGGGTGGGAATGGAAATCCCCGATCAGCGACAGCGTGGGCAGTCGCTGGAAAAAGTTGACCACCCGCGCGTACGACTTCTCGCGGGCCTTGACCCAGTTGGAGTGGCGCTCGGCGGACTGGCAGGCCACGGCGTGGGCCGCGAAGAAGTTCTGCCCGTCGCGGTGCCCCAGCAGCAGGCCGTACGATTCCTTCTTGTAGACCTCGATGGCCGAGACCAGCAGGCCCCAGAAGGCGGATTCGGAGACGAAGAGTTGCATGCCCGATCAACGCTGCAGCGAAGGTGGCGGCGGGTTCCGAAGGTCAGTAGGACACTTCCATCAGGCACAGCCCCTGCGGCGGCGCGGTCTTCCCGGCCCTGGTCCGGTCCTTGGACGCCAGGATCGCGTCGAACCCGGCGGGATCGATCCCGCCCCGCGCCATGTCCACCATCGTGCCCACCAGGATCCGCACCAGGTTGCGGAGAAAGCGGTCGGCCTTGATGAGATAGGTGTAGCGCCCTGGCTCGATCTTCCACTCCGACTGTCGGACGTCGACCGTGAAGTTGTCGGTCTCGGCCCGGGCGCAGGCCAGGGCCCGCAGATCGCGTTTTCCTACGATCCTGGCCGCCAGGTCTCGCAGCACGGCGTGGTCGATCCGGTGGGTCATCCGCCAGGCGTACCGTTCCCGCAGCGGCGAGCGCTCGGTGACGATCGAGTAGCGGTACAGCCGGGCCCGGGCGTCGAACCGGGCGTGGAATCCCTCCGGCACGGGCTCGGCCGAGCGCACGGCGACGTCGCCGGGAAGCTCGCCGTTGAGGCCCAGGGTGTAGGCCGCCAGTGGCAGCACCCTCCCGGTCCTGAAATTCGCCACCTGCCCCGCGGCGTGCACGCCCGCGTCGGTGCGGCCGGAGCCGGTCAGCGCGATACGCTCCCCCAGCATCGCCGACAGTTTCTGCTCCAGCACGCCCTGCACCGTGCGCTTCCCCGGCTGGACCTGCCAGCCGGAGAAAGCCGTGCCGTCGTACTCGATCACCAGCTTGATGTTCTGCATGGCGGGCCGGCGGGATGCAGCTTGCTGCGGGCCGCTACCGTCCGCGCGGCCGCGCCGCCGCCGTCAAGGTCATTTCCCCGGCGGCTCCGGCGCCTTGAGCAACGCAGCGATCTGACCGGAGAGGAGCTGGTCGAGGTTCTCGCGGTAGCCGATGTGCCGATGCCGGACGACGCCGTCGCGGTCGACCACAAAAGTGGTGGGGATGCCGGTCACGCCGTACACCCGGTCCAGGCCGTTGCCCATCATGCCGCCGACCAGGATGGTGAAGCCCACACCCCTGCCGTCGACGAACTTCCTGACCTGTTCGATCTTGTCCCTTCCCTCCAAGTTCACGCCCAGCACCGCCACGCCCCGCTCCCGGTGCTCGCGCTGCACCTTGTCGACCAGCGGCATCGCCATCACGCACGGCCGGCACCAGGTGGCCCAGAAGTCGATGATCACGACTCTGCCCCGCAGGTCGGACAGCCGGTGGGGCTTGCCGTCCAGGTCCGGCAGCGTGAAATCTGGCGCCGGCTGGCCGATCAGCGCCGAACCCTGGGCCAGCTCGCCCGCCTGCTCGGAGCGGCGGGCTTCCTCCCGGTGGCGCTGCGCCAGCTGGTCGAAACCGCGCAGGGACCCGTGCCGCTCGCGGTAGGCCTGCTGGGCGTGCGCCAGCGCCGAGTCCGGCTGCTCCAGTCGGCCGGCCAGGCTGGCGGCCAGATGGTCCACCGCCTGGTCCAGCTTGCCGGAGCGGTACAGCGCCATGCCCAGATGATAGCGGATCTCGGCTTCCGGCGCCTGCTGCAGCGCCTGCCGCAGCTGGGATTCGGCCCCGGGGTAATCCCCTTTGCGGTACAGCACCCAGCCGTGGGTGTCCAGGCAGTTGCCCAGGGTCTGTTTGCGCTCGCTGGTCCATGATGCCCTGTCGGCGCCCGCCGGGGGCTTGCCCGCGGCCTCGGCCCGCGCCAGCGCCACCGCCCGGATCGCGTAGCGCTCTGCCTGATCCAGCCTGGCCCCGAGCCGGGCCATCTCGTAGGCGGCGTTGTTGTGCAGGTTGACATCGTCGGGCTTGAGCTCGATGGCCTGGTCGTAGACGGCGGCCATGCTGTCCAGGTCGCCGCGGCGGGCGAAGGCCTCGGCGATCAGGCCCAGGAACATCGCCCGCTGTCCCTTCGTCAGGCCGGCGTTCCCGGCCAGCAGCTTCCGGGTCAGCTCGATCCGGATGGCGGGGTCGTCCGCCTCCGTGATCCGCCGGACCGAGGAGCCCAGCACGGCCTGCTGGTCGAACCAGAACCAGGTGAAGAACAGCAACCCGGCGAGGGTCAGCCCCAGCACCAGCCAGACGATCGACGAGATCGGCTTCATCATTCCCTCCTTGGACGTGTGAACGTTACGGCGTCACTGCCTACGAACGCTGATCATTTTCCCGTCCTGCGCGCCCGGGCCGCCGCCACGAAATCGCGGAACAGCGGATGGGGCCGCATCGGCCGGGACTTGAACTCGGGATGGAACTGGCAGCCCACGAACCAGGGGTGGCCCGGCAGCTCGATCATCTCCACCAGCGCGCCGTCGGGCGAGCGCCCGGCCACCGCCATGCCCGCGGCCTCCAGCCGCCCGGCGTAGTCGTTATTGACCTCGTAGCGGTGGCGGTGCCGCTCCGAGACCTGGTCGGCCCCGTAGGCGGCGCGGGACCTGGTCCCCTGGCCGAGCGCGCAGGGATACGCCCCCAGCCGCATGGTGCCGCCCTTGGCCGTGATCGTCCGCTGGTCCGGCATGAAGTCGATCACCGGGTGCGGCGTCCTGTCGTTGAACTCGGTGGAATGCGCCCCCTTCAGGCCGCACACCGCGCGCGCGAACTCGATCACCGCCACCTGCATCCCCAGGCAGATGCCGAGGTAGGGCACGCCGTTCTCCCGGGCGTGCCGCGCCGCCAGGATCTTGCCCTCGATCCCCCGGTCGCCGAAGCCGGGGCACACCAGGATGCCATGGCACTCCGCCAGCCGCGCCGCCAGGTTGCCGGCGTCCAGCGACTCGGTGTCGACCCAGTCCAGCGCTACCTTGACGTTGTTGGCCACGCCGGCGTGCAGCAGCGACTCGATGATGCTCTTGTAGGCGTCGTGCAGGTCGACGTACTTGCCGCACATCGCGATCCGCACCTCGCCGTGGGGCTTCTTCATCCGGGCCAGCATGGCCCGCCACTCCGAAAGGTCGGGCTTGTGAAAGCCCACGCCCAGCAGGTGCGCCACTATCTCGTCCAGCCCGTCGTTGTGGAACCGCAGCGGGATCTCGTAGATCGACTCGACGTCGATCGCCTCCACCACCGCCTCGGCCGAGACGTTGCAGAACAGGCCGATCTTGTCCTTGAGCTCCCGGCCCAGCGGCTGCTCCGCGCGGCAGATGATGACATCGGGCTGGATGCCGATCTCCCGCAGCTTGTTGACCGAATGCTGGGTGGGCTTGGTCTTGAGCTCGCCCGAGGCCTTGATGTAGGGCACCAGGGTCAGGTGCAGGTAGGCGCAGTTCTCGCGGCCGACGTCCAGCCGGAACTGGCGGATGGCCTCCAAGAAAGGCAGGCTCTCGATGTCGCCGACCGTGCCGCCGATCTCGGTGATGATCACGTCGCTGTCGCCGGCGTCGGCCAGCTGGTTGAGGCGGGCCTTGATCTCGTCGGTGATGTGCGGCACCACCTGGACCGTCTTGCCCAGGTAGTCGCCCCGCCGCTCCTTGGAGATCACGCTTTCGTAGATCTGGCCCGAGGTCAGGTTGTTCTCGCGCTTCAGCGGCCGGTCGATGAACCGCTCGTAGTGGCCCAGGTCCAGGTCGGTCTCGGCGCCGTCGTCGGTGACGNNACCTCGCCGTGCTGGAACGGGCTCATGGTGCCGGGGTCGACGTTGAGGTAGGGGTCGAACTTCTGGATGTTGACCCGCAGCCCCCGCGCCTTCAGCAGGTACCCCAGGCTTGCCGCCGCGATGCCCTTGCCCAGCGAGCTGACCACGCCGCCGGTGACGAAGACGAACTTGACTTTGCGCTTCATTATCTATCTACGATTTGGGATTTACGATTTGGCGCGTTGTCCCATTGTGACTACCCTGCCATGTCATTCCCGTGCAAACGGGAATCCAGACATTAGCTTCCTTGTGCCTGCTAAAAACGCGAAAACCATAGAACTGAAATTTTTTGCGCCATTGGCGTGTTTCGCGGGGAAGAAAAAGCTTTGTACTGAAAACCTGGGAAGTAAAAAGGAAAAACGCCATCTCGTGCAGATGACGTTCCCAAGTGTACCGCATATCGCCGCCTAAGTCAATCGGAAAAAGCGACATCGGCAACGGCCATCGCGTCCGCACGCTACCGGCCCTCCCGCTCCTTCTTCCTCTTCCCCTCCCAACCCCGGTCCGTCGGGTGGTAGTACGTCGTGTCCTTGAGCTGGTCCGGCAGGTGCTGCTGGTCGATCGTGGCGTCCGGGAACTCGTGGGCGTACCGGTAGCCCTGGCCGTAGCCGACGTCCTTCATCAGCTCGGTGACCGCGTTACGGATCACCAGCGGCACCGGCAGGGCGCCGTGGCGCTGGATGTCCCGCTGGACCTCCCCGTAGGCCCGGTACACCGCGTTGCTCTTGGGCGCCAGCGCCAGGTAGATCGCCGCCTGGGCCAGCGCCAGCTCGCCCTCCGGCGTGCCCAGGAAGTGGTAGGCCTCCCTGGCCTGGTTGGCCACCAGCAGGGCCATGGGATCCGCGTTGCCGATATCCTCGGTGGCGAACCGCACCATCCGCCGCGCCACGTACAGCGGGTCCTCGCCCGCCGCCAGCATCCGTCCCACCCAGTAGACCGCGGCGTCGGGGTCGGAGTCGCGCAGCGACTTGTGCATCGCCGAGATCAGGTTGTAGTGCTCCTCGCCGGCCTTGTCGTAGAGCAGCGACTTGCGCTGCATCGCCTCCTCGGCGTCCGCCAGCGTGACCCGTCGCGTCCCCTGCGGATCACCCTTGACGGTCGACACCGCCAGCTCCAGCGCGTTGAGGGCGGTGCGGGCGTCGCCGTGGCACTGCTGGGACAGGAACTCCAGGGCCCGGTCCTCGGCCTCGACCTTCAGCTCCCGGAGATCCTCGTCCCGCGCGACCGCCCGCAGCAGGATCGCCTTGATGTCCGGCTCCCCCAGCCCCTGCAGGATCAGCACCTTGGAGCGCGACAGCAGCGCCGAGATCACCTCGAACGACGGGTTCTCGGTGGTGGCGCCGATCAGCACGATGGTGCCCTTCTCCACGTGCGGCAGGAAGGCGTCCTGCTGGGCCTTGTTGAAGCGATGGATCTCGTCCACGAACAGCACGGTGCGCGCGCCCTGGGCCGCCCACTGCCGCTCGGCGCCGCGGATCACCTCCTTGATCTCCTTGATGCCGCTGGTCACGGCGGAAAACTCTACGAAGTTGACCTTGGCCACGGTCGCCAGGATCCTGGCCAGCGTGGTCTTGCCGCTGCCGGGCGGGCCCCATAAGATCAGCGACGGCAGCTCGCCGGACTCGGCGATCTTGCGCAGCACCCTGCCCGGGCCGATCAAATGGTCCTGGCCCACCACCTCGTCGAGGGTATTGGGCCGCATCCGGTCGGCCAGCGGCGAGGGCCGCGGGCCGCGGTCCTCGGTCAGGAACAGGTCCTGTTCTTTCACGGTGCCCGATCCAGTGATGGTCTGGAAGTGAAACGAGCTACCGGGCGGCGTCCGCCCGATAGCCCGCGAATTGCGTCAGGCCTTACAGTTTTTTCAGCAGCCGCAGCAGCTGCAGCCGCCACACCATCCAGACGGCCTCGTAGACGATCTTCTTGTTCATCTTGCTCTGCCCCATCCGCCGCTCCTCGAAGATGATCGGCACCTCCTCGACCTTGAAGCCCTTGTAGAAGGCGTTGAAGTGCATCTCGATCTGGAAGGCGTAGCCGTTGGACTTGATGCGGTCGAGGTTGATGGCCTCCAGCACCGCCCGGCGGTAGCATTTGAACCCGGCGGTGAGGTCGCGCACCGGCACGCCGGTGACGACCCGGGCGTAGATGTTGGCGAAGTACGAGAGCAGCAGCCGCTTCAGCGGCCAGTTGACCACGTTGATGCCCGAAACGTAGCGCGAGCCGATCACCAGGTCGCAGTCCCTGATCCGTTCCAGGAAGACGTCGAGCGTGGCCGGCGGGTGCGAGAAATCGGCGTCCATCTCGCAGACGTAGCCGTAGTCGTGCGCCAAGGCCCACTTGAAGCCGGTGACGTAGGCGGTGCCCAGCCCCATCTTGCCCGGCCGGTGGATGACGTGGATCCGCCGGTCCCCGGCCGCCATCCCGTCCAGGATGCGCCCGGTGCCGTCCGGCGAGTTGTCGTCGATCACCAGCAGCTCGATCGACGGGTCGCGGGCCAGCACCTGCTGGGCGATCACCGGGATGTTGTCCTTCTCGTTGTAGGTCGGGATGATCACCAGGCACTTCATCGGTCACCTGCGTCGGTTCAACGTTCTGGGCAACGCACGAGGGGAGGCCGCGCCGTGTTTCGCCGCGGTCCCGGCATGGACATATAACTATAGCACATTCCCGCGAGTTGCGTCAAATGAAAAAGCGCCATCGTGCGATGGCGCCGCGATGCCGCCCCGCCTCAGCCCAGCGCGTCCAGTACCCGGTCGACGGACAGTTTGCGGAGGCAGGCGTAGTGGCCGAAGCGGCAGGTCCGCGCGTAGCAGGGGCTGCAGGGTTCGTGG
The DNA here is from genome assembly GCA_002347565.1 of bacterium UBP2_UBA2255. Classification (GTDB taxonomy): domain Bacteria; phylum Edwardsbacteria; class AC1; order AC1; family EtOH8; genus UBA2255. The sequence continues at coordinate 70,857 of DDXR01000080.1, read as the reverse complement.
GAACGCAGCACCGCGTGGCGGCCACCCCAGGGCCCGGTCCAGGACGGGTTGGTGGAGCCGAACAGCGCGACCACCGGCGTTCCCACGGCCGCCGCCAGGTGCATCACGCCGGTGTCGTTGGTGACGAAGGCGCGGCAGTGGGCGATCAGCGCCGCGCTCTGGCGCAGGTCCATGCCGCCGGCCAGCGAGACCGCGGTGGTGCCGATGTTGCGCTCGATCTCCTTGCACTCGCGGGACTCGGCGAACGAGCCGAAGATCAGCACCCGGGAGCCCCGCTGCTTGAGCCGCCGCCCCAGCTCGATCCAGCGGTCCGGCGGCCAGCGCTTGGCCGGCCCGTAGGTCGCGCCGGGGCCGAAGCCGACCACCCCGCCGCCGGACAGGCCGCGCCCGTCCAGCCACTGCTGGGCCCACCTGACCTCGCCTTCGAGCAGAAAGACCTCCGGCGGCGGGACGGCCCCCGCAGAACCGAGCAGGGCCAGGTAATCCGCCACCAGGTGCCGAGAGCGGAACGCCCCCTCGTCGAACGCATGAGCGTCGGTCAACAGCCGTCCCCTGTGCTCCGACCCGTAGCCGGTGCGCCGGCCGGCCCCGGTCAGCGCGGCCGCCAGCGCCGAGGAGAACGACAGCGGCAGGACGTAGGCGCTGTCGAACGCCCGTTTCCTGAGGTCCAGCGACCGGCGCCAGAGACCGGCCCGCCCGCCGAAACCGACGATCTCGTCGACCGCCGGGTTGTGCCGGAATACCGGCTCGACCCGGGCGTGGGCCAGCACGGTGACGCGGGCCGAGGGCTGGATCGCCCGCAGCGCCGCCAGGAAGCTGGTGGAGATCACGGCGTCGCCGATCCAGTTGGGCGCGCGGACCAGGACGTTGCTGGCGCGTGGAATCATGTGCGAATGATATGAAATCCGGTTCGAATTGTCAAGAAAATACACGCGGACATCGAACGCGTAAAAATTACTAAGGCTGTTTAGGCTATGCTGAAGCTCCTTGCCATTGCAGGTCTGGCCAAAAACATGACTCCTCCTGGTTCACCTAGGCGAAAGCCCCGCCTCAAGACGAGGCTTTCGCTGTTATTGATAGAATGACAGACGAATCTGATCACCTGCCTTGAGTTATCGAATTATGGTCAGCCGCTTGGTCATCGTTTTCCCTCCGGCCGACAGCCGGTAGAGGTAAATCCCTGAGGCCGTATGTTGGCCGTTCTGGTCCCGGCCATCCCACCGAATTTCGTGCCATCCGGCAGGCCGATCGCCGTCTTCCAACGTCCTCACCAGTCCACCCAGGATGTTGTATACCCTCAGGCTGACCCGTCCCGCCTTTGGCAGGCCGTACTTGATGGTCGCCTGGCGCCCGGGATTGGGATAGGCGGCCTGCAGGCTAAAGCCTGCGGGCATCGCAGCGGCTATGGGCTGGCCGGCCACGCCGGCCCCGGAACTGAAATACACATTCCGAACCGACTCGATGATGGAGCTGGAGCCGTTATTTATGCCCCCCTTAGCATAGCCCCTGGCCCTTAGGTACACGTTCGTATCGTATGGCAGGCTAAGCCCGGAGAGCTCCCAACCGCCGGCGATCCTGCCGCCCGCCCCCAGGGACGTCCAGGTCGTAAGATTGGTGGAACTCTCAAACCACACATCGTACAGCTCCGGGCCGGCTCCTGACCGCATCCATTGGGCAACAGTGTTATCCACCGCCTTCAGCCCCTGTAAAGCGGCGTAGGAATTGCTCAGCCGGGCGATATAGTTCCTAGCCTGCTCGCCGATGGCGGTGAATTGGCCGCCTACCAGTACTTTACCGTCGGCCTGGACCGCGATAGCCCAGACATCGCCGCTTGCATTTGGATTGAAGGCCGCATCTAATGTGCCGTTCGCATTCAGCCGGGCGATATAGTTTCTGGCCTGCCCGCCGATGGTGCTGAATGCGCCGCCAACCAGTACTTTGCCGTCGGCCTGGACCGTGATGGAACGGACAGTATTACTCGCATTCGGGTTGAAGGCCGCATCCGCAGTTCCGTCCGCATTCAGCCGGGCAATCCGGTTCCTGGTCTGCCCGCCGATGGTTGTGAAGTAGCCGCCCACAAGTATCCTGCTGTCGGCCTGCACCGCCATGGAATGGACCCAGCCGTTGGCATTTGGGTTGAAAGCCTCATCTACTGTGCCGTCGGCATTAAGCCGGGCGATATGGTTCCTGGCCTGCTCACCGATGGCGGTGAAATTGCCGCCCACTAAAATTTTGCCGTCGGCTTGGACCGCTAGGGAATGGACAGCCAAGTTGGCATTGGGGTTGAAAGCCGCATCTACTGTGCCGTCCGCATTCAGCCGGGCAATCCGGTTCCTGGCCTGCCCGCCGATGGTGCTGAATGCGCCGCCAACCAGTACTTTGCCGTCGGCCTGGATCGCGAGGGATATGACAGCATCGTTTGAATTCGGGTTGAAGGCGGCATCCAGCGTGCCGTCCGCGTTCAGCCGGGCAATAAAGTTCCTGGCCTGCCCGCCGATGGTTGTGAAAAAGCCGCCCACAAATACCTTGCCGTCGGCCTGGACCGCGATGGAATAAACATCGCCGTTGGCATTGGGGTTGAAAGCCGCGTCCGCGGTTCCGTCCGCATTCAGCCGGGCGATATGGTTCCTGGCCTGCCCGCCGATGGTGTAGTATGTGCCGCCAACCAGTGCTTTGCCGTCGGCCTGGACCGCGATGGAAGAAACAATGCCGCTTGCATTCGGGTTGAAAGCCGCATCCGCAGTTCCGTCCGCGTTCAGCCGGGCGATATAGTTCCTTACCTGCTCACCGATGGCGGTGAAATTGCCGCCTACCAATATCTTGCCGTCGGCCTGGACCGCGATGGAATAAACAGTGCTACTTGCATTCGGGTTGAAGTCCGCATCCGCAGTTCCGTCCGCATTCAGCCGAGCCATCTGGTTCCTGGCCTGCCCGCCGATGNNCCGTCGGCCTGGACCGCGATGGAACGGACAGCATTATTCGCATTGGGGTCGAAGCCGGCGTCTATGCTTCCATCCGCATTCAGCCGGGCGATATAGTTCCTGGCCTGCCCGCCGATGGCTGTGTATAGGCCGCCTACCAGTACCTTGCCGTCGGCCTGGACCGCCAGGATACCGACATAGTTATTGGCATTGGGGTTGAAAGCCGCGTCCGCGGTTCCGTCCGCATTCAGCCTGGCGATATAGTTCCTGGCCTGTCCGCCGATGGTTGTGAAATAGCCACCTGCCAATATCTTTCCGTCGACCTGGACCGCCAGGGAATGGACAGCGTTATTCGCATTGGGATTGAATCCGGCATCAAGGGTGCCGTTCGCATTCAGCCGGGCGATATAGTTCCTGGCCTGCCCGCCGATGGTAGTGAAATCGCCGCCTACCAATATCTTTCCGTCTGCCTGAACCGCGACGGCACAGACATCGCCGTTTGGATTCGGATTGAAAGCGGCATCAGCCGTTCCGTCGGCATTAAGCCGGGCAATCCCGTTCCTGGTCTGTCCACCGATGGCGGTGAATGCGCCGCCAACCAGTACTTTGCCGTCGGCCTGGACCGCCAGGGAAAGGACATAGTTATCGGCATTGGGGTCGAAGCCGTCCAGCGGTGATTGGGCCAGAGCTTGCCCTGAGCCTGGCTGAAGGGCGGCGGCAAGGCATAGCAGCAACGCCGGCAGCACGATTGCGGATAGGTGTTTCTTCATGATGGTTGGATCCTTCCTCGACAGTAAGGCTGTCGATTTGAATTTCGTTCAGTCCGCCGTAGGCTGGTTATGGGAAACACACATTTTCGTTGCTGCAGCTGCGATGTGTCCTCCGACGGGCATGAGTACGCGGGTCGGGAATGCATGGTTCGGCATGCTCACCACATGTTTTGATTGGGTGTCAAACAGATGCAATCGATCAAACCGACAGCCCGGTTTGTTTCCTGCGCCCGCAAAGGCGCCCCTTCCGCTCCGTCACTTGGCGACCGAAAAATTGAATTTTATTCCGCTGCGCAGTTCGAAGAAATTCGAGGCCTCGCCCTCGGTCTGCACCGAATAGTAGGAACCTGCCAGATCTAGCGCCACTACGGGGGAAATAGATATCTCGGCGCCGCCGCCGAAGGCCAATCCCATGTCGCTTTCGCTGTAGCCGGTGTATTCCTCGCCCCAGATGCAATGCCCGATTTTGCCCATCAGATAGGGGCGGGTGCCGCCGGGCGCAAGGTAATATTTGATCCCGCCCATGATCGGCACATTGTATACCTTGATAAGCGACGATCGCTCCGCGCCCCACCGCTGCCATCCGCCCTGCAGGGTCACTGCCAAAGATTGGGTCGGCTCCAGCTCGAATTGGGCGATGACGCTTATTCCAGAGCCGAAAGCATCGCCGAAGTCGCCCATCGGCATGGCCAGGCCGACGCCGGGATTGAGGCCGAAGCGCATTTGGGCCGCGGCGGCCGAGGCGATCGCCAGCGAGATGGAGATGATGAGCAGTGACTTTTTCATGGGTGATCCTTTCTGAAATGGGTTGTTAGTAGTAGATGGTTTTGGCGAATTATACATATGAAACATTAAATAAACCTTCAATTCAATGCCACGTCTTGCCTTAATGCATTATTTTCCCAACGTGTTAAGAATTGCGATAAACTATTGGAGTTGACAGTCCCTTTGGGCTGTGCTACTATCTATCTCTATGAAAAATACGGCTGTGTTTCCCCAGACCATGCTGTTGGAAACCAAATTCCATCGGCCAAGGCCCAAACCAAGTTTGCTGGTCAGGGAAAACCTGTTATGCCTTCTCCACCGGCATTTAGACAAGCGGCTGATCTCGGTCATTTCCGGTGCCGGCTATGGCAAAACCACGCTGATGGGACAATTGCTGGAACGCGAACTGCTGCCGGCCATGTTCCTCACCCTGGATCCCTCGGACAGCGATCCGGTCCAGTTCGCCCAATACCTGTTGACCGGTCTGTCCCGCCTGGCGGGCGGCTTGGGACGCTCCACGATCGACCAATCGCTGAGCGATGCCTTGAAGGGACTGAGGTCAAGGGATTCGCTGGCCGGCGATCCGGCCTTTTTCGCCACCGAGCTGATCAATGTCCTGGCCAACCACCGCACCGGCGACCTGTACATAGTACTGGACGATTACCACTGGCTGGATCCCGGCAGCCGGGTCCACGCCCTGATGGAATTTTTCATCGACCGGATACCGGCTTTCATTCATCTGATCATCTGCTCCCGGACGCCGCCGCCGCTGCCTTCGCTGCCCAAGTGGCGGTCCAAACAGGACTTCTTCGAGCTGGGGCAGTCCGATTTGGAAATCAAGGAAGCCGAACTGCGTTCGCTGATGGAGCTGGCCTACCGGGCATCACTGCCGGAATCCGAACTGATGCGCGTGCTGGAACAGACCCAGGGCTGGATCACCGGCATCCATCTGATCATGCAGGCGGCCGGCATGCACAAGAGCGTCAAGGAGACGCTCAACGGCTACGTGGCCGCCAACCGGCCGCTGTTCGAGTATTTCGCCAGCGAGATCCTGGGCAAGGAGGACGAGTCGACCCGCGACTTCCTGCTGCAAACCTCGGTATTGGAGACCATGTCCGGCCCGGCCTGCGATTATCTTTTGCAGCGGAACGGTTCGGCCAAATTGCTGCGGGACTTGGAGCGCCGAAATGTCTTCCTGACCGAATCGGCCCCGGGCAAATACCGACACCATCCGCTGTTCCGCAATTATCTGCGCGACAACCTGACCGATGCCGAACGGCTCCGAATGCTGCACGCCCGGGCCGGCCAGTTCTGCGAACGCACCGGACTGGCGGAGCAGGCCGTAGATCACTTCCTCCAGGCCGGCGACAGCGATCAGGCGGCGGCCTTGCTGGTCGGCATCCATGGCCATTATGTCGGCGTTGCGCGCTTCGAGACGCTGGGACGCTGGCTATCACAACTGCCAGAGCAGGCCTACACCGAGCATCCTCAGTTGCTCTTGCCGCTGTCCCGCTGGCAGCTGGAACAGCGCCGTCCCGAGGAACAACGGCAGACGTTGCGGAACGCCGCGGCCCAGCTGGAAATGGCCGGCGATCGGGCGCACCTCTGCCGCGTCCTGCTCTCTCTGGGACAGACCCAGATCGCGGACCGGCAGCTGGATGACGCCATCGAAACCATCTCGCGCGGCATCCGGCGCTGCCCGCGGTCGCTGGCACAACTCCGGTCCGAACTGTACAATGTCTGCGGTCAGGCCTGGCTGTGGAAGGGATGCTATGCCAAGGCCGGCGAATTATACCGCAAGGCGCTTCAGACCGCCCGCTCCAACCGTCTGCCCTTTACGGGACAGGTGAAGATAATGGTGGATCTCTGCGTGCTAAACTCCCGCATCGGGGATTACCGCACCGCTTATCGGGATTATCGGACGCTGCTCTCGAGAATTCAACCCGATTACTATTACTTGGGAATCGGCTCGCTCTATGGTTCGGCCGCCAAGGCTGCGCTGACCATCGGGGACCTATCGGCGGCGGGGGTCATCCTGGCCAGGGGAGAGAAAATCTGCCGTCAGCATTCCGACATCCGTTCCCTGGCGGTTCTTTCCATCATCAGGGCGCAGCTGGATCTCTTCCTGGGCCGCTGGGAGGAAGCGAACGCAGCGTTGTCGGAGCTGTCCATCTCCTGTGAAAGCCTGGGAAGCCGTGATTTTGTGGAGGCGGTGCAGCGCACCCTGGCCCAGTTGTACCGTTACCGCAGCCGCCCGGCAGATGCCTGGCTGTTGCTGGAACAGTTCGGCCAATCGTTCAGCAAGCCGCCCGAAAACTATATCACGCTGCGGGGGCTGTCGGAGAAAGGGTACTTGGAGGCGGCCGCGGGAAACCTCGCCGAAGCGACGATGACGGCAAAGATGATTGCCAGCGGCGCGGCGCGGCTGGGAGACCATCTGGGAGAATACTATGCCGAGATGATCCGATCGCTGTCCGAAATCGACCGCCCGGCAGCGGCCATCAATCATTTCCGCCGCGCTCTGGCGATGGCGCGACGTTGGGGATACGAAGGATTGCTGGCTCTGGAGATCGCCAACAACAGCACGTTGCTGAACCTATACCAGCAACTGCCGCGCAACCGCAGGATCGACGCCCTCCTCGGCATGCAAGCAGCCGGACAAGCGAAGCCGGCGGCAAAACAGCCGCTTTCCGTGCGCCTTTTCGGCCAAGTGGAATTTCACAGACCGGAGAAGCGTCAGGTAATCGTATCCTGGAAGATGCGCACCATTGGCGCCCTGTTCGCGTATCTGGCGATCCATCGGGACCGGGTGTGCACTGTGGAAGAACTGCTCCAGGGTTTGTGGCCCCGCGCCGGGCTGAAAAAGGCCAAGGCCCAGCTCTATCAGGCTGTCTGCTGGCTGCGCGAGGATCTTCGGACGGGTCTGGCCAAGGCCGGATTGCCGCAAGCCGAGTTCGGGGAGGTAATCGTGCGCCAGAGCCAGGGCTACCGGCTGTCGCCGGAGCTGGAAGTCGAACTCGATGTGGAGCGGTTCGACCGCCTGTGGAAGGAGCATATCCAGTTCGCCGATCCCGGCCAGGCCTCGCTGGCCGACCACTGCCGGCAGGCGCTGGAGCTCTACCGCAACGGATTCCTGCCGGCGGCCGGAGATCCCTGGAGCGAGGACCAGCGGGAGGGGTATTACAAGAAATACCTGATGATCAAGGAGAAGCTGGCGCGGCACCTGGCGGCGGCCGGCCAGCCCCAGTCGGCCGCGGTCCTTTTCGAGGAATACCTCAAGCAGGAGCCGTTCGCCGAGACTGTCCGCCTGCAGTACTGGAAGGCGCTGTTGGCGGTGGGCAACCGTCAGAAGCTCGGGGCCGATCACCTGGGCTACGCCCGGCTGCTGCGCCGGGAACTGGGCCAGCCGCCCGGGCCGGAACTGACTACATTCCTGAGATCGTTGTGACGCTGGCCAGACAAAGAAGGAAGCCCCGTTCTGCGGGGCTTCCTTCTTTGCTGTCGGTATCGATCCGGCGCGCCGGGAGGTCCTCCTCCCATCACGAGAACAGCAGCATACCCAGGTGCCGGAGCAGCAGCGGCCGGATCGCCGCGTGGACCTCTTCAGCGGTTATGTCGCGCAGGCAGCGGAAGTGCCCCCGGGGGCACCGTTTCGACCCGTGCAGTGAGCACGGCCTGCAGGGCAGGCTGCGCTCGATCACCGCGCTCTCCCTGCGCCAGGGCGCAAATCCGAACTGGCGCACGGTCGGACCGAAGAGGGCGATCACCGGGGTGTTCACCGCCTCGGCCACGTGCATCACGCCGGTATCATTGCACACCAGCAGGGCGGCCTGGGACAGCGCTCCGGCCAGCTGGGCCAGGCTCAACCGGCCGGAAAGATCGTGCACCGGGAAAGCTGAGCCGGCGGCGATCAGGTCGCAGGTTTCCCGGTCGTCCTCGCCGCCGACCAGTACGATATCCCACTTGGCGTTGCCGATCCGGGCGATGAGCTCGGAGAACCTCTCGGCCGGCCAGCGCTTGGTTGGCCAGTGGGCGCCGGGAGCAATGGCGATGAACGGCCGGCGGGGCAGGGTGACGGTCCGGTCCGGCGCGGCATGCAGCCGGGGGTGGGCGGCCGCGGTGCCCAGCGGCGCCAGGGCCCGGAGATACCGTTCGATGACCGGCTCCCCGCCAGCCTCCCGTCCCACTCCGCAGATCATCATCCGCCGCCGCAGGCCCAGCTTGGGCCATTCCAGCCGCCGGCCGGCCCGCAGGCAGCGGGCGATCGCCCGGCTGCGGCCGTTGGCCTGCAGGTCCACCACGCAGTCGTAGCGTTCCCGGGAAAGCCCGTGCAGGAACAGCAGCAGGCCCCGCAGGCCGCGGTGCCGGCCGCGATGGTCGAACGGGATCACGCGCGCCAGCCGGGGATCGTGCTCCAGCAGCCCGGCGAAGTCGCGCTTGCAGATGAAATCGATGGCCGCGCCCGGGAACCGCCTGGCAAGCGCAGCCACCGCCGCAGTCGCCAGGACGATGTCCCCCATCGCCCCCAGCCGTATCACCGCGATCCGCTTCATGCGATCCTCCCGAGGGCTGCGACGACGTGCGCCACCGTGATGTCGGGCAGGTGGCAGCGCGACTTGCCCTGGCATTCACAACAGCTGTTCCGGGCTGAGACCAACTGCACATGGCCTGATCCGCGCGGTGCCCAGCGGCGCGGATGGCTGGCGGGCGCGGCGCAGAACAAACCCACGGTCGGAATCCCGGAGGCCGCCGCCAGGTGGAGCGTCCCCGTGCTGGAGGCGACCGCCGCCCGGCAGCGCGACAGCAGCGCCGCCAGCTGGACGATCGACAGGCCCGGTCCCAGCACCGGCACGCCGGCCGGCCCGGCCACCTGCGCCAACAGCAATTCCTCGCCCGGTCCGCCGATCACCGCGACCTCCCGCCCGCCGGTCCTGAGCGCCTGCACCAGCTCGGCGTAGCGGCCGGCCGGCCAGTTGGGCGACGAGCCCCTGTTGGCGGGCAGGACCGCGAGGGGCCGCCGCAGGCCGGACCCTGCCAGCACCAGGTCGGCCGCCGCAAGGGCGCTCGGGTCGGCGCGAATCTCCGGGACCACGTCCCCGACTGGTCCGGGGTACAGCGCCTGCGCCACCGCCAGATCGAAATCGACCTCGTGGGCGCGGTCGGCGGCGACCAGCGGGTAGGCGGAACGGAAACCGGTCAGCGGATAGTAGGGCCGCCAGCCCAGGCCCGCCTTGGCCCGGACCCCGGCCAGCAACGCCGACCAAGCGACGGTCTTCGACGGCTTGAGCATCAGCACGGCATCGATCCTCCCCCGTGCCATGGCCCCCGTCAACCGCAGCAGGCCGTGTTCGAACGGGATCACATCATCGGCGTACGGCTGGAGCCGGAACAACGGGACCAGGCCCGGAGCGACCATGAACGCCAGCCGCGCCCCGGGGCGGCTCTGGCGCAGATACTTCAGCACGGCGACGGCGTTGACGGCGTCGCCCAGCCGGTCCTGGCGCACCACCAAGATCCGCCGCGCCCCCCGTGCGCTCATGCCGCGCCGGGCGGCAGGGGTTCCTGGCGGATCACGGTGGCCGGCGCCGGTGGGCCGGCCGGAGCCGTCAGGCGCACGAACGCGCTCGACCAGTACGCGACGTCGAACACGCCGAAGATGGAGATCAGGGCCACCGCCAGCGGCAGGCCCAACAGCACGGCGGGTACGATGCCCAGCCAGGGGTTGAATGCGCCGGCGATGATGAACGGGATCCCGAACACCACCAACGGCAGCACCAGCGCCAGACTGAATGCCATGCCCAGTGCGGCCATGATCCCCCAGACGGCGGCGGACTGGCCCAGGTTGTCCCGGAACAGCCGCCAGCCCCGATTGACCGCATCGCCGGCCGGCCGGTCGTGCAGCACCGCGTAGCGCAGCGCGTAATCCCATATCACGGTCAGTGCCGCGGCGACAGCGATCACCGGCAGGATGGCGATCACCAGCCAGCCCAGGCCGGCGATGATCAGGCCGGTCTGCCGGGTCACGGCCAGCAGCAGCGCCGGCGCCGCCGCCAGGCCGACCAGCGCCAGCACCAGCAGGCCCAGCGCGAGCTGCAGGCCGAACACGCGCCAGAACCAGCGGAAACCGGCATCCAGCGACGAGTCGAAGTCGTTTGTCCGGCCGCCGGCCAGGGTCCCCGTTGCGTGGACCAGGGCGGCGTAGGACAGCGCTTGGAGTGCGACCAGCACCACCCACAGCAGCAGGCCGCCCAGCACCACGGCCGCGACCAGCCCGGGGTGGGCGGCGAACCATCCGGCGATGCGCTCGGCCTGCTCGCTGCCGCCGCGGCCGCCGATGTTGCCAAGGGTGTTGCCGCCCATGCCTGCGAAGAACCCGAACACCCATAGGTAACGCCGCTTCCAGGCGATGTCCCACGACTGTCTGACAATGGCCGTGTAGTCCATGACCGGAACCCCTTCGTTGCGTTGCCGGTGCCTAGTTGCGGCAGTTCCCGATCCAATCCTCCAGGTCGAGCAGCGACCTGCCGGCGAACGCCTGGTTGCGGTCCCGCTTGTCCCTCACCGGGCTGGCCAGGGGCGGCAGCAAGCCGAAATTGGCGTTCATCGGCTGATAGCCGCCGCGGCCGCCCCCTGACACATGCCGCGCCAGCTGACCTATGATCGTGGTCTCCGGCGGCACTGTCGCCGGCTCCCCTCGCAGCAGCCGTGCCAGGTTGATCCCCGCCAGCAGCCCCATGGCCGCTGATTCGACATACCCCTCGACCCCGGCCAGCTGACCGGCGACGAGCAGGTCGGGGCGCCCTGCGGCCTGCAGGGTCGGCTGCAGCAACCCCGGCGCATTGAGGTACGTGTTGCGGTGCATGCTGCCGTAGCGCAGGTACTCGGCCCGCTCCAGGCCGGGCACCAGACCGAACACCCGGCGCTGCTCGTCGCGCGCCAGCTGGGTCTGGAATCCGACCAGGTTGTACATGGTCCCGGCAGCGTTCTCCCGCCGCAGCTGCAGCACCGCGTAGGGCCGCCGACCCTCGCGGGGATCGAACAGCCCGACCGGCTTCATCGGGCCGAAGCGCAGGCTGTCCTTGCTGCGCTCGGCCATCACCTCGGCCGGCAGGCAGCCCTCGAACCAGCGGCCCTCCTCGAACCCGTGGGGCCGGTGGCGCCGGGCCGCCGCCAGCTCGGCGACAAACGCCCGGTACTGGTCCTTGGTCAGCGGCGCGTTGAGGTAGTCGCCGTCGTCCGAGTTGCGGTTGCCGCGGAACAGCGGGCCGAGGTCCAGCGAATCAGCGGCCACGATCGGGGCGATGGCGTCGTAGAAGAACAGGTTGTCCCTCCCGAACAGCCGGGACAGGGCGGCCGCCAGCGCCCCCGAGGTCAGCGGGCCCGAGGCGATGGCCGTGGGGCCCGCCGGGATATCGCAGACCTCGCTCGGCTCGATCGCGATCGCCGGCTGGGCCGCGATCCGGTCTGTCATCGCCCGGGCGAACGCCCCGCGGTCGACCGCCAGCGCCTTGCCGGCCGGCACCGCGCATCGCTTCGCCGTGCCGACCACCAGCGAATCGAGCAGCGCAAGCTCGGCCTTGAGCAGGCCGTGGGCGTTGGCGGTCTCCAGCGACTTGAGCGAGTTGCTGCAGACCAGCTCGGCCAGCAGGCCGGTTTGGTGCGCTGGCGTGGTCGCGGGAGGGAGTTCGTCCTTGCCGGTGAAGCGCATCTCATACAGTGTGACGCGCACTCCCCGCTTGGCCAGCTGCCAGGCGGCCTCGCAACCGGCCAGCCCGCCGCCGATGACGGCGACCGGTGTTCCCTGCGGCCAGCTCACAGCTTACACCAACCGGGGTTGGAAATCAAGGTCATTCCGCCGTTCAGCGGCCGCGGCAGGATCATCGCTCGCCGCTCGACGTTGCGTGCCCATCGTTCAGATCGGGACGCGGCACGCCTCCCGTCACCTGGCCCGCCTTCAACTTGCCCCTCGCCCACAGCATCCGCTCGACCATCACGGTTAAGAACGCCTCCAGCGCGCGCTGGACCTCGGGCCCCTCGATCGCGCCCAGCGCCCGGGCCACCGCCTCGAACGTGCAGACCCGCGCCGGATCGCTCTGGGTCCGCAGCCGGAAGCTGGAGACCGGTCCGGACGGCAGCTTCACCCGGGGCAGCCCGTCGAGGGCGCGCTCCCGCTTGGCCATCTTGGCCGCCTGGTTCCAGTTACCGTCGAGCACCACGAGACTCAGCGGTTTGTTAATAAGGCTACAATAGTCCTGTTGTAGCTCACTCGCGTCCGATGCGGGATAGAGCACCAACCCCTGCGTGCCATCCGGGATCATGCCGGCGGTGTCGGTCGGCTGGTCCTTGATCCCCCGCAGGCAGACGAAACTGTTGGCCAGCGCCAGCGGCACCAGCCGGCCGGTGTTGCTGGGGCGGTACGACTCGCGCACGTGCATCACCACCGCCACCCGAGTCCGCAGCGACAGGCGGGGCGCCAGGCAGCATATGCAGAGGCCCTGCGTCATCAGGCACTTCGGGCAGCGCGGCTGGGGATGTGGGTTTTTCCGCATTGCATCATTCTACCACAAAGGCACAAAGACACAAAGAATTTTTTCGCGTTTTTCGTGTATTTCGCGGGAAAAGAAAAAGCGGGGATCGCTCCTCGCTTTGAAGCAGCTGTAGATTATATTAGTAATTTTTATGTTCGTGTTTTTTAAAATGATATCCGAATTTAAGAGAAAACCATAAAGGGAAACTTGTGAACTCTTTATTGATGCTATTGAATGCTATTTCAAAGGCAAATGTATAGCCATTGCGATAAATTGTGTTAAACCCAACTGGTACGTATACACCAAAGTGTGTTTTTTGAGGAGGGATAGTCCAACTATTTGAAATCTCATTACCTCCACTGGGCCATTTATTATTAGGCGATGGAGGGAGCGCGCATAAAACCAACCCAGTGTATAAAGTCGTTTTCTCGTTTTCTGCAAACCCTCCGAAATGATACTCCGGTCCTAAGTAATAACCCCAGATACCACCACCTGCCTCAAGATTCAATTCGGGTAAAACAAAATAATACAACGAAGCTGAAGCAACATACGTTGGACCGCCCAAATTCAAACTTAAACCCAATGGCCTTGTACTTCTTGGATTTTCAACGATACTTATAAGGCTATCTTGAGCGTACGTGGTTTTAGTCAGTAATAATGAAACTATCAGAAATATCGTTCTTCCCACTATACAATGCCCCATTTTGCATTTATGATAGTTTATCGGTATCACTAGTGATATCGAAGATTACATCTATTAGAAATGCATGTCAAGCAAAATACCCTTTTCTGGAAATAAAAAACGGGGATCGCTCCCCGCTTTCGCAATTTCTCAGCATCGTGTTTTCACGGTTTCGTTTCCTCGGCCTTGGGCGGCTCCCACTTGCACTTGTAGCAGGCCAGGTAGTTGCCCTTGGCCTTGGAGTACTTCTCCACCAGGAACGGCGCCCCGCAGTTGCTACACGCCTGCTTGACCGGCTTGTTCCAGATGGCATACTTGCAGTCGGGGTAGCGGCTGCAGGAGTAGAACGCCTTGCCGCGCTTGGTGCGGCGCGAGGTCAGCTGGCCTGCGCAGCCCGGCTCGGGGCAGGCCACGCCCGTGGTCAGCGGCTTGACGCTCTTGCAGTCCGGGTAGTTGGCGCAGGCCAGGAACTTGCCGAAGCGGCCGCGCTTGATCTTCATCGGGCCGCCGCACTTGTCGCAGGTCTCGGTCACCGGCTCGTCCTGCTCGCCCTCCAGCGGCTTGGTGTACTTGCACTCGGGGTAGTTGGAGCAGGCGTAGAACTTGCCGTAGCGCCCCCACTTGATCACCACCGGGCTCTGGCATTCCGGGCACTTCTGGTCGGTCGTCTCCTGCAGGGACTTCTTGAGCTCGTCCTTGGTCGACTCGGCTTTCTTGAGGTCCTTGGCGAACGGGCCGTAGAAGTCCTTCAGCACCCGCACGCGGTCCAGGCTGCCCTGCTCGATCTTGTCGAGCTCGGTCTCCATGTCGGCGGTGAACTGCACCTGGAAGATGTGCGGGAACTTCTTGACCAGGATGCCGCTGACCACCATCCCCAGCTCGCTGGGCTTGAGCTGGTTGTTCTCCTTGGCCACATAGTCGCGGTCGATGATGGTGCTGATGATGGTGGCGTAGGTCGACGGCCGGCCGATGCCCTGGGCCTCGAGGGTCTTGATCAGGCTGGCCTCGTTGAACCGGGCCGGCGGCTCGGTGAAGTGCTGCTTGGGCAGCAGCTCGAGCAAGCTGATCCTCTCGCCCACCGCCAGTTCGGGCAGGCTGCCGGTGTCGGCGTACTCCCCGGCATCGTCCTCCTGCACGCCGTAGGCCGCCAGGAAGCCGTTGAATTTGAGCTGCGAGCCGGTGGCCCGGAACAGGTAGATCCCGGAGGCGATGTCGACCGCGGTGGTGTGGTAGACGGCCGGGGTCATCTGGCAGGCCAGGAACCGGCTGTAGATCAGGCCGTAGACCTTGAACTGGTCGGGCGTCAGGAACTGGCGGACCGACTCCGGGGTGCGCCCGGCAGACGTGGGGCGGATCGCCTCGTGCCCCTCCTGGGCGCTCTTGCGCGACTTGTAGTGGAGCGGCTCCGCCGGGAGGTATTCCGGGCCGTACGCGCTCATGATGTGGGCGCGCACCCCTTCGACCGCCTCGGGCGCCAGCCGCACCGCGTCGGTGCGCATGTAGGTGATCAGGCCCACCGCTCCCTCCTCGCCCAGATCGATGCCCTCGTACAACTGCTGGGCCAGCACCATCGTCTTCTGGGCCGAGTACCCGAAGGCCCGGAACGCCGCCTGCTGCAGCGTGCTGGTGATGAACGGCGGGTAGGGCGAGCGCCGCTTGTCGCGGACGTCGATCTTGGCGATCGCGAACTCGGCCGCGGCCAGGTCGGCCTTGATCCGGTCGACCGCGGGCTGGTCCTTGACCGCCGCCTTCTTGCCGTCGATCTTGGACAGCTGGGCTTCGAACGGGTCGCCTTGCGCCCCCCGCAGCCGGGCCGCCACCGTCCAGTACTCCTGGGGCACGAAAGCGCGAATCTCCTGTTCCCGCTCGCTGATCAGCCGCAGGGCCACGGTCTGGACCCGGCCGGCCGACAGGCCCCGGTGGACGGTCTTCCACAGGAACGGGCTTACCTGGTAACCGACGATCCGGTCCAGGGCCCGGCGCGCCTGCTGGGCGTCGACCTTCTTCTGGTCGATGGCTCGGGGATGGGCGATGCCGCTCTTGACGCTCTCCTTGGTGATCTCGTAGAACAGCGCCCGGCTGAGCTTCTTCCTGCCGGAGAGCTGCGAGGCGATGTGCCAGGCGATGGCCTCGCCCTCGCGGTCGGGGTCGGTGGCCAGGAACACGCGGTCGGCTTTGGCCGCGGCCTCCTTGATCTTGGCCAGCACCTTGGCCTTGCCCGGAATGGGGACGTAGTGCGCCTCGAAGTCCTTCTCCAGGTCGATGCCGAGCTTGTTCTTGGGAAGATCGCGCACGTGCCCCATCGATGACAGGACGGCATACTCCCGGCCAAGGTACTTGTTGATGGTCTTGGCCTTGGCGGGCGACTCGACGATGACTAGATTCTTGGCCATGGCGTTCGCAGTCCTCGGTTGTTCGAATAGCGCGCGGCCGGCGCTCCGGGCAGGCGTCATCCCGTTGAAAAGAGGCGTTATGATACTAAATGCGCAAATTGATGTCAAGGCTTTTCTCTTGACAAGGCGCGGCAAAACTCATATACTTGCGAATGACAAAAGCTTCCGACGCTCCCCGTTAACGCAGCGACCGATGCGCCTTCCATCAGAATCGAAGCAGCAGCTGTTCCTCAAGAGCCTGCTGCCGGAGAACCCAGTGCTCCATTCCGGCCTGGGGGTGATGCTGGCCGTGGCCGGCACCGAGACCTCCTCCCAGGCGTTCTTCCTCGGGTCGGCAGCGCTGGCGCTGATCCTCCTCACCAGCCTGGTGTCGGCGCTGGCCTATGAGCTGCTGCAGAAACGAACGCCGCTGTGGCTGCTGGTCGCGCTGGCCTCCCTGGCGATCGCGCTCGGCCGCCGGCTGTTCGGGGGGCGGCTGGACGAGCTGCCCCCGATGACCGGGATCCTGCTGTATCTGTTGGCGGTCAGCCCGGTGATCTTCGCCCGGGCCCGCGGCATGACCGCCAGCACCACCGTCGGCCGCGCCCTGTTCGACGCCGCCGGGACCGGAACCGGCCTGGTGGCGGTGCTGGCCTGCCTGGGGCTCGCTCGAGAGTTGCTGTCCCGGGGAACGGCGGGAAGCGCCGGGCCGCTGTTCCAGCCGCCGGCGCCCTGGATGGGGACGATGCTGGGAGGATTCGTGTCGTGCGCCGCGGCCATCGCCCTGTTCCGGCTGGCACGGGAACGGAGCGGGCCGTGAGCGACACCCTGTTGCAGACCCTGCTGGCCGGATTCCTTTTCTCGAGCCCGCTGTTCAGCCTGGGTCTGATACCCGGCAGCGCGCTCGCCGCGACCGAAAGGCCGGCCCACGCCTGGCCGTACGCGGTGTATGGGATGTTGTCCGTTCTGCTGTTCGTCCCGCTGGGCTGGCTGCTGAACGCCGGGCTGGCGCGGCTGGGATTATCGTCGGTCGACCTGCCCTGCTACGTCCTTCTGCTGTGGGGCGTCAACCGCGCATTGTCCCGGCTGTTCCGGCCGCGCCCCGAGCTGCCGCTCCAGCGCCCGTACTTCCGCGCCAACTGCGCCGTGCTGGGCGCGGGTCTGCTGGCGATCGGGCGCTTCGCGGACAGCCTGCCGGGGGCCGCGGTCCTGGCCGCCGGCAGCGCCGCCAGCTTCTTCGTCTCGGTGGTGGTCATCGCCCATTTCCGGGAAAGGATCGAGACCAGGGGCCTCTCGCACCGCCTTGCCGGCTGGCCGTCGTTCCTGCTGCTGTGCGCCTTGCTGTGGGTCGCGTTCGAGGGGCTGGGGTCGCTGCTGCGATGATCCGGACCGGCGCATCATGACAATGATATCCCGCGAGACGATACTGAGCCTGCTCCCCGGCCTGGATTGCGGCCTGTGCCGCGTTCCGGGCGGATGCCGCGGCTATGCCGGAAGCATCGCCGGTGGCGAGACCGACCTGGGACGGTGCCTGCCCGGCGGGGAAACGCTGCGGGCCAAGCTGGTCGAGCTGGCCGCAGAGCACGGCGACGGACGGGCCGCGGCTGTGGCGACCCTCACCTGCCAGGGTTCGGCGCCGGTCCAGCAGGACCGGTTCGAGTACCGCGGCGCTCCCTCCTGCCGGGCGGCGGTAGCCGTTTCCGGCGGGCCGCGGTTGTGCCGCTACGGCTGTCTGCGCCTGGGAGACTGCGCGGCGGCATGCCCCCACGGCGCCATCAGCCTGGGCGGCGACGGCCTGCCCCGGATCGACTTCGCCGCCTGCACCGGCTGCGGCCGCTGCGTCGCGGCCTGCCCCAAGGACGTGATCCGTCTGGTCCCGCGCAGCCAGCAGGTGCTGCTGGCGTGCTCCTGCCAAGCCCGGGACCAGGGCCTGGACGGCTCCTGCTCCCGCGGCTGCACCTCGTGCGGGATCTGCGTCGAATCCTGCCCCTACGGCGCCATCAGCTGGGAGGGAGCCCTGCCGCGCATCGATCACCTGCGCTGCCGCTCCTGCTCCATCTGCGTGTTCAAGTGCCCGTCCAAGACCTTCCGCGACCGCATCCCGGTCCGCCCCACCGCCTTCATCGGCCTGCAGTGCACCGGCTGCGAGCAGTGCAAGTCGGTGTGTCCCACCGATTGCATCACCGGGCGCAAGGACGAGCACCACAAGGTGATCCGCGGCCAGTGCATCGGCTGCGGCCAGTGCTTCGAGGTCTGCCCGTTCAAGGCCATCACCATGCTGGGCGCGCTCGGCCATGTCGACCTCTCCGGCTTCTGATCCGGCGACGGTGCGCTGTGCAGCCGGCCGCCGATCGGTCCATCGATGATCCAGGCCGGACTGCATAGGGCGTTGGTCGTCTCCCTCTGCGCCTGCGGCGTTGCCGCCGCATGGCACAGTGCCGTTGGCGCCGAGTCGCTCGACGAGCGGCTGTTCCGCCAGATCAACGGGCGCTGGCAGCGGCCCTGGCTGGACCGGCCGATGTCGGCGCTCTCGGCCGCCGGCGACGCCAAGATCGGCATCGCAGTCTGCGCCGGGGTCGGGCTGTTCGGCGGCCAGCGCGGGTACCGGGCCGCCAAGCTGGCGCTGGCGGCCGACGCCGGCTCGGCGCTGGTGACCTACGGCCTGAAGTGCGCCGTCAACCGGGCCCGGCCCGACGGCATCGCCGACCGTCCCAACTCGTCGTTCCCCTCCGGCCACGCCACCGGCGCCTTCGCACTGGCGGCGGTGTTCGGCCACGAGTACCCGGGGCTCGCGATCCCCTGCTACACGGTGGCTGCGGGCATCGCGTTGTCACGCGTCTACCGGGGGCGGCACTACCCCTCGGACGTGCTGGCCGGCGCCGCCATCGGGTTCGGCTGCGCCAGGCTGGCGTTGCATTTCAGGGACCGGATCCTGGGGTTCGAGCTGCCGCCGAGGCGCGCGGTCCCGCCGCGCCCTGCGTCGAGCGCCGTTGGCGGCGTTCCCGGTCCCGCCGAGACACCAGAACCAAAGGAGCAATGATGCCCAACCGCCGCATCGAAGTGATCGTCGGCGCCGTGGTGCTGGCAGCGCTGGCCGTGCTGATCGTCGGCCTGCTGTGGCTCAACCGGATCGAGCTCGGTCGCAAAAGCTATGCCGTCCGCGTGTCGTTCGAAGACGCGGGCGGCCTGCGCACCGGAGATCCCGTGACTGTGGCCGGCATCGACAAGGGCAAGGTCAAGGCCGTGGCCCTCAACCGGTCGAAGTCCGGCATCGTGGCCACGCTGCTGGTGGACAGCGACGTCGAGCTCTCTGCCGACGCCCAGTTCTGGCTGCTGGACGCCAGTCTGATGGGCGACAAGCGGATCGCGGTCATCGCCGGGACCGCGGCCCGGCCCTACAACCCCGCCGACACCGCGGCCGGCCAGCGCAGCGCCGGCCTGATGGAGACCGCCGTCAAGCTGGGCTACCTGGGCGACGAGGCCGGCCAGCTGGTGGCCCAGCTCAAGCGCGACATCGCCACGCCCGAGAACACTCGGGCCATCGGCGCCGCGATCAGGAACCTCGCTAGCGCCACCGCCCAGCTCAACGCCATCACCGCCGAGAACCGCGCCGCGCTCAAGAACATCGTCCGGACCACCGACCATCTGATCACGCCCAACGAGGCGAGGCTCGACAGCACCATCCAGAACCTGGCCCGGGCCAGCGCCAACCTCGACGACATCGCCCGCAAGATCAACAGCGGCCAGGGCACGGCCGGCCAACTGGTGAACAACAAAGAGCTGTACGACGAGCTGGGCAAGACCAACAAGCAGCTGCAGGACCTGATCGCGGACATCAAGGCCAATCCCAAGAAGTATTTGACGGTGAAGGTGTTTTAAACAAGATACTTAGTTTTGAGGATATATGGAGACTATACTTGGCTTTTTCTCTTCTAATCTCCTCCTATTATTTTTGGTAGGTATACCGTTACTGATTATCCTTGGGGGTATTGATTATTTCTGTTTCTATATTACACTACTAAGTACTATGGTTTATTTGTCACAATTTATTTCAAAGACAATAAAATGGATCGATGAGCATACGTATAGTATAAATAAAATTCGTTTGTTAGCATGTTTGAATTTAGATGAAAAACGATATCTACGTGAATTTTTACTGCAACATACAAATTCCATCAGTATGCTAAAAAGATGACCCCACCGTGACCAGTTTATTGTTAAAAATATAGTTAGTAAAAGTGACCTCAATTCACACTATAATCCAAACTACTCACTATTAATCGACCCCACCTTTCATATGTTAATAAAAAGATACCCTCGAATTGTAAGGTGTTTTAAAAAACCCTATAAAGACAACGAAATACAATTTTTAACAAATAATCGTCCATCATTTGTTCATCCCTTCTGGAATGCTTTGTTAAAATCATCTTTTAGGGGCGAGATGCCTCCGGAGGATCCGCTTGATGCCGTTAAAGACGACCTCATACTTGAAGGATTGAAACAAGGTCAAGAGATTATAAACAAAAATCGATCCAAATAAAGTTGGACATTAATATTTTGCTGATACCGAAACACCTGTTGATTGTTTAAACTCTCATATAAGACCAACTTCGTTTGCCAGTCCTGCGGGTTCGAGGAATAGTCACAGGTTAGTAGTATCATAGGGCTTACATCCTCATCATACCCCACCCTGCCCTCCCCTCGAGGGGAGGGACATGGGAGGGGTCTTGAGGATGGAGAACGCACTGTGATCCGCAACCAAAAGAACAGCCCTTCGAAGACAGCCTTGGCCAGGCGGTTCCGCAGGGTGATGACCTTCGCCGAAAAGTGCTTCTGGAACGCCTGCAGGAACCATCGCATCGGCGGTCTGCATTTCCGGCGACAGCAGATCATCAAGGGATTCATCGCCGATTTCTACTGCAGCGATTTCAATCTGGTAGTCGAGATCGATGGTGCTGCCCATCAGACACAGGAAGAATACGACCAAGAGCGGGACCGCATCATGCGCCAGCACGGCATCAGGGTGATCCGCTTCTCGAATGACGATGTTGTGAACCATATGGATACTGTCATCAGGCGGATACTCTCAGACCCCACCCTGCCCTCCCCTCGAGGGGAGGGCAATAGTGAGCAAGAGTGAAATCCAAGCTCGTCGCTAAAACAAACTTCGTCTGCCAGTCCTGCGGGTTCGAGAGCTCCAAGTGGCTGGGCAAGTGCCCCTCCTGCGGCGGCTGGAACAGCTTCGTCGAGGAGGCGCGCCGGGCCGACCTGCGGCCCCGCAACTCCAAGGTCAAATCGGCCTCGTACGGGGACAGCAAGCCGCGGATGCTGGACCAGATCTCGCTGGCCGACCGCGACCGGATGCGCACCGGCATCGCCGAGTTCGACCGGGTCACCGGCGGCGGCGTGGTGCCCGGCTCGCTGCTGCTGGTGGGCGGCGACCCCGGCATCGGCAAGTCGACGCTGACCCTGCAGCTGATGCAGGCGCTGGCCCGGGACCGCACGGTGCTCTACGTCTCGGGCGAGGAGTCGCTGGAGCAGATCAAGCTGCGGGCCGACCGGCTGGGCGTGTCGTCGCCCAACATCCTGCTGCTGGCCGAGACCGCGCTGGAGTCGATATTGCCGGCCATCGAGGACGCCCGGCCCGACGTCGTGGTGATCGACTCCATCCAGACCATGTACCGCGCCGACCTGGAATCGGCGCCCGGCTCGGTGGGCCAGGTGCGCGAGTGCGGCGCCGAGCTGATGCGGCTGGCCAAGCAGCGCACCGTGGCGACCTTCCTGATCGGCCACGTCACCAAGGAGGGCGTGATCGCCGGGCCGCGCACCCTGGAGCACATGGTCGACACCGTGCTCTACCTGGAGGGCGAGCGGCATCACGCCTACCGCATCCTGCGCTCGGTCAAGAACCGCTTCGGCTCGACCAACGAGATCGGCGTGTTCGAGATGCGCGAGCAGGGACTGGCCGAGGTGGCCAATCCCTCGCGGATCTTCCTGTCGGAGCGCTCGGCCGGCGTTCCCGGATCGGTGGTGGTCTGCTCGCTGGAGGGCACCCGGCCGCTGTTGGTGGAGATCCAGGCGCTGGTGACCCCCACTTCGTTCGGCGTGCCGCAGCGCAACACCACCGGTTTCAACCACCGCCGCCTGGCGATGCTGCTGGCGGTGCTGGAGAGGCGGGCCGGCCTGAACCTGGGGATGCATGACGTGTTCGTCAACGTGGCAGGGGGCCTCCGGCTGGAGGAACCGGCCGCCGATCTGGGCGTGGCCTGCGCCATCGCCTCGGCCTTCAAGAACCGGGCCGCAGACGCCGAGGCCGTGCTGGTGGGCGAAGTCGGCCTGGGCGGCGAGGTGCGTTCGGTGGGCCAGCTGGAGAAGCGCACCGCCGAGGCGGCCAAGCTGGGGTTCAGGAAAGTGATCGGCCCATTCGCGGGGTTCGCGCCTGCCAACAAGGTGGACGTCACGCTGGTCACCGCCGGCTTTCTCGCCGACGCCATCGGCGCGGCGATCCGATGAGCAGCGCGTGATGTGCGGCTCGGACCAGCCATCTTCCGGCAGGGAACGACGCCAGTTACAGGATGACATCAGGAGATCACCATGAAGATCCGCAGGCTGACCATCGCCGATCACCGCGAGCTGATCAAGCTGTGGGAACGCGCCAAGCTGCCGATAAAGGCGCGGGGCCGCGACAGCCGGACGCACATCGCCCGGGAACTGCGCTGCAACCCGGACTTCTTCATCGGCGCCTTCGACGGCGCGCTGCTGGCCGGCGCCATCATCGCCTCGCACGACGGCCGCAAGGGGTGGCTCAACCGGATCGCGGTCGACCCCGACTACCGGGGGCGCGGCATCGCCAAGCTGCTGACCACGGCAGGCGAACGGGCCCTGCGCCGGCACGGCATCAGGATCTTCGGCCTGTTGATCCACGTCCGCAACCGGGCGTCGCTGAGCCTGGCCCGCAGGATGGGCTACGTCGAGCACGACGACATCGCCTACCTGACCAAGCGGGACGGCGAGCACATCTGACCATGAAGGCCTCCTGCGTCATCGTCGCCGCGGGCCGGGGAGCGCGACTGGGCTCGCGGATCCCCAAGGCGTTCGTCAGGGTGAACGGCCTGCCGCTGGTGGAGTACTCATTGCGCGCCTTCCAGCGCTCGCCTGCGGTCAGCGAGATTGTCCTGGTGGCGCCCGCCCGGCACGCTGCCCGGAACGCCCCCCTGTTCGCCAAGTATCCCAAACTGCTGGCTGTCGTGCCCGGCGGCGCGGAGCGGCAGGACTCGGTGCGCAACGGACTGGCGGCCTGCGATCCCGGGGCTGACGTGGTGCTGATCCACGACGCAGCCCGCCCCCTGCTAGCCCTGCGCGACATCGCGGCCGTGGCCGCAGCGGCCAGCCGGCACGGCGCCGCGGTCCTGGCCGCGCCGGTGACCGATACCATCAAGCTGGCCGGCGCGCACGCCATAGTGAAAACAATCGATCGCGCTCACCTGTGGCGGGCGCAGACACCGCAGGGGTTCACCCCTGCGGTGCTGCTGCGTTCGCATGCCGGCCGACGGGGAGCGCCCGCGACCGACGACAGCCAACTGGCCGAGCGCGCCGGCGTCAGGGTGCGCATCGTCCCGGCCAGCAATGAGAACATCAAGATCACCACACCCCACGATCTGGAGGTCGCCGCATGGCTGCTCAAGCGCCGCTGACCCGCGTCGGCTACGGTTACGACGTCCACCGGCTGGCCCGGGGCCGCAAGCTGATCCTGGGCGGTGTCGAGCTCCGGCACCCCGCCGGACTGATGGGGCACTCCGACGCCGACGTGCTGTGTCACGCCATTGCCGACAGCCTGCTGGGCGCCGCATCCCTGGGAGACATCGGCCAGCATTTCCCGGACAGCGACCCCCGCTGGCGAGGGGCCTCCAGCCTGGCCCTCCTTGGGTACGTCGCCGAGATGCTGCGCCGCTCCCGGTTCTCCGTCGTCAACGTCGACAGCACGGTGGTCGCCGAGGCGCCGCGGATCATGCCGCATGCGGCCGCGATGCGCGTCAATATCGCCCGGGCTTTGGGCGTCCCGGCAGCGCGGATCTCGGTCAAGGCCACCACCAACGAGCGGCTGGGGGACATCGGCCGGGGCCGCGGCATCTGCGCCCATGCCGTGTCGCTGATAACCGCGGCGGCAACCGCCCGGCCGGTGGGCCAGAGCGCGACCCCATGAACCTCGAATCGATCGCCGTGACGCTGGCCGCCAACGGCGGCCTGTGGGCCTACCTGACGCTGTTCGTTGCCACCCTGCTCGAAGGCGTCTTCCCGCCGGTGCCCAGCGACGTGGTGGTGCTGTTCTGCACGCTGATGGTGGTCCAGGGCCACCTGCACT
Organism: bacterium UBP2_UBA2255; assembly: GCA_002347565.1. Classification (GTDB taxonomy): domain Bacteria; phylum Edwardsbacteria; class AC1; order AC1; family EtOH8; genus UBA2255. The sequence continues at coordinate 46,457 of DDXR01000080.1, read as the reverse complement.
GGCTGCCGGTGCTCTTGCTGGCGTTCCTGGGGGGGTTCCTGGGCGCCCTCCTGGTATACTGGTTCGGGGCCCGGCACGGCCGGGAGTGGTTCCTGTCCAAGCCGCGGCCCTTCCTCCCGCCCCGGCGTTTCCTCGCGATGGAAGGCCATTTCGGCAAGTACGGCAACCTGATACTGGCGCTCAATCGGGCAGTCGTCGGCGGCCGTTCGATCGGCTTCCTGGTGGCCGGGCTGTCCCACTACCCGCTGGGCCGGGTCATCCTGTACGGCGCGCCGGGCACCCTGGCCTGGTATGTCCTGCTGGTGGCCCTGGGAATGATCTTCGGCGAACAGGCCGGGCGGCTCGTCAACGCCATCGTCTTCATCGTGATGGCCCTGCTGGCGCTGTCGGTGGTCTCGATCGTCATCACCAAGCGGCTGATGAAATGACCGGCCGGGACGCCGGTCGAACGACAACGGGCTCTGCTTGCGCAGAGCCCGTTGTCTCAGGTCGGTCAGGCCCGGTTACTTAACCGTGTTCTTCAGTTCCTTGCCCGGTTTGAAGGCAGGGACCTTCTTGGCAGCGATCTTGATCTCCTTGCCGGTCTGGGGATTGCGTCCGATCCTGGCCTTCCGCTTGCGGACCAGGAACGTCCCGAAGCCGACCAGGGTCACGCTGTCGCCCTTCTTCAGCGCCTTGGCGATGCTGTCGAACACCAGATTGACCGCGTTCGCCGCCTCGGCCTTGGTGCAGGTCTCCTTTGCTACCGCCTCGATCAGTTCAGCTTTATTCACTCTGTTATCCCTCCTTTCGTTGATGGATTGTTATTGTGGCTGGACGTAGTATAGCATTTGCGCGCCGCGCCCGTCAAGTGTTTTTTGAAAAAAATCGCCGGGGAACCGCGTCACATCAGCGATACCGGATCGACCGCGACCTCGATGCCCGCCCCGGCTGCCTCGGCCGCCGGCAGCGCCGCGACCGCCGCGTCCAGTTCCGAGGGGCGCTGGTACTTCAGCAGCAGTTGCCAGCGGAAACGGCCCCGCAGCCGGGAGAGCAGCGCGGGGGACGGCCCCAGCACGCAGACTCCCGCGACGCCTGACAGCGCACGGCAGGCGGCGGCCGCTGTCCGCTCGGCCTGCGCGTCGGACGGCGACGACACGGTGACCAACGCGATCCTGCAGAACGGGGGAAACAGGCATTCGCCGCGCTGGGCCAGCTCCCATCGCGCGAACCCCTGAAAATCGTGCCTGGCCGCATGCGCCAGCACCGGATGGCCCGCGATCCTGGTCTGGACCAGCACCCGGCCCGGGCTGCCTCCGCGCCCGGCCCGTCCCGCCATCTGGTGGAGCAGCTGGTACGCCCGCTCGGCAGCCCGGAAATCTGGGAAACCCAAGACGTCATCGATGTTGACCACGCCGACCAGCGTCACCCGCGGGAAATGGTGGCCCTTGGCGATCATCTGGGTCCCGATCATCACCCGCGCCCTCCCGTCCCGGAAAGCCCCGAGGAGCGCCTGGTGCGCCCCCTTGCGGGCGGTGGTGTCGGCGTCCATGCGCAGCACCGGCTCGCCGGGCAGCAGCCGCCGCACCTCCTGCTCCAGTTGCTGGATGCCCCATCCCCGAGGCACCAGCAGCAGGTGCCGGCATTCCGGGCAGTGCCGGTCCAGCTCCCTGGCATGCCCGCAGTAGTGACACAGCAGGCGGCTGTCCCTCCGATGCAGTGTCAGGCTGACGCTGCAATTGGGGCAGCGCAGGATCCCGCCGCAGCTGTCGCACTGTACGAATGGCGCCAGACCGCGCCTGTTGAGGAGCAGCATCGCCTGTTCGCCGCCGGCCACGCACTGCCGGAGGGCCGACACCAGGGGCAGGGATAGAATCCCGGCCTGCCCCGGCTGCCGTTGCAGGTCGACGATCTCGATCGCCGGCGGCACGGCGCCGCCGGGGCGTACGGTCAGTAGCGAGAGGGCGAACTTGCCGCCCAGCGCCTTGTGGTAGGTCTCGATCGATGGTGTGGCCGACCCCAGGATGACCGTGGCCCCGCAGGCCCGCGCCCTGACGATGGCCGCGTCCCGGGCGTGGTAGTGGGGGCGGCAATCCTCCTGCTTGTATGATGGGTCCTGCTCCTCGTCGATCACCACCAGTCCGAGGTCGTCCAGCGGTGCGAACACGGCCGACCTGGTGCCGATCACCACCGGGAAGCGCTTCTCCCTGATCAGCCGCCAGGCGTCGAACCGCTCGCCACCGCTCATCCCGCTGTGAAGCACCGCCACCCGGCCCAGCGCCGCCCGCACCCGGCCCACCATCTGGTGCGTCAGCCCGATCTCCGGCACCAGGATCAGCGCCTGACGCCCTGCCGCCAGCGCTTTCCCGGCGGCGCGCAAGTACAGCTCGGTCTTGCCGCCGGCGGTAACGCCCAGCAGCAGACGCACCGCGAACGCCCGCCGATCGATGTCAGCCGAAACCTCCTGCAGGAACTGCCCCTGCTCCCGGGTCAGATCGGTGACCTCGGCCTCGCCCCCCCAGTCCGGCAGGGCGGGCAGGCGGTCGACCGGCCGCTCCTCCCACGCCGCCAGTCCCAGCGACACCAACCTCGCTGCCGCCGGTCTCGCACCGGCCAGCTCCGCTGGCGGCAGGGAGCCGCACTCGCGCAATCTGCGCCACAGCCTGGTTTGCGCCGTGGCGCGCGGGTTGTCGAGCACGCCCGGACGGACGGCCAGCCATCGCTCCGACTTGGCCCGGATCCTCGCCTTGCGCCACACCTGGTAGACGCCGGCCAAGCCGGCGGCCCTCAGGGCCTCGATCTCGGCCGCCGCAGTGCGGCCGAATCTCCGGACCAGGAACTCGTAGGACACCGCCGTACGCTGGGCGAGGTACGCGGCCAGTTCAGATCCCCGGTCGGGCATCGCGGCAGCGAGGCCGTCGCCCGCGAAGACCGTCCGCACCTGCTGCGCGTCCATTCCCGGGGGCAACGCCGCACGGATCGCCTCTCCCCAGCCGCACCGGTAATAGGACGCGACCCACCGGGTCAGGTCCAGCAATCCGGGTGACAGCACCGGTTCGGCATCGATCGCCTCCAGCACCGGCTTCAACGCCAGGCCGCGGGCGCTGCCTTGGCCCGTGACCAAGCCGATGCGCTGGCCGGAACCGAACGGCACTCGAACCCTGATCCCGGGGCGCACTGCATCCGCCAGCTCGGCCGGGACCTGGTAGGTGAATGGCGCCGCACCGGGCAGGGCGATGGCCACGTCGACCCGCACGCTACCCCCTTGACAAAACCCTGGTTTTCAGATAATGTATGTCCATGAAAAGATACCTCTTCCTGCTGTTGTCCGCGGCCGCCCTGGGAGGCTGGCTGCGGGCAGATTTCGGTGACAAGCCCGGCGATTTCATCTTCCCGGTGGGCATCGCCTTCGACGGCAGCAACAACATACTGATCACCGACCTCGGCAACGACCGGGTGCAGAAACTCAACCCCCGCCAGGAATATACAGCCGGCTGGGGGAGGTTCGGCGCCGACAGCGCCGGGCTCAGCGATCCGTGCGGGATAGCGGTCGGCCCGGACGGCAACGTCTACGTCGCCGACCGCGGGAACGGCCGGATCGCCGTGTTCGGACCGGACGGGAAATGGCTGGGACAGTTCTCCCTGCCCGACTCGGCCGCGCCCTACGGCATCGCCTACCACCACGGCGGCTGGTGGTTCGTGTCAGACAGCGAACGCGACTGCGTGTACAAGCTCGATCCCGAAGGATCCCTGCGCCTGGTGATCGGCGGCAGCGGCTCCGAGCCCGTCCGGTTCCGCCGGCCCCGCGGGCTGGCCGTCGACGGCGAGGGCAGGCTGTTCGTCGTCGACTCTGGCAACGACCGGGTGCAGGTGCTGTCGCCCGGGCTGGAGTTCGTCACGTCCTGGGGCGGATACGGCGACGGCGACGGCGAGTTCGACGGACCGTCGGACATCGCGGTCGGTCCCGCCGGCACCGTATTCGTGACCGACACGGGCAACGACCGGTTCCAGGAATTCGACCACACCGGCGCCCTCAGGAGCATGGGGGGCCGGTCCGGCACCGGAGAGGCTGAGTTCCTGGCGCCCCGCGGCATCGCCGTCGATCCCGACGGCTCGCTCTACATCGTCGATTACGAGAACCACCGCCTCCAATATCTCAGCGCCCAGTGACGAACGCCCGCCCGCGTTCCGACCGTCACCAGGTCTCAAACGCCTGCCGCATGATCTCGGCCGCCAGATTGCTGGCGGCCTTTTCGATGCCCGCCGCCTCGGTCTCGGAGTCGGCGGCGTAGGCGCTCCAAACCGATATCGAGTCGGCGCGCCAGGCCACCTTGTCTCCCGCCCCTTGATGGACCGCGCGGGCGGTGATGGTCACCTTGTACTGCGACACCACCTCGCGCCGGTCGTACTGGAAGGGCTGGCGGCTGTAGCCGGTGATGTCGATCTGCAGCCGGCTCTCGGCTGCCGCCGGCTCGACCACCCTCATCCGGCCGTCCCGGGTGAGCGCTGCGATCATGGACCTGGTCACCGCGTCGGCGGCCCGGTATTCGGCGGTGAGGTTGCCGGCCACCGGCACGCCGATCGACTTGAATGCCAGCGTCCCGCCGCTGAAACTGTAGCAGCCGGCCAGGGCTGCCAGCAGGCCGGTTGCGGCGAACGATGTCAGGTTCTTCCTCGTCATGGCGAGCGCTCCCGATATCCTGTTAGAGTTGCCATCCAAGGTTGCGGTCCGTGCGGCGCGCACCGCCTCTCGGCCATGGCCGGCCGCCACTGCTCAGGTTCAGGTTGCCACCAGCTGGAACACGGCCAACGCCTCGACGTGGTGGGTCTGCGGGAAGAAATCGAGCAGCCATAGCCGTTCCAGGCGGTATCCGCTTTCGGTCAGAGCCGCCGCGTCCCGGGCCAGAGTCGCCGCGTTGCATGACAGGTAGGCTACCGTCCGGGGCGCCAGCCGCTTGATTTCCGGCCACAGCGAGGCTCCAGCCCCCTTGCGCGGCGGATCCAGCACCACAACGGAGGCCGATCCCACGTCCATTATCCTCCGCTCCACCGCGCCCGCGATGAAGCGGCAGTTGGCGATGCCGCTGGACGCCGCCCCGGCGGCGGCGTCCTCGACCGCCTGGGGGACTTCCTCGATCCCGATCACCGCCCGAGCGCGCCCGGCAACCAGCAGCGCGATGGCCCCCGCGCCGCAGTAGAGGTCGAGCACCGTCTCGTGCGGCTGCGTCGCCAGCGCCTCGGCCAGCAACCGGTAGGCCTGCGCTGCCTGCGGCAGGTTGGCCTGCAGGAAAGCGCCGGGTGACAGCCGCAGTCGCGATCCGGCGACGGTTGCGGGCAGGTGCGGCTCGCCGCATAGGTGCCGCCACCGGCTTCCCAGGATGGCGTTGCCGCGGCCGGGATTGATGTTCTGCCAGACCGAGACGACTCCCGGCACCGCCGCCGCCAGCCGCCGCCCCACGGGTCCGAGGTCGGCGTCGTGCAGCGTGACGAGCGTCAGCGACAGCGCACCGCCGCTGCCGGAACGGAGCACGGCGTGCCGCAGCAGGCCGCGGTGGCGCTGCTCATCGTAGCCCGCCAGTCCGCTCGACTGCAGGATCCCCAGTACCGCGGGCCAGGCGCGGTTGACCGGTTCGACAGCGATCGGGCAGTGCGACACGGGCACTATCTCATGGGAATCGCGGCGATAAAAGCCGGCGCGCAACTCACCGGGCCGGCCCGCCACCGGGAACTGGGCCTTGTTGCGGTAGCCCCAGCCCGTGGGATCGGGAACGATGACGATTCCCGGCGGCGCAATGCCGCCGATCCGTGCCAGCGCATCGTGCAGGATGCGGCGTTTCTGCTCCAGCTGCGCCGGGTACGAGAGCAGCTGCCATTGGCAGCCGCCGCAGCGGCCGAACAGCGGGCAGCGAGGCGTCACCCGATCGGGCGAGTGATCGAGCAGTTGCTCGATCACTGCCCGGCAGTAGGTGCGGTGCGCCTCGCCGACCCGGACCCGCGCCCGGTCGCCCGGCGCACCGAACGGGACGAACACCGCCTGGCCGTCGTAGTGCCCCACCGCGTCGCCGCCGGCGGCCAGGCTTTCCAGCGTCAGCTCGACGGCCTGGCCGGTTTTCAGCACGGCCATCCCCCGCCCAGGTCGGACAGCATCACCAGGGCGTCCTCGTCGCGGTAGTACCTCTTCCTGACCGCGACCTCGCGGAACCCCCGGCCGCGGTACAGCGCGATCGCCGCCCCGTTCGAAGCGCGCACCTCCAGCGTCGCCAGCCGGCAGCCGCGGGATCGGGCCAGGGACAGCGCATGGTCGAGCAGCCGCCCGCCCTGCCCCTTTCCCTGCTCTTCCCTCGCCACGGCCAGGTTGCCCAGGTGGAACTCGTCGGCCACGAACCAGCCGATCAGATAGCCGGTCACCGACCGACCCGAGCGGAGGCACAGCGACAAGCTGCGGCCATCGCCCTTGAGGTCATCGCGGAACATCCGCTCGCTCCAGGGATCTGTGAACAGGTCCTGTTCCAGCGCCAGCACCATCGGCAGATCGGCCTCTGTCAGGGCCGAGATCTCAGATCCCGTCCTTCTGGCAAACCGCATCGGCTTGTCGGATATAGCAGGCCTCCAGTCCCCCGGGATCGAGCGTTTCGCCTGCGGCGACCGCCACGGTGCATAGTTTATATAGATTTGGAGGACTGATCGTTATGATATTTTCCTCCAGCATCACCAGATGCCGGCAGTCGTGTCTGATCATCTCGCGGTAGGTCTCGACGCCATTGCCGATGACCAGCGTGCCCTTCGGCAATCCCGACAGCCACTCTGCCGGAGCCATGGCCACCTGGGGTGATGCAGGGATAGGATGGCCCTGCCCCACATTATATAATGCCGCATAGACCTGTCCTTTGCGGGCATCGATCAGCGGTGAGATCCGCTGTCCGGACAATCCGGAAGCCTGATGGGACAAGGCATCCAGCGCGTTGATCGCGACAGTGCGAACACCCAGCGGCAGGGCCAGCCCCTGGGCGAACGAGATGCCGACCCGCAGGCCGGTGAAGGACCCAGGGCCCACCACGACGCCGACCGCATCCAATGCGGAGGTTTCCAGCGCCAGCCCGGTCATCAATTCCCGGACGATGACCGCCAGCTGCTCGGCATGCCTGTTCCCGATGCTCTGTGAAAATGAACGTTTGCAGACTGTCTCATCGCCCACAGCGACCGTCAGCCAATTGGTCGATGTATCTATGGCCAACATGTTCATTTTTCAACCAATATGGCGTATTTCTTCAAGTCTGACATAAACTTGATTTCCCTCGTTCGATCGTCGATCCATCTCATTTTAACATCGATCCTTTCCCGCGGTAATGCGCCGGCCGCCCGCTCCGGCCATTCGATCAACACGATCCGCTCCCCGTCGAACAGGTCGTTGTAGCCCAGCTGCTCCAGGTCAACCTCGCCCGTCAGCCGGTAAAAATCGAGGTGCGCTACCGGGACCCTCCCGTCGTACTCGTTGACGAGGGTGAAGCTGGGGCTGACCACGTCCTGCCGCACGGACAGCCCTTCGCAGATTCCCTGCACCAGGCAGGTCTTGCCCGCCCCCAGCTCGCCCCACAGGCAGACCGTGTCGCCCGCCGCAAGAAAGGCCGACAGCCGTCGGCCCAGGGCTTGGGTCTCCTCGGGTGATTTGGTGATCACTGGTATCCGCCCCTGCCTGCCGGCACGGTCGTCCGGCCCGGCCGCGCTGCCGGGAAGGCGTCTGGACCGCTAGTCGAACGGTTCATGGAAATGCGCGTTCGGCTTGATGTACAAAGCATGTCCGGAATAATCGAATACCAGGTTGAAGCGGCGCAGGGCAGCGCTGCCGATGACCGCATCGGCCCCTTCCTGCTTGGATCGCACTGCGGCCGGAGCGAAGACGGCGCTGACGTCCTTCAGTTCCAGCCCGCCGACGGCCAGTGCCGCCACCCGCCCCCTCGATCCCTTGATATCGCCGCTCAAACCGGTCCCCAGGGTCTGTTCGCCGGACCCCTGGGGTACGGCGACCTTCATTCCTGGCCGCACCAGCACCTCGACGGCCTCGCGCGATGCCAGGTCGATGTATGCCGCCAGCGTGACCGCCGGACCGCTGTCGACCGCGACCGCGATGTCGATCCAGGGGATATCGTTGCCCTTGAAGGAGAGCGGCACCTTCCGCCAGCCGCCGTCGGGCACGAAGGCCCCGGGACCGTGCAGCGTCATCACCCCCGCATCGTAGTCCAGTTCGGTCACGTAGTGCCCGAACAGGGAGTAGCCGACGACCCCGTTGGTCGGTGATCCCTTGAACGCGTCGTTGCCCAGCAGGATCACCCGCTGGCCCGCCATCGCCACCGGGCCGATCCGGAACCCGGCGGAATCGAGCAGCAGTGCCGCCGACGCCTCCCCGCTGCCGGCGCCGCCGATCCTCGCCCGGACCGCCTTTGTCAGGTCGAGCGAATCGCGGTAGGCCGGGTTGTAGACCAGCAGGCCGTCGTACGGCATCCCGGTGTCGAGCTTGATGCGGGGGATCTCGACGTGCCCGACCCGGACGGTGACGAGCGCGACGTCGCGGTGGACCGTGAACGGGACACGGTTGCCCTTGCTCCGCAGGGCGCAGGCCGCGAACGGGACCAGCAGGGCCAGCAGGATGGATGTCCATCCCCTGGCGCACGCAGTGCGCCGTACGCAGCTCATATGTTCCCCTTGCAGTCGACGTGCTCGATCGCCAGCTTGAGGATGCCCACGCCGGCCACCGCCCGCTCGTCCTTGACGAACTGCGGACGGACGACCTCGGGATCCCCCTCCAGCTGCCGCAGCAGGACGTCGAGGGCGTGCTTCTTCCCGGCCAGGTCCTCGACCATCGTCATCGTTCCCCACACCACGGCCGAGCGGTAGTTGTGCGAGCAGTCGCCCTTGACGTAGCCGTGGTCCTCGACGATGCTGCCGCAGACTCGCGGGTTCTTTTGGATGATGTCCGTCTTGCGGCCTTTCTTGGCGCAGTGGAAGTAGAAGCACTTCCCCGCCTCGTCATAGCCGCAGCTGAGGACCACGACGTAGGGCTGGTCCTGGTCGCACATGGCCACGGCCATGTACTTTCCGGTCCTCAGTATTCCGTCAACGACCGCGGGATCGGTGACCTCGCGGTCGGCGTGTTGCATGTGGATCTTGCTCATACTTTACTTTCACGAATATCATTTCACAAGAATACAGAATGCCTAAGGACCAAGTCACTCCACAGTTCTGAATGATCATTGGCCAGCACTATAGAACACTGAATCCAGGTGTTTTTCCCGTGGATACCGCAAAAAGTCACCCGTATAATTCTTTTGCTTACGCATCAAGAGGGTAATACCCCATGCGTGATTCGGGAATACCGTAGCAAGTGGTTTTGCCAACCCCGGTGGGAATGGGTAGAAATTGCCGCCGCCTGATCTGGTTAAAGCGTATCCGTCTGGGTAACACAACGACAAAAGCTTCAGCAAGTCGCCTTTCGTATACCCCCTAACATGCGCAGTATAATTCTGGATGCATGATGGCTGCTTCCCAAATAATAATAACAGGCGATTGTGTAATGATGCCAGGTTCGGCACTCCGATGATCAGATGCCCACCCATTCGAAGGACGCGCGATATCTCATGGAACACCCAGAACACTTCCTTTATGTGTTCGAGAATCATGTTCGCCACGATGACGTCCATTGATTCATTAGGAAGGGGTATCGACTGATGTTCGATATCTATTGGATACACGGTGATATCCTGTTGCTTCAAAACATTCTGATACTCCGGCGATATTTCTATGGCATGCAGCCTTACATCTGGCTTTACTTCACGGGCAAGCAGCAAGTCACTGCCATATCCCGCCCCGATATCAAGGACATCATCCATCTTTGCTTTTTGGATCATCTTGTACCATTTTCGTATATGGTGCCGTCCGTAATTTAACGACCGGTCGATGCTAAACATCCATTGTAATTTCACTGGTTTTCCTCTCTATGTGTTAACGGTATCACCGACAAGTATGGGCTTGTACATCTCGTCTTCATTACGGTCGCCGGCATAATCATCTCCTCCATGCCGGCACCGCACCTACCGCCGGTTGGCCATGATGGTATCGTACAGTTCCTCTTCGTCGTTGGGTGGGACGGTTCCCGGGTCCTTCCTGATCAGCGACATCGCCTTTTTCGGGCACGTTGGTACGCACAGTCCGCAGCCGATGCACCGGTCCAGGTTGACATGCGCTGTACGGTTGGCCTCCGGGAGCGTGACCGCGTTCACATGACAGCGCTTCAGGCACGCGCCGCAACCGGTGCAGAGATCGGCATCGACCGACGCGTAGTAGTTCGTCGTCCAGAATTCGACCGGTTTCGGCAGCCTTTTCTGGAGCCCCAGCATGCCGCAGCAGCATCCGCAGCAGGAGCACACGAATTCCGGATGCCGCGCATTGGCGGGCTGCAGCACCAGCCCGTCGTCCTCGTTCTGCTGGAGGATGACGAGCGCCTCGTCGGCCGTTATCTCGCGCCCATGGCTGCGCCGCCGGACCATCGAGGCCATGTCGCCCATGGCGAGGCAGGTCTCGAACCGCGTGGTCTGCGTGCAGTGTTTCCCCTCGATCCGCATCTCCTCGCGGCAGATGCACGGCATGATCACAAACGGCCCCCTGGAAGCCCTGACCAGCGAGCGGATCTCGTCGTAGGTCGCGACATGGTGTTCCGCGGCGATGCTCTTCCCGATCGGGATGGTCCGCATCTGCGAGGGCCTGGTCGACGCCAACGACCTGCCATAGGCCCTGTTCTGCATGTACGCCCCGGCCGCGGCGAGGAACTCGCGCGTCGGTTCGCCGTCCTGCGCCTCGTACATGCCGATCACCACCGGCATCACATGCCAGTGCGGCACCCCGTCCTTGAGCTTCCAGCCGATCGCGCCCTTCCGGAACGCGCTCTCCAGCAAGGCGGCGGTCTGCTCGGCCGAAAACTCCTGCGCCGCGGCCGCGTTGACCTGGTCCTGCGGCATCGGCCGGTACGAGAGACTGAGGGCCACCCGCGCCTCATCGGGCGTGAACAGCGTGGCGAGGAACGTTACATCGGCCTCGGTTGGACTCGCGGGGAACCCAACGGCCTGCCGGTCGAGATGCTGCTGCAGCAGGCGGTAGACGTCGCCTTGCACGTGATCAATATTGCTCATGCCCTAGATCCGCGATGTCGCATCTCGCCCCTCTTCCCTATTTCGGCGTCATCACCGCCACCGGCAGGATCATCTCCTCCATGCTGATCCCGCCGTGCTGGAACGTGCCCTCGTAGCGCCGCCGGTACTCCTCGGCCTTGGTGGGGTACACCAGGTAGAAGTCCTCCTTGGCGATCAGGTACTGCTGCCCCTTGTACTCCTCGGGCAGCTGGTAGTCGGCAGGGTTCTTGATCAGCATGGTCTGCCGCTGGTCGCCTCCGATATTGGAGCCGGACTTGTAGCGCAGGTTGGCCGAGGTGTCCTTGCCGGCCTTCATTACCGCGGCCCGGCGGCCGCGGATCGACCCATGATCGGTGGTGACCACCACCGTCCTCCCCTGGGCGGCGGCGGTCTGCATGGCGTGCCAGATGTCCGATCCCGCGAACCAGGTGCGCGTCAGCTCCCGGAACGCCCTGGCGTCCGGCGCGATCTCCTGCAGCACCGGCGACTCGGCCCGGAAATGCACCAGGATGTCCATGAAGTTCACCACCAGCGCCACCGCCGGGACCGCAGCCATTGATGAGAACGCCCGCCGGAACTCGCGCCCCTCGTCGATGGTGCTGATCTTGACGTAACGAGGTTCGGGGCTGGCCGGCAGGCGCAGCCGGGCGAACTGCTGCGTCAGCAGCTGCTGCTCGTGCCGGTTGCGGCTGGTCTCGCCGGGGACGTCGCTCTTCTCCCACAGCCCGGGGTGGTGACGGGCAATCTGGGCCGGGAACAAGCCGCTGAAGATCGCGTTGCGGGCGTAGGGCGTGGCCGTGGGCAGGATCGAGTAGTAGTGGTCCGTCTCGATCTCGAAGGCGGTGCGGATGACCGGCTCGATGGCCAGCCACTGGTCCAGCCGCAGGCAGTCCAGCAGCACGAACAGGATTGGCGTTCCCGTCCTCACCGCCGGCCCCATGTAGCGGTCGACGATGTCGACCGACAGCACCGGCCGCTGCTTGCCGTGGAGCCAGCCGGGGTACTCCCGCTCCACGAACCTGCAGAACTCGCGGTCGGCCTCTTCCTTGGCGGCATCGTGGCTGGCCAGCATGCCGTCGTCCCGCAGTTCCGACAGCGACAGTTCCCAGGTAAGCAGCGAGCGGTAGTGGCCAATCCAGCCGCGCCAGTCCAGCGCCGCAAGGTCCAGGCTGCGGAACTCCGCCGCCGCAGCCGCGTACCCGCGAACGGTGCCGTCCTCCGCCAGGGCCCGCCCGTCCAGCACCCGGCGGCACGAGGCCAGCACCTGGGCCGGGTTCAGCGGTTTCAGCAGGAAATCGTCTATCCGCTGTCCCAGGGCCTCGCTGATCAGCTCCTCCTTCTCGCTCTTGGTGGCCATCACCACCGGCATTTCCGGCCTGATCTTGCGGATCTCGGACAGGGTGGCCAGGCCGTCCAGGCCCGGCATCATCTCGTCCAGCAGGACCAGGTCGATCGGCTCCCTGCGGATCACGGCCAGCGCCTCCTCGCCCGAGGCGGCCACGCTGACGGCGTACCCCTTGTTTTCAAGAAAGATGATCTGGGAGCGCAGCAGCTCGATCTCGTCGTCAACCCACAGGATGCGGTGCGTGTCGGTCATCGCGTCGTCATGCCCTCGTTTGGATTCTTCCCCTTCCGGCCGGGGATCAGGCGGCGGATCCGCCGGGATATCATTCGCAGCCGGCGCCCGCCCAGGGACGGGCGCTCACCTCGCCAGCGGCAGGACGATCACGAACGATGAACCGTCGCCCGGCCGGCTCCAGGCCAGCCGCACCCGCCCGCCGTGATAGTCGTGGACGATCCGCCGCACCAGCGACAGACCCAGCCCCCAGCCGACCGCCTTGGTGGTGAAACCTGCGGTGAACACGCGCCGCTGGTGCCTGGCCTCGATGCCCCGGCCGTTGTCATCGAACGAGATCTCGACCGTCCGCTTCTGCGTCCGGGTGCGCACCGTGATCGCGCCGCGGTCGTGGTCGATGGCGTCCATGGCGTTCTTGATCAGATTCTCGAACGCCCAGATCATCAGGTCCCGGTTGACGTCCACCATGCAGTCTTCGCCGTAGTCCCTGGCGAAGGCGACCTGCTTTCCCAGTGTCGGCAGCCGGTGCTCGAAGTAGCCCACCGCCTCCTCCAGCACCGTCCGCAGCGGCTGGGGCTCGCGGCGGATGGCCGAACCGATCTGGTTGAAGCGCCCCAGCACCTTCCCGATGTGGGCCAGATCTCCTTCCATCTCCGGGATGACGTCCGCGGGCTGCCGGGCGCCCTCCTTCAGCAGGGCCAGCCAACCCAGCAGCGACGACGCCGGCGTTCCCAGCTGATGGGCCGCCTCCTTGGCCAGGCCCACCCACACCGCCCGTTCCTCCTTCATGCGGATGGCCCGGAAACCGATGAACCCGATCCACACGAACAGGGCGATCATGCCGATCTGGATCAGGGGCACGTACCGCAGCTCCCGAATGATGGGAGGATTGCCGTAGTGGACGTACCCGACGACGGCCGAGTCCGGGCCCAGCATCATCGCGATGGGCTGATTGTCGCCGTCCAGGCTCCGCAGGGCGTCCTTGACCGGGTACAGCGGGTGGCCCGGCGCCAGGCTGTCCCAGAGCCGTTCCTCCTCGGCAGACAGGGCGGCGGGCTCGACCCCGATCCCCTTCCAGGCCAGCGGCACGCCCCGGATGTCGGTGACGATCACCGGGAAGTTGATCTTGCGGATCACCTCCTCGAATATGATCTCGGTCTCGGGCGAGCCGCCGGCGGTCTCGGGCATGGCAGCGGTCATGCAGTACCGCGCGAACAGCCGCGACATGATCTGCGGCTCCTGCTCCAGCCGCCGCACCAGGTTGACGGTGTACAACAGGGACGCCGCCACCAGCAGCACCGCGCCGATGAAAACGTAGGCCGTCCACACCCGGGACCAGCGGTGGTGGTGCCGGTCGGTGCGGTTCATCGGCACACCCTCATGAGCTCACCTGGTCGCGGCCGGCCGCCTTGGCGCGGTACAGCGCCTTGTCGACGTAGTCGATCAGCAGGTTCTTGTCAGCACCGTCCTCGGGGAAGCTGGCCACGCCCAGGCTCACCGTGATCCGCTCCAGGTCGCGGCCATGCTCGTCCTTGAACGTGATGTCGCGGATCTGCACCCTGATCCTGTTGGCGATGTTGACCGCCTCACGCTTGCGGGTCTCAGGCAGCACCACCATGAATTCCTCGCCGCCGTAGCGGGCCACCAGGTCGACGTCCCGGGCCTGCTTGCGCAGCACGCCCGCCACCTGCTGCAGCACGCGGTCGCCGGCCGGGTGGCCGTGGGCGTCGTTGACGCCCTTGAACAGGTCGATGTCCAGCATCACCAGGCTGAGGGCGTGCCGGTAGCGCTTGGCCCGGTTCAGCTCGCGCTCGATGAAGTCCTGGAAATAGCGATGGTTGTAGATTCCGGTCAGGCCGTCGGTCACCGCCAGCTGCTCGGTCTGCTCGTAGAGGCGGGCGTTCTCCACCGCCACGGCCACCTGCGATGCCAGGGTCGACAGCAGGCGCAGGTCCAGGCTGCCGAAGGCGCCCAGATGGTCGCTTTCGACATTGATCACGCCGATCACCTGGCCCGCCAGCTTGAGCGGGACCGCGATCTCGGACCTGGTGTTGCCGTCGATGCTGATGTAGTGGCTGCTCTTGGTCACGTCGTCGATGATGATCGGCTCCCCGGTGGCGGCCACCATACCCGTGACCCCTTCGTGCCCGATGCGCAGCCGCCGGCCGGTCTGGCCGCTGGTGCCGGGATAACCGCGGCTGGCGACCAGCTCCAGTTCGGAACGCGCCGGGTCCGCCAGCAGCACGCCGATCTTCGGAAAGCGGAACGTCTCCTGCAGGATCTGGCACACCTGGGACAGCAGGGACTCGACCTTCAGCGTCGATCCCACCGTCGTGCCGACGTCGTGCAGCACCGTCAGCTCGGATATCTGCCGCTTGGCCTCCTCGTACAGCCGGGCGTTGTCCAGGGCCACCGCCACCTGCGAGGCCAGGGTCGACAGCAGCTTGACGTCGGAATCGCTGAAGGCGTTGGGGCGAACGTCCTCGATGCTCAGGACGCCGATGCACTTCCCCTCCCTCCTGATCGGCACGGCGATCGCCGACCGGATGCGCTCGTCAATCACCGGGTACTGGCCGTCGACCCTGGCGTCGTTGATCACCATCGGCTCGCCCCGCTCGGCCACCTGCCCCACCAGGCTGTTGCCGCCCACGCTCAGGTACGCCAGGTTCAATTCCTCGCCGTAGCCGATCTGGCTGCCGGTGTAGATCCCCCTGGTCTGGGCCGCCACCATGAACAGGGCGACCTTGAGATACTGGAGCTTGTCGCGGATCACCCGCACCACGCTGTCCAGCAGCCGCTGGGTCTCCAGCACCGAGGTGACCACGATCCCAATGTCGTACAGCAGCGACAGCTCGTTGATCCTGCTCTGGGCCTGCTGGTAGAGGGTGGCGTTCTCGATCGCCAGGACGGCGGTGTTGGCAAACGCCTCCAGTGACCTGACCTTCTTCTTGTCAGGGAAAGCGTCGTTGAGGGGCTTCGCCACCTGGATGATGGCCAGCAGCTCCTTGTCCTTGGAGTGGAGCGGGATCAGCAGCCTGTCCTCCGGGTGCCAGCTCCGGGCGAAGCTGTTGCCGCCCGGCGGCCGGAACGCCTCGGCCGGCGCCGGATCGGCGGTCCGTGACCAGTAGTAGGAATTGCTGATCCGGCACTCCGGCTGCATCAGCGGCAGGTATTCCTGCAGGCCAGGCCGTTCCCGCATCACCGCTTCGTATTCCTCGGGAGGGATGCCGGAGGCCGCCTTGTGCTCGAGGTGCTGGCCGCTGGGATCGACCATGCTGATCAGCACCGAGTCGAACCCCAGGCTGGAACGGATTCCCTCGACGATCACCGACAGGATCTCCTCCAGCTTGAGCGATGACAGGATGGTGCTGGACAGGTACTGCAGCGTGGAAAGCTCCGTGTTGACCTCGATCTGGCGCTTGAGCGCCAGGTTGAGACGGCTGTTGGTGTCGGCCACCTCCTGCTCGTTGTTGCGGATCTCCTCGAACAGTCGGGCGTTGTTGAGCGCCACCGCCGCCTGGTTGGCGAACAGCGACGCCACCTCGAGCTCGGCTGATTCGAACCGGTGCCCGAGATCACGCCATAGCGACAGCACCGCCACCGCCCGGCCCTGGACCACGAACGGGACGGTCATCATGTTCTGGCTGTCGTCGCTGGTGCCCTCGATATGGACCGCCCGGGGATCGTTGTTGGTGTCGTTGACGATCTCGGCGATGCCGCTGCGGGCGATGGACCCGGTGATGCCGGAATCGATGGAGAATGGGAGGTCGTCAAGCATTTCCTGCTCGAACGGCCCCCGGGCGATGATCGGCCGCATCAGGCGCTTGTCCCAGTCCACGGCATAGACCGCCAGTGCCAGGAACGGGAGCAGCTTCTCGATCTCGCTGGAGATCCGTTCCAGCACCGTTTTGGAATCCAGGGAGGATTGCAGCAGGGTGCCGACCGCCATCAGCGCGTTCTGGATCGATATGCGGCTGTCAAGCGACGCCACCAGCTGGGCCCGCTCGACGGCCAGGGCGATGGTCCCGCCCAGGGTCGCCGCCAGCTGCAGGTGCTCCTGGGTGAACGCCCGTCCCGTGCCGGGCCGGCTGTCCAGATTGAGCACGCCCAGCACGGTCTCCCCCGACAGCAGCGGAACGGAGATGGCTGGACCGATGCGCTCCGACTGCCCGATGGACCTGAAACGCGGGTCGCTGCGGACGTCGTCGCTGATCACCGGCTGGCCGTGCTGCGCCACCCAGCCGGCCAGGCCCTGGCCTGGCCGGAAGACGGCGTCCCGGACTGTCGCCTCATCCAGTCCGTGCGACGCCTTGATCACCAGCGACCCGCCCGGCCGGTCCCACAGCATGATCGACAGGTAATCGGCGGGGACCAGCTGCCCGACCACGCGGATCGCCAGCGCCAGCACCTCGCCCAGGGACGTTGCCTGGGTGATCGCCTGGCTCATCTGGTAGAGGGTGGTGACCTGCTTCAGCCCCTGTCCCATCTCGTGGTACAGGCGCGCGTTGTCGATGATCAGCGCCGCCTGGCCCGCCAGCGCCTTTCCCAGGCGCATGTCTTCCTCACCGTAATCCCGCCCGTCGGCGGGGTCCGCGGCGTACAGCAGGCCCAGCACCTTGCCCCGCGAGGACATCGGCACGACCATCAGCTTGGCGATGTCGAACGCCCGCGCCTGCTGTTTCAGGATGTAGCGGTCGTGCCTGGCGTCGTTGGTGCAGTAGGGCGCATCCGAGCGGATGACCCTGGCGGCGATGCCCCCCTGGCGCAGGCTGAAACGGAACTGCGACGCCATGGCGGCGGCTGAGCCATACAGCTTCCTCTGGCGGGGCGACAGAGGCGCGGACGATACATAGGTGAGGCCCGAGATGCGCTGGCCCGCCTGGTCGTACAGCGCGATCAAGCACTTCCTGGAACCGAGCGCCTGGGCTATTTTGCCGGCGATCTGCTCCGCCAGCGAAGCGTAATCGGCGCTATAGGTGATGCTCTGGAAAATATCGAACAGCGTCGAAAGCTCGCTGATCCGCCGCCGGGTCAGCCCCTCCAGGTTGACCTTTTCGATCACCTGTGACGCCTGTCGGGCGAAATTCTCCAGCAACCGGATGTCATCCCGGTGAAATCCGTCGACGCGGTCGCTTTCGATGTCCAGCACGCCGACGATCGCCCCCGAGGCCAGCAGCGGGATCGCCAGCTCCGACCGGCACTGGGCCGAGGCCCGGATGTATCCCGGATGTTTCCGCACATCAGGCGCGTAAATCGTCCGCTTCAGAAACGCCGCCCTTCCGGTGATGCCGTCGCGGCCGATCTTCAGACGGATGGTGCTGAGGACCCGCCGGGGATAGCCGAACGCCTGCCTGATTCGCAGGACGGTCCCCGATTCATCGGGCAGCAGGACCGCGCAGTTGAGGTATCCCAGCTCCGCCTTGATGATCTCCAGGATCAGCTTCAGCACCTGGTCCCGGTTCAATCCCGCGACCGCGGCCTGGTTCACCCGGTTGAACGCGGACATCTGGGCTGCGCGGACGCGGGCCGCACCGTAGAGCCGCGCGTTCTCGATCGCGACCGCCACCTGGCCGGCGATGGTCTCCAGCAGCTCCCGGTCGCGCTCAGTGTACCGATCCGGAATCTGATAGTGCTGGATGGCGATGACACCCAGGACGGCGCCCTTGGCCGCGATGGGGACGCCCAGCCAGCTCTGGGCCGGCTTGCCGATCGACGCGAATCCGTTGCCCGCCACCTTCTGGCCGCGGTGCCGGATCAGCAGCGGCCGCTTGGTCCTGATGACATGCTCGGTCAGCCCGCGGCGCAGCTGTGTGGTTTCACTGGGGCGGCGGACCCCCTGCTGGACGTCGTAGGCGAATTCCAGCAGCCGCCGGTCGTGATGATACAGCGCGACGTAGAAGTTCGCCGCATCCATCAGCCGTCCCACCTGCTCGTGGAGCAGCGGCCACAGGGCGTCCAGATCCATCACCCGGGCGATCGCCCGGGTGATGCTGTTGATGGCGGAGATCTCCGCCAGGCGCTGCCGGTCGTTCTGGTGGTTGCGGGCGTTGGCGATCGCAGCGGCCGCCTGATCGGCCAGATGCCTGATCATCCGGATCCCGGACGGGACAAACCGCTCGCCGCGGGCGTATTCCCAAACCAGCAGCACGCCCAGGCAGTCGCCGCGGTGGAGCAGCGGCACTCCCAGCCAAGCCCGGGCCGGTGTCCCGGCGGGTCGCACCCGGCGCCGACGGCATTCCGACAGGTAATCCCCCGTGACGATCGTCCGTTTGGTCCTCCAGATGACCGCCGCCAGACCCCGGTCCATTGGGAAGAACGATTGGGCGGCGTGCTTGCCGTGCTCGTACTCGAAGATGACCCGGAAGCGCCGCCGCTCCGGCTCGGCCAAGGCCAGCAGCATGTTGCGCGAATTCGCCAGTTGCGCCAACTGGGTGCGGATCGCCTCGAACACCCGCTCCGGATCGAGGCTGGAGGCCACCGTCCCGCTGACCCGGGCCAGGGCCGCCAGCTCTCTGTTCTCGCGCAGCAGGCGCTGCTGCCGGGCGCAGGCCGCCAGCGCCGCCGCCACGTCGCGTCCCCATTGTGACAGATCGCGCCGCAGCGGCTGGTCGATATCGCGCGGGCTGGAGAAGTACAGCTCCAACAGATGCGACGGGCGCGACCCCGGACCATCGGCCCTGATGGGGAGAACGATGCTGGCCAGATATCCGAACGGCCGCAGCAGCCGGCGGGCATCGGCGCTGGCTCCTGCGGCGCGGGTGACCCTCAATCCTGAAGGGATGCGCCGCGCCGCGCCCGGCTGCAGCGCGGCGCGGGCCTTCAGGAACCGTTCCGGCAACCCGAAATGGTGCCGCACCGGCTCGGCCCCGGGATTGAGGTCGACCAGCGCCACCGACCCGCAGGTGAACCGGGCCGCGGTCTGGTCGACCGCCACCTGCGCTGCCCGCTCGCCGTCGTCGCCGGCCGCCCACAGGGACAGGTCTGTGTTCCCGGCGCGTGACCGCCGCGGACCCCGGCTATTCACTGCCATCGCCGCCCTCCTCCCGCAGCGCCAGCTCGATGAAGGCGCTGACGACCTCACGGTCGAACTGCGTTCCCGACGCCAGCTCCAGGCGTTGCAGGGCTTCCCGATGACCGAAGGCCCGGCGGTATGGCCGGTCCGATGTCATGGCCTCGAAGGCATCGGCCACGGAGATGATGCGCGATTCGATGGGGATCTGTTCGCCCCTGATGCCGACCGGGTAGCCGCTGCCGTCGTAGTACTCATGGTGCGCCTTGATGATCGGCCCGGTCAGGCTGAGGTTCTCGATGGCCGACACCATCAGGCTGCCGATCAGCGGGTGCTGCTTTACCTCCTCGTATTCGCGGTCCGACAGCGCCGTCGGCTTTGAAAGGATGTCCTCCTTGATGCCCATCTTGCCGATGTCGTGCAGCAGGGAGCTGAAGTCGATCAGCCGGATACGGTCGTCGGGCAGATTGAGGTGACGCGCCAGCTTGAGCGCGTAGCGGCGGACGTTCTCCGAATGGCCCTTGGTGTAGGGATCCTTGGCCTCCATGGCCGCGACGAACGCCTTGAGGGTGTCGTAGTAGCTACGCTCCAGGTCCTGGTACAAGCGCATGTTCTCGACCGATATGGCGGCCTGGTTGGCGTACAGCTCCAGCAGGCGCACGGTCTCGAGCGTCGGGATCCTGCCATCGGCCGGCTCGTCGGCCGACAGATAGCCGATCATCCTGCCCTTGACGGCCATCGGGACGATCAGATTGTCGTTGGCGTCCCATTCACCCGGCACATGGTCCCGGACGGCGATCTGCAGGGGAAAGTGCCGTCGCACCTCGCGGTCATCGTGGGGTATGAAGTACGAGTTGCTGATCCGGTATTGCGGTTTGAGGATGGCGGACCGGTCACGCTCGGAGGACGGCGGCGCGTTCCGGATCATCTCGACCTCCTGTTCCGTCATCCCGACCTGGGCCAGGCTGGCATTCCGGCCATCGTTGTCCTTGATCACCAGCACCATGCGCCGGAACAGGCGGAGGTCGTCCAGGCCCCTCATCGTCAGGTGGAGCTGCTCCTGGATGCTGCCCGCCCGGGCCACGGACAGGCTGACCTCGAACAGCTGGGACATCTTGTTCTTCTCGTCCAGCAGCGCCAGGTCGGCCTTGACATGCTCGGTGATGTCCTCAACGGTCCCCTCGAAATACTTGGCGGAACCGTCGGCGTCCTTGACGACGCGGGCGCTTTCGCTGATGGTGATCACCGTCCCGTCCTTGCGGCGCCACTGGGACTGGTAGCCGGCGACCTCGCCGTCACGCTCCAGCAGCTGGCGGAAACGGCGCCTGCTTTCGGCCTCAACATAGCCGTCGCGCTCCAGGTCGATGGCCGCCAGCTCTTCCAGCGAGCCGTAGCCCAGCATCCGCACCAGCGCCGGGTTGGCCAGCAGCACCCGGCCGTCGACCGATGTCCGGTAGATGCCCTCGGCCACGCCCTCGAAGACCTGGCGGTAATTCTCCTCCGACGCCGCCAACGCCTCCTCGGCGCGCTTCTCGCTGGTGATGTTCTGGGAGGCCCCCTGTATCTGCACCACGCACGTGCCGGCGCCGTCCCACACCGGACTGTTGTACGACCGCAGCCAGACGATACCGCCGTGCTTGGCCGCGATCCGGAATTCGGTGGTGACGGAGTGGCCGGCCACGACCTGGGACAGATCTTCCCGGTGGCGGTCGCGGTCGTCATGGTGGATCAGCTGGCGGAGCCCGCCCAGTTCCTTCAGCTCAGCGACGGTGTAGCCGGTCGCCGGTTCCGAGTCCATCGACCACTCAAGTTCCAGCGTCCGGTCGGGTTGCACCCGGTAGGAGTAGGCGTACGAGTTGATGATCTTCGCGAGCAGCCGGTGGCGGAGGTTGCTTTCCTGCAGTTCCTGCTCGGCCCGCTTCTGCTGCGAGATGTCCGTGATGATGCCGATCGATCCCACGACTTGATCGTTGGCGTCGATCAGCGGCGATCCGCTGATCTGGACCCGGATGTCGCTGCCGTCCTTGCGGCGCATCACTGTCTGGTAGCTGTCGGCGACCCGCGCAAGCCGGGCTCGGTTTTTCTTCCGGATCAACGGCTGTTGCTCCGGCGGAAAGAGCAGCCGGTGTCCGACCTTGCCGAGCACGTCTCGTTGGTCGTACCCCAGCAGGCAGACGAACTGGTGGTTGACGTACTGCACGATGTCCCGGTTGTCGACCTGCATCAGCGCCTCGTTCATGCCCGAGAGCAGCGTGCGGTGCTTCAGCTCCGATTCCCGCAGCCGCGCCTCGGTCTGCTTCTGCGCGGAGATGTCGGTGATGGTGCCGACGTACCCGGTGATCTCGCCACGATCGTCCCGCTCCGGCACCGCCTGGCCCAGCACCCAGGCCGTCGATCCGTCCGGGCGCTGGAAACGGTACTCGACCGTCTCGGAGGTGTCCGCGGCCACCGCCGCCGCCCACCCGTCCGTCACCCGGGTGCGGTCTTCGGGATGGACGGCGGCCAGCCAGCCGCTGCCCACGGCCCGTTCGGCCGCCAGCCCGCTGATCTGGCACCAGCGGGGATTGACGTAGGTGGTCGAGCCGGCGGCATCGGTGCGGAAGATGCCGACCGGTGAGATCCGCGCCAGCGTCTGGAACAACGCCTGGCTTTCCCGTAGCCGGGCCTCGGCCGTCCGGCGGTCGGTGGTGTCGCGCGAGATGCCTGTCACCTGGCAAACTCCGCCCCGCCCGTCGCGCACCGGCACCAGCCAGGTGTCGAGCTGGCGCAGGGCGCCGCGAAACGGCGTCCGGTTCTCGACGTACAGCGGCCGGCCGGCGGCGAACACCTTGCGCAGGCTAGCCCACTGGCGCCTGGCTATTTCGGGCGGGAACAGCTGGGCCATCTTCTGGCCGACGATCTTCGCGGCCGGGCGTCCCAGGGACCGGGCCCCGCGCTCGTTGACGTACTCCACCACGCCGCGGCGGCTGATCGTGAAGATCATGTCGGGCGAATTCTCAGCAAGGGCGCGGTACTTGGCTTCGCTCTGCCGCAGCTCGGCTTCCGATTCCCGCTGCCCGGTCAGGTCGCTGATCATCGTCTGGACCGACGGCCTCCCGCGGAACGTCAGCGGGAATGAAACGACCTCGACGTGGCGGACCGCGCCGTTCCGGTCCAGCAGGCGCATCCCTTCGGACGGGGCCGGCACGAGGTCGCGCAGCGACTTCCGCATCCGGTCGGCGGCCCGCCGGCGGTCGCCGGGATGGATCAGACCGGCGATGGTGCGTCCGGCCATGCTGCGAGCATCGCCGAGGCCGGCCATGGCCGAGGCCGCCGGGTTGGCGTACAGCACCCTGCCCCGGCTGTGCACGATGATCCCGATGGGCGACTGCTCCACCAGGCAGCGGTAATGCCGCTCGCTTTCCGATAGCCGGTCCTGGCGGCGGCGCAGCTCATCGAACTGACGCCGGATCAGCTCCCTGGCCGACCGCAGTTCCCGGCCTGCCCGTTCCAGCTGGCGCCGGGCATCGGCCAGTTCCCGAGACGACCGGAGCCGGTCTTCCCCGGCGGCGCGCCCCGGCGATCCGGGTGCAGGCCGGGGCTGGCGCCGCCGGGCCGCCGGTTTTCCCGCCATCCGCTTCATGCCATCGCCCTCGCGCCGATATCCCGCCGGAAAGTCATTCCGTCGAAACTGATCGAACCCAGCGCCCCGTAACACGCGTCGACGGCTGCCCTGAGGTCGCAGCCGGTTGCGGTGACGCCCAGTACCCGCCCCCCCGAGGTGACGATGGCGCCTTCGCGCGCCGCGGTTCCGGCTTGAAAAACCACGACCCCCTCCCGCGATTCGGCCTGTTCGATGCCGTCGATCTCGAGTCCTTTCCGATACGGACCGGGGTATCCGGCCGAGGCCGCGATCACGCAAGCCGCGGAGCGGCCGGACCACGACACCGCCGTCCCGTCGAGCCGTCCCTCGGTGCATGACAGCAGGACCTGCGCCAGGTCGGATTCCAACAGGCGCAGGTAGCTCTGGGCCTCGGGATCGCCGAACCGTGCGTTGAACTCGAGCACCTTGAAGCCTGATCCCGTACGGATCAGCCCTGGGTACAGACAGCCCGTGAACGGTGACCCCCGAGCGGCCAGGGCCCGCAGCGCCGGCAGGACGACTGTTTCCCTGATCTCCTCCATCATCCGCGGTGTCAACGGGGGTGCCGGCGCGCAGGTGCCCATGCCGCCGGTGTTGGGCCCGTCGTCGCCATCGCAGAGCCGCTTGTGGTCCTGGGCGGGCGGGAACAGTTTCGCTGTTTTCCCATCGCAGAACGCATGGACCGAGACCTCGGGGCCGTCGAGGAATTCCTCGACGATCACCTCGCTGCCGGCCTCGCCGAACACCCGATCGACCAGCGCCGCCCGCAGCGCCTGCTCGGCTTGGCCGGCGTCACGACAAATAACAACACCCTTGCCCAGCGCCAGCCCGCTGGCCTTGATCACCAGGGGATACTCGTGCGAAACCGCGTACGCCCTGGCGGCGTCGTGATCGGTGAACGTACGGAAGGCCGCGGTCGGGATGCCGGCGTCCCGCATCAGCAACTTGGCGAACGACTTCGAGGATTCGATCCGGGCGGCGGCCCTGGTCGGCCCGAAGATGCGCAGCCCGGCTTCGCGGAACAGGTCGACCACACCGGCCGCCAGGCAGTCGTCCGGGCCCACCACGGTCAGATCGACCGCGCTGGCCAATGCGAAGTCCCGCAGCCGCGCCAGCTCGCCGGCGGCGATGTCGACGCACTCGGCCTGCCGGGCGATGCCGGGATTGCCGGGCGCGCAGTAGATCTTTCTGACGGACGGGCTCTGCGCCAGTTTCCAGACCAGCGCATGCTCGCGGCCGCCGGAGCCGATAACCAGCACTTTCATAATGGTTTATGATAACACGAAACACGCGCCCTGTCAATCCATATAAGAAAAACCCCTTTCCTATGGGACAGTTTTGGACCTAACCCTAATCCCTTCCCCACAAGGGAAGGGAAAGTTTGAATCCCTTTCCATGGGAAGTTTTTGACCTAACCCCAACCCCTTCCCCACAAGGGAAGGGACAGTTTGAATCCCTTTCCATGGGAAGTTTTTGACCTAACCCTAATCCCTTCCCCGCAAGGGAAGGGACAACAAGAACCCCTTCCATATGGGGAAGGGGCAGGGGTTAGGTCAGACCAGAGGTTATACCCCGGCTTCATCCTTCAACCTCTCCATCACTCGCTCGCCATGGTTGATGACATCCTCATTGGGAAAACGAATGACTTTGATGCCATGCTGGTTGATGATGCAATCCCGCAGTCTGTCATAGTCCTTTTGCTGTTCGTGTACACCACCGTCTATCTCGACCACCAGGTTTATTTCCTCGCAGTAGAAGTCCGCAATGAAACCATGGATGACCTGCTGACGACGGAAATGCAGACCCAAGAACCTATCGGTTTTCACAGCATTCCAGAAGCATCGTTCCGCGAAGGTCATGTGGCTCCGCATCCATTTTGCCAGCTTCAG
>DDXR01000080.1:0-21192 GCA_002347565.1 bacterium UBP2_UBA2255 | reverse complement strand
AGTATTGGACCTAACCCCAGCCCCTTCCCCACAAGGGAAGGGGCTTAGTGCCTACCCTTCCCTGCGGGGAAGGGCAGGGTTAGGTAATATACTGCTGGGTACGCGCCCTCGCCCGAATAATCGTAGGCCAGCAGGCGGATGGAATGCCTGCCCTGAGCCTGGTCGTATGGGCGGTGGTGGTGGCACGACACAGTTGACCGTGGTTATGGATTGATTACTTCTCCTTGCGCACGCCCTGGAATGGTTTGTGATCGCTCTTAACGTTGGCGAACTGACCAGTAACGGCATCGCGCTTGACAAAGTGGCCGGTTTTCGTGTTTAGCACCCGTGAACGCTGCTTGACAGCGCCATGCCTGTGCCCGTCACCGGGCGGTGGGTTCTTGGCCATATCAATTCTCCTTATTCAGAAACAAGTTAGTTGTTCTGGGTTTTGGAATAGACAAGGGAATTCGATAATACCATTAACTATAATTGAATGATAGCTCTAAATAGTGGTAGATATCAATAGTAATCATTACCAAACCGGCAAACAGCGACAATTGACAGTCGGCCCAAAACCTGCTATACTTATAGGTTCCCCCTGGCCGTACAACGTAGTACGCGTATTCCGTTCAACGTTTATCGCATCACAGCCATGCCCCACGACACCATCGTCATCAAGGGCGCCCGCGAGCACAACCTCAAGAACATCGACCTCGACATTCCGCGCGACAAGCTGGTGGTGATCACCGGCCTGTCGGGCTCGGGCAAGTCATCGCTGGCCTTCGACACCATCTACGCCGAGGGCCAGCGCCGCTATGTGGAGTCCCTGTCGGCGTACGCCCGCCAGTTCCTGGGGCTGATGGAGAAGCCCGACGTCGATTTCATCGACGGCCTGTCCCCGGCCATCGCCATCGAGCAGCGCTCGGCCTCTCGCAATCCCCGGTCGACGGTGGGGACAGTGACCGAGATCCACGACTATCTGCGGCTGCTGTTCGCCCGTGTCGGCCGTCCCCGCTGCCACAAATGCGGCCGCCCCATCTCCTCGCAGACCGTGCAGCAGATAACCGACAGCGTGATGCAGCTGCCCGCGGGGACCAGGGTCCAGCTGCTGGCACCGCTGGTGCGCGGCCGCAAGGGCGAGCACCGAGAGGTGTTCGACCGCCTGCGGCGCGAGGGGTTCGTGCGGGCGCGGGTCGACGGGAAGACGCACGACATCGAGGCCGTTCCCCCGCTGGACAAGCAGCGCCGGCATACGGTGGAGGCCGTTGTCGACCGCGTCACCATCGGCCCCAAGAGCGCCAAACGGCTGGCCGATTCGCTGGAGACCGCCCTCAAGCTGGGCGACGGCCTGGTGACCGTGGCCAGCGACGGCCGGGACGAGGTGATCCACAGCGAGAAGCTTTCCTGCCCCGTCTGCAACATTTCCCTGGGCGAGCTGGCGCCGCGCCTGTTCTCGTTCAACAGCCCCTTCGGGGCCTGCCCCGCCTGCTCCGGCCTGGGGACCAAGATGGAGATCGACCCGGCATCGCTGGTCGCCAATCCCGACCTGACGGTCAACGAGGGCGCGGTGTCGTACTTCGGCGATCCCATGGGACACTGGATCGGCGCCCAGCTGGCGGCCGTGGCCAAGGCCTACGGGTTCTCCCTCGACGTTCCCTGGAAGGACCTGAGGCCGAAGGACCGCCACCTGCTGCTGCACGGTACGGACCGGGACGTGCGGATCAAATACGAGTCGGCCTCCAACAGCAACATCTACGAGTTCTCCAAGCGCTTCGAGGGCATCATCCCGATGATGATGCGGCGCTACCAGCAGACCGATTCCGACTACGTCCGCTACGAGATCGAGAAGTTCATGTCGGTGCTGCCCTGCCCGTCCTGCGGCGGGGCCCGGCTCAAGCCCGAGGCGCTGGCGGTCAAGGTCCAGGAACGGTCGATCTACGAACTGTCGAGGCTGTCGGTGGCGGCGGCCCGGGATTTCTTCGCCGGCGAGCTGAGGCTGAGCGACAAGGAGCGCACCATCGCCCGCCAGATCCTCAAGGAGATCAACAGCCGGCTCGGCTTCCTGGCCGATGTCGGCCTGGAGTACCTGTCGCTGGACCGCTCTTCGGAGTCGCTGTCCGGCGGCGAGGCCCAGCGTATCCATCTGGCTACCCAGATCGGCGCATCGCTCACCGGCGTGCTCTACGTGCTGGACGAGCCGTCCATCGGCCTCCACCAGCGGGACAATGTCAAGCTGCTGAACACCCTCTGCCGGCTGCGCGACCTCGGCAACACGGTCATCGTGGTCGAGCACGACCGCGAGACCATGCTCACCGCCGACCACATCGTGGACCTCGGCCCGGGCGCCGGGGCCGAAGGCGGCATGGTGGTGGTGGCCGGACCGCCCAAGAAGGTGATGCAGGACAGGGCGTCGCTCACCGGCCAGTACCTGTCAGGCAAGCGCAGCATCGAGCGTCCGGCCCGCCGGCGCCCCGGCAGCGGCCACTACCTGGCGGTGCGGGGGGCCGCCGAGAATAACCTCAAGGACATCGACGTCCGGCTGCCGCTGGGAAAAATCGTCTGCGTCACGGGCGTATCGGGGTCGGGGAAGTCGACCCTGGTCAACGACACCCTGTACCGGGCACTGGCCCAGCGCCTCAACAACTCCCGGGTCCAGGCGGGGCGCCACCGCGCGCTGGAGGGATGGGAGCACCTGGACAAGGTGATCAGCATCGACCAGTCGCCGATCGGCCGCACGCCGCGCTCCAATCCCGCCACCTACACCGGCCTGTTCACGTACCTGCGCGAGCTGTATGCCCTGACCCCGGAGGCCAAGCTGCGGGGCTACGGCAACGGCCGCTTCTCGTTCAACGTCAAGGGCGGCCGGTGCGAGGCCTGCGAGGGGGACGGCATCGTCAAGATCGAGATGCATTTTCTGCCGGACGTCTACGTCCCCTGCGAGGTGTGCAAGGGCAAGCGCTACAACCGGGAGACCATGGAGATATGCTACAAGGGCCGGAACATCTCCGAGGTGCTGGAGATGACCGTCAGCCAGGCCAGGGAGTTCTTCTCGGCCATTCCCAAAGTCGACCGCAAGCTGCGCACCTTGGCCGACGTCGGGCTGGGGTACATCCGCCTGGGCCAGTCGGCCACGACCCTGTCCGGAGGGGAAGCGCAGCGCGTGAAACTGTCGGCCGAGTTGTCGAAGGTCGCCACCGGCCGCACCCTCTACATCCTGGACGAACCCACCACCGGCCTTCACTTCGAGGACGTCAAGATGCTGCTGTCCGTGCTGCACCGGCTGGCCGATATGGGCAACACCGTCCTGGTGATCGAGCACAACCTCGACGTCGTCAAGTCGGCCGACTGGATCATCGACCTCGGTCCCGAGGGAGGCGATGCCGGCGGGCGGATCGTGGCCGAGGGCACGCCCGAGCAGGTGGCGTCCAGCCGGGCTTCGTACACAGGGCAGTACCTCAAGCGGGAACTGCGGTAGGCGCCCGGCGCACGACAGCCCAGTCCGAACGGACTGGGCTGTCGTGCGCCACCGGCGGGCTGCGGCCCGGGCCTCATTCCTTCCGCACCGTGGCCGTCAGCTCCTTGCTGAAGTATCCCTTGGCCGAATAGGTCGGTTCCAAGGTCAGCCTGATCGTGTACTCCCCTGGCCCCACCGGCTCCCCCCCCTCGCCCAGCCCGTCCCAGATGACGTAGTTGGGCCCCAGCTTCTCGCGGAATCCCGGGACCAGTTCCCTGACCGTCCGCCCGGCGGCATCGGCGACTGCAATCCGGAAATCGGCCGGCTCGTACAGCATCATCAGGATGGTGACGGCGGGGCGGTCACGCGTGATGGTGCGCGGCGTGACCTCCTTGATGTACCCGTCGATGCCGATCCAGTAGTACTGCGCCGCTTCCCGCTCCAGGATGAACACCTGCCCGTAGCGCTTCCAGATCGCTATGCCCCGGGGAGAGTCGAATTCGTAATCACCGGTGCCCCGGCGCCCGAAGCCGGCGACATAGTTCAGGTCATGGTCGAACTTGTGCAGCTGGTGGTTGACCATGTCGGTGGCGTAGACACTGCCGTAGTAATCGAAGGCCACCGCCCCGAAGTAGGCGCCCGGCAGGCCGATCGCCTCGCCGGTGGCCCGGGCCCGCCGCGCCCCGAACTGGTCGTACAGGCTGATGCGGCCGCCATCGCCGTCGACCACGGCGATCATGCTTTCGTGCCGGAACGACCAGCGATCGGTGAAATCTACCGCGGCCACGGCCGAGGGCCGGTACAGCGTCAGGCTGTCGCCGAACCGGGCGGCCTGCCGGCCGACCGGATCGTAGACGACGATCCGGTCGTTGCCGGTGTCCGCCACGTAGAGGTAGCCGCGGGAATCCACCGCGCAGCTCCTCGGGTGCGACAACTCGCCGACGCCGACGTTGCGGACGAAGGCCACTTTGTTGCCGTCATGGTAGAGGCAGACGATCCTGTTGTTGTTCATGTCGGCGACGTAGATGAAACCGTCGCTGCCGGCGGCGATCCCTTGCGGGGTGTGGAACTGCCCGTCGCCCGAGCCCAACGTGCCGAAACTCGCCAGCGAGCGCAGGCCGCGGTTGTAGATGATCTGGTGGCGGCCGGAATTGACGGCGCAGACGGTCAGCTCGTCGTCATCGTCGTCGGTCCGGGGATCGTCGGTGGCCGCCAGCCTGGTGCAGGCGATGCCCTGGGGATTGTCCAGCGACGCGCCCAGGCCGAGGAGCATCTTCAGATAGAACGACCCCGCCTTGTGGAACCCGTAGGAATGACCGAACGGCGGGAATACCAGCAGGCTCGGGCGGTATTCCTGGGCGGCGCCGGTGGCGCACAGCATCAGCAGCGCCATGGTTGCGGGCGCACCAGCCCGCACCCGGCGCCGACGGATCAGGGTCATGCTCCTTCCTCCTCCAACAGCCTGCGGTACTGGTAGTAATTCTGCATCACGACCATGATGTAGCGCTTTGTTTCCGGGATGAATATCTCCTCCAGGAAAAAATCGTCGTCGGCCCGGCTGCGCCGCTCGTTGAGCCACTGACGGACGCGGGCGGGACCGGCATTGTAGGCCGCCAGCGCCTGGGGCCATGACTGGTCGAACTCGTCCAGCAGCCGTGCCAGGAACCTGGTCCCGAAATCAATCGACAGCACGGGATCATACAGCCGGTCGGCCTTGAATCGCCGGTCCCGCGACAGCAGCCGGCCGGTGGCGGGCATGATCTGCATCAGTCCGCGGGCCCCGGCTCTTGAGCGGACCTTTTCCTGGAACCTGCTCTCCTTGTGAATCACCGCCAGGACCAATGCGGGGTCCAGCCCCAGCGGCGTGCTGTGGCGGCTGATGGTGCCGAGATGCGACCGGGGGAACGCAAGCCGGAGCAGCTCGGCGGGCGGGCGGTCCGGATGCAGCCGCAGCGCCCTCAGCGCAGCATCAATGGCACGGTCATCCCTGCCGCATTCAGCATAGGTGCGCGAGATGTGACGCAGCGACCGGGGATCGCCGCCATACCATGTTTCCAGCCGTGACAGCACCGCGACGGCGTCGCCGGCCAGGCCGTAGCCGGCCAGGCGGCGAGCCAGCAGGAAATTACCGTCCCCCAGGACGGCGCATGAATCCGGATCATCCGTCGTCTCGCAGTCCGTTGCCGTATCCGATCGTTCCGCCATATTGACGGGGCGCCCGCCGGCCCGCAGCCCGTAGAAACCCAAGCCATCGTGACGCAGCAGCTGGTCGCGGCAGGACTGGGCCGAGAGGCTGTCGCCGGTTTCCTGCCACAGCTTCGCGGACCAGTAGAGGGCGGCCGACCGCGGCTCGCTCCAAGCAGTGGCGTTGCGAAGCTCCTGCCACGACGCCAGCGCCGCCACCGTGTCGCCCAGCTTGAGCTGGCACCAGCCGTGGCGGAACGCGGATTCCTGCGGCCAGCGCGATCCGCCGTCCGCCGTGGACGCCCGCCGGTAGGCCGCCAGCGCTTCGACAAGCCTGCCCTGCCGTTCCCACCCCTTGGCAACCTGGTACGCTGCCTCGGCCCGGTAACCGCTGCCCGGGTTGGAACGGATGAATCCCTCCAGCAGTTTCCGCGCCGCATCATACCGCTTGCGCCGGACGAGGCGCGCGGCCTGCCGCAAAGCCGCAGGCCGCGCGCCGGCTCCCCGCCCGGCGGCGAACCCTTCCTGCCGGCGGACAGCGGCAGCATCCACGATTCCCGGCGAATCGGGCCGATACGCGTCCCCGGCTGCGTGCGCGCGGCCCGGCCGGGCCATTTTCTTCGCCAGGCAGCGCCCAATCCTGAACCGGGCGTACCCTGCCAGCGACGAGTCGCCCGCAGCTGCGGCGCGATAGCCGGCGATGGCGTCGTCGTACAGCCCCAGCCGCTCATGCGAATATGCCGACTGCCAGGACGCAGCACGGCCGCCTTCGGTAGCCGGCCACAGGACGGAGACCCGCGCGGCCTCCAGCAGCGCCGAACGGTAGTCGCCCACCACCAGATTGATGCGGCAGGCCAGGGCCTGGGCCAGGGAATCGGTCCCGATGCTGTCCAGCAGCGCCAGTGCCCCGGCGTACTCGCGCCGCTGGGAAAGCCCGACCGCCCTCTGGTACCGCCCATCGGTTGCGGCCGCCGGGCGCCCCGCCGCCAGCGTCAACGCGACAGCGGCGAACAGGCCCCAACACAGTGCTGCTCGTTCACCGGCCACCGCAGATATCCCTTCGTCCAAAAATCCGCGCCAGGGCCGCAGCTTCCGGTATCCGCAGCGCGTGGCAACAGCCCAGGTACACTGCGGCCAGCGCTGCCAGCGCCAGCAACAGAACCGGTGCCGTCCCGATGCCCATACCGTCAGGCGACCAGCTCCGCCAGGCCGCGGCCGCAGCCGCTGCGACCGCCGCGGTCACCGCGGCTGCGGCCGCGATCCGCGCCAGCGGGCCGGTGATCGATTCGATGCTGATCTGAGATATACGACGCTTGATCAACGCCAGAGAGATGACCGCGATCACCGTGTATCCGACGGCGTGGCCCAGCGCCAAGCCCGGCACACCAAGGGTCCCGACCATCGCCAGATTGAACGCCGCATTGACGGCATTGCCGGCGATGTTCAGCAGCAACGGCGTGACCGTGTCCTGCAGCGAGTAAAAGGCGCGGTTCAGGAACAGGTAGAGCGTGAACGAGAACAGCCCGGCGGAATAACAGCTGAGCACCACCGCCAACATCCTGGCGTCCTGGGCCATGAACCGACCGCGCTGCATCAGCGTCTGGACGATCGGGAAGCTGAACGCTGTGTACACCGCCAGGGCCGGCAGGATCACCAGGGCGCTCCAGACGATCCCCTGCTCGATCGAACGGGCGAAGCCGCGCCAATCCTGCCTGACCGCCAGCCCCGAGAGTTCCGGCATCAGCACTGTCCCGATCGATACGGCGAACAGACCGTGCGGCAGGATGTAGAACGCGAATGCGTACTGCAATGCCGACACGCCGCCGGGAAGGCCGATCGCCAGGTTGTTCTGCACCGTCAGATTCAGCTGGTTGAAAATGACGTAGAGAATGACCGGCCCGGACAGGCGAACGATCTTGAGCACCGCGGGATGGCGGAAATCGAGCCCCGGGTGGTAGCGCCAGCCGGCCGCGCGCAGTCCGGGGTACTGTGCCAGGAACTGGACGAGCACGCCCGCGGTGGTGCCCAGGGCCAGGCCGGTCCTGCCGAAACCGGGCAGCCAATGGTAGCAGGCCAGGGAGGCGATCACCGCCAGATTGTTCAGCACCGGCGCAAATGCCGCCGCGGCGAACCGGCCGCGGGCGTTGAGGATGCCGCCGGCCATCGCGGAAAGCCCGTACAGAAAGACCTGGGGCACGAACAGCACAAAGAAAAACCACACCAGTTCCCGCCGCTCCGGCGCTATCCTGATGGTCTGGATTGCGACCAGCCAGCGCGATGACGCCCAGCAGGCGACGGTGACCGCGGCCAGCAGTAGCATCGCCGCGTTGACCATGCGCGAAATGTCCCGCCAGGCCCGCTGGCGGTCTTCTCCGGCCAGCTGCTCCACCACGACCGGGATGAAGACCGCGGACAGCACGCCGCCCAGCATCAGCTCGTAGACCATGTTGGGCAGTATGTGCGCCAGGTTGTAGGCGTCGGCCAGGTCGGTGAAGCCGAGCACCCCGCCTATGAACGCCCACTTGCCGAACCCGGTCAGGCGCGACAGCAGAGTGCCCAGCGACATGCCGGCCATCGAGCGCACGCGCCGGCTCATCGTGCCCCGACGATCGAGGCTGCCAAAGCCCGGCGCATTCGCGCAGCTCCGCAAAGGCGGCGCGCCCCGCTATCCACGGTCCAAACCCAGCTCGCGGAGCTTCCCCGGCGCCGGCGCCCCGTGCCGGTCCCATCCCCGCGCCGAGTAATACTCATCGAGCATCGTCCCCAACTCGACCGTCCGCCCCTTGGAATGGCCCTCGGGCAAAGGCTGCTCGAGCAACCGCCGGGGCAGGGTGTCATCACAGCGGGAGAATCCCTCCCTGATGTTGAACAGCCTCTCCAGGTTCCAGATCCGCTCCCCTGCCCTGATCAGACCGGCGCCGTCCCGGCGGACGCCGGTCAGCGCGTGGAGCATCTGCGCGTAGTGATCCGGACTGAGGGCGAACAAAGAGAACAGGCAGGCGCCGCAGGAATCGATGGCGGCGGTCAGATCCTGATAAAGCTTGACCAGGCCGGGCTTGCCGCGGGAGGCGAACCGGCTGACCGGAACCGGCGTGGCGATGGCCTCGCAGCCGATCAGGAAATTGCGGACGTGGCAGCCACCGCGGTTGGATGTGGCCAGGGCCAGGGCCATGCCGGCGAAGCCCCTGGGATCGTAGGCCGGAAGCTCCAGCCCCTTGACGTGCATGGCCAGTTCGGGATGGCCGAATTTTTCCGCCAAGCGCTTGCACCCCAGGCCGAGCAATCGGCCGAACCCTTGGGCCCTTCCCATCTGCTCGGTGAGAAGGACGACGGCCTCGGCGTCGCCGAACCGCAGTTCCCGCCCCAGGTCCCGGCGGATGGCGTCTTTTGCCTCCTGGTCGAAAAAGCCACGCTCCGAAAGCTCCATGGCGCAGGCGATGGCGCTTCCGGCCGAAATGGTGTCCAGACCCAGCTCATTGCAGTTGTAATTGGCGTGAACCACCGCCTCCAGGTCCCGCACTCCGCACAACGCGCCGAATGCCCAGATCGTCTCGTACTCCGGCCCCTTGCCCTGACGCCGGGAGGTTCTGGTGGCCCGGGAGCAGCCGATGGCACAGGCCGCGCAGGGCTCCCGCTTGACGAAGAACCGCTCCTTGAATGTCTGCGCCGACAGGCTGTCATCGTCGACGAAATACCCTTGCTGGAAGTTCCGGGTGGGCCAGGCGCCGTAGGAATTGATGATCTTCACCAGCACCGGCGTGCCCCACTCCTTGAGCGCGTCCTTGGTCAGCGGCGCCTCGGAGATGAAGGTCATCCACAGCTGCTTGGCAGCCGCCAGTGCCCGATCGTCGCTCCAGGGCGTCTTGGCATCGCCGCAGGCCACCACCGCCTTCAGGTTCTTGGAACCCATGACGGCGCCGGGGCCGCCCCGGCCGGCGGCATGGTCCTTCTCGTTCATGATGGATGCCAGCAGGGACAGATTCTCGCCGGCCGGCCCGATGCAGGCCACCCCCGCCTTGGGATCGGTTTTGGCCAGCAAGGCTTCGGTGGTTTGGTGAGTGTCCAGTCCCCAGAGGTCGGCGGCATCCCGCAGCTCGGCATTGTCGCCCCGCAGATAGAGATACACCGGCCGGGCCGCCCGACCCTCAAGGGCCACCATATCGAAGCCGCAGGCCTTGAGATCGATCCCGAAATGCCCGCCGGCCGAGCAGGAAAGAATGGTGCCGGTCAGCGGCGACTTGGTGACGACGTTGTACCGGCAGGAGGTGGCCGCCCCGGTGCCGTTGAGCGGGTTGGTCACGAAGTACAGGCGGTTCTGGGGGGAGAGGGGGTCGGTGCCCGGTTTGAGCTCGTCGTACAGGTACTTCGATCCCAGTCCCCGCCCTCCCAGGAAGTCGCGCAGGATGGCCTCAGGGATGCTCTCGACCCTCGTGGTGCGCGCGGTCAGGTCCACCCGCAGCAGCCTGCCGTGGTAGCCTCCCTTCGGCCGTTCGAAATCAGGCATCGCGAAATCCTCACAGGTCCTTGTGTGTTCTGTAGCCGTAGTGGTCGCAGCCACGGCATTTGGCGTTGGCCAGCTCCCTCAGCTCCACCCTGAGCTTGTCCACGTGGTGGAAGGGGCAGACCAGGCAGGGCGTGATCCCGGCCTCTGCCCAGTCCCGTCCCTGGTGCATCAGCCAGCCCATCGACGAGACGATGGCCAGCGGCGCGCTGGTGCCGGCCCGCCACAGCGAGGGATCCTGCAGGCCGGGATCGGGAGCGCCGGCATAGGTGAGCCGGAGGAAGCTCAGGGCGTCCGATATCCCCCCGGCGGCCTTGACCCCGCGCCCGGGGCCCATCACCCGGCGCATGATTCTTATGTGCTCGGGCATGGCGCCGTAGGCGTCCATCCCGGTCGAGTTCTTGATGAAGTGCGCCCTGGACCCGGCCACCACCTCGGAGACCTGCCAGACCTCCTGCTCGGTCAGCTCAGAAGAGCGGACGATCACTTTGACGGTTTCGCCGTCGGCAGCCTCGCAGACAGCGTTGATCTCCTCCAGGGTGTATCGTGGGTCTTTCTTGAAGCGCCCGACGTTGATCACTGTGTCCAGCTCCAGCTTCCCCTTCCCCTCGCCGCGGAGCTCCCGGCTTTTTTGGACGGTGTGCTCGGCCGACCTGGCCTTGGACTCGATGTCCGATTTGCCGAGGGGAAAATCATGGACGTAGCACTCCTTGACCGGCGAGCCCTTGAGCAGCAGGGGCAGGGTGTCGACCTCCACCAGGTTGACGCACACCGAGGCGCATCCCAGCGTCCTGGCCCAGTCAGCCATCTTGGCCATCTTGGGCGGCTGGGTGTCGGCCTTGAGGTCGGTGACGTCCAGGAAGGACGCGATCCGCTCCGGCGTGAACCTCCCAATCAGGTCGGCCATCGGGCCGCCGGGAAACTCCACCAGCGGCGTGTTCCGGTCAGGGATGGTCGTCGTCATGCCGGTTCCTCCAGGCAACGGTTGTCGTTTCAGTCGGCGATTCCGCGGGTGATTCTACCAGATATGCCTGCCGCATGCAAGTCATAACGCGGTCATCCCCCGTCGGCCATGGTCGACACCGAGTACCGCAGGCCGTCGCAGGTGATCACCACCGCGCCGCAGCGGTCGGTGCGCAGCACCCGCGCCCCGGCCCGGCGATAGCCGTCGACCACCTCAGGCGCAGGATGCCCGAAACGGTTGCGCTCGCCTACCGGTATCACGCACACCTCGGGGCGGAAAGCGTCGATGATCCACTGGGCGTTGTTGACGCGTGACCCGTGGTGCGGCACCTTGAGCACCGTGCAGCGGCCCAGCAGGCCGCGACGGCGCAGCGTGTCCTCCAACGCCGGGCCCATGTCCCCCGCGAAAAAGAACAGGTGGCGGCCGTAGCTGACCGCCGCCACCAGCGAGCCCTCGTTGCCGCGCCCGTCCGGGTCGGTGCGCCCGAACACGAACCCGCGGCAGGGCGCGATTCCGTCCAGCGTGTCGTATCCCCGGACGGTGTCGATCCGCGCCCCCCGTGCCGCGGCCAGCGCCAGGCCCCGCAGGTACTGCGGCTGCTCTGCCTGGTGAGCCGAGACCAGCAGCCGCCCGGCTGTGATCCGCGCCAGAAGGTGGGGCATCCCGCCGCAGTGGTCGCCGTCGCTGTGGGTGACCATCAGTTCGTCGATGCGGGAGATGCCCCGGCTGCGCAGGAACGGCATGATGGCGCGCTCGGCCGCATCGTACCCCGGCGTCGCCGGTCCCGTATCGATCAGCATCCGGCGTCCGTTGGGAAACTCGACCAAGGCCGCGTCACCCTGGCCCACGTCCAGATAGGTGATGGTCAGCGGCGGCGGCCCGGCCAGAGCCGCCTTCCAAACCAGGGCGCCGGCCAGCAGCAGCGCCGCAACGATCGCCGCCAGCCGCGTCCTGCCCCCCTCGCGCCACCGGAAGGCCAGGAACGCCGCTGATCCGTACAGCGCCACCTGGAGCAAGCCCGGCCGCGGCCACGGGATCGTCAGGAACGAGGCCGCGTCGAACACGCCGACCGATCGCAGCGTCAGCCGCGCCACCGCCCAGGCCCCCGCCGCCAGCGGCCTGACCAGCTCGTGGGAGACAGCGCCCAGCAGGGACATGCTCAGGCCGACCGCCAGCAGCAGGTTGGTCAGCGGGACGACCACCAGGTTGGCCGCCAGCGACACCATCGGGACGCGGTGAAAATGCCATGCGATCACCGGCGCCGTGGCCGCCTGGGCCGCGGCCGACACCGCCAGCGGCAGCAGCAGCCATTGCCGGACCAGGCCGTTCCCCGACAGCCGGAACAGAGCATCCTGCAGGGGCCGGGTCATGGCCAGGATCCCGAAGGTGGCCGCGAACGAAAGCTGGAACCCGGCTTCGAACAGGGCCTGGGGCCAGCACGACAGGATCAGCAGCGCCGCCAGTCCCAGGGAATTGAGCCCGCTCCCCTTGCGCTCGAACAGCGTGCCGACGATGCCGCACGAGGCCATGATCGATGCGCGAGTGATCGAGGGCGCGCCGCCGGTGAGCAGGGTGTAGAACGCCAGCCCTGCGATCGTGCCGGCGCCCGCCGCCCGCTTGGGCAGCCGCAGCAGGCGCAGCAGCAGGTAGATGATGAACGCCGCCAGCACCACGTGCAGCCCGGAAACCGCCAGCACGTGGGTGGTGCCGGTTCCGGAAAACGCCTCCAGCACGGCCTGGGAGAGGTTGTCCCGCTCGCCCAGCGCCAGCCCCGACAGCAGCGCAGCGGCATCGCCCCGCAGGTAGCGGCCGATCACCGACCGTACGTGCCGCCGAGCTGGCAGGATCACTCTCCCGATCAGCGCGCTGCCGTGTCCGGACGACAGGTGCTGGGCCTGGTCGACCAGCAACAGACCGGAGACATCCTTGTGGTCCAGGTAGTCCCGGTAATCGAATCCGCCCGGGTTTCGGCGGCCCGGTGCCAGCGCGAACAACCCGCCGGCCCATGCCCGGTCGCCGTAGCCTGGCAACCACCCCGGGTCGTCCTGCATCCTGGCCAGCAGCGTGAAATCGCGGGGGACGATCCGGCCGTCTCTGTCCGCTTCCGATCTGACCCTGGCCAGGAAACGCCATCCGTTGTCGGTCCGGCGCGGCTCGGAGACCACATCGATAGCGGCGACATAGCGCCGCCCGTGCTCCCATGGCGCCGGCGTCAGGCCGGCGTGGATGCGGTAGCTGAACGCACCGGTTGCTGCCGCCAGCAGCAGCAAGCCGGCCGGACCGCATGCCGCGCTCCGACGCCACCCCAGAAAGCACAATGCCAGCCCGGCCAGCGGCAGGATGCAAATGAATGCGGGGATACTGGACACGGAAGCGACCAGTATCCCCGCGCTGAACAACAGCGCCAGCCTAAGGGCGGGAACCCTGTCCATCGGCATCAAACATAGGAGATGCGCTGTTTCTCCGGCTTCTTCAGCTTCGATGGGATCGGCTTGGGCTTTGGTGCTGATTCCCCGTCACCGGCGTCGCCAGCCGGACTCACCACGCCACCGGGCTGGATGTCGGCCAATGATACCTGCATCCTGCCGGACGCCGGTCTGGGCGGGATCTGGGAAGCCGGTGCCGATGCCGGCCTGGGCATCGCCGCGCTGGGGACCGGTGGACGGATGGCCGTCGGCCGGACCGGAGACGGCATGACGGGCGCGGGACGGGGCGCTGGCGGCGGGGCGGCGGTGGGACGCAACGGCGACGCCTGGGGCGACGCGATCCCCGGCCGGACCGGGGCCGGCGTCACCGTACGGCTTGGCGCCGGCTGGGGCATCGGACGGGTCGGGGCGGTGGGGGACGCTGACGGGGCCGGCCGGGGCGGGGCGGCCGGGGCCGCAGGCTGGGACTGCGACTGGGCCTTCAATGCCGGGTAACGCTGCTTGATGTCCTTGAAGCCGACATCGAGCAGGTAGACGGATTCGAACGCCTTGAGCGCGCCCCCGAGATCGCCGATCGCCTCGTGGCACAGCCCCAGGTTATATCGGCAGCCCATGTAGTCCTCGTCGCCAAAACCAGGCGTGGCGAGGCCCCGCTCGAACTGCTTGATGGCGAACTTGTACTCGCCCCGTTCCATGAAGCACAAGCCCAGCATCTCGAACGATTTTAAACGCTCCTTCTCGCCCTTGGAAGCGAGCTGGAACTCGCCGATCGCCTCCTCGAGCAGTCCCATCTCCTTGTAGGCGATGCCCAGGTCGTAGTGTCCCTGGAAATCCTCCTGGCTCATGTTCTGGTAGACGCCCTCCTTGAACTCGGCCAGGATGTCATTAAGCGACAGGAATTCCTCCTGGGCCTTGGGCGCCGTATCCTCGCCCATCGAGAACTTGACCCGCGACTGGCGGCCGCCCTCGACGATCTCGCGGCCCCATGTCACCTTCTCCCCCTGGTCGGGGGCGGCAGGCTGGGCCGCCTCGCTCTCCTGGCCCGCCTGGATCATGAAGCTGTCGGCAGGGGCCGGAGCCTCGTCGGCCGCCGGCTCGGACGGCGACCAGGGTGCCGGTGCCTCCGCTTGCTGCGGAGGCGGCGCGACATCGACCGCCGGCATCGCCTGCGGTGCGCCGCCGGCCAGGTCAGCCAGCCCGGCGAACCCGGCCTCTGGCTGGAGCTGCATCCCGGGCAGGTCAACCGATCCCTCGGGAAGCTCAGGCAGCAGCAGCGACAGGTTCTCGAGCGCCGTCTCATTGACGGGCTCCATCTCCAGCACCTTCTGGTAGACCGCAGCCGCCTGCTCCTTCAACTCACGCCGGCGCAGGCATTCGGCCAGCCCCAGATAGGCGTCGATGATGGGCGCGGTCTGGCCCGACTGCAGCGCGATCTCCACCAGCTTCTGCCGGCTGCGCAGTTCCAGGGGCTGGATGTCAGCGATCCGCTTGTAGACCTCGACCGCGCGCCCGACGTTGCCGTCGCCCAGATAGCCGTTGGCCGCCGTATGGTACTGGTCGAGCGCCTCCTGGGTAGAGCCGATCTCCATCAGCAGGTCGCCCAGCTCGATGTTGGTCGTCCAGTCCTGCCGCGCCGACTCCGCCGCAGCCGGGGCGGGCGCCTCGCGTTCGATCGTGATCTCGGGAACCGGCGGGGGTGCTGAGGGCTGGGACGGCGGCATCCACTGCTGCTGGATCTCGGCCCGGGGCTGGGTCAGCTCCTGGATGACGCTGGCCGCGCTGATCTCCGGGGCCGCCGGCTGGGCCGCCGCGGCCGCCGGCTGGGCCGGAGACTCGCCCTTCATGCCGCGGACCTTGGCTTCCAGCGCCTCGGCCTCGATGTGCCGCCCCTGATCGCGGTAGCCCTGAGCTACCTCGGCCAGCTCGCGGATGGCCTCGGGCATCTTCTTCTCGGCCAGATACATGTCGGCCAGCTTGGCCCGGATGGTCAGGTTGCGGGGGTTGAGCTCGACGATCTGGTGGTAAACCGGAAAGGCGGCGTCGACCCGCCCCTGCTTGACCTTGCGGTCGGCGTACTCCAGCAGATTGGTGATGGCCTCGTTGATCAACCCCTGCTGGATGTACAACTCGCCCAGCGTCTTGTAGACATCGGCGTCGTCCTTCTTGATCCGCAGGATCTTCTTGCAGACCGCGATGGCATTGTTGAACAGCGCGTCGTTGCTGTAGCCGTTGGCCGCCTCCAGGTAGTTGGCCACCGCCTCGCCGACATTGTTGACCTTGACGTAGGCGTCGCCGATGTAATTGTAGGTGCTGGCGTTGCCGGGCTCCAGCTCCAGCACCTTCTTGTATTCGGCGATGGCCTTCTCGTACTCCCCCTTCTGGAAGTACTCGACCGCCTTGGCCCGGATTTGGTCTATCTTCGCCACTGTTCCTCTAGCTCATCGAAAAAACATGTCGGGGATGCTCGTCCGGCGCCGGCCCTAGAAGTTATATTCCTGGCTGAGGTTGAGCTCGGTCTGCTTTTCATCGTCGGCCGTGGCCTCCAGACCGAGGCTGTTGGCCACGGTCTGGACCACGGAGGCGTCGATCACCTCCTTGGCCAGCAGGCAGGCCTCCACCAGCGCGTTGTCGCAGATGGCGTTGACCAGCCGGGGGCGTCCCTGGGAGTACTGGACGATCAGTTCGTAGGCTGTCTCGGTGAACAGTTCCTCCTGCCGGCCGGCGATCACCAGGCGGTGCTGGACGTATTCCTTGGTCGAGGCCTCGTCCAGCGGGCCCAGATGGTACTTGACCGCCACCCGCTGGTTGAGCGAGGTGTCCTGTGCCAGGTTGTGCTCGACTTCGGTCATGCCGAACAGGATGAAGGTGATCAGCCGGGCGTCCGACAGCTCCAAATTCAGCAGCCCCCGCATCTCCTCCAAGATCGCCGGGCTGCGCAGCATGTTGGCCTCGTCGATCAGGATCACCGTCTTGCGGCCCTCGGCATGGATTTCCATCAGCCGCCGGGCCAGGCCGGAGGCCATCTGGGTCTTGTCCTCGGGCAACTCCCTGATGCCGATCAGCGAACCCAGCCGCCGCAGGAACCAGGCCGGGGAGAATTCGGCGTGGGTCAGCACCAGCAACGCCGTCTCAAACCGGCCGTCCTCTCGCAGGATCTCCAGCAGCCGCCGGGCCAGCATGGTCTTGCCCGCTCCCACCTCGCCCGTCAGAACGCCCAGCCCCCGCATCCGCTCGGCAACGTGGGCCAGCCTGGTGACGGCGTCGCTATGCTGCGGGCTGTCGTAGTAGAACCGGCTGTCCGGCACGTTCGAGAACGGATCGGTCTCGAGCTGGAAAAAGCGTTCGTAATCCATGGGCTCCTCGGCGGCGGTTATAGGAATGACAGTCCCTGGTCCCGGTCGCTGATGAAGGCGTCGTCTCTCACCGTTTCCGCCGGAGCCAGGTCGTCGAGCAGGACATCGCCGGCCGATTCGCTGGACGGCTCCGCTTCGCTTGCCGGTTCGTCCGCGGCGGAGGATTCCTCCGCCGGGGCTTCCCCGGGGTCCGGCGGCGGTGTGGCGCGCTCCAGGGCCTGCGCCATCCGCTCTTTCAGCTGGTCCGCCAGCGCCCGTCCGCGATCCGCCTGGATCGCGACGGCTGCCGGCTGAACGGCTTCGGCCGGCTGCGCCGGGGCCGGGGAGGCGGGGGCCGGCGTGTCCGCCGCCGCTGCCGTGACGGGCGCCACCGCCGGCCGGGGTGTCGCGGACCGCGGACCGGGCCTGGCGGGAGTCCCGCCGCCCCGCTGTTTCAGCTCGGCCTCAACCCGCCGCAGGCGGGCAGCGACGTCCTTGTAGGAGATGTCGAGAATGTAGACCTGCTCGTACTCCTCGAGCGCCTTTTCCGGGTTCCCCAGCTGCTCCTGGGCCACGCCCAGGTTGTAATGCAGCCCGACATACTCGTTGTCGATGAACTTCTTGACCGACAGCCCCTGGTTCAGCACCTCGGAAGCCAGCCCATAGTCGCCGGTCTCGAGAAAGGACACCGCCAGCATCTCGAAGCCCTTGAGTTGGCGTTCCCCGCCCTTGATCGCCATCTGGAACTCGTTGATGGCGTCGTCCCTCAGGCCGTTGTGACGCAGCAGCGTTCCCAGCTCGTAGTAGGGCTCGTAGCTTTCCTTGATGCGCGCCAGCGCCTGTTCCTGGAACTGGCGGGTCAGCGCCTGCAGCTCCTCGCGAGCCTTGCCGTCGTCGGATACGCCGTCGTCGCCGCAGGACAGGATCCGCTCCAGGGCCTCGGCGTTGTCCGGCTCACGCTCCAGGATCTTCTGGTAGACCGCCTTAGCCTTGCGCTGGAAGCCGCGCTTCTGCAGGATGCGGGCGTAGGTCAGCTGGGTCTCGACGATCTTGCGGGAATTACCCATCTTCAGCGCCACGTCCACCAGGCGCCGGTAGGGCGTGATGTCTGCCGGTTCCGGAGCGTCCTCCGAACGGTCGCCCGGCGCGGCATGGGCCAGGGCCTCGATCCGCTGGCACAGTTGCACCAGCCCCGGGGCCGGATCGAGATCGCAGATGCGCTTATAGACCGATGCCACCGCGGTCAGGTCGGAACGCAATTGCAACTGGTCGGCGTACTTCAGCCAATTGCGGAAGGCGCCGGTCCTCAAGCCCAGGCGGTGGTAGAACTCAGCGAGTTTATTATATAACTCTACCCTGTCCTTGTCAATATATAAAATGCGTTTCGCGGCCACGATCGCTCGGCCGAAATCCCCCGCCCGCTCGGCTAGGCGCAATGATTTTTCGAACTGGTCGAGCGCCTTCCGGTTGTCCCCCGTTTCCAGATGAACCGTCGCCAGGGTCAGGTTCGATTCCGGATTCTCCGACTCCAGGGAGACGAGTTGCTCATAGGCCCGCTTGGCCTTTTCCCATTCGCCCTTCTGGAAAAAGTCCCTGGCCTGCTCCTTCAATCTGGCGACATCAGGCATCGCGTTCGTCCCGGATCGACGATCCAGTCCGATGATGGCAACCACGCAGAAGCATCATGGCCGAGTCATTGGTGACAATTAAACCATCACTTTATGTTTTGTTTCACGGCATCCTGTACGCGTTGGTTCAGCGCCTCGGATTCTCTTACCAATGATTCAACTTTACGACGATGTGAAGTCTTGTATTCTTCGTCGGTTATGTCGCTTAGATTGA
This sequence comes from bacterium UBP2_UBA2255, assembly GCA_002347565.1. Classification (GTDB taxonomy): domain Bacteria; phylum Edwardsbacteria; class AC1; order AC1; family EtOH8; genus UBA2255. The sequence continues at coordinate 2,507 of DDXR01000080.1, read as the reverse complement.
TCAATACATTAAGACCGGCCCCCTCGATTCCAGCCCTGGCCATCAATCCTGCGACCCCGGCGTCAGAGGCCGAATTCGCATTGCCCTTCTGGGCCACGGCCAGGGCCAGTTTCATGGCATCGAGACAGGCCTGGGCGGTCGCCAAGGGTACGGAAGCCGCCTGCCGATACCCGGCCTGCATTGCCGCCTCTCGCGCTGCTTTCTGCTCGGCCGTGGCCTTGGGCAACCGCATGGCTTCCATCAGCAGGTTGAAGGCGCTGGTGTCCTCGTCCACGGCTGCTGCCAGCCGGTCCTTCACCTCCTGGGCCTTTTCAGCCAGCCCGGCCATCTCCTCCCAGACGGCCTCGTAGCCCCTTTTCCCGACGGTGAGGTTGGCCACCATCGCCGCCAGCGCCGCGCACAGGCTGCCGGCCAGCGCGGCCACCGATCCTCCGCCCGGCGCCGGCGACTCCGACGACACCTCGTCCACGAAGCCCCTGGCCGTCAGCGACATCAGCGGCGCCGGCGTTCTGAACTCGTACTCGATGATCTTCTTGGCCGGGTCGAACGCGGCCAGCTGGTCCAGGCCCAGCGAGCGCACCGCGGCCTCCACCAGCTCGGCCTCGGGCACGCCGGCCGACTTGCCCTGCTTCCTCAGGTAGAATTTGCCCGCGTCGATCATGGGCTGCAGCGGGACCAGGCCGACCAGTTCCGAGCCGGTGACGATCAGCCCCAGCTTCTCGGCCTCCTCCCGCACCGACTCGAACACCACATGCAGCGGCGTCACCTTGTAGTTGATCAGGTTGATCGAGACCTGGGCCTGGCGGTAGGCGTCGATGTACCAGCCGATCGCCCGCACCGCCTTGTGCTTGCCCGGCAGCTTGACGGTCTTGCCGATGGCGTCCTTGACCGGGTTGCCCTTGTCGTCCTTCTTGACGCGGCCGCCCTCGCGGATGTTGAGCGCGATCTCGTTGGCCAGCTTCCTGTCCCGGGTGTTGAGGTTGACGTTGTAGGCGATCAGGAACTCGCGCGCGCCCACCACGCTGGCGCCCCACCGCGGCTTGAGCCTGGCCGGGCCGAAGTCGGGCTTCCACTTGGGATCGGCCAGCTTGGCCTCCAGCGCCTCGTACTCGCCGGCCCGGATCTCGGCCAGGCTCTGGCGGTCGGGCGAGGTGGCAGCGAACTCGTAGAGGTAGACCGGGATCTCCAGCTCGTCGCCCAGCCGCCGGCCGACCGCCCGCGCGATGGCCACGCAGTCGTCCATGGTGACGCCGGACACCGGCACGAACGGGCAGACGTCCATGGCGCCCATCCGCGGGTGCGCGCCCTTGTGCGTGGCCATGTCGATCAGCTCGTGGGCCTTGCGGGCGGCCTGGAACGCGGCCTCGGCGACGCCGGCCGGCGTGCCGACCATGGTGTAGACCGTGCGGTTGGTGTCGGCGCCGGGATCGACGTCCAGCAGCTTGACGTCGGCGACGGTCCGCACCGCGTCGGCGATGGCGTCGATGACCTTTTTATCGCGGCCCTCGGAGAAATTGGGGACGCACTCCACCAGCTGGGTCATTACTGAATACTCCTCATTATCGTACGACAATTGTCAGACAATCGTTGACCACGGTCATACTTTGTGGTTAATGTGTGAACCGATCGCCTTGATGTAGTTGTTCAATTTTACGGATAGGTTGCGATACTTCGCGATAAACTCATCATAGACAGTCTGGTCGACGAATTTCAAACGCATACAAAGCATCAGATGGCTCTTTGTCTCGGATAGAGATCCCCGGGCCATCCGGCAATACTGCATGTTCTCTCTGTAATGGTAGCGTCCGAACCCCTCTGCGATATTCGACGATACTGACGTGGCAGCCCGGCGCAGTTGAGAAACCAAGTTGTACCGCTCCGATTCGGGCAGCGTTGCAGTCACTTCATAGATCCAGCATGCAAGATCCATCGACAACTGATATACTTCCAATTCATCGAAATCACGCGCATAGCCGCCCACGTGCTTGTTCTCCAGCACTATTGTTTGACAATTGTCACACAAACGTATGACTAATAATGTTATACAATAGTTACCCCACCACGACCTTCCCGTTCTTGACCACCGTGGTCACGTAGTTGACTCCGAAATGGTACGGCAGGTAACGGTAGTTGGGGATGTCGAGCACGATCAGGTCCGCCTGCTTGCCCGCCTCGATCGACCCGATCTTGTCACCGCGGTCCACCGCGCAGGCCGCGTTGTAGGTGGCCGCGCAGATGGCCTCGGCCGGCGTCAGCCCCAGGTTGAGGCAGGCCAGACCGATCACCAGCGGCATGGTCTCGATGGTGCACGAGCCGGGATTGTGGTCCGTGGCGATCGCGACGGGGATCCCCATCCCGATCATCCTGCGGGCCGGCGCGTACTGCTTCTTCAGGGTCAGGCTGGTGCCGGGCAGCAGCACCGCGATGGTGCCTGCGTCGCGTATCAGCTCCAGGCCGGCGTGCGAGGGGTGCAGCAGGTGCTCGGCGCTGATGGCGCGGACCTTGCC
>DDXR01000023.1 GCA_002347565.1 bacterium UBP2_UBA2255 | reverse complement strand
CCGGCCGACACCGCCACCAACGACAGCTTCCCGGACTTCGACTGGTCCGACGTGGCCGGCGCCAGCCAGTACCGGCTGCAGGTGGGCAAGGGCAACCGCTGGGTGTGGGCCGCCAACGGCTACAGCGGCGTGTACGTGCTCAACGCGTCCGACTCCTCGGCCATCCAGCACATCCACACCGCGTCGTTCAACAACATCCACCAGCTCGTGCGGCGCGACACGCTGCTGTTCGCCTGCCGCTACGACCAGATCTACATCAGCAGCGTGGCCAACCCCTACACCGTCACCCAATTCGCGACGTTCGCCTGCAACAACGCCGGCGCGGCGGTGCAGGACACCATCCTCTACGTGGGCGCACAGAACAAGGGCCTGCGCACGGTGAACATCGCCAACCCGGCCGCGCCCGTCGAGGTGGGCCGCTGCGACACCACGGTGACGGTGTCCGACCTCAAGGTGGCGGGCGACCGGGTCTACATGCTGGCCGGCGGCTACCTCAAGGTGGTCGACGTCGCCGACCCGGCGGCGCCGGCCGTCCTGGGCACCCTGCCGATGAACAACGCCCGCGCCCTGGACGTGGCCGGCAGCTACGTCTACACGGCGTCCGGCTCCACGGGCCTCCAGGTGGTGGACGTCTCCAACCCGGCGGCGCCGGTGCTGCAGGGCAGCTGCTACACCAGCGGCAACTTCCAGAAGCTGAAGGTGTCCGGCGGCTACGCCTACGTGGCGGCCGCCAGCGGCGGCCTGCGGGTGATCAACGTCTCCAACCCGGCCAACCCGGTGGAGTTCGGCTCGTACCCGGACCTGGATTACGTCCAGGACGTGGACCTGGCCGGGCACTACGCCTACGTCTCGGACTACTACGACGGGCTGGCGCTGATCGACGTCAGCGACCCCTACCATCCGCGGTGCGACGCCGTCTATTACATGGAGAACAACGAAACGTTCATCGTGGCCGACAGCTTCGCCGCGGTGGTGGTCGACACGGTGGTGGCGGCCTCGGCCTGCGAGGCCGACACCTTCGTGGGAGACGGCCGCCGCTACTGGCGGGCGCGGGCCGGCGCCGGCGCCTGGGGGCCGTGGAGCGCGGCCCGCCGCTTCATCATGGACACCCAGCCGCCGTCCAAGACCTGGAACAGCTGGCCCTCGGCCAACCTGCTGATCAACGATCCCACCCCGGCGCTGGACTACAACGACATCGCCGACGCCTGGCGCTACCGGGTGCAGGTCTGCCGCGACTCGGCCTTCGCCGTCAACGAGGCCGACACCCTGGTGCCGGCCGGCGCCTGCACCCTGCAGACCGCCCTGGGCGACGGCCGGCACTGGTGGCGGGCCCGGGCCCGCGACCTGGCCGGCAACTGGGCGCCCTGGTCCGACAGCACCTGGTTCCGGCTGGACACCCAGGCCCCGGGGGCGCCGGGCGGCATCACCGCCAACGGCGCCAATCCCAGCGGCTGGACCAAGACCAACAACTTCGCGATCAGCTTCACCCCGCCGTTCGACAGCTCGGCCATCGACCGCTACTTCTACAAGAAGGGCGGCCCGCCGTCGTCGGCCTACGACACCACCGGCTACGGCATGGCATGGAGCGCGCCGATCAACGGCATGACCGCCGACGGCAGCGGAACGACGCCGTTCTACCTGTGGGCCCGCGACGCCGCCGGCAACCTCGACCACGCCGCCGCCGCCCGGGTGGACCTGCGCTACGATTCCATCCCGCCCAAGGGCGCGCGGGCGACTGCCAACGAGTTCAGCCGGACGCCGACCTTCACGGTCAGCTGGAGCGGGGCCAGCGACCAGGGCGGCTCGGGCCTGAGCGGCCGCTACTGGATCAAGCAGAAGGTCAACGGCGGCTCCTGGACCGACCTCAACACCTACTACGCCGGGACCTCCTACGTCTACAGCGGCAGCCAGGGCAACAAGTACTACTTCGAGGTGGCGGCGCTGGACTCGGCGGTGAACAATGAGGCCTTCGCCGGCGCGGCCGAGTGCAGCACGATGGTGGACAACACCATCACGGCGCCGATCCTGGTGTCGCCGTACAACGGCGCGGTCCGTGACAGCGCGGCGACCCTGTTCCGCTGGCAGCGGGCCGCGGCCCAGGCCGGCTCCCGCCTGCAGTGCGCGTACGACGCTTCGTTCACCGCGCTCGCCAGGGACACCGTGCTGCCGGCCGACAGCGCCGTGGTCGTGACCCTGGCCGATTCCCTCTACTACTGGCGGGCGCGAGGGCAGGATTCGCCGACCGATACGTCGGCCTGGACCCCGGCCCGCACCCTGCGGATCGACACCCAGGCGCCGGCCGCGCCGTTCCTGGCGTCGCCCGGGGACGACACCCTGACCAACGACAACACGCCGTCATTCGAGTGGAAGCCGGCGGCGGGCGCCACGGCCTACCGGTTGCAGCTGGCGGCCGACAGCGGGTTCGCCGCGCCGATTCGCGACGTCGCCACAGACTCCACCGCGCACACCATCGACATCACCCTGCTGGACAGCGCCTACTACTGGCGGGTCCGCGCCGGAGACGCGGCGGGCAACTGGTCCGGCTGGTCGGCCCGCTGGCGGCTGACGGTGGACACCCGGGCCCCGGCCGTGCCGGCGGCGCTGTCCCCGGCCGATGGCGCCACGGTCACCACCAACCTGCCGCAGTTCCGCTGGAACGCCTCGGCGGACGCCACCCGCTACCAGCTGCAGGTCTCGGCCAACACCTCGTTCTCGCCGAACGTGCTGGACACCGCGCTGGCCGACACCGCGGCCGTGCCGCAGTGGGGCCTGAACGACGGCACCCGCTACTGGCGGCTGCGCTGCCGCGACGCCGCCGGCAATTGGTCGGCCTGGAACGCCCACCGGACGCTGGTGATCAGCGGGATACTGCAGGTGGCGCTGACGACGCCGGCGGCCGGCTCGGTCTGGACGCCCAGCTCGGCGCTGTGGATCCAGTTTTCCAAGCCGCTCAACACGAGCTACATCGACACCGCCCGCGTCAAGGTACGGGGCCGGCACACCGCCATCGTCCGGCAGTACCTCACCTGGCAGGCCGCCAGCCGGACGCTGATGGTCGCGCCCGACAGCTCCTTCGCCGCCAACGACACCATCACGGTGGTGCTGCACGGCGGCCTGCGCGACTCCAACGGGGTGTCCTACCTGGACGGCGACGGCAACGGCAGCGCGGCCGGCGACTCCACCGACAACTACCAGCTGACGTTCTACACATCGCACATCGGCGACTACAACCGCGATCGGCTGGTGAACGCCGTCGACCTGATGCTGTTCACCATCGCCTGGTACTCGCCGTTCGACCGGTTCTACGAGGCCGGCCCCTGCGGCGGCGCCTGGCCCCACCAGCGGGTGTGGATCGGCAACCCCACCGGCTCGACCAAGCTGGACTTCGAGGACCTGTCCGGGTTCATCTACTCGTGGAACCGGGCGGACGGCAAGCTGACCCCGGCCAAGGGCGGCGACGGCCCGGTGACCCTGCGGCTGTCAACCGACGGCTCGGCGCTGGTGGCCGAGGTCTCGCCGGACGCCGGCTTCTCGGCCATGGACGCCGAGCTGACGCTCGACCAGGCAGCGGCGCTGGGCGAGGTCGCGGCAGGGCAGGTGTGGCGGCGGGAGGGGATGCCGCCGCTGTTCCTGACCGCGCCGTCTGGGAACGGGGCGCGGATCTGCGCCGCGCGCTGGCCGGGATCGCCGCAGGCCGGCCCGGAGCTGTTCAGCGCGGCGCTGGCGCGCCGTCCGGCGGTCGGGGCCGCCGCGGTCAGCTACCGGCTGTACGATGCGAGTGGCGCCGAAACCGCCGCCGGCGTCGCAACCTGCCGGCTGGACGGCCCGGCGGTGCTGCCGCCGGCCTTTGCGCTGGGCCGGGCGGCGCCCAACCCGGCGCTGCGGCGGGCGGCGATAGCATACCAGCTGCCGGCCGCCTCGCGGGTGACGCTGGAGGTTTACAACATCACGGGCCAGCGGGTGGCCACCCTGGTCGACGCGGTCCAGCCGGCCGGCCACCATGCGCGCGATTGGGACCTGTGCGACGAAGGCGGCCGCCGGGTGGGGGCCGGCGTGTACTTCTACAAGCTGAACGCGGGAGCGTACCACTCGATCGGGAAGCTGACCGTGGTCAGATAGGTCGACCGCGGCCGGGAACGGAATGGGAGGCGAGAGCCTCCCATTTTCATATTATTCTCTTGATTCTTGCCTGTCTGGTGATATAATACACACAATCAGAATTGGAGGCTTACCATGAAACGGATATTGATGGGACATGTTCTCGTACTGCTCACGCTGGCGATGTCCGCGGGGATGGCCGCCGCGCAGGTCGACACCACCGGGCTCGTGGCCTTTTATCCCTTCAGCGGCAACGCCGGCGACTCCAGCGGCCACGGGCACCACGGCACGGTTTACGGCGCGACGCTGACTGCCGACCGGTTTGGCAACCCGAACAGCGCCTACTCGTTCGACGGGTCGACCAGTTTCATCCTGGTGCCGTACAGCGCGGAGCTGTATCCGACAGCGCAGCTCACGGTCTCAGCCTGGGTCAGGGCCGATACCTGGGGCGGGTACGAGTATTCAAACTCGATCGTCGACTGTGAGGTGCCGGGATCAAGGATGGGGTACGGCCTGAGGGGCGGGGACACGAAGGCGGGATTCTACATGTCCACCGGAAACTGGCAGCAGGTGTTCAGCGATCCAGGCACCATCGCGGCCGGCATATGGTACCACCTGGCGGGCCGGTACGATGGAGGGTCGCTCAAGCTGTATGTCAACGGCGAAATGGCCGAATCGCTCGGCTGCAGCGGTCCAATGATTCCATCGAACAGGGAGCTGCGCATTGGCACCAACAACATCGGGCTGCGATGGTTCGACGGCGTGATCGACGACGTGCGGATCTATGGCAGGGCGCTGAGCGAGGAGGAGATCGACTCATTGTACGATGCGACGTGGCTGACCGCACCGGGATTGGTTTCGCCGGAGGACAGCGCCGCCATTGCCCAGACGACGAGCTACCCGGCTTTCGTCTGGCACCGCGTAGACAGCGCCGAGTACTACCGGTTCCAGCTGTCATCGAGCAAAACGTTCGCGACCGGTTCCTTGATAGAAGACTTCACGCTGGCCGATACGGCTGCGGTCGTGGCTGCCGTGCCGCCCGGCAGCGGACCATTCTGGTGGCGGGTGAGCTCCTTCAAGGGCATATACTACAAGACGTCGGAGGTGCGGACGTTCCAGCTCGGTCTGCCCCTGCTGGTTTTTCCGCCGCGGGACACGGTGCTCGCTAGCGACAATACACCGATGTTCATCTGGAACGCGGCTGATTCCGCCGCATACTACCGGATCTGGGTGGCCCGGGATGCGGGTTTCGCGAACGTGGTGATCAACCACTCCCTGTACGATACCAGCTATGCGCTCGCCGGCCCGCTGGCCGATGGCCACTACTACTGGAAGGTGAAGGCCTACGGCCCGGCGTCGCTCGAACCGTTCCAATCGGAGATCCGGCATTTCGGCGTCAACGTCTACGGCGGGGTCGCGGGCTGGCCCGCCGGCCAGGACATGGTGCGGTTCAAGCTGGACACTCCGTACCCCAGCCCAGCACGGTCAGCTGTCACGGTGCGGTGGGAATTGCCGGAATCCGGCGCGGTGTGCCTGGAGGTCTATAACGTGGCGGGACAGCGGGTGGCCGTGCTGGCCGATGGGTGGCGGGGCGCGGGCCGGCACGCGGCGTCCTGGAACCTGCGGGACCGGTTGGACGGGCGGGTATCGAACGGCGTCTACCTGTTCCGGCTGACCGCCGGCGAGCGCCACGCCATCGGCAAGCTGACCGTGGTCAGATAGGTCGACCGCGGCAGGGAACGGAATGGGAGGCGAGAGCCTCCCATTTTTCTTGCGTCGCGGCTGATTGTATGCTATCATTACCATTCCCCTTAACTCGAACGGGAGATCGATATGCGCACGCCGATCATGGCCGGCAACTGGAAGATGCATAAAAATGTCCAGGAGGCGAAAACGCTAGCTTCCGACATCGGGCAAAAAGTTGCAAAGGTGGAAAACGTAGAAGTCGTTCTGTGTCCGCCATTTACGGCGCTGGCGACGGTGGCGGAGGTCATCAAGGGTTCGGCCATCTCCCTGGGCGCGCAGAACTGCCACTACGAGGCCCAGGGCGCCTTCACCGGCGAGGTGTCGCCCAACTTTCTGCTTGACTTTGGGTGCAAATATGTTATAATTGCCCACTCTGAGCGCCGTCAGTATTTCGGTGAGGACGACGCTCTCATTAATAGGAAGCTGAAGGCCGTCCGCGCCTCCGGGCTGGTTCCCATTTTCTGCGTGGGCGAGACCCTGGACCAGCGCGACAAGGGCCTGATGTTCGACGTCCTGCGGCGGCAGGTCACCGCCGGGCTGGAGGGGATCCAGCTCGACGACCCCGCCCGTTTCGTGGTGGCCTACGAGCCGGTGTGGGCCATCGGCACCGGCAAGGTGGCCACGCCGGCGCAGGCCCAGGAGTCACACCGCTACATCAGGGACCTGCTGGCCGGGCTATGGGGATCCGACGCCGCCGAGGCGGTGCGCATCCAGTACGGCGGCAGCGTCAAGCCAGACAACGCCCGCGAGCTGATGGCCTGCCCCGACATCGACGGCGCCCTGGTGGGAGGGGCCAGCCTCGAGGCCGGCGCGTTCGCGGCCGTCGTTCGCCACCAGTAACCCGGGAGACAGACGTGTTCACACTGATCCTGATCATCCACATCCTCGCCTGCCTGCTGCTGGTCGCGCTGGTGCTGATGCAGACCGGCAAGGGCGGCATGGGCGCGGCCTTCGGCGGCGGCGAGAGCTTTTTCGGGGGCCAGGGCGCGGCGCCGTTCCTGACCAAGGCCACCACCGGCCTGGCCGTGGTCTTCATGCTGACCTCGCTTTCGCTGACCCTGGTCTCGGGGCGGAAGGGGCCGCGCGAGGCCAGCGCCGTCGAAAAGGCGCTGCAGCAGGAAGGGCGGCAGCGCGTCCCGGCCGCGGAAACGCCCGCCCCCGACGCCGGCGCGCCCGCCGGCAGGTAACGGACCACATCCCGCATACAGGAGACGTCAATGTACGCAGTCATCGAGTGCGGCGGCGCACAATACAGGGTCACCGAGAAGCAGAAGCTGACCATCCTCCGCATCGACGCCCGGCAGGGCGACACGGTCCGGCTGGAGAAGGTGCTGCTGGTCTCCAACGGCCGCGACGTGGTGATCGGCACGCCGGTGGTCAAGGACGCGGTGGTCGAGGCCACCATCGTTGGCCATCCCCGGTCGGCCAAGATCGACGCCATGCGGTACATCCCCAAGAAGGACTACCGCCGGCGCTGGGGAGCGCATACTAATTACACCGAGCTGATGATCAACACGGTCAGCCATCCGACGGTCAAGCCGCTGGCCGGCGAGGCCAAGCCGGCGAAGCCGGCCCCCAAGCCGAAGCGGGCCGCCAGGGCGAAGGCCAAGGACACGGCCCCGGCCGAGGCCCCGGTGAAGGCGCCAAAGGCGAAGACGGCGGACAAGGGAGGAAAGAAGTAATGGCACACAAAAAAGGGCTGGGCGCATCCAAGAACGGCCGCGACAGCAATTCTCAACGGCTGGGCGTCAAGGTCTACGGCAACCAGAAAGTGTCGGCCGGCGCGGTGCTGGTGCGCCAGCGCGGCAGCCTGATGGTGCCGGGCAGGAACGTGATGATCGGCAGCGACGACACGCTGTTCGCGGTAGCCGACGGCTACGTCCGGTTCGAGCACACCGCCAAGGACCGGAAACGGGTCAGCGTCGATCCCGAACTGAAGCGGCCGGCGGCGAGCAAATAAGCTCGCCGCTTTTCTTTGATCCCCCAGAGCAGGCCACCGGCGATGCGGACCATCCACGCCCGGACCATCACCGACGCGGTACGCGCCATGTGCGGCCCGGCCGCCTGGCGGCTGCCGCCCGGGATCCGGCTGGCCCTGGCCGGGGCCCTGCGGCGGGAGCCCGATCCCCGGGCGCGGCGGGTGCTGCGCTGCCTGCTGGACAACGCGGCCAGCGCCGCCCGGAATCGGCTGCCGGTGTGCCAGGACACGGGGGTGGCCTTCGTCATGGCGGAACTGGGCCAGGGCGTGCGCATCGCCGGAGGCAGCCTGCGCGACGCGGTCGACCGGGGCGTGCGCCGGGGGTACCGCGAGGCCGGGCTGCGGGCGTCGGTGCAGGCCGACCCCCTGCGGGGCGGCAACACCGGGGACAACACGCCGGCGTTCCTCCACCTGGAGCTGGTCCCGGGCGACCGGCTGGCGCTGACCCTGCTGCCCAAGGGGGCGGGCGCCGAGAACATGAGCGCGCTGCGGATGTTCCCGCCCTCGGCGGGCGTGCGGGAGATCACGGGATTCGTCGTCGAGACGGCGAGACTGTCGTGGGCCAACGCCTGCCCGCCGCTGGTCGCCGGGATCGGCATCGGATCCACCTTTGACGGCGCCCCGCTGTTGGCCAAGAAGGCCCTGTTGCGGGAGTACGGCCGCCGCCACCGCGACCAGTTCTACGCGCGGCTGGAGCGGAAACTGCTGGCAGCGCTCAATGCCACCGGCATCGGCCCGGCCGGGCTGGGCGGGCGCACCACCGCCCTGGAGGCGTTCGTCGAGGCCGCGCCCCGGCACATCGCCAGCCTGCCGGTGGCGGTCAACCTGCAGTGCCACGCCGCCCGCAGGGCGCGGCGGGTGCTCTGATCNNGCTCTGATCCCCGCGCCCCCGCCGCAGGGCGGGCCGGTGGTTCATTTCTGCCCGCGGCCCCTTGCTATTTTACCGGCGATCTGGTATAATTACGGACAGAAGCAGAAGCCATCCGCTGTTATCGTGGCTTCTCACCCGGCGGCGCTCGTCCCCGACGATCCTCTGCCAGCCGCGGTCACGACATCCGACCCAGCCCGCAGCCGTCCCCGACCACGGGGGCGCGGCGGTGTTTGGGGGCGGCCGGCGGCCCGGCCCGGATCCACGATGCGACAGCGGATGGCTGGACACAGTCATCCGCTGTTTTTTTATCTATCAACCTATCAGGAGGCACGGCCATTATCAGAGAACATCGCATCAACGCCGATATCAGGGTGCCCGAGGTGCGGGTGCTCGGCGCTGATGGGCACCAATACGGCGTCATCGGCATCCGGGAAGCGATCGCCCTCGCCACGGAACAGGGGGTCGACCTGGTGGAGATCGTGCCCGACGCCAAGCCACCGGTGTGCAAGCTGATCAATTACGGGAAGTTCCTCTACGCCGAGGAGAAGCGCCTCAAGGAGTCGCGGCGCAAGCAGCACGGGGTCAAGGTCAAGGAGGTGCGGCTGGGACCCAAGATGGGCGTGCACGACTACCAGGTGATGCTCAACCGGTCGAAGGAGTTCCTCTCCAAGCGCGACAAGGTCAAGGTCTCGATGCGGTTCCGGGGCCGCGAGATGGCCCACATGGACATCGGCCGCAAGCTGTTCGACCGCTTCCTGGAGGACATCGCCTCCAGCGCCAGCCTTGACGGACGGCCGCGGCTGGAGGGCAACACCATCTCGGCGATGCTCTCGCCCAAATAGCGCCGGCTGACGGGCGCGGCCCAGGGCCGCTGCCGGAACGGCGGTCCGGCCCGCCCGCCGTTCGACCATGAACCATCATCATCCATAAGGAGTCGGAAATGCCAAAAATGAAAACGCACCGGGCCGCGGCCAAGCGGTTCAAGGTGACGGGATCGGGCAAGATCGCCCGGGCCCGCGGCTTCAAGAGCCACCTGCTGACCAGCAAGACCCGCAAGCGCAAGCGCCAGCTCAAGCGCTCCGGCCTGGTGGACAGCGCCAACACGGTGCGGGCGCGCCGGATGCTGCCCAATTCGCTGTAACCGTTCGCAAGACACCGATTCCAAGAAAGGCAGGATTGATACATGGCACGTGTGACGACCGCGGTCCCGACCAGGCGCCGCAAGAACAAGATGTTCCGCAAGGCCAAGGGGTTCTGGGGCGGCCGCAAGAACCTGTACCGGGTGGCCAAGGAGGCGGTGATGCGGGCAGGGCAGTTCGCGTGGCGCGACCGCCGCGCCCGCAAGCGCGATTTCCGCAGCCTGTGGATCGTGCGGATCAACGCGGCCTGCCGCATCAACGGCATGTCGTACAACGCCTTCATCGGCGGGTTGAAGAAGAGGTCGATCATGATCGACCGCAAGATGCTGGCCGACGTGGCGGTGCACGACCCGGTGGCCTTCGCCAAGCTGGTCGAAGCGGTCCGGAAGTAGGCCCCGGGCGGCGAACGGGCGATCGGTGAGGGCGGGATGAGCCGACAGCTGGCCACGATCGAAGCCGCCGCGACGGCGCGGGCCTCGACCTGCGACAGCGCCGCCGCGCTCGAGGAGCTGCGGGTGCGCTACCTGGGGCGCAAGGGCGAGCTGACCGAGCTGCTGAAGTCGGTGTCCTCGCTGCCGCCGGCCGAACGGCCGGCCTTCGGCGCCGCCGTCAACGCCCTCAAGGCGCGGCTGACGGCGCTGCTGGACGGCCGGGCCGCCGAGCTGGAGGGGGGCGAGGCCTCGAGGGCGCTGTCCCGCGAGTCGCTGGATGTGTCGCTGCCGGGCCGGGCGCCTTTCGCCGGGCACCGCCACCCGCTGTCGCAGGTGTTCGCCGAGATCGTCGACATCTTCCACGGCATCGGCTACAGCGTGGCCGAGGGCCCGGACGTCGAGACCGAGTGGCACAACTTCGACGCGCTCAACACGCCGGCCGACCACCCCGCACGGAATATCCAGGACACGTTCTACATCAAGGGCAGGCCGGGACTGCTGCTGCGGACCCATACCTCGCCGGTGCAGATCCGCACCATGAAATCCCAGCAGCCCCCGGTGCGGATCATCGCGCCCGGCCGCTGCTACCGCCGCGACGCCATCGACGCCTCGCACCTGCCGGTGTTCCAGCAATGCGAGGGGCTGTATGTCGACAAGAACGTCTCGATGGCCGACCTCAAGGCCACCATCAGCTACTTCGCCGGGCGGCTGATGGGCGACAAGGTCAAGGTGCGCTTCCGGCCGCATTTCTTCCCGTTCACCGAGCCCAGCGTGGAGTACGATTTTTCCTGCGTGTTTTGCCAGGGCACGGGCTGCAGGGTCTGCAAGCAGTCGGGCTGGCTGGAGATCTCCGGCGCCGGCATGGTCGACCCCAATGTGTTCAAAAACGTCGGCTACGACCCCGAGGTCTACTCGGGCTTCGCCTGGGGCATGGGCGTGGAGCGGGTGGCGATGCTGAAGTACGGGATCAACGACATCCGGCTGTTCTACCAGGGCGACGTCAGGTTTTTGGAGCAGTTCTGATGCAACCGCGGAGAGCGCAGGGAATGATTCTCTGTGTCTCCGTGCCTCTGTGGCAGACCAATGAACATCACCTATAGCTGGCTCAAGGAATTCGTCGCCTTCGACTGGCCCGTCAAGGAGCTGGCCGACAAGCTGACCTTCTCCGGCGTGGAGGTCGAGGCCGTAACGGACATCGGCGGCGGCGACTTCCGGCTGGAGTTGGAGGTCACGCCCAACCGGCCGGACTGCCTGTCGCTGCTGGGCCTGGCGCGGGAGATCTCCGCCCTGTCCGGATTGAAGATCAACAAGCCGAACTGCGCGGTAACGGAAACCGGCCCCGATGTCAATTCACTGGCGACGGTGCGGGTCGATGACACCGCGGGCTGCCCGCGTTACGTGGCCCGGGTGATCACCGGGGTCACGGTGGCCGAGTCGCCGGACTGGCTCAAAACGAAACTGACGGGCATCGGCCTGCGGCCGGTCAACAACGTGGCCGACATCACGAATCTCGTGTTGTACGAGCTGGGCCACCCGCTGCACGCCTTCGACCTCGGCAAGGTGGCCGAACATGCCGTCGTCGTCCGCCGGGCGAAACCGGGCGAATCCCTGACCACGCTCGACGGCGCGGAGCGCAAGCTGGACGCGGACCATCTGGTGATCGCGGACGCGAAACGCCCGATCGGACTGGCCGGGATCATGGGCGGGCTGGACAGCGAGATCTCGTCCGCGACGACGAACGTCCTGCTGGAGAGCGCGCATTTCGCCTCGTCGCTGATCCGGCGCGAGAGCCACACGCTGGGCCTGAAGACCGACGCCTCGTACCGGTTCGAGCGGGGCGCCGATCCCAACGCCCTGGAGAGGGCCGTCGACCGCTGCGCGAAGATGATCGCCGAGGTCTGCGGCGGCGCGGTGGCCATGGGAACCATCGACGTTTCGGCCAGGCAGTATTCTGACGCCACGCTGAGCCTGCGGCCGGAGAAAGCGAACCGGCTGCTGGGGATCGAGATCCCCACGGCCCGGATGGCAGAGATCCTCGACGCGCTAGAGCTCAGGGCGTCAGTTTCGGGCGGCAAGATCGAGGTCACCATCCCCACCTTCCGGCGCGACCTGGAGCGCGAGGCCGACCTGATCGAGGAAGTGGGGCGGATCCACGGCTATGACAATCTGCCGGGCGCGCCGATCGCGCCGTGGGCCGTGCCGGGCCGGCGCCGGCCGCAGGAGGCGGCGGTGGAGCGGGTCTCGCAGGCGATGACCGCGTTGGGGTTCTGCGAGCACTGCGGCCTGACGCTGGTCGACCCGGCCAAGATCGAGGCCGCGGCGGTCCCCGGCGCCGTGGTCGAGCTGGCCAACCCCCTCTCGTCGGACCTCTCGGTGCTGCGGCCGCTGTTGCTGACCGGTCTGCTGGAGGCCGCCGCCCGCAACCTCAACAACGGCATTGCCGACGTCCGGCTGTTCGAGGCCGGGCTGGTGTTCGCCCCGACGGCCGAGGGGCTGCCGCGCCAGTCGCTGCACCTGGCCGCGATCGCGTTCGGGCACGTCCAGCCCGATCCCTGGGACCAGCAGAACCGGGACTACGATTTCTACGACCTCAAGGGCGCGGCGGCGGCGCTGTTCGGCGCACTGCGGCTGGACGCCGAGGTGCGCGAATGCCGCGGCGCGGACGCGGCGGAATCCTTCCTCCATCCCGGCCGGGCGGCGGGGGTCTTCCTCGGCGGCGAACGGGTCGGCTGCCTGGGCGAGCTGGCGCCGCAGGTGATGCAGGCGTTCGGCCTCAAGACGCGCTGCTACTATTTCCAGGCCGGCCTGGAGCCGGTGATCGCGGCGCTGGCGGCGGCGCGCCAGCAGTTCGCAGAGCTGCCCAGGTTCCCGGCGGTGAAGCGCGACCTGGCGCTGGTCGTCCGGCAGGACGTGCCCTGCGGCGCGCTGGAGTCGGCGATCAGGGCGGCCGGCGGCAGCGAGCTGGACGGGGTGCGCCTGTTCGACCTCTACCAGGGCCCGCAGGTCGCGCCCGGGCACCGCAGCATGGCCTTCGCCCTGACCTTCCGGTCGCCGCAGCGGACCCTGACCGACGACGACGTCGCCGCGGCCTGCGACCGGATCGTTGCCGCCCTGCGGCAGTCGGCCGGGGCCGAGGTGCGGGCGCCCTGATCACCGGGCCGGCGGTGTGAATCCACCGATGCCGATCGTTCATCATATATAGGGGTGCGATATGGACCTGCAGGCGCTGGAAACGCTGGAGGAACGGGTCAACAAGGCGGTGGCGGTCATCGCCGGACTCAAGGACGAGAAGAAGAAACTGGAGGCGGACAACCAGGCGCTCCGGCGGCAGCTGGAGGAACTGGCCCGCAAGCTGCAAGCCACCGAGACCGAGGGCGCGGCGCTGGCGGAACTCCGGGCCGAGAACCAGCGGCTGTCCGCGGTCCAGGCCGAGACCAGGCGCCGGCTGGCGGACGTCATCGCCAAGCTGGAAAAATTCAAGGACTGACGCGGCGGCCGCCGCAGGGAACCTGCCAACACCGAACGGACGCGACCATGACCAAGAAACCCGGCATCAAAGTGGAGATCTACGGTTCCGAGTACCGGATCAAGGGGGACGCCGACGGCGACTACATCAAGCGGGTGGCCGCGTACGTCGACGAGCGGATGCGCCAGGCGGCCCAGCTGACCACGGACAGCGCGGTGTCGAAGATCGCCATCCTTGCCGCCATCAACATCGCCGATGAGCTTTTCAAGGAGCGCACCCAGCGCGAACACGCCGCGCTGGAGCTGTCGGAGAAGCTCCGGATGATCGAGGAAGAGGGCAAGTAGGCCGGTAAAAAATGTTCCGGTTTCCCGCGGCCGGCCCTTGCATTCCGGGACGGGACGTGGTATAGTCGGTCCAGGTCGAATCGGCATCGGTGTTCCCTGCGGTGTTCGTAGCTCCCGGGATTTTTTTGAGCCAACACCTATTCTCCGGGCCACAACCTTCGGTGGCGGTACGCCAGCCCCTCGGTGAAGGGGACGCGTTAAACCCCCGAGGCGGCACCACTGTTGAATAGGTTCAAAGAAACCGGGCGCCCGGCACAGGCGGGGAACTTTTATTTTCCCAGCATCCCTGCGCGCCGCGGGCCGGCGGCAACGTCACCAAACGCTTCATATATACTGAACCACCAGCACAAGGAATCGAGGCAATGTTCATCGTTCTCTGGATAAGCATCAGCGTCCTGGCCCTGGCGGCCGGGTTCGTCGGCGGGTACTTCATCCACAGGCGGATGGGCGAGTCGCGCCTGGCCCAGGCCGAGAAGTTCGCCGAGAAGATCGTGGCCGACGCCCAGCGCGAGGCCGCCACGATCAAGAAGGAGGCCTCAGTCCACGCCAAGGAGGAATGGTACAAGCTCAAGCAGAACTTCGAGAAGGAGACCCAGAGCCGGCGGGCCGAGCTCAAGGACATCGAGAACCGGCAGGCGGAGCGGGAGAAGCAGAACGACCGCAAGATCGACATCATCAGCCACAAGGAGCGCGAGGTCGAGGCCCGGGAGCGCGATCTGGTGGCCAAGGAGCGCGTGGTGCGGGCCAAGGACGAGCGCCTGACCGAGCTGATCGACGAGCAGAACAAGAAGCTGGAGCAGATCGCCGGGCTCACCCAGGAGGAGGCCAAGAAGACCCTGCTTCAGAACCTGGAGGCCCAGGCCCGCCACGAGGCCGCCCAGCTGATGAAGACCATCCGCGACGAGGCCAAGGAGAGCGCCGAGAAAGAGGCCAAGCAGATCGTCACCCTGGCCATCCAGCGCTACGCCGGAGAGCACACGGCCGAGACCACGGTCAGCGTCGTGCCGCTGGCCTCCGACGAGATGAAGGGCCGGATCATCGGCCGCGAGGGCCGCAACATCCGGGCCTTCGAGGCGGCCACCGGCGTCGAGGTGCTGATCGACGACACGCCCGAGGCCATCGTCATCTCCGGGTTCGACCCGGTGCGGCGCGAGGTGGCGCGGATCGCCATGGAGCGGCTGGTGCACGACGGCCGGATCCAGCCGTCGCGGATCGAGGAGGTGATCGAGAAGGCCAAGGGCGAGGTCGATCGCTCGATCAAGGAGGCGGGCGAGGCGCTGGCGCTGGAGGTGGGCGTGCCGGGGCTGCACCCCGAGGTGATGGTGCTGCTGGGCCGGCTGAAGTACCGCACCAGCTACGGCCAGAACGTGCTGCAGCACTCCAAGGAGGTGGCCCTGCTGGCCTCCACCATGGCGGGCGAGCTGGAGCTGGACCAGGCCCTGGCCAAACGGGCCGGCTTGCTGCACGACCTGGGCAAGGCCGTCGACCACAGCGTCGAGGGCACGCACACCCAGATCGGCATGGACCTGGCCAAGCGCTTCGGCGAGAGTGCGGTGATCATCAACGCCATCGGCGCCCACCACGAGGACATCGAGATGATCTCGCCGATCTCAGTGCTGATCGCGGCCGCCGACGCCATCTCCGGCGCCCGGCCGGGGGCGCGCCGGGAGTCGCTGGAGGCATACATCAAGCGGCTGGAGAAGCTGGAGGAGGTGGCCTACTCGTTCAAGGGCGTGGCCAAGGCCTACGCCATCCAGGCCGGCCGCGAGGTGCGGATCATCGTCACGCCCGAGGAGGTGACAGACACCCGCACCACCGAGATGGCCGACGAGGTGGCCCGCAAGATCGAGGCCAGCCTGCAGTACCCCGGCCAGATCAAGGTCACGGTGATCCGCGAGACCCGGGGGGTCGGCTACGCGAAATAACGAGTCGTATTCTTGCAGTGAATGGTGTCATGCCTGCGCAGGCAGGCATCCAGTGATCCTGGATTCCCGCTTTCGCGGGAATGACACGGTAGCATGAAGATCCTCTTCATCGGCGACATCATCGGCAAGCCTGGGCGCGGCGCGGTCAAGAAGCTGCTGCCCCAGCTGATCGCCGAGCACGGCATCGACTTCACGGTCGCCAACGGCGAGAACGCGGCCGGCGGCTTCGGTCTCACTCAAAGTGTTGTCGAGGAGCTGTTCAACATGGGCATCGATGTGTTGACCTCGGGCAACCATCTCTGGGACAAGAAGGAGATCGAACCGCTGCTGCCGCGCGAGCCGCGCATCCTCAAGCCCGCGAACTATCCTGAAACCGCTCCCGGTTTTCCGTTCGGCGTGTACGTGACCGGCAAGGGACTGAAGATCGGCGTGATGTGCCTGCAGGGGCAGGTGTTCATGCCGCCGATCGACAGCCCGTTCCGCGCCGCTGACCGCTACGTGGCTGAGTTAAAAAAACAGACGGACATCATCCTGGTCGACCTGCACGCCGAGGCCACGTCNNGGGCACCCACACCCACGTGATGACCGCGGACGAGCGCATCCTGCCGCTGGGCACGGCCTACATCACCGACGCGGGCATGACCGGCGGGTTCGACAGCGTCATCGGCATGGAGAAGAAGGACGTGCTGGAGCGGTTCTACACCGGCCTGAACACCAAGTTCGAGGTGGCGGACAAGGACGTGCGGCTCAACGCGGTGCTGATCGAGATCGACGATCGGACGGGGAAGGCGCGTAGTATTATGAGGATCGTCAGGAATGCATGATATGGCACAGCTGATTGACGGCAAGAAAATAGCGGCCGACATCCGGGGCGAGGTCAAGGCCGAGGTCGATGCCCTGAAAGCGAAGGGGATCGAGCCGCATCTCGTTGTCATCATAGTGGGCTGTGACCCCGCGTCGCAGGTCTACGTGCGAAACAAGCACAAGGCTTGCGAGGAGTGCGGCATCAGGTCGACCGTCATCGAGCTGCCGGAAGCGACCACGCAGGCCGAGCTGTTGGCGCAGATCGAGAAACTCAACGACGACAAGGCCGTCCACGGCATCCTGGTGCAATCGCCCCTGCCCAAGGGCCAGGACGAGCACCAGGCGTTCCAGGCAGTCGACCCGCTCAAGGACGTGGACTGCTTCCACCCCGAGAACATCGGGCTGATGATGCTGGGCACGCCGCGTTTCCTGCCCTGCACGCCGGCCGGGGTGATCGAGCTTTTAGTCAGGACCGGAATCGAAATATCCGGGCAGTACATCGTGATCGTGGGCCGCTCCAACATCGTGGGCAAGCCGCTGGCCAACATGCTGATCCAGAAGGCCAAGCACGCCAACGCCACGGTCACGGTCTGCCACACGGGAACAAAAGGCCTGGCCTACTACACCAAGCAGGCCGACATCGTGGTCGCGGCCGCGGGCTGCGCGGGCATGATCCTGGGCGACATGCTCAACCACAACTGCGTGGTGGTGGACGTGGGCACCAACGAGATCGAGGACAGCACGAAGAAGTCCGGGCATCGCCTGGTGGGCGACGTGGATTTCGAGTCGGCGTCCAAGGTCGCCTCGTACATCACGCCCGTTCCCGGCGGCGTCGGGCCGATGACCATCGCGATGCTGCTGAAGAACACGGTGGCCGCGGCGAAGTACTCGTTGACCTAACCCCAAACCCCTTCCCCAATGGGGAAGGGGCAGACCTCGCCCCAACCCCTCTCCCTTTGAGCGAGGGGCCGTGATGCAAACGATAGTGATATTCTCTGTGTCTCCGTGCCTCTGTGGCTAAATAATGACCGACAACTCGCAGCACATCCTCACGGTCAGCCAGCTGACCGCGGACATCAAGCGGATCCTGGAGCGCGGCATCCCGCGCAGCTGGGTGCAGGGCGAGGTGTCGAACCTGACGCTGCACTCGTCCGGGCACATCTACTTCACGCTCAAGGACGCGGCCACCCAGGTGCGCTGCGTGATGTTCCGCTCCAACGCGCAGCATCTGCTGGTGCTGCCGCAGGACGGGATGCAGGTGATCGTCCAGGGCGACGTCACCGTGTTCGAGCGGGCCGGGCAGTACCAGCTCAACGTCCAGCAGCTCCAGGTGGCCGGGCAGGGGGAACTGGCGCTGGCCTTCGAGCGGCTCAAAAAGAAACTGGCCGGAGAGGGGCTGTTCGACGAGGCTCGCAAGCGGTCCCTGCCGCGGTTCCCGAAAGCCATCGGCATCGTCACCTCGCCCACCGGCGCGGCGATCCGCGACATCATCAAAGTGGCGCGACGCAGGTGGCCGGGCATCGAGTTGGTGCTCTATCCCGTGCAGGTCCAGGGCGCGGGCGCTGCGCGGCAGATCGCGGACGCCATCGCGGCCTTCAACGAGCACGGTGCGGTCGACCTGCTGATCGTAGGGCGGGGCGGCGGCTCGATCGAGGACCTGTGGGCCTTCAACGAGGAGGCCACGGCGCGGGCGATCTTCGATTCCAAGATTCCGGTGGTGTCAGCGGTGGGGCACGAGGTGGACTACACCATCGCCGACTTCGTGGCCGACGTGCGTGCCCCCACGCCATCGGCCGCGGCCGAGATCTGCCTGCCGGACGCCCGCGAGGTCGCCTCGCAGCTCGACGACTCGCTCGCCCGGCTGGCCAACGCACTGACCGGGCTGGCCGACAACTATGCCGGGCGGCTGCGGGCGCTGCGGAACAGTTACGGCATGGGCCGGCTGGCCGACCTCTGCGGCCAGAAGCAGCAGCAGCTGGACTGGCTGGCGGAGCGGATGGCGCAGCAGGCCAAGGGCTTTCTCCGCGAGCGCCGCCACGCGGTCGAGCGGCTCGGGTCGGCGCTGACGGCGCTGGACCCCTCCGGCGTGCTGTCGCGCGGGTACAGCATCTGCCGCGACGCGAAGGGAAGGACGATCAGAACGGCGAAGACGCTGAAAACGGGGGATGCGGTGATGGCGCAATTTTCCGAAGGCAGGGCGGTGTTGAACGTCAAGAAGGCAATGCCATGAAGAGGCAGAAGCAGGCGGCATTCAAGTTCGAGCAGGCGCTGGCGCGCGTGGAACAGATCGTGGAGAAAATGGAGTCGGGCGAGATCGAGCTGGACCAGGCGCTGGCCCTGTACCGGGAGGGCACGGAGCTGATGGCGAAGTGCCGGGAGGCGCTGCAGCAGGTGCAGCGCAGCATCACCAGGCTGACCCGCGACGGCGACGGCCGGTTGCGAACCGAAGAGCAATCAACGGAGGCATAGCCCATGGCCACCACCAGAAAGTCGAAGAAGCCGGCGCCGCGTGCGGTCCGGCGGCCCGCCGCCAAGGCCCGGGCCGCCCGGCCGGCTCGGCCGGCCGGCAACCCCGAGCTGCAGCGCCTGCTGGAAGAGGTCGGCAAGCGCCGGGCGCTGGTGCGCGACTACCTGGCGAAGAAGGACCGCCCCGACCGGTTCCGCCCCGACGACATCTACCGCGGCGTGCACAGCTACCTGGCGGCCGGCGGCAAGGCCCTGCGGGCGTCGGTGCTGCTGTTCTCCTGCGGCGCGGTCAGCGGCGACGAGGACAAGGCGATCCCGGCCGCGGCCGCGGTCGAGGTCTACCATGCCTGGACCCTGGTGCACGACGACATCATCGACCGCGACCTCAAGCGGCGCGGCGTGCCCACGGTGCACGAGGAGATCCGGCAGCGGGCGGAGCGGACCCTGCGGCTGAAGCGCGACGAGGCCGCGCACTACGGCGTGTCGATGGCGATCCTGGCCGGCGACCTGCAGCAGGGATGGACCATCTCGCTGCTGGCGGAGCTGGCGCGGGAGAAGGGCGTCAATCCGATTTTGGTGCTGCAGCTGATACTGGACCTGGAGATCGACGTCCAGTCGGCGCTGATCGAGGGCGAGGCCCTGGACGTGCAGTTCTCGAAGCTGCCGCTGGAGGCGCTGTCCGAGGAGCGGATCATGGACATGCTGTGGAAGAAGACCGGGGCCCTGTACCGGTTCGCGGGCCAGGCCGGCGCCATGATCGGCCTGGACCAGCCCAACGCCCGGCACCCGGCGGTGGATGCCCTGGCCCAGTTCGCGTCCAACTGCGGCATCGCCTTCCAGCTGCAGGACGACATCCTCGGCATCCTGGGGGACGAGAAGAAGCTGGGCAAGCCGGTGGGCTCGGACATCCGCGAGGGCAAGCGGACCACCATCGTCTACAAGGCGCTGCAGGAGGCCGGCCGCAGCGAGCGCGCGTTCCTGCTGCGGACGCTGGGCGACCCGGGCGCCACCCTGACCCAGGTCAAGCGGGCGCGGGAGCTGCTGGTCCGGCTGGGCGGAGTGGAGCACACCATCGAGCTGGCGGAGAAGCACGTCAAGAAGGCGGTGGGGTCGCTGGAGACCCTCCCCGACTCCGAGCACAAGCGGCTGCTGCTGGCCTGGGCCAACTTCATGGTGAAGCGGGACTACTGACACCCCGGCATGCGGAGAATGGACCGCGAAGATGTCCGCCTGGCAGATTTTCGACAACAGGATCATCTGGGCGCTGCTCGCCAGCGGTCTGTCCACCCAGCTGATGAAGGCGTTCGCCTCGGTCATCAGTGAGCGGCGGCTGAACTGGCGGCGCACGCTGGAGCCGGGCGGCATGCCCAGCTCGCACGCGGCCTCGTCCGCCACCCTGGCGGCGCTGGTCGGGCTGCGCGCCGGTTTCGACAGCCTGCTGTTCGCCGTCTGCCTGTACATCGCCTTCGTGGTGATGTACGACGCCGCGGGCGTGCGGCGGGCGGTGGGCCGGCAGGCGGTACTGCTGAACAAGATAGCTGACAGCCGGGCCATCAAGAAGCGCACCGGCGGCGAGCACCTGATGGAGCTGCTGGGCCACACGCCCGTCGAGGTCATCGCCGGCGCGGCGATCGGCGTCGGCTGGGCGCTGCTGTTCCACCATCTGATCTGACGGTCCCGTCCGGACCCGATGCCACCCGCACCGACGATATGATCCTCGATACGATACATTCGCCCGCCGACCTCAAGCGGCTGTCCCTGCCGGAGCTGAAGACGCTGGCCGGCGAGGTCCGCGAGCTGATCATCGACACGGTCTCCAAGACCGGCGGCCATCTGGCCCCCAGCCTGGGGGTGGTGGAGCTGACGGTCGCGTTGCACTACGCCCTGGATGCGCCGGCCGACAAGCTGGTGTGGGACGTGGGCCATCAGGCCTACGCCCACAAGATCCTGACCGGCCGCCGGGAGCGGTTCGCAACCATCCGCACCCACCGCGGCCTGTCGGGATTCCCCAAGCGCGCCGAGAGCGAGTATGACTGCTTCGACACCGGCCATGCATCGACCTCGATCTCGGCGGCCCTGGGGATGGCGGTGGCCCGCGACCTGGCCGGCGACCGGCACCGCGTGGTGGCGGTGATCGGCGACGGCTCGCTGGCCGGCGGCATGGCTTTCGAGGCCCTCAACCACGCCGGCCAGCTGAAGCGCAACCTGTTGGTGGTGCTCAACGACAACCGGATGGCCATCTCCAAGCGGGTGGGATCGTTCGGTCAGTACCTGACCCGCATCACCACCGCCCCGGCCTACACCAGCTTCGAGAAGGGGCTGTGGGACCTGCTGGGCAAACTGCCGGGCGATCTGGGCCAGCCCACCCGGGTGCTGTTCCGCCGCTTTCGCGAGGGCTTCAAGAACCTGATCGTGCCGGGGCTGACCTTCGAAGAGTTGGGCTACCACTACGAGGGGCCGGTCGACGGCCATGACCTGGGGGCCCTGGTCGAGATTTTGCAGCGCGTCCGGGACCTGCCCGGCCCCACCCTGCTGCACGTGCTGACCGTCAAGGGGAAGGGTTTCCAGCCGGCGGAGAGCGACGCCGAGCGGTTCCACGGCGTGTGCGCCTTCGACCCCGAGACCGGCGATTTCCGCGACCGCAAGGAGGTCCCGTCCTACACCGAGGTGTTCGGCCGGAGCCTGGTGGAATTCGCCAAGGCGGACCGCCGGATCGTGGCGGTCACCGCGGCCATGCCGGAGGGAACGGGGCTGGACTGCTTCCGGCGCGAGATCCCGGAGCGGTTCTACGACGTCGGCATCGCCGAGCAGCACGCGCTGACCTTCGCCGCCGGCATGGCGTCCCGCGGCCTGCGGCCGGTGGCCGCGATCTACTCCACTTTCCTGCAGCGCGGCTACGACCAGATCATCCACGACATCGCCCTGCAGAAACTTCCGGTGGTGCTGGCCGTCGACCGGGCCGGGCTGGTGGGCGAGGACGGGCCGACGCACCACGGTCCGTTCGACCTGTCCTATCTGCGCTGCATCCCCAACCTGACGCTGCTGGCGCCCCGGGACGAGGATCAGCTGCGCTCGATGCTGCTGACCGCCCTGGCGCACGACGGCCCGAGCGCCATCCGCTATCCCCGCGGCAGCGGCTTCGGCGTCCCGCTGACGCAACCGGCGGCGCTGGCCATCGGCACGGCCGAGACGCTGCGCCCCGGCGGGGACGGCCTGGTGCTGGCGGCCGGGGTGGCGGCCACGGTGGCGCTGCAGGCGGCGCAGGATCTGGCTGCCGAGGGGCTCGATCTCGAGGTGATCGACGCCCGGTTCATCAAGCCCATCGACGGGGAGCTGATCGGGGACGCCCTGCGGCGCCATCGCGCGGCCTGCACGGTCGAGGAGAACGTCCTGGCGGGCGGGTTCGGCGCGGCCGTGCAGGCGCTGGCGCAGTCCCTGCGGCTGGGAACGGCGATCACCTGCCTCGGCCTGCCCGACTCGTTCGTCGAGGCCGGGCCCCGGTCGCTGCTGCTGGACCTGCTGGGGCTGTCGCGCGGAAAGCTGCGCGACAGGCTGCGGGCCCTGTTCCGGGGCTGACCTCCGGCCGTCGCGATGGACGCGGTGCTCAACATCGGCAAGCCGCCCGGGATGACATCGTTCGCCGCGGTGTCGGCCGTCCGCAAGCTGGCGCGCGCCACGCGCGCCGGACACGCCGGCACCCTGGATCCGATGGCCGACGGCGTCCTGCTGGTGTTGCTGGGCCGGGCCACCAGGGCGGCACGGTACTTCGAGGCGCTGCCCAAGCGCTACCGGGCGTCGGTGCGGCTGGGGGTCGAAACCGACACCTATGACACGACGGGCCGCGTCCGGGCCGAGCGCCCGGTGCCCGACCTGGACCATGCGGCCGTCCGCGCGCTGCTGCTGGAATTCACCGGCGACATCATGCAGGTGCCGCCGATGTTCTCGGCGCTGAAGAAGGACGGCCGGCCGCTCTACGAACTGGCGCGGCGCGGCATCGAGGTCGACCGCGGGCCGCGCCCGGTCTCGGTGCACTCGCTGGAGCTGGTCTCGATCGACGGGGCGCTGCTGGTGATCGACGTGCGCTGCTCCAAGGGCACATACATCCGGGCGTTGGCCCATGATATCGGCGCCCGGATGGGCTGCGGCGGCGCGGTGGAGCGGCTGACCCGCCTGGCGGTCGGCGGTTTCACCTCGGAGCTGGCCCTGGACCTGGCGCGGGCCGACGCCGCCGCCGTGGCCGCGCGGGCCCTGGACCTCAACACCGCCCTGGGGTTCCTGCCGGCCCTGGCGCTCGATCCGGCGCAGGCCCGGGCCGTCCGGCACGGCAACCAGTTCTCCGCCGCATCGGCGGCCGGGGCCGGCGAGCCGGTGCGGCTGGTGCACGACGGCACGCTGCTGGCGATCGGGATGGCAAGGCCGGGCCCGGCCATCCACCCCGACGTCGTCTTTGCGGGATGACCGGGCCATGCTGACCACCAAGCGGCTGAACGGCTTCCGCCGCCGGCACCCACGCTCGATCGTCGCCTTCGGCGTGTTCGACGGCGTGCACCGTGGCCATCAGGCGCTGGTGCGGTCGCTGGTGAGCCGCGCCCGCCGCGCCGGCGCCGAAAGCGCGGTGATCACTTTCGACCCCCACCCGCAGGCGGTGCTGCGGCGCGCGCCGTGGCCGATGGTGCTGACGACGCTCCGGGAGAAGGAACGGCTGCTGGCCGGCATGGGCGTCGGCATCCTGGGCGTGATCCGGTTCACCGCAGCGACGGCGCGGCAGGGCCCGGAGGCATTCTCGGAGCGGATCCTGCACCGCACGCTGGCCGCTGCCGGCGTGGTTTGCGGCGCCGACTGCGGTTTCGGCCGGGGCCGGGCGGGCGACCTGGCCCTGCTGCGGAGGCTGGGGAAACGGCACGGCTTCAGCGTCACGGCGCTGCGGCTGCGCTCGCTGGCCGGCGCCAAGGTCAGCAGCACGGCCATCCGGCGGGCATTGCTGGCCGGCGGACTGACGGCCGCCAACCGGATGCTGGGCCGGCCCTACCGCCTGTCGGGGGCCGTGGTCCGGGGCGAGGGGATCGGCAGGGCGATCGGCTATCCCACGGCCAACCTGAGGCTGACGGACCGGTCGCAGCTGATCCCGGCCGATGGCGTCTACGCAGCGGCGGCGCACATCTCCGGCGCCGGCCGCCGGCTGGGCATGCTGTACATCGGCCGCCGGCCTACCTTCCGGGGTCGCCCGGAACGCCGCGTCGAGTTCCACGCCTTTGGCGCCGGCGGCAACTGGTACGGCCGCAGGGCCGAGATCGACCTGGTCCGGCGCATCCGCCCGGACCGGGCCTTCCCGACGGCGGCGGCGCTGGCGCGCCAGATCGCCCGGGACGGGCGGGCCGCGCGCAGGGCCCTGGGCCTGCCCGCCGCGCGTCCGCGATCATCGGCCGGCGGCAGCCGCGGCCATATTGCTATTGACAGTCCGCCCGGCGCGTAGTATACTCACAAACTGGCAGCGCATCATGCCCACCTACGAATACCTCTGCACGGCCTGCGGTCACCGTTTCGAGGAGCTGCAGCCGATCAACGATCCGCCCCTGAGGACGTGCCCCCGGTGCGGAGAGGCCGTGGAGCGCCTGATGGGCGCCGGGGCCGGTTTCATCTTCAGGGGCGCGGGGTTCTACGCCACCGATTACCGCAGCAAGGAGTACGCGCAGAAGGCATCATCAGAGTCAGCGCCGGCGAAGCCGGCGGCGCCGGCAGCCACCGAAAAGGCGGCCGCGCCAACCACGCCACAACCTGCGGGGGAGAAGAAATGAAACGGATCGCGTCCCTGGTCTCCGTCGGCGCCGCGCTGGCCGCCATGGCCGGCGGCCAGTCGCTGTTCGGTCCCGAGGGCTCCAGTTACGTCGGCCGGCCGCTGTCCGGGCTGCTGGGACCGGACCGGATCACGATGCGCCACAGCTTCACTGCCAGCTACCTGTCGTCCGGCAGGAGCGGCGTGTTCACCAACCTGTACCGCAACACCATCGACTACCGCATCTCTGACCAGCTGCAGCTGCAGCTGGGGCTGGGCTACCGCTTCACGCCGGGCGACGGCGCGCTGGCGTCGGCGTCCGCCCGCCCGGAAGGGCGCGCCGCCCAGGGGATGATCCTGCCGTCGTTCTCGATGCGGTACCAGCCGACCGAGGCCGTGTTCATCCAGTTCCAGTACCAGACGGTCGACCCGTTCCAGCCGGCCTGGTGGGGCCGCTAGCCATGCGCCGGGCGCTGGTCGCCGCCTGCCTGCCGCTGCTCGCGGCCTGCCTGGCGGCCGATATCCACCCCCGGGCCGGCACCACGGCCTGGACCTTCCTCAAGATCGGCGCGGGCGCGCGCTATGCGGCGCTGGCCGACGCCGGCGCGGCGCTGGCCGACGATGCCACCGCCTGCCACTGGAACCCGGCCCGGCTGTCGGCGATCGAGCGGACGTGGGCGGCGCAGGTCCAGCACCACGCCTGGATCGACGACACGGCTGTGGACGAGCTGTACCTGGCCGCCGGCCGGGGCCGGCACCGGCTGGGGCTGTCGGCCCGCCTGTTCTCCTCCGGCGACATCCCGCTGCGGGGCGGCACGCCGACCGCCGAGCCCGACGGCTATTTCTCGGTCTACGACCTGTCCGGCGGCCTCAGCTACGCCTTCGCCCCGGTGCGGCAGGTGTCGGCCGGGATCACGTTCCGCAGCCTGTACGAGAAGATCCACCTCGACGCGGCCTACGGCTGGTCCCTGGACGGCGGGCTCAGCGTCAGCCCGGTGGACGGACTGACGCTGGCCGGCGTGGCCGCTAATGTCGGCCCCCGGATGAGGATGCGCCGCGACCTGTTCCGCCTGCCGGCCACCTTCACGCTGGCGGCGGCCTACGCCCTGCCCTGGACGGCGTGGCACGGTCGCTTCAACGCGGCCCTGGCCGGCGTCAAGCCGGTCGACGGCGCGCTGCAGGTCCGGTGCGGCGCCGAATACTGGTGGCGGAACCTGGCCGCCGGCCGGCTGGGGTACAAGACCGGCCACGACACCGAAAGCTTCTCCGCCGGGACGGGCGTCAGGTGGCGCTGGTACACGCTGGACTACGCCTTCGTGCCGCACCGCGACGGCCTGGGAACGGCGCACCGGGTATCGCTCGACCTGCGCTTCTAGCCGCCGCGCTGGCCCTGCTGGCGACGGCCGCCTGGCCGCAGCACCGCCCGGACAGCATGCCCGGCGGGAGCCGGCCGGCAGATCCCTGGCTGGCGCGCGACAAGGCCGCGCACTTCGCCCTGAGCTGCGCCGTCGTCGGGTTCGGGTACCACCTGGGGCACATCGAGGGCGGGCAGGGGAGGCGGACGGCCCGCGCCGCCGCGGCCGGGATCGCCGTCTCGCTGGGCGCGCTCAAGGAGTTCCGTGACGGGAGCAGCAGGGCGAATCGGTTTTCGCTCAAGGACCTGGCGGCGGACCTGGCGGGAACGGCCTGCGGCATCCTCCTGTTCACCAGAAAATGACGCCGGTTCCGGCGCGCGCACTGACATCACCAACTGATCGTTCGTCATGGGGCTCGAAGGCAACCTAAAAGACTTTGACCTGTCGGATATCCTCCAGCTGATCCAGCTCGGCAAAAAGACCGGCGCCCTGGTGGTGCAGGCCGGCGGCGAGGAGGGGAATATCTTCTTCAGCGACGGGGGGGCGGTCCACGCCAAGGCCGGCGACGCCACCGGCGATCAGGCCGTCAACCGCATCCTGCGCTGGCGCCAGGGAAGCTTCGCCTTCCGCCCCGACGAGACCACCACCTACCGCACCATCCAGACCCCGCTGCAGCACCTGGTGCTGGACGCGGCCCGGCAGATCGACGAGTGGCAGGACATCCAGCGGCTGATCCCGTCGATGGACATGGTGCTGACGATCGAGGCGCACCCGCCGGCCGGAACCGAGGACATCAAGCTGCAGCCTGCCGAGTGGCGCGTGCTGTCGCTGGTCGACGGCGGCCGCAACATCAAGGCCGTCGTGCGTGACGGCCACATGCCCGAGTTCGACACCTGCAAGATCCTCTACGGGCTGCTGTCATCGGGGCTGCTCAAGCCCCTGCCGGCGCCCCAGCCCGAACCGGCCCCGCCGCCGACCCAGCCGGCGCCGCCCCCCAAACCCGCGGTGCAGCCGGCCGCGCCGCCCCCCCAGCCCGAAGAGAAAAAGGGGATGCTGGGCGGCCTGTTCGGCAAGAAGAAATGACACCGAAGAGACCATCTTCGGTGTCTTTCGCAGAGGCAGCCGCCGGAGCCTGCCCGGCGCCCGGCCCATCCCACCCAGTCCGGCGGCCGGCGGGCCGCCGCAGCGACAACGACGACGCGATCCCATCATGATGAAGAAGCTCCTGCTCCCGGCCCTGCTGGCGGCCATCGCGGCGATGGCCGCCGCGGCCGAGATCACCCCGGCCCTGCGCGCCCGCCTGGCGCAGGCCAAATCGGGCGAGCGCGTCCGCTGCTGGGTGTGCTTCGCCGACAAGGGCGCGCCCGCGGCGCCGCCGTCCCTGCCGGAGCGGGCGCTGGCCCGCCGCCGCAAGGCCGGGGCGGCGCCCGGCTACGGCGACCTGCCGGTCGACCCCTCGTACCTGGCCGCGGTCGGCGCGGCGGGGGGGACGGTCCGCTATGCCAGCGCCTGGCTCAACGCGGCCAGCGTCGAGGCCGGTCCGGCCGCCGTTGCCGCCATCGCGGCCCTGCCGTTCGTGTCGGAGATCGACGCGCTGCCGGCCTACCGGACGGCGGTCGACCGGACGGCCGGGGGCGCCCCGCCGGGCAAGGCCGTGCCGGCCCCGGACTACGGGCTGGCCCAGGAGCAGATCAAGCTGATGCGCGTCGACGAGCTCCACCGCCGGGGCTACACCGGCAGCGGCGTGCGGCTGGCCTTCCTGGACAGCGGGTTCGACCGCGAGCACGAGTCGCTGCGCCGGGTGCGGATCGTCGCCGAGCGCGACTTCCAGCGGCTGGTCATCAGCCGGATCGACACCGTCAGCTTCTCGCCGTTCGCCACCGACACCGTCTGGCGGCCCGACAGCATCACCTCGTACGAGCGGGACCAGGATATATCGCGGGTCCAGACCTGGCACGGCACCGGGATGCTGTCCATCGCCGGCGCCTACAAGCCGGGCAGCCTGGTGGGCTCGGCCTACAACGCCGACTTCATCCTGGGCAAGACCGAGCACGTCCACTCGCTGATCGAGCCCGACTTCTACCGCGAGGAGGACTGGTTCGTCGCCGGCCTGGAGTGGGCGGCCGACTCGGCCGGGGCCGACATCATCTCCAGCTCGCTGGGCTACCGCAGCTGGTCGGACGTGGGCGACACCCTCGACTACCACTACTACCAGATGGACGGCCGCAGCGCCCGGGCCACCATGGCCGCCGACAGCGCCGCGGCCCGCGGCGTGCTGGTGCTCAACGCCATCGGCAACGTGGGCGACGCCGCCTCGCGCAACGGCCGCCCCGACACCTGCATCCTGGTCCCGGCCGACGGCCGCGGCGTGCTGGCGGTGGGCGGCGTGTGGGCGGCCACCAGGGCCTGGGCCTACCCGCCGGTGGGGACCACCGGGTCGGGGCCGGCCTGCGGGCCGGCGGCGGACACCGTCCGCACCGTGCGCTTCGGCGGATCCGACTCGGTCACCATCCGCCGGATCAAGCCGGACATCGCCTCGGCCTGGCAGAACTGGTACGCCTACAACGAGCCGGACCCGGCCACCGGGCTCTACAACCAGGTCTACGCCGGCATCGGCACCTCGGGCGCCACGGCCCTGACCGCCGGCCTCTGCGCCCTGCTGCTGGAGGCCCATCCCTCGTGGGGCCCGCAGCAGGTGATCGCGGCGCTGAAGTACAGCGGCAGCAACCGCGCGGCGGCGGAGACCTATTTGGCGCATCCGGAATCGATCGACGTCGCCCTGGGCGCGTGGCCGGCCTACAATCCCGGTTTCGCGGCCATCGCCACCGGGCACCGCTGGTACGGTTCCACCGACCTCTACGAAGCCTTCCGCATCGGCTGGGGCGTGCCGGACGGAGTGGCGGCGCTGGACTACACGACGCCCGAGGTGGTCCTGCCGGACCAGGACCAGCTGCTGGACCCGTACCCCAACCCGGCCAAGCCCGGGGCGGCGGGGGTGCACTTCCCGTTCTACCTCTCGCGCGACTCGTACGAGGTCAGCCTGCGCGTCTACACGCTGGACGGCAGGCTGGTGCGGCGGATCGAGCTGGGCCAGCTGCTGGGCGGGCAGTACCCGGCCATCAAGGCGGACCGGATCAAGCGGCGCACCGGGGGCAACGCGGCGGCGTTCTGGGACCTGAAGGACGCCCGGGGCGAGCCGGTACCCGGCGGCATGTACCTGGCGCTGCTGACCACGGGGTGGAGCCAGAGCTCGAAGAAGGTGGTGGTGCTGAGGTAGACTCTACGGCCCTTCCGGCGACCTCCCCCTGCCACTTTCCTGCAGGAGAGGAATATCGATACGGAGGGAAACCCCTTGATTTTTCCGGCCGGTTCGCATATAATTAGCGCTCTTTCCAGCGTAGCTCAATGGTAGAGCCCCCGGCTGTTAACCGGGTTGTTGTAGGTTCGAGCCCTACCGCTGGAGCCAGTCCGTTGAAGCGCCGCATCGCACGATGCGGCGCCTTCTGTTGGCGGCGTTCTCTTATTATTTAGCGCAGGGGAGGAGTGCGATCATTCCGCGTTCCTGTCGTTACGTGCCGCCGGAAAGAAGGGGATCCCCGCTGGGGATGATCCTCGCGCCGTTCCATTCTCGTGGGTCACAAAGAAGTCTTCGCCGCCGTCCGTCTGCGCTTGCCGATGTCCGGCGCTCCCCGGGGCCTTGATGCCCGGCGGGAGCGCTGATGGCGGGACGACCCCTCCCCGTTTCGGAGAGGGGCTTTGTGTCCCCTCTGGCAAGAGGGGACAGAGGGGTGTGTCCTGAGGGTTGGACCGCCGCAGCGACCCCGCCCTGCAATCCCTCCCCTCGAGGGGAGGGACATGGGTGGGGCCGCCCGGCGGCGGCCTTTTTGTCGCCCCTGGCGGGTAACCTTGCATGGCCGGAGACCTTGACGGCACCAACCACGGAAACACGGAACTGCGGAACGACGGAACTTATCGGGAAACCCATAAAACCGAATCTAACAGGTTCAGTATTCCGTGAATTCAGTGCTTCCGCGGTTAATAGTTTTTTACACAGGTGCGATACGAA
>DDXR01000020.1 GCA_002347565.1 bacterium UBP2_UBA2255 | reverse complement strand
GTGGTGTGGAGCTGCGGACAGGATCAGACCACCATCGCCAGCCAAGCCTACCGCAACGCGCTGCGGAACCATGTGAACAGCGGCGGCAAGCTGCTGATCGAGGGCGGCGAGATCGGCTTCGATTACAACGACAGCACGGCCTTTGCGCCGGTGGTGCTGCACATCACCGACTGGAGCACGGACAATGCCGGGGCGCTGACCCTGCGCGAGGCGACGCACGCGCTGGCGACCAGCCCCAACGCGCTGCCGGCCAGCCTGGCGGTGGCCTATGCCAACTGGGGGTCTCAGGACGCGGTGGTGGCGGCGACGGACGCGGCGGTGGTCTACGGCTGCAGCGGCATCTACGCGGCGCGAGGCGGGATCATCGCCTACGACAACGACGGCGACCCCACCAACGGACAGATCGTGTACTACGCGTTCGATTTCCGGGTGGTGGCGGACAGCGCGACCCGGGCGCAGGTGCTGGAGAACAGCATCGAGTACCTGCTGCGGCCGTCGGCGCCGCCGGCGTCGACCCTGTCGGGCGTGGCGCGGCTGTCGGGGCAGAGCGACCACAGCGGGATCGTGGTGACGGCCAAGCTGGGCGGGACGACCTACTACGACACGACGGACGCGGCGGGCAACTACGGGATGACGGTGTTCGACGGGACCTACCAGGTGGCCGGGGCGATGGCCGGGTACGTGGACACCGCGGCCAACCGGCTGGTGACCGTCTCCGGCAGCGGGGGCGCGAGCTTCGTGCTGTACCCGGTGACGATATCCTTCCAGAGCGATTTCGAGGACAACGACGGCGGTCTGACCGGCACCGGCGACTGGCAGTACGGGACGCCGTCCTCGAGCCCGGGCCCGGGCTCGGCGCACAGCGGGACGCACCTGTGGGCCACCAATCTGGTGGGGAACTACTCGCTCAACTCGAACTCGACCCTGACCCTGCCGGTGATCAGCGGCCTGCCAGCGAACAGCATGCTCGACTTCTGGATGTGGCTGGACACCGAGTTCCGGTACGACGGCGGCAACGTCAAGCTATCGGCCGACGGAGGGGCGTACAACCTGATCACCCCGCTGGCGCCGCGCTATGACACGATTGCCGCCACGGCTAATGCCGGGATCCCGAGCCAGCGGTGCTGGAGCGCACGTATCGGCGGATCCGGGGCCGGTGCCGGGACCTGGCGCAAGGCGACCTTTGACCTCTCGGCCTACGCCGGCCAGAATGTCAGCCTGCGGCTGCACTTCGGGTCGGACGAGTCGGTGCAGTATCCGGGCTGGTACGTGGACGACATCATGGTCTATGCCATTGACTACACCGGCGTGGCGGGCGGAACAACCACGATCCTGCCGACATCCTACAGCCTGAGTCCGGCGACGCCCAACCCCTTCTCGGGCGCCTCGACGATCAGATTTACCCTGCCCAAGGCCTCGGCGGTGGATCTGGCGGTGTACAACGTGGCCGGCCAGAGGATCAGGACCCTGCGGCGCGGCACCCTGCCGGCCGGCAGCCATGCCGTGACCTGGGACGGCCGGGCCGACAACGGGCAGAAGATCTCCGGCGGCGTGTACCTGTATCGTCTGACGACATCGGACTTCACCGCCACCCGTCGTCTGGTGTACATCAGGTAGGACAGAAAGGAACATAAACAACGGGAGCAGGCACGGAGCGAACGCTTCAATGCGTCTTCGTGCCTGCGTTGCTTTGTTACTGGACTGTGGCAGATTTCGCAAGCTGCTGAACCAAGGCATGCGTCATCAGGTTGGCCGGCGTCTCGATGCCTCGACACGGCTCGGCACCAGTACATCAGCCGTTGGCCGAGTAGCCGTTATCTCGATACGAACCGTTTCCGGTTCTACTCGATAATCGGCTGTACTTGTGCTGAGTGCATCGAAGCATCGAGGCCAGGCGGGCACTCGACACGTGGTGAGCTTGTCGAACCACGTCCGGCCAGTATCGAGATGACCGCATGCGAAGCAGTTTTTGCCAAAGCCCAGATATGAGTAAAACAGGGGGAACGATGAAACGGATGTTTTGTGCGCTATCCTTGCTGGCCGTGGCAACGGCGGCCCTGTCCGCGGACCTGTCGAACTACCCGGCGGACCGCTGGGGACGGCATCCGGTCAGGATCGCCGTTGAGAAGCACAGCGACGTCTACCGCCTCAGCGAACAGGGCGTCAGCATCGAAAACTACCGGGGAGGCTGGGCCGAGGCGGCGCTGAGCGATGCCAAGCTGCAGGAATTGCTGGCGCTGGGCTGGACCGTGGAGCCGCGGACCAGGGAGCAAGTCAGCCCGGACATCGTCGCCGCCTACCACAATCACGCCTGGCTGACCGCCAAGCTGGACTCGGTCCACGCCCAGTACCCGGCCATCACCCGCAAGGTGTCGATGGGGACCAGCGTGCAGGGCCGTCAGCTGTGGGCGTTCCTGGTCACCGATAACCCGACGGTCGACGAGCACGAGGCCGAGGTGCGTTTCGCCGCCACCATCCACGGCGACGAGCCGGTGGGCACCGAGATGTGCATCGGGATGATCGACTCGCTGACCCAGTGCTACGGGTCGGTGGCCGCGATCACCGACCTGGTGAACAGCCGGGAGATCTGGTTCGCGCCGATGCTCAATCCCGATGGGAACAACGCGGTTAACCGAGAGAACGCCAACGGCGAGGATCTCAACCGCGATTTTCCGGTCCCGGATGGCGGATCCAACGGCGGCTATGTCAACGGCACCGAAGTCGAGGTGACGTCCTTCATCAACTTCTGGACCGGCAAGCGGGTGGTGCTGTCGCTCAACTTCCACGGCGGTGCGCTGGTCGCAAACTATCCGTGGGACTACACCTATACGCTGTGCCCCGATAACGCGCTGGCACGAGAGGTGTCGCTCGGATACTCGCGGTTGAATTCGCCGATGTATAACAACACGAGCGCATTCCCGGACAGCGGAGTCACCAACGGCGCGGCCTGGTACGTCGTCCGCGGCGGCCTGCAGGACTGGTCGTACCACGTCACCTCGGGCCTGGACATCACCATGGAGATCGGGAACACCAAGTGGCCGTCCGCCGGCACCCTGCCCACCTACTGGAATGACAACCGGGCCTCGATGCTCTACTTCATCCGGCAGGCCGGCTGGGGCGTGCAGGGCGTGGTCACCGACTCGCTGACCGGGATCCCCATCAACCGGGCGCAGCTCGACGTGGCCGGCATCGCCAAACCGGTGCACAGCGACTCGGCCGTGGGCGACTACCACCGGATGCTGATGACCGGGAACTACGACCTGACCTTCTCCAAGCCCGGCTACGCGTCCAAGACATTCGCCAACGTGCGCGTCAAGCTGGACAGCGTCACCAACCTCGACGTCCAGCTGTCGCCGATTCTGCTGTCCGGCACGGTCACGGATTCGGCCACGGCCCTGCCGATTTACGGCGCGGTGGTCGAGGTCGTGGGCGTCAAGAGCGACACCACGGACGCGGCCGGGCACTACTCCATCCAGGCGCCGCAGGGCAGCTATACGGTCGCCTGCCGGGCCACCGGCTACGAAACAAGAAGCGTGGCCGGCGTCGCCCTCAACGGCATGGTGGCGCTGGACTTCGCGCTGGGCGGCCTCAACCTGTTCGGCTACGAGGCCCACGACACGATCAACATCCCGGACAACGGCGCCTGGATCGTCGACTCGATCTACGTCGACCGCAACGTCGCCATCAGCGACTACCGGGCGTACGTCAACATCACCCACACCTACAAGGGCGACCTGGCGGTCCGGTTGTTCCATCCCGGCGGCGATTCTGTCCGCCTGCACCAGCGCACCGGCGGCGCGGCCGACAACATCGTCGGCTGGTATCCCGATTCCGTCAGGCCGGCGGATTCGCTGCGCTGGAATGCGTTCTACGGCCAGAGCGCCCTGGGGTGGTGGACGCTGCGGGCCAAGGACTACGCCTCGGGCTACATTGGCCGGCTCAACGGCTGGGCGCTGGAGATTTTCTCCACCCAGACCGGACTGGCGGAACTGCCGGTGGAGCGGCCGCTGCCGGTGCGGACCGAGCTGTTCTACAGCCGTCCCAACCCGGCGAGGGACCAGGCGACCATCAGCTACCAGCTGGCCAGGCCCGGCCCGGTGCGGCTGACGGTCTACAACGTGGCCGGGCAGGCGGTGCGGACCCTGGTGGACGGCCGCTGCGCCGCCGGGCACCACAGCGTCCGCTGGGACGGCCGCGACGGCCGCGGCGAGCGGGTGGTCGCCGGCGTCTACCTGTACCGGCTGGAGGCGGGAGGAACGGCGCGGACCAACAAGCTGGTGGTGGTGCGGTAGGGCGACCCCGCCGCCGTCCGACACGAAAACTCAACAAGGCGATCCGATGAAGACGGCGATCCTCTCCCTGCTGGCCGCGGCCGGCATCTGCGTCCCGGCGCTGGCAGTCACCCAGCAGGCGTACATCCACGGGAACTCGCCGGAAGCCGTTCGGAGGATCGCGGCTGACGGCCGCCTGGATGTCCTGCGGATCGACAAGCGGCTGGCGCTGGAGTGTCTGGCCGACGCCAAGGTGTTCGACGAGTACCAAGGCAACGGATTCCGAGTGGAGATCCGCTACGCCGATGCGGAGGCCCACTACCGGCAGCTCAAGCAATCGCAGTTGCGGTACGATTTCGGACCGTTCTACACCTATGCCGAGGCCAACGCCCGGATGGACAGCCTCCATCTGTTGTATCCCGCGTTCGTCGCCGCCAAGGAGTCGATCGGCGTCAGCCGCCAGGGCCGGGTGATCTACGCCTGCGAGGTCACCAACGCGCCGGCCGGAAAGCCGGGCTCGCTGACCACCGGCCAGACCCACGCCCGCGAACCGTTCGGCTGCAACATGAGCGTCGAGCTGGCCCGCTGGCTGTGCCAGCACTACGGCACCGACTCGATGGCGCGGTTCCTGGTCGACAACCGGCGCATCCGGTTCATCCCGGTCGTCAATCCGGACGGCAGCATCTTCAACGCAGACTCATCAACCACTGGCATGTGGCGCAAGAACCGCCGGATCAACGGCGACGGGACGTTCGGTGTCGACCTCAACCGCAACTATCCCTTCGCCTGGGGCTGGGACAACAGCGGCTCCAGCCCAACCTCCAGCAGCGAAACCTACCGCGGGCCATCGGCCGGATCGGAGCCGGAGGTGCAGGCGGTGATGAGTTACATGGTCGCCAGCGGCGACATCCGCACGGCGCTCAACTATCACACGTACACCGGGCTGTGGATCTATCCGCTGGGGTACATCAATCAGGAGACGCCGGACTCGCTGGCGGCGCGCGACCTGGCGGCAGAGTGTGTGGCGATCAACAGCTATGAGACCGGCACCGCAGCCACCCTGCTGTACGCGGTCAACGGGGTCAGCGATGATTGGATGTATTGTTCGGACACGACGAAGCCGAGGTGTCTGGCGATGACCCCCGAGGTCGGCACCGAGGGCTTCTACATGCCCGACAGCCTGGAAGCGCAGATCGACATCAACCGGCTTCCCAACCTGTACATGATCGCCGCGGCGGGCAACTACCTCGACGCCAAGAGCCGCTTGGTGTCGGGCGGGAACGGCGACCTGGCGCTGGACCCGGGCGAGACCGCCGATCTGGCGGTCGGCGTCAAGAACCTGGCGGTGTTCGACACCGCGCGCGGGATCGAGGCCTGGCTGTCCTCGGCCGATCCCTACGTGACGATCAACTCGGCCGCGGCGACGTACGGTGACTTCGCGCAGCGCCAGTTGAAATCGAACGCCGGCCAGCCGTTCAGCGTGACGCTCTCGGCGGACTGCCCGGTCGGCTACGCGGTGCCGTTCGTGATCACGTTCACCGGAGACTCCGGGTACGCCTCCAGCGACACCTTCAGCGTGATCGCCGGTGTGGGCGATCTCCGCTACCTCCCGACGCCGGACAACGCGGCGGGGACGCCGGTGTACTACGCGGTGGAGGACAGTGACGGAGTGGCTCGTGCGCCGGTGTATAACTGGACGGAGATCCGGGGCCTGGGGACGCAGCTGACGGGGCTGTCGGCGGACGACGCGGCGGCGGTGGTGTCGCTACCGTTCACGTTCAACTGGTACGGGAGCCCGTACACGGCGCTGCGGATGTGCAGCAACGGGTGGGTGGCGTTCGGGACGAACACCAGCACGGCGTACAGCAACACGGCGATACCGACCAGCACCTTCAGCAACGGGTGCATCTTTCCGCTGTGGGACGACCTGAACGGGTCGAGCACAGCGGCGCCTAATGCCTGGGCTGGGTACTACCACGACGCGGCCAACGGGCGGTTCATCGTGGAGTGGGACAGCCTGGTGTTCTTCGGGACGAGCACCCGGGTGAAGTTCCAGGTGCTGTTCTACGACTCGACGGCATCGCACCCGTACTACGACGTGGTGGTGCAGTACAACATGCTGAGCAACGCGACCTCGGCCAGCGTGGGGTTCCAGCAGAACAGCACGGTGGGGTGCCAGCAGCTGTACAACGGGACGTACGCGACGACGATGGTATCGCCGCTGACGGGCGGGCGGGCGGTGCGGATCACGCGGTCGCCGGAGCCGCTGGGAGTGGCGGGGCGGCCGGCGGCGGCGGGGCTGCCGCTGACGTACCAGCTGGGGCAGGCCTACCCCAATCCGTTCAAACAATCGACCATGATCAATTACCAAATCCCCAAATCGGAAATGATTGATCTGGCGGTGTACAACATCGCGGGGCAGAAGGTGCGGACGCTGGTGCGGGGGCCGCGGCCGGCGGGGAGCCACACGGTGACATGGGACGGCCGCGACGAGGCCGGGCGCGCGGTGTCGGCCGGGGTGTACCTCTACCGGCTGACGGCGGGCGAATTCCGGGCAAGCGCGAAGACGATTTTCTTGCGATAGGATGCAAAACCACCAACCACACATTCACGGGGGCACCATGAAACGACTCACCGCAATCATGCTGTCGCTGTCGCTGGCCGGCGCAGCGGCGCTGGCAACCCAGCCGCCGAGCATGTCGCTGCTGCAGGACGACGGCGCGGTCATTCGCGTTGAATTCACCGCCGGAGAATACATCCTGGAGCCGGTCGTCATCGACGGCAGGACCTACCAGCGGGTGGTNNGCCCGCAGCGTCATCATTCCCGACCAGGGCGGCGCCGAGGTCAGGGTGACGGAGATCGAGACCGAGACCGTATCCGGGATCGACGTCGTGCCCTCCAAGGGCAACCTCTACCGCAACATCGACCCGGAGGCGGTCCCGTACGTCTTCGGCAAGGTCTATCAGCAGGCCGGGGCCTACCCGGCCGCCGTCGTCGAGCTGTCGCCGCCGTTCATCGCCCGCGATTTCCGGGGCGTGACGGTCAAGTTCCACCCGGTGCGCTACGATCCGGCGCGGCACGAGCTGACGATCGTCAAGCGCCTGGTGGCCGAGGTCGTGCCGTCGTCGGGGAACGCCGCCAACCCCCTGGCGCGGCGGAGCAACGCCGTCAGCCGCGAGTTCATCGACGGCTACCGCGAGCTGTTCCTGAACTACGGGCCGCGGGCGGCGCGCTACGACACCCTGTCGGACAACGGGCTGAAGATGCTGGTGATCACCGCCGACGCCTACCGCACCAACCTCCAGCCGCTGGTCGACTGGAAACGTCGCAAGGGGTTCAGCGTCAGCGTGGTGAACGTCTCGACGATCGGCAACAACGCCACCAGCATCAAGAACTACATCTCCAACCAGTACACGACCAACGGCATCGGTTACGTCCTGCTGGTGGGCGAGGCCACCGAGGTGGCACCGGCCTCCGGCACCACCGGCGCGGCCTCCGGCGCGACCTCGGATCCACAGTACGCCTGCCTGTCCGGCAGCGATCGCTACCCGGAGATCTACGTCTCCCGGTTCTCTGCCGGCAGCGCGGCCCGGGTGGACGTCCAGGTGGCCAAGTCGTTCAAGTACGAGCGGAATCCGCAGATCGGCGGCGCCTGGTACGACAAGGCGCTGGGCCTGGCCAGCACCGATGTCGGCGGTTCGCCGTCCTACGCCGATACCACCAGGATGAACTGGGTGCGCGACACCCTGCTGTTCTACGAGTACTCCAAGGTCGACAAGGTGTACGCGCCGACGGCCACCAGCGCACAGATCAGGGACTCGGTCAACCTGGGCCGCAGCCTGATCAACTACATCGGCCACGGCGGCACCACCAACTGGGTCAACCCGCCGTTCTCGGTGACCAACGTCAATGAGCTGACCAACACCGATCTGCTGCCGATCGTCAACTCGGTGGCCTGCGTTGTCGGCGACTTCGCCGGCACCGGCACCTGCTTCTGCGAGGCCTGGCAGTGGGCCGGGACGGCCGCGCAGCCCCGGGGCTCGGTGGTCCACTACGGTTCGTCGATCAACCAGTCATGGGTGCCGCCGACCATCTCCCAGATGGAGTCCAACCGGCTGCTGGCCCAGCGCAGGCGCGTGACCGCCGGCGGCTTCTTCTTCAACGGCTCCCAGCGGATGATCGAGTACTACGCGCCGGCCACCGACGGCGACGAGATGTTCGAGACCTGGCACATCTTCGGCGACGCCTC
>DDXR01000039.1 GCA_002347565.1 bacterium UBP2_UBA2255 | reverse complement strand
TAAGTGGTCAGGGTGTCGCGCCAGGTGAACTTCCGGGTGTAGACGTCGCGGGCGGCGCCGGTGTTCCGATCCTCCCAGACCACGGCGTGGAACCCGTCCACGGTGTAGCTGACGGTGGAGACGTCGGGGAAGTAGGCGTGCCGGTAGGGGCTGCTGACCTGGTAGTTGCCGCCGATCCGGGCCAGATCGGTGTCGAAACGCTGGGCCCAGATGGTGGGATAATCCCCGTAGCGCCAGTCCTCCCAGACGACCACGATACCGGAGTCGCTGTAGCAGACCGAGGGCCGGCGGTGGTGGCGGGAGCCCAGATGCTGGTTGACTATCAGGGTATCGGTCAGCATGTTGCCCTCGGGGCCCACCAGCCGGGCGTAGACGTTGGAGGTGTTCACGTCCAGGAACTCGGTCCAGACCACCACGAAGCGTCCGGAATACTTGTGCATGGCCACCCGGGGCCGGAACTTGGCCGGCAGGTCGCTTTTGCTCACCAGTATCTCGTTGGTGACCGGGCTGCAGTCGTTTTTGAAGATCCTGGCGCGTATGCGGTAGCGGGTCGAGTTGGTGGAGTCCTGCCAGACGACGGCGAAGCCTCCCTTTTTGTCCACGCCCGAGATGCCGGGGTTCTTTTGCCCGCCGGACTCGCCGCCTCCGTTCTGGTTCACCAGGAAGTTGTCGCCCTCGGCCAGGCCGGTGAAGCGGCCCTTCCGGCCATAGATGTTCCAGTTGCCGTCGCGCATGTCGGCCCAGACCGCGAAGCAGTAGTAATCGTCGTCCATGGACGTGGCCGGGTACTCCTGGGCGCACTCCCCGGCGTCGTTGTCCCAGATGAAGATGCGGCAGGTGTCGGGCTGGCCCAGGGCAAGGCCGCAGAGCGCCAGCAACGCCGATGCGCAGGCTGACAGGGATCGCTTCATTGTGCGTCTCCCGCTGTAGGTGGGTGGGATCGGCCGCGGCTCACCGCGCGACGACCAGCTTCCTGGTGGCGTGCTGGCCGTCGAGCGACAGCCGGCAGAAGTAGATCCCCGAGGCCAGGGCCCGCCCCTGGTCGTTGTCCCCGTTCCAGGCCGCGCGGTGCCGGCCGGGCCCGTGCTCGCCGTCGGCCAGGGTCCGCACCTCGCGGCCGCAGATGTCGTAGACCTTGAGCGACGCCCGTCCGGGCCGCGGGACGGCGTAGTCGATCGTCGTCCCGCACCGCACCGGGTTCGGGTCGCACTGCCCCAGCCACAGCCCGGCGACCGGGCTGCCCGCGGCCGTGGCGCTGACCGGCCCGTGCCAGGTGACGGCGCCATCCTGGTCCTGGTCTCCCAGCAGATAGTAGTAGGTGCCGCCGGCGCGCACGTCGAGGTCGGTGTGGCTGTAGGCCCGGCCGGACGGGCCGCCGTGGGCCGGCAGGACGGCGATCCGCGCGAAGTCCCGGTCCGGAAGCCGCGAGCGCTCGATCAGCCACTGGTAGTTGCCGGTCTCGCTGGCGGTCGCCCACGACAGCGATATCCCGCCGCCGCCGGCGCTGGCGCCGAACTGCGACAGCTCCACTGCCAGCGGCACGGCCGCGCGGCGGGGCGACAGGCCGTTGGCCAGCGAGGCCACGCTGTAGTAGAACGGGTAGCGGGAGATGGCCTTGGCGTCCTTGGCGCCGGTGGGGTTGTCGGGCGGGAACGAGCTGTAGCAGCGCTCGCTGGTCTCGTAGAGCCGATGGGCCATGAACTTCAGGGAGGAAGGGCTGCCAACCTTGTTGCGCATCACCCGGACGGTCGTCAGCAGGGTGTTGTTCTGCAAATCCATGGTGTAGTAGGTCGAGCTGTAGGCGGCGATCGACTCGGCCCAGGCCGTGCCGGTCCAGTGCATCAGCTTGCACTTGCTGCCCAGCGAGTCGAGCACGAAGCAGAAATCGGGCCTGAAATTCCGGCCCTCGTCGAACAAGGCAGCAGTGTCCGCCGCCTCGCCGTTCCACCAGCCGATGGTCGAATCCGCTCCTCCGGTCTTGGTGTCCAGGTAGATGAACAGGTCGCCCTGGGTGCGGAAGTCCCTGCGGGAGAACCCGAAGAACAGGTCGCCCGCGCTCCAGGTGAAGTACAGGGTGTCGCCGTTGTCGATGTCCAGCCGCTCGCTGGCGGCGAACTGGTTGCACAGCCCGTACCCGCTGCCCAGGTACAGGAAGTGGGGGGTGAGGGTGTCGCCCCGG
Organism: bacterium UBP2_UBA2255; assembly: GCA_002347565.1. Lineage (GTDB taxonomy): Bacteria > Edwardsbacteria > AC1 > AC1 > EtOH8 > UBA2255. The sequence continues at coordinate 29,807 of DDXR01000039.1, read as the reverse complement.
GTCTGGCTCATGGGCTCGGCCCCCAGCGCGCTCCACCGCGTGGGCGTGCTCTCATCGCCGGCCTTGAGGGCATAGATGTACGACTTGCCCGGGGCCAGGTAGAGGGTCTGGGTCTCGCTGGCGCCGACCGCGGCCGGGGACCACGCCTGGTAGTAGGTCTGGCCCGAGTCGTAGAAGTCCTCCTCGCTGGTGAATTTGCCGTAATCCGGCAGGGCGGCGTTGTATTCCCTGATCTTCAGCCGGTAGCTGGTCGGCCGCTCGGTCAGGATGTCGTCGCTGACCGCGGTCCAGCGCAGGGTGACCGTTCCCTCGATGGTGGCGGTGGTGGTGTCGGCCTTCAGGTCGGCGATCGGCTCGGGCTCGACATTGAACCCCTGGAAGCCCAGGATGCGGCGGGTGAGCTCGGTGGTGGTGTTGGGGTGCTTGCCGTCGGAGCTGAGCGCGCCCATGGCGAACGGCAGATAGACATTGCGCCGGTTGACGGCCTCGGGGCCCTTCCAGTATGCTGCATAGGAGATGCCGCGGCAATATGCCCATTTCGCCGGGCCGCCGCTCATGAAAATGGTGTCCCCGTCGCCAAACGCGTGGATGATGTCCACCGAGTGGTCCTGCTCCCTCTGGTAGGGGTAGTCGAACACCATGCCCTTGGAGAAGGCGTCGCTCATGCCGACCAGCGAGTCGATGTTGCCGGTGGTCTGGGGGTTGCCCGGCCCGTCGTAGATCGCGCCGAACAGGTCGAACAGGGCCGTGCCGTTGTGGTACTCGCCGAAGTCGTTGCCGGAGCACAGCAGGGCGCCGCCCTCGGAGCTGAACTTCAGCAGCGAGTCCTGCTCGTCCTTGGAAACCGCTCCGGCGCTGAGGTCGGCGGTGGCGTAGCCCAGGTCCATCACGCACAGGTCGTAGGTTTCCCCGTTGAGCTTCTGCCCGTCGCGGCCGTATTTCATGGTGTCGCTGTCGCGCACCCGGACGAAGGCCAGCGGATGGATGTTCCGCGCCAGCAGCGGCAGGACGTAGGAGGAGTCGAGCGNNGGTGGCCGGGTTGTCGTACTTGGGATACTTGTAGTACACCTTGCGGCCGAACTCGCGCAGGTTGTCCACGCGGTAGTTCCGGCCGGTCCGGGCCAGGGTGTCGATCGTCGCTCCGTAGACCACCTGCCCCAGCTGGCCGAAGATGTCGCCCAGGCCGCGGGCGCGGTGCATGTCGGTCCATGCCGCGGACATGCGATCGTAGTAGAAGCAGGCCGCCGGCGCGATCTGGTGGCTGTCCGGGACGGCATTGAGCGTCTTGATGCTGCCGCCGGCCCCGCCCCGCTGGTCGTAGAACCGCGCCTGGATCTCCCACTTGCGCAGTTCGCTGGGCAGGTCGGCCCAGGCCACCAGGAACGACCGGCCGCGGTCCATGGCCACGGCCGGCCAGGTGTGGTAGATGCCGGCGGCGGTGTTGACCTGGAAGTTGGCGCCGTTGAGCGTGCGGTTGCGGTTGAACCGCTGGGCGTAGATGTCGCAGCGCGAGCTGATGCGGCTGTCGCGCCAGGCAGCGACGAAGTACCCGCTGTCGGAGGCCGCCACCGTCGGCAGGCGGTGCAGCTCGACGTAGAGATCGTCGTTGAGCTTGGCGCTGGCGCCGTAGGAGGCCAGGGTGGTGTCGTAGAATCGGTGGTAGATGTCGTAGCGGCTGTTGCGGTAGTCCGCCCATGCGAACAGGATGCCGGAGTCGCAGAAGGCCACGGCCGGCTCGATCTGAGGCTGGGAGGTGGCGTCGTCGTTGATCTTGATCGGGTTGGTGAGCGCCACGCCGCTGCCGCGGTACAGCCGGGCGTAGATGTTCCAGTTGTTGCCGGCGTCGAACTGCTGCCAGACCACGACGAACTTGCCGCTGCGCCGGTGGCGGGCCACCTTGGGCATCTTCTTGTCGATGGCGCTGCCGGTGTCCACCTGGAAGGCGCTGGTGATGACGCCGCCGGCGGCGGTGAAGCACCGGGCCATGATCCGCCAGCGCTGGCCGACGGCCATCGTCGATTCCTGCCAGGCGACGGTGAAGTTGCCCCCGGAGGAGCAGGAGATGGCCGGGAAAAGCTGGTGCAGGTTGGAGCCGGTGCTGACGAAGAAGTTCGTGCCGATGGCGCCGGGGACGCTGGAGAAGATCTGCCCCATGACCTGCGGGGTGCCCCGGCGCATGTCGCTCCAGGCGTAGTAGGAGCTGTTGTTCTTGCCCATCGACGCCGCCGGGTATTCCTGTAGGGCCTCCCCGGCGTCGTTGTCCCAGACGTACACCCGGCAGGAATCCTGGGCCAGGCCGGCGCCGGCCAGGGCTGCGGCGAGCAGCGCTGCGACGATTGCGGATCTCATGGCTGCGTCCTTCCGTTGCCGTTCTGTCTCTTGATCGACTCCATGGTCATGGTCAGCAGTTTCAGGCGGGCGCCGCGGTCCAGCATCTCGGCGTTGACCTTCTCCAGGATGGAGCGGTGGCGGAATCCCGGCGCGACCGAGTAACAGACCGGGTCGACTCCGCCCCCGGCGGCGCTGAGCACGCCGGAGGAAACCAGCTCGTCGAGCGACGACTTGATCTCCTCGCGATCCTTCCCTGTCAGGCGGGACAGCATGTCGACAGTCTCGACCGCCCCGGGCGACCGGGAATAAAATACCAAGACGTCCCACTTGACGAAGCTGTCGATGTGGTCCTGGATGAAACTGTTCAGCTCTATGTCACTGACCATGCATGATCACCGAATGCCGTTAGTTGATACTGAATGAGACTTCTGCAACATCCAGCCACTGAAGCACGGGAATCCGAGAACACTGAAAAGCCAGGCAAATCCGAGATTTTTGCGATTTCATTCAATTTTCCGTGCTTCCGTGGTAAAAAACTTTAGCAGAGGTCTCTATTTATCAATAATCCGTGCTTGGTAAATGTCCCGGTTTCCCTGAGCGATGGGGATGATCATTCGATACTACATTATATAATGCATATTGCATGCCAAATAATAAAATACGCCAATACATTGGTATATAATGTATTGCCGTATTCATGCAATAACGAATTATTATACAATATTGTAACCCAGATGCAGTTTTTGTACGAAAGTGCAATAGCTACCGATGCGCAATCCGGCATGCTTACTTCGTGATCCCCAGTTCTTTGATCAACCGGGAAAGATAGGTCGGCTGGATCTCGAGCATTCCGGCGGTCTTGCGCTGGTTCCAGTTGTTTGCGAACAGCGCGTTGGAGATGTACCGCTGCTTGAACCGGCGCTGCGCCTCTTCCAGGCTCAGCATCTGCGGTACCTCTGCGTCGCCGCCCGGACACGGACTCATCGGCGGCAGGTGGGTGCGCTCGATCACCCGGCCCGGGGCCAGCACCATGGCGCGCTCGATCACGTTCTGGAGCTCGCGGATGTTCCCGGGCCAGGCGTACTCGCGCAACGCCGCCAGCGCCTCATCGGAGAATCCGGTGATGTTCTTGGTGGTCTCCCGGTTGAAGCGGTCCAGGAAATGCCTCGCCAGCACCGGGATGTCGTCGGTCCGCTGCCGCAGCGGAGGCAGGAATATCTGGAACACGTTCAGCCGGTAATACAAGTCCTCGCGGAACCGGCCTCGCTTGACCAGCTCCTGCAGGTTCTGATTGGTGGCGGTGACGATCCGCACGTCGACCTTGATGGTGTCGTTGCCCCCCAGCCGGATGAACTCGCGCTCCTGGAGCACGCGCAGGATCTTGGCCTGCACCGCCGGCGGCAGGTCGCCCACCTCGTCCAGGAAGATGGTCCCGTTGTGGGCCGTCTCGAAATGGCCCTTGCGCCTTCCGACCGCGCCGGTGAAGGCGCCCTTTTCGTACCCGAACAGCTCGGACTCCAGCAGGTCGATCGGGATGGCAGCGCAGTTGACGGCGATGAACGGACCGTCCCGGCGAGGGCTCTGGGCATGGATGTATCTCGCCAGCAGCTCCTTGCCCGTGCCGTTCTCCCCCTGCAGCAGCACGGTGGTGTTGCCGGCCGCCACCCGCTGGGCCAGGCCCAGCACGTCGGTCATGGCCCGCGACGAGCCGATGATGTCGTAGCGTCCGGCGACCTCCTGCTTGAGGCGGGCGTACTGGTCCTTGAGCTTCTGGTAGCGACTGGCATTTTCCAGCACCGTGGCGGCCAGGGAGGCGACCTTGAGGAGGATCTCCTGGTCATCCTGGCTGAACACGGTGCCGTCGCACTTGTTGATCACTTCGACCACGCCCACTGTCCGGTCGCCGACCAGCAGGGGGACGCACAGCAGCGACTTGGTGGTGAACTTGGTCCGCTCGTCGATCCCCTTGTACCAGCGCTCATCGTTCTCGGCCGAGTTCACGATCTGCGGCCGGCGCTCCCTGGCCACCCAGCCGGCGATCCCCTGCCCCATGGGCACCGTCAGTTTCATCAGTTCCGCGGACACCTCTCCGGTGGCGTGGGCGAACAACAGGTTTTCGCCGGGCTCGTCCAGCAGCAGCAGCGAACTGCCCTCGGCGTGGGTCAGGTTCTTGGCCGTCTCGATGATGATGTCCAGCAGCCGGTCCTGATCCATGGTGGAGAACAAGGTCTGGCTGAAGGTATAGAAAAATTCAAGTTCCTTCCTCGGGTCGATATCCGTATTCATAACAGCCCCCGTTATAAAAATGTGCAATCATTATAGCATCGCTGGATGATGCGGTCAATCGGTTTCTCGTGCCGAGACCGCGGCGAGCACCCGCTTGACAAACAGCCCCCGGGTCGCGTATATTTGCGTAAACGCTTACATAAATTATCACCGATGAACGAACAGGCCGCATCCCCGGACATGCAGGATGTCGCCGGCTGCCTCCGCCGCCTTTCGGAACGGTTGCAGCGGGACGCCGACGGCATTTACCGCGACCTGGGGCTACCGTTCGAGGCCCGGTGGTTTCGGCTGTTCCGCGAGCTGGACCGCGGCGGACCGCTGGCGGTGACCGACCTGGCCGGCCGCCTCGGCGTCACCCATCCGGCGGTCAGCCAGCTGGCGGCGGAGCTGCTGGCCAGGGGGCTGCTGCGGCGGCTCCGAGATCCCGGAGACGGGCGGCGCCGGCTGCTGGCGCTCAGCCCCCGCGGCAGGCGCCTGCGGGCGAGCCTGGAACCGGCATGGGGCGAGATCGGGCGCGCCAGCGACGGCCTGCTGGCCGAGGCCGGCGGATCGCTGCTGGCCGGGATCGGCGCGCTGGAGCGGCTGCTGGACCGGCGTGACCTGCGGCAGCGGGTCCGCGCCCGGCTCAAGCAGCGCCTGCTCGACCACGTCGAGATCGTGCCCTACCGGCCCCGATACCGGTGCCATTTCAAGGCGCTCAACATGGAGTGGCTGGGAAAGTACTTCACTGCGGAGCCGCGGGACCTGGCCGTGCTGGACGATCCCGGGCGCAGGATCATCGGCCGGGGCGGCCGTGTACTGTTCGCGCGGCTGGACGGCAGGATCATCGGCACCTGCGCCATCGTCCCCGAGGGGAACGGCGACTTCGAGCTGGTCAAGATGGCGGTCCACCCGGCCCACCGCGGCGCGCAGGCCGGCAGAAAGCTGGCGCTGGCGGCCATCGCCGAGGCCCGGTTGCTGGGGGGCGGACGGCTGATCGCCCGCACCAGCAACCGGCTGAAAGCGGCCGTCGGGCTGTACCGGTCGTTGGGCTTCGCGGACGAGGGCGCCGACCGCAGCGGCCAGTACCGCCGCCCGACCATCGTGCTGGCGCTGGACCTGAAGCGGCGGCCCGATGCCAGTTCCAGGGGCGATCCACCCCGATATCCCCCCGGTCGGAATGGCGCTGGACCGAAATGCCTTGACAAATCAAGGCGGAATGGGATAAAATAAGTGTTTACGGCCGAATTGGAACAGCCATTCCTTATCATCGGGAGTACCGCATGAAACGAACGAACTGGTGGAAGCCGGCGCTGACCGCGGCATTGCTGGCCGCGGCGGTGTGGCAGCTGATCCCCACCCTCCGGCTGCAGGGCCTGACCGAGCAGGACAAGGCCGACATGCCGCGCGAGACCCTCAATAAGATGTACGCCAAGGCCATCCACCTGGGGCTGGACCTCAAGGGCGGCATGCACATGGTGCTGGAGATCAACCGCCGGGGACTGGCGAAGGCGCTTGACCGCGAGCTGGCTGAAATCGAGGAGAAGGAGCTCGCCGACGCCACCGACCGGGCGTTGGAGATCATCCGCAACCGCATCGACCAGTACGGCGTGGCCGAGCCCCTGATCCAGAAGCAGGGCATCGATCGGATCGTCGTCCAGCTGCCGGGAGTTGACCGGGAACGGGCCCGGGGCCTGATCGGCACCACGGCCCTGCTGGAGTTCAAGCTGGTGCAGGAGCCCAAGGCCACCCAGGAGGTGGTCGACCGGATCGACAAGGCGCTGGCCGGCAAGAAGACCGCCCGGCTGCTGGACAGCACCCTGACCGATGATGCGCCGTTCTCGATGCTGCTGACCGCGCTGGGCAACGAGATGGCGGTGATCGACCAGGACCGGGAGCTGGTCGAGAAGGCGCTCAAGAATCCCGAGGTCCAGGCGGTGATCCCGGCCGAGTTCGAGTTCGCCTGGGGCGAGCGCATCGACCGCGACGGTTTCCGGGGATTCAAGTTCTACCTGCTGAAGAAGCAGACCGAGCTGACCGGCGCCGCCATCCAGGACGCCCGGATGGAGCTGAGCCACGATCCCAACACGCCGGGCCAGTTCGTGGTGGCCTTCACCATGGTGCGCAGGGCGGCCAACGTCTTCTCGAGGGTGACCGCTGCCAACATCCAGCGCCAGCTGGCCATCGTGCTGGACGGGGCCGTGGTGTCGGCCCCGGTGATCCAGGACCGCATCCCGAACGGCAAGGGGCAGATCACCATGGGCTCGGCCACCTCCAGCGACGACGCCCGGGAGCTGGCCATCATCCTGCGGGCCGGCGCCCTGCCGGCGCCGGTGGACATCATCGAGGAGCGCTCGGTGGGCCCGACCCTGGGGCAGGATTCCATCAACAAGGGCGTCAAGGCGACCCTGATCGGCGGCCTGGCGGTGGTGGTCTTCATGATCCTGTACTACAACCTGTCGGGCGTGATCGCGGTGCTGGCGCTGTCCTTCAACCTGGTGATGCTGCTGGCCATCATGGCGGCCTTCCGCACCACCCTGACCCTGCCCGGCATCGCCGGCATCGCGCTGACCATCGGCATGGCGGTCGACGCCAACGTGCTGATATTCGAGCGCATCCGCGAGGAACTGCGCAGCGGCAAGACGGTGCGGGCGGCGATCGAGGCCGGGTACGAACGGGCCTACAAGACCATCCTGGACGCCAACGTCACCACCGTGGCGGCGGCGCTGGCCCTCTTTTTCTTCGGCACCGGGCCGGTGAAGGGGTTCGCCGTAACGCTGATGATCGGCCTGGGCGTCTCGATGTATACCGCGATCGTGGTCACCCGGATGATCTTCGACTGGGTCACCATCAAGTGGGACCTGCAGAAACTGCCGATCTAAGGAGCGCGCCGCAATGATATCGCTATTCCGCCACGACACGAACTTCGGGTTCATCGCCAACCGCCGCGCCGCCTACCTGGTGTCGGCGGCCCTGCTGCTGGCCGCCGTGGTTGCGGTGGCCCTGCACGGCGGGCTGAAGCTGGGCGTGGACTTCACCGGCGGCACGATGCTGCAGGTCCGCTTCGAGCGGCCGATCGACACCGACGGGGTGCGCCAGGCCCTGGCCGGCGCCGGCATGGCCGGCGCCGAGATCCAGAAGCTGCGGGACACCGAGGCCATCAAGAACGCCTTCCTGATCCGCACCGGGCGCACGGAGTCGCTGGCCGCCACCGACACCAGCGGGCCGCAGGTGCTGCGGATCGAGGTCGCCCCCAACCCCACGGCCGGGGCCGCGCAGGTCGTGGTGCGGGCCGTGATCAGCGACGCCGGCAGGGGCGGCGCCGCGGTCGACAGCGCCTGGTGCGCGGTCGGGGGCCTGCAGCACAAGGTGCCGATGGCTCCCGAGCCCAACAAACCGGAGGGCAGCTACTGGGCGATCCTTTCCGCCGACAAGCTGCAGGCCGGGAGCCGGCCGTCCCTGGCGGTGTACGGCCGCGACGCCGGCGGCAACTGGGGCCAGCCGCGCGAGGCGACGCTGTTCGTGACCGCCGCCGGCCAGACCCGCCTGACGCCCGACCTGCAGGCCAGGACGGGGTACGCCGGCGCCGTCGAGGAGACCGCCGGCGGGGCGGTGGCCGGAGCCATCGTCAGGGCGTTGTCGGCGCGCTATCCCGACAACAAGGTGACCATCGACAGCGACGAGACCGTCGGCCCCAAGATCGGCCGCGAACTGCAGCGCAACGCCACCCTGGCGGTGCTGCTGGGCATGCTGGCGATCCTGGTCTACATCGCGATCCGCTTCGACTACCGGTTCGGAGTCGCCGCGGTGATCGCCCTGTTCCATGACGTGCTGGCAACGGTCGGCTTCATCTCGGTCACCGGCATGGAGTTCAACCTGCAGTCGGTGGCGGTGCTGCTGACCATCATCGGGTTCTCGATCAACGACTCGATCGTGGTGGCCGACCGCATCCGGGAGAACCTGCGCAAGCCGCACAAGGAGGGCTTCGCCGAACTGGTCAACCGCAGCATCAACGAGACCCTGTCGCGCACCGTGATCACCGTGCTGACGGTGCTGCTGGTGCTGGCGGCCCTGCAGCTGTTCGCCGGCCGGGTGCTGGCCGACTTCACGAAGCCGCTGCTGTTCGGCGTGGTGGTCGGCACCTACTCGTCGATCTTCGTGGTGGCCGCCATCGTGGTCGACTGGGAGAACCGCTCGCCCAGCAAGCGCAAGAAGTGACCGGCACCCGTCAGCAACAAAACCCGTGCGGCGACGCACGGGTTTTTCGCCGCCCGCGGCCGCCTGCGCCCGGACCGATTTCCCTTGACAAACCGCCGCCCCGTGCGATATAGTTAAAACACCATGCGCACCATCGCCGCCAACCCCGGTGACGCCCGCGGGCGGGCTGCCCCCAGCCAGCGACCGGCGGGCTGAGACGCGGCCCGCGCCGGTGCCGCGGCGAGCGACGGGGGGCAGCGGTGCCCCCCGTACTGATTTCCGAGCCGGCCGGCGATGAATCAACCATAACGAGGCGAGCGATGCTGGCAACATTCTCCCGCGGCAGCACCGTCGGGCTGGTCTTCGGCTACGACCTGTTCACCAACCTCGTGATGGCGGTGCTGATCGTGCTGTCGATCTACTCCTGGGCCGTGATCTTCTTCAAGCGCCGGATGATCCGCGACGTGCTGGCGGCCAACCGGTCGTTTCTGGAGCGCTTCAAGGCGCGGCGGACCATCGAGGACGCCTTCGCGGCGGCAGTGCCGGGGTCGCCCGTCTTCCAAGTGCTGGCCGAGGGCCTGTCCGAGGCCAGGCGGCTGTCCGGCGGCGGCGAGCTCAGCGTCCAGCCGGAGGTGCTGCCCAACGTCCAGGCGGCCATGGAGCGCGAGATCGCCGAGCAGAGCGAACGGCTGGGCGGCCGGCTGGTCTCGCTGGCCACCATCGCCGCGGTGTCACCGCTGATCGGGTTGCTGGGCACGGTGTGGGGCATCATGATCGCCTTCATCGACATCAAGCGCTACGGCAGCACCAGCATCCAGGTGGTGGCGCCGGGCATCGCGGAGGCGCTGATCACCACCATCGCCGGGCTGGTGGTGGCCATCCCGGCCTCGATGGCCTACAACGCCTTCGTCGCCGGCATCCGCCGGGCCGCCAACCAGATGGAGAACCTCTCCTCCGAGTTCCTGGGCGACATCCGGGTGCACGCGGTGACGGGGAAACGGCCGTGATCGGCGCCCGGCGCCCCCTGCCCGAGCCGCTGGCGGCGATCAACGTCACCAACCTGGTCGACGTCTGCCTGACGCTGCTGATCATCTTCATGATCACGGCCCCGATGCTGCGCTCGGGGATCGACATCGACCTGCCCAGGGCCGACGCCACCAGGCCCCAGCCGCAGGAGGGGCTGACGGTCCAGATCATGCCCGACGGGCGGATCCTGATTCGCGACCAGGCGGTCTCCGCGGCCGCGCTGACCGCCATCCTCAAGAACGCCGTCGCCCGGTCGCCGGGCACACCGGTGTTCCTCAAGGCCGACCGAGCCGTGGCATACGGCGCCGTGGCCGCGGTGATGGGGCGGATCAAGGACGCGGGCATCGAGAACCTCGGCCTGGTGATGGAGCCGGCGCAGCGGCCGTGAGCCGGGCGTTCCTTTCGTCGCTGGCGGCGCACGCCGCCGTCCTGCTGGCCCTGCTGCTGGCCGCCGCGGTCGGACCGCGGCCCGCCAAGGCCTCGTACCCCCGGTCCCTGCCGGTCCGGCTGATCGCCGCGCCGCACCAGGCGGCACCGGCCGCCGCCGAGCCGGCGGCGGCGGTCGAGCCGCCGCCGAAACAAGCGGCCAAGCAGGCCGCTGAGGCGATCCGGCGGACCGCGGCCCCTGCCCAGAAGCAGGGCCCCGTCCTGCCGCCGGGCATGAAGATCCTGGCCGCCGAGGGCGCGGGCGACGAAGGGTCATACTACCTCGGCGTCATCATGGCCAAGATCAGCCGTTACTGGAACAATCCCTACCAGGGCGGGCAGGGCGAGCTGCGGACCCGGGTCTACTTCCGGATCGGGCGCGGCGGGGAGGTAGAGACGGTGGAGATTGAACAACCGTCGGGCAACGCGGTGTTCGATCAGGCCGGTCTGCGGGCGGTGCTGCTGGCGAGGAGCTTTCCGCCGCTGCCGCCGGAGATCACGGCCCCGTCGCTGGGAGTCCATTTCGAATTCGAGTACCTGAGATGACCGTCCGCGCCCTCCGCCGAGCGGCAACCCTGCTCGGGTCGTGCCTGGCCGTCATGTGGTCGCTGCCGCCGGCGTCATCCGGCCAGTCCGACGTCTATCTCAAGCTCTCGACATCCGAGAGAAAGCAGATCGCCCTGGCGGCGGCGCCGCTGCAGCTGTCGGGCAGGCCGGCGGCCGGCGATACGGCGGCGGCCCGGCGGATGACCGGCATTCTGATGGACGACCTCGGGTTTTCGCTCTATTACCGGATGATCCAGGCCCCGCAGTACCCGGGATTCGGCTTCCGCAAGGGCGCCATCGATCACGAGGCCTGGCGGCTGATCGGCGCCGAGCTGGTGCTGGTCCCGACGCTGGCGGTCCACAAGGGGACGGCGGCCTGCACGGTGGCGGTGTACGACATCGCTCAGCGCCGCGAGGTGTTCCGCAGGGCAGTGCCGCTGGCTCAGGGTCGCGGCGCGGCCCACGCGGCATGCGACGAGATCGTGCTGCGCACCGCGGGCGAGCGCGGCGTCGCCCGCACCAGGATCGCGTACTGCGCCAGGGACGGCAAGCGCAAGGAGCTGGCGGTGATGGATTATGACGGCCACAACCCGGCCGGCCTGACCGCCTTCGGCTCGACCGCGCTGTCGCCCGACTGGTCGCCTGACGGGAGCCGGATCGCCCTGACGGCGTTCGCCGGGCCGCAGACTGCGGTCTACGTCATCGACCTGCCGACCCGCACCTCGAGGGAGCTGCTGCGCCAGCCGGGATTGAACCTCTCGCCTTCCTGGTCGCCCGACGGCTCGAGGCTGGCGCTGGCGATGAGCCGCGACGGCAATGCCGAGATCTTCACCCATGACCTGCGGTCCGGGTCGCAGCGACGGCTGACCAATTCGTGGTCCATCGATATCTCTCCCTCCTGGTCGCCGGGCGGGCGGGAGATCGCATTCGTGTCGGACCGCGCCGGCGCGCCCCAGATCTACATCATGGACGCCGACGGCGGCAACCTGCGGCGGCTGACGTACGACGGGGGCTACAACACCTCGCCGGCCTGGTCGCCCCGCGGCGACCTGATCGCCTTCGTTTCCCGGATCCGGGGGAAATTCCAGGTCTGCACGATCGCGCCCACCGGCGAGGGGTACGCCCAGCTGACCTTCGAGGGCGACAACGAGGACCCGTCATGGTCCCCCGACGGCCTGCACCTGGCGTTCTCGTCCGACCGCAACGGCAGCGACGATATCTGGCTGATGCACTGGGACGGCTCGGAGCAGCATCCCGTAACCTCGTCCGGCGGAGCGTCCATGCCGGCCTGGTCGCCTTTCCTGCCGGAGGCAAAACCATGAAGAAACGAACGGAATTCACCATGCCGAAGACCGCCAGGCTCTGTCCCGACTCGGAATCATTTCTTTCGGGGCTGCCGGAACGCGCGCCCTGCCGTTAGTGCGACATCACGGCGCGTGCCGGGACACGGGTCAGTAGCCGTGTCCCGGGAGCCACGCGAATCACGGCAGTCATGCAACCAGGAACAATGAGGACGACAATGAAGCATCTTTCCATTTTGCCATTGGCCATCGTTCTGGCGGCGGCCGCGATGACGGGCTGCTCCAAGAAGCAGACCGTCAAGCAGGACGAGCCGACCAAGCAGGAACCAGCCAGGACCGAACAGTCGCCCATCACCCGGCCCGATGAACCGGCCGCAGCCGCCATTGATCTGCGGGTAGTCTATTTTGAGTTCGATTCATACGAAGTCCGGGAAGACGCTAAGCCGGTGTTGCGCGAGGTCGCCAGGCTGGCCCGCGAGGACGGCGGGCTGACTTTGCGCCTGGAGGGCCATGCCGATGAGCGCGGCACCATCGAATACAATTTGGCGCTGGGCGAGAAGCGCGCAATCGCGGTTCGGGACTACCTGACCGGTTTGGGCGTGGCCGCCGCGCGGACGGCGACGTTCTCCTTCGGCGAGGAGCGGCCGGCGGCGGCCGGCCACGACGAGGAGAGCTGGGCCCAGAACCGGCGGGTCGAGATCGCGCCGGTGAAGAAGTAGCGGAAGGGCCGATGCGACAGATCGCCATCCTGGCCGCGGCCGCTCTGCTGGCCGCGGGTTGCGGGGTCAAGCGTGAGTACCTGGAAGTGCGGCGCCAGCTCGACTACCTGGAGCAGAGCCAGCGGGACCTGGCCGCCCGCACAGCCCGGGTCGACAGCAGCAGCCGCATCCATGCCGACATTCTGTACACCATCCAAGCGGACGTGGCCCAGCTGGCCACCGGCCTGGCGCGGCGACTGGACGCGGCCGACCAGCGCGCCGAGGACCTCGGCGCACGCGGCCGTCCGTCCGCGGCCGGCGGCGACAGCGCATCGGCCCCGGCCCGACCTGACGACCCCAAACGGCTGTACGACGCCGCCTACCTGGACGTGGTGCGTGGCAGCTACCAGTTGGCGATCGCCGGCTTCCGCGAATTTCTCAAACTGTATCCCACCCATCCGCTGGCCGATAACGCCCGCTACTGGATCGGAGAATGTTTCTACGCCCAGAAGCAGTTTTTGGCCGCTCTCGACGAGTTCCGGGCGACGGTGGCCGACTACCCGGGGCAGGACAAAGAGCCGGCGGCGCGCTACAAGTCGGGACTATGCCTGGCGGAGCTGGGAAAGAAGGATGAGGCGCGCCGAGAATGGCAGGAGCTGGTCAAGCGCTACCCCAAGTCGCCGGAGGCCCGGCTGGCCGGGGTCCGGCTGGCGGAATAGTGACGGCACGGGGAGGAACGGTGATGAGAGCAGGAGCGGCGTGTTGCTCCCGCAGAGTGTTGCCAGTCATGGCAGTCGCCATCATCGGTGCCTGCCTGCTGTCGCCGGCCTGGGCAGTCGAGGCGGAGCAGGCCGAGGGCGCCGCCGTGGTGTTCGGAGACACCCTGTTTTTGCTGTACGCAACCGAGGGGTCCTTTCTGCCGGTTGACCGGGCCGCGGCAGTGGCGAATCGGCTGCGGTCGCTTTCGGAAGATTCGCTGTTCTGTCCCGATTCGATCAGCGTGGTGGAGGCCGGGAGGTTCGCCGAAATCCGCCATCGCGGGCTGGTCTTGGTCAGGGTGGCTGCGGCCGATGCCGCGCCCCACGGAACATCAGTGCTCGAGACGGCGCGCGACCACGCGGCGGCCATGGGGCGGGCGGTGTCCGCCGAGCGGCGAGGCTTCCCCTTCCTGGCCCTGGCGCTGCGGCTCCTGCAGATGATCCTTGTCATCGGCGGGTTTACCCTGGCCGGGATGGGGATCGCCCGGGCCATGCGCTGGGTCCGGGCCCGGGGGGCGAGGCTCAAGCTGCCGGGGCTGAGGGTCAAGGCTTACCAGCTGGTATCTCCCAGCCAGATGCGGGCCGGCTTGCAGCTGGTGCTCAAGGCGCTGACGATGGGATTGGAGCTGCTGCTGCTGCTGGTCTTGCTCCCGGTGCTGTTCAGCATTTTCCCCGCCAGCCGCGGGCTGGCGGCCGTCCTATGGAAGATGATCCTGGCGCCGCTGTCCGCGGCGGGCGGCGGCCTGCTCTCGTACATCGATGATCTTCTGTTCATCGCGGTGATACTGGTCGCTGTCCGCTATGTGGTGAAATTCCTGAGGCTGCTGGCCGATGGCATCGAACAGGGCCGGCTCCACCTTCCGCGGTTCTATCCGGAGTGGGCGAATCCGACATTCAAGATCCTGCGATTTCTGCTCTACGTTTTCGCATTCATCGTTATTTTCCCCTACCTGCCGGGCTCCAGCTCCCCGGCCTTCCAGGGCGTGACGGTGTTCCTGGGGGTGCTGGTTTCGCTGGGCTCGTCCTCTGCGGTGTCGAACATCATCGCGGGGATAGTGATCACCTACATGCGGCCGTTCAAGGTCGGCGACCGGGTCAAGGTCGGCGAGGTCACCGGTGATATCGTGGAGAAATCGCTACTGGTGACGCGCATCCGCACCATCAAGAACGAGGACATCAACATCCCCAACGCCGCAATCCTTTCCGGCCACACCGTCAATTACAGCGCCAACTCGGGGGGCGGGGGGCTGATTCTGCACACCACGGTCACCATCGGCTACGATGCGCCGTGGCGGGAGGTGCACCGGCTGCTGATCGCCGCGACCCGGTCCGTTGACGGCGTGCTGGCGGAGCCGCCGCCGTTCGTGCTGCAGACTGCGCTGGATGACTTCTACGTCCGCTACCAGCTCAACGCCCATACCGACCGCCCCGGACAAATGGCAGAGATCTATTCCCGGATCCATCAGAACATCCAGGATGAATTCGCCCGGGCAGGCATTCAGATCATGTCGCCGCACTATCGGGGTGATCCGGCATCAACCAAGGTGCCGCCGATCGGGGCCGCCGCAACGGAGCCCAGCACAAAGCAGCAGGGGGAACGGGAATGATCTATGTCTGGTGGGCCGCACTGGCGGCGCTGATCGGCGTGATAGTTGCGGCCGGCCGGCAGGTAACGCGCTACGGTGATATCCTAGGAGAGAAGCTGGGGCTCTCCGGCAGCTGGGTGGGCGTGGTGCTGCTGGCCACAGTGACGTCGCTGCCGGAGCTGTTCGCCGGCGTCTCCTCGGTCGCCATCGTGCGCCAGCCCGACCTGGCGGTGGGCAACATCATGGGCGCCTGCGTCATGAACCTGGTGGTGGTGGCGCTGATCAGCGCGTTCCACCGCCAGGGCCAGCTCTCGAGCCGGGTCGGCAAGGAGCACGCCCTGAGCGCGGCAATGGCGATCGTGGCGGCGGCGCTGGCCGGGATCGGGCTGTTCGTCAGCCGCCGCCTGTTGCCGGTGGCCCTGTTCGACATCGGGCTGTTCACCTTCCTGATCTTCGGCTTCTACCTGATGGCCCAGCGCATCATCTACCGGCACGAGCGCGAGCACCACGTGCCCGAGGCAGAAAAGCGCCACGGCAAGGTGACGCTGCGGGCCGCGGCGATTAAGTTCGGGACGGCCGCGGTGGTGATCATCGCCGCCGGCATCGTGCTGCCGGTGGTGGCCGACCGGCTGGCCGAGGGGATGGGCTGGGGGCGTTCCTTCGTCGGCAGCGTGTTGATGTCGCTGGCCACCACCTCGCCGGAGATGGCCGTCTCGTTCTCGGCCCTGCGCATGGGCCAGCCCGGCATGGCGTTGGGCAACCTGTTCGGCAGCTGCATCTTCAACCAGGGGCTGCTGTTCGTCGATGACGTTTTCTACCGCGGCTCGCTGCTGGCCGACGCCGCGCCCACCCACGTGTTCACGGCGTTCCTGCTGATCGCGATGCTGGGAGTGGCCCTGGTCGAGCTGCTGTTCCCGTCGCGCAAGAAAATGTTCGGGATCATCAACTGGGACGCGGCGGTGATTCTGGGGTTGTACCTGCTTGGGGTGTACATCCTGTTCAACATAGGATTGTCCATCGGGTAAACCTCTTTGAAAGGGAATGAACATGAACCGAAAACAACTATCTCAACTGCAGGGAAGACGCGAATACCCGTCGATCAGCATCCTGATGCCGACCTCCCGTTCGGCCCCGGACAACCGGCAGGACCCGATCATGATGAAAAACCTGATGAAACAGGCGGTCGAACGATTGACCCGTGAATATGAGCCCAAGGAATTCACTGAGGTCATGCAGCGGCTGGATGCGGCAGCGGCCGGCATCGATTATCAGCACACGCTGGATGGTTTGGCATTGTACGCCAGCGCGTCATACGATGCCGTCCATTACCTGCCGTTCCCGGTCAAGGAGCGGGTCGTGATCGACCATACGTTCGCGACCCGTCCCCTGGTGATTGCGCTCCACCGTTCGCCGCGCTACCTGGTGCTGGCCCTGAGCGAGAACAGCACACGGCTGTTCGATGCGGTCAGGGACACGCTGACAGAGGTGACAGAGAACGGCTTCCCCGTGGCCTACGAGGGGGCTGGCAGCGCAGAACCAATCCCCAAGAGCCAGGAAATCGAAAAGTCACGGTACATGGACGAGAAGCGCCGCCAGTTCTTCCGCAAGGTCGGACAGCAACTCGCTGCATTGTACGGTGATGAGCAACTGATCCTGGTATTGGCAGGCGTCGACCGCCACCAAGCATTGTACCGCGAGGCGAACGGCCAGCCGAGCCAGTCCATCGCCGGGATTCCCGGCAACCATGACGATACGCCGGCGCACGAACTGGGGCGTCTGGCGTGGCCGGTGGTGCGGGATTCACTGCATCAACACCGCCACCGGTTGATCAGCGAACTGGAAGCGGCCATCGGGAGCGGCAAGTACGCCGCCGGGATCAACCCGATCTGGGCGCTGGCGCAGGAAGGGCGCGTGGCGACGCTGCTGGTCGAAGAGGGGTTCTATTATCCGGCGCACATCGACATCAACGGCAAACCGGTCCCAGCGAAGGATCCCGCTGCGCCAGGTGTGGTCGATGACGCGGTCGACGAGTTGACCGAGCTTGTGCTGGCAAAACGGGGCGAGGTGCACTTCACCGATCCTGGCAGCCTGGCCCAACACCAGAGGATCGGCGCCATTCTTCGGTATTGATGGGCATTACGCACCCGCGGCAATGACTGATAATGGTGGTCGGGCGTAAGCCATACGTGCATGGGCTGCTATTGGCGCCAGCGCTGATGGCGATAGGTGTGGTGGTATTCTTTCCGCTGCTGTACAGCCTGTACGTTTCGCTGACCGATTTCACCCTGCGCAATGCCGGTGCGAACCTTGTGGGCTTGCGGAATTATCACGCCTTGTTCACGGATCTGCGGTTCGTCGCGTCAACCGTGCGAACGATCGCGTTCGTCGCCTGTTCGGTGACCGCAGAAATGCTGATCGGCTTCGGGCTGGCGCTGCTGATGCACCAATTGGCCAGGGGACGCGGCCTGTTCCGGGCGGTGGTGCTGGTCCCATGGGCGATCCCGACGGTGGTCTCGGGATTGACGTGGCGCTGGATGTTCAACGACCGCCTGGGTGCGGTCAACGCGGCGCTCAAGGCCGCCGGCCTGATACATCAGCCGTTGGCGTGGCTGGCCGGATCGGCGACGGCCTGGGCGGCGATCATCGTGGCCGAGGTATGGAAGACGGCCCCGTTCGTTGCGCTGATCATCCTGGCGGGGCTGCAGATGGTCCCGTCCGAGCTGTACGAGGCGGCGACGATCGATGGGGCCGGGCGCTGGCGGCGCTTCCGCCATGTGACCCTGCCGCTGCTGTGGCCCACACTGCTGTTGGCCCTGCTGTTCCGCACCATCGACGCCCTGCGGGTGTTCGATCTGATCGCGGTGATGACCGGCGGCGGACCGGCCGGCGGCACTGAAGTCCTCTCGCTGTATGCCCACAAGGTGCTGTTCGCCCACCTCGATTTCGGCTACGGCTCGGCGCTGACCTTCGCCCTGTTCCTGCTGGTGATGGGCTGCAGCGTGGCGTACGCCCGGCGGGCCGTGCGATGATCCGCCGGAAGGGGCGATCGCTGGCGGGGGCCGCCGCGGGGGCAGTGGGGATTGCGCTGCTGGCGCCGTTCATCATCCAGCTGTCGGCGGCGCTGATGACGTCAGGAGAGATCGCCGCCGGACGGCTGGTGCCGTCTGCCCTCCATTTTGGCAATTTCCGGACGGTGCTCTCCGGGCAGCACGCGTTCCCGCGCTACCTGGCGAACAGCCTGTTGATCGCCGGCACCTCGTCCTTGATCGCGGTGCTCCTGGGCAGCGCGGCGGCGTTCGCACTGACCAGGCTCGGCCGCAGGGCGGCGCTGGCGGTGCTGCTGGTCGTCCTGACGGCGGCGATGGTGCCCCAGATAGCCGCCGTCAGCCCGCTGTTTCTCCTGCTGCGGTCGGCCGGGCTGCTGAACACATACGCCGGACTGGTGATCCCCTACGTCGGGCTCAACCTGCCATTGGCGATCTGGATCCTGTACGGTTTTTTTCGGCAGCTGCCACCCGAACTGGAGGAAGCGGCCGCCATCGACGGCGCCGGATTTGCGGGCACGATCCGCCATGTCTACATGCCCCTGGCGGCGCCCGGGGTTTTTACCACGGCGATCCTGGTTTTCATCTTCTGCTGGAATGAATTTCTGCTGGCGCTGACCATCAACACCGCCGACGCGATGCGGACGGTGACGGTGGGGATCGCCATGTTTCCCGGCCAGTACGAGATGCCGTGGGGCGTCATCTTCGCTGCGTCCGTGGTGGTGACGCTGCCGTTGGTGGCATTGGTGCTGGTGCTGCAGCGCCGGATCGTTTCCGGTCTGACCGCCGGCGCCGTCAAGGAGTGAAGGGAGGAGGAACGATGAGACGCAATCCGCTGCTGCTGCCGGCCTGTTGCCTCGCGCTGTCGGTCCTGTCATGCGCCCCGTCCGCCAGTCGCACCGTCACGCTGGCTGCAGGCAAGGACCCCACCGGCCAGCATCAGGCGCTGCTCGCGGAGTTCGAACGGCAGAACCCGGGGATCAAGGTGAGGGTGCTGGAGATGCCGGAGTCATCGAGCGCCCAGCACGACCTGTATGTCACTTACCTGGCCGGGCGGGACCGGAGCATCGACGTCTACTCGATCGACATCATCTGGCCGGCGGAATTCGCATCGGCCGGATGGTTGATGCCGTTGGAAAGCCTGTTCACGGCAGGGGAGCTGGAGGATTTCCTGCCCGGGCCCCTGGCGGGCTGCCGCTACCGCGACAGCCTGTACGCCGTGCCGTGGTTCACCGACGCCGGGTTGCTCTACTACAGGTCGGACATCCTGAGCAGGCACGGACTGAAGCCGCCGGTGACGTGGGGGGATTTGATCAACCAGGCCACGGCCCTCTCCCGGAGCGAGGGGCTCGCCGGGTACGTCTGGCAGGGCCAGCAATACGAGGGCCTGGTATGCAACTTCCTGGAGGTGCTCTGGAGCTGCGGCGGGCGCGTGTTCGACCCGGCCGGCCGGCCGGCCATGGACGGCCCCCAGGCACGGCAGGCGGCGGAGATCATGCTGGAGATGCTGCGCACCAGCGCCTCCCCCAAGGGTGTGCTGACCTACAAGGAAGAGGAGGCCCGCCAGCTTTTCACCAGCGGCGGCGCCGTGTTCATGAGAAACTGGCCATACGCCTGGACCATCTCCCAGGACAGCGGCCAGGGGTCGGCCGTGGCCGGCAGGACGGGGCTGGCGCCGCTGCCGTCGCTCAACGGACGGAGCAGCTCGGCCTGCCTGGGCGGTTGGAACCTGGCGATCAGCCGCTATACTAGGCATCCGGAATCAGCTGCCAAGCTGGTCCGGTTCTTGACCTCGGTCCGGTCCCAGAAGCATTTCGCTCTCCATGGCGGCCGTCTGCCCGCCAGGGCATCGGTCTATGCCGATGCCGAAGTGCTGGCGGCCAATCCCCATTTCGCCCAGTTGTACCTGGCCTTCGCCAGCGCACGGCCACGGCCGGTGCGGCCGGATTATCCGGCCCTGTCCGACGAGATACAGCTCGGCCTGCACCGGGCCCTGGCCGGCAACGTCACGGTGCGGCAAGCACTGCTCGACCTGCAGGGACGCTTGGAGCGAATCGCGGGAATGGACAGATGAGCCTGCAGCCATACACGCTTCGGGTTGGCGCCAGCCGGTCCTTGGGCAACGTCCCGCCGCCCGAGCTGGCTGGTCTATTGGCGCCGCCGCCAACGGCTCTGGCCAGGCGATCCGCCGTCCGCGATTACAGGAGCACGCCATGAAGATCAACCTGACGATCATTCTGTCCATCCTGCTGGCGGCGGGCCTGGTGGCGCTGGGATTCACCTCTTGGCAGGCCTACCAGGAGCGGCAGCGGCTGCAGATCGACCTGGAGCGTCGGGCCGCGCTGCTGGGGGAGAGCATCAACGACGGGCTGGTCGCCCAGCTGGAAAAAGGGCGCGACAAGACGCTGCGGCATACCATCGACCGGGTGGCGCGGACGTCGTCACGTCTGGCCGGCCTGGCGGTGTACGACCTGCGTGACAGCATCGTGGCGGCGACCGACGGGATGGGGCCCTACCGCGCCCGCATGGCGGAATTCCGCAGCCGGCAGCCGTCGCAGGACAGCGCGGCGGCGACGTTCCTGCGCGCGGACGAACGGCGCTTCTATCTGTACCTGCGTCCGTTGTCCGCCGAAGCCGGCAGGATCGGCACACTGGCCGCAGTGTACGATGCCGGGTACATCAGCCAGCAGATCAGGGAGATCTGGAAGGGCAGCTTCATCCGTTGGTTTGTGCAGGCCTTGGTGGCAGCGTTGGTGACGCTGTTGGTGATCCGATGGAGCATCATGCGGCCGCTCAACAGGCTGGTCGACTGGATGAAGGATATCCGCACCCTCGGCCAGTCGCGCCGGCAACCGCCCCCGGCGTTCTTCGAGCCGCTGAAGCAGGAGGTCGATCGCATCGCGGAATCGATCGCCGAGGCCAGGGCCACCGCCGCCGAGGAGGTCAAACTGCGCGCCACGGCCGAGGCGATCTGGACGCCCGAGCGGCTCAAGGAGGAGATGCGGCAGCTGCTCGACAGCAGGGCGCTGGTGGCCGTCTCCAACCGCGAACCATACATGCACGTCCACCGGGGCAAGTCGGTCGAGTGCATCGTGCCGGCCAGCGGGCTAGTGACCGCCATGGAACCCGTGCTCAAGGCCTGCGGCGGGACCTGGGTGGCGGCGGGCATGGGCGATGCCGACCGGGAAACGGTCGACGGCAAGGACGAGGTCCGGGTGCCGCCGGACGACCCCCGCTACACGCTGCGCCGGGTCTGGATGTCCAAGGAGGAGGAGGAGGGGTTCTACTACGGGTTCTCCAACGAGGGCCTGTGGCCCCTCTGCCACGTGGCCCACGCCCGCCCGATCTTCCGGATCGACGACTGGCGGTACTACCAGGAGGTCAACGCCCGGTTCGCGGATGCAGTGGTCGAGGTGATCGGCGGGCTGGACCAGCCGTTGATCCTGGTCCAGGACTACCATTTCGCATTGCTGCCGCGGCTGATCAAGCAGCGCCGCCCCGACGCTCGGGTGGCCATATTCTGGCACATCCCCTGGCCCAATCCGGAATCGTTCGGGATCTGCCCCTGGCAGAAGGAGCTGCTGTACGGCATGCTGGGCGCGGACCTGATCGGGTTCCACACCCAGTACCATTGCAACAATTTCCTGGAAACGGTGGACCGGGCGCTGGAGTCGCAGATCGCCTGGGAGCATTTCTCGGTGCGGATCGCCGGGCATTCCACCCTGGTCAAGCCGTTTCCCATCAGCATCGCGTTCACTCCCCGCGACCTGGAGCCGCGCGAGGCGCAGCCCACGGCGGCGGAGCTGCTCAAGGACCACGGGCTCAAGGCCGACCTGATCGGGGTCGGCGTCGACCGCATCGACTACACCAAGGGGATCGTCGAGCGGTTCCTGGCCATCGAACGGTTCCTGGAGCGCTATCCGGCCTACCAGGGGCGGTTCACGTTCGTCGAACTGGGCGCGCCCAGCCGCACCCACATCAAGCGCTATGCCGACATGGTCGGCGATGTCGAGACCGAGGCCGAACGGATCAACTGGCGGTTCAAGACCAAGACGTGGAGACCGATCCTGTTCCTGAAGAAGCACCACAGCCACCAGGAGATCCAGCCGTGGTACCAGGCCGCCCAGGTCTGCCTGGTCACCTCGCTGCACGACGGCATGAACCTGGTCGCCAAGGAGTACATCGCGGCCCGCAACGCGAACGACGGCGCGCTGGTGCTCAGCCGCTTCGCCGGGGCGGCCCGCGAGATGCGCGACGCCTTGATCGTCAACCCCTATGACATCGAGCAGACGGCCGAATCCATCCGCTACGCGCTGGAGATGCCCGTTGCCGAACAGGCCGAACGGATGCAGCACATGCGGCAACAACTGGTCTCGCACAACATCTACCTGT
Source organism: bacterium UBP2_UBA2255 (assembly GCA_002347565.1). Classification (GTDB taxonomy): domain Bacteria; phylum Edwardsbacteria; class AC1; order AC1; family EtOH8; genus UBA2255. The sequence goes on along the minus strand of DDXR01000039.1, from coordinate 7,237 downwards.
GGGCGGCCGACCTGATCCGGGAGCTGTCGGCGGTCCGCCTGTCGGCAAGGCCGGCCCCGGCGGACCAGGGCGCGGAGGAAGGGGGCGCCACGTGAACCGGAACGTCATGCCCTTCGAGTTCATGACCACTTCCTCGCTGGTGACCGTCACCGGCAGGCGAGCGGCCGATGTCCGTGAACTGCTGGCGGGAATCCGCGAGGTGCCGGGATCGTCGATCTTCCACCACAGCCACCAGGCGTACCGGGAATGGCAGGCCTTCGACCGCGCGCCGGTGCACGATTTTGGCTACTGGACCGGCGAGGTGCTGCGCGAGCGGAGCCTGGGGGAGAAGCTGACCGCGGCCGATCCGACCCAGCACGATGATATCAGGGGATTCCGCCGGGAGCTGATCCGGATCATCGAGCAGCATCTGGAGGGGGGACCGCTGCTGAACCGTTGCCCCCCGGGCAGCGAGTTCAATTTCTGCCAGTCGGTGTCGCTGATCACCGGCACCGGTATCAGGGCCGGCGGCGTTGACGAATTCGCCGCGGCCCTGGGCCGGGTCACCAACCGCAGCCTGTACTACCACTTGTTCGAGGCCCGGCTGCGGCTGGGGCGGCCGGACAACGACTTCTCCATCTGGTTCCGCGGGCAGCTGGGGAAACCGGAGCTGGCCTCGCAGATCGGCCGGCTCGACATCTCGGTACACAGCCTGGACCAGATCCGGGCGCGGCTGTTCATGCTCCTGGGACAGCATCAGGGCATTTCCGCCCTGGAACTGGTGCGCCGGACGGTGCAGTTGCCGGCCGACATGGTCGAATCGCTGCTGACGGAGATCCTGGCGCTGCCCGTGCGGACCGCCGCCAGGTTCTGGGAGAAAAACCCCAAGACCCTGGCCCGCGCCCTGACGGACGGCATCAAACGGGCCAAGCGGGGGAGGCCATAGCATGGCGCTGGCGCGCCTGGAGCATTACCGCGATGTCATCGGCGGTGCCGAGCTGGAAGAGCTGAAGCGGCTGGCCAGTGGCCTCGAAGGCACCCGGATGGCCCACGTCAACTCGACGTCAGTGGGCGGCGGCGTGGCAGAGATCCTGCACCGGATGGTGCCGCTGCTGGGCGAGCTGGGGATCGCCGCCAAGTGGGAGGTGATCAAGGGCGGAGACGACTTCTTCAACGTCACCAAGCTGTTCCACAACGCCCTGCACGGGAAGGCCGAGTTGATCACGGACGACATGTACCGCGTGTTCCTCGACTATAACCGGCGCAACGCGCAGGAGCTCGATTTCAGCGGGTGCGACTGCGTCTTCATCCATGACCCCCAGCCGATCTGCCTGGTGGAGAAGCGGGGGGAGGGTCATGCCCGCTGGGTGTGGCGCTGCCACATCGACATCTCGGCGCCGCACCCGGAACTGTGGGGGTTTCTGCGGCCCTACGTGGAGCGCTACGACGGCGCCGTCATCTCTTCGCCCGGTTTCTCGCAGCAGCTGGCCGTTCCCCAGTACCTGATACCACCCTCGATCGATCCGCTGGCCGACAAGAACCGCGACCTGTCTGCCGATTTCATCGAGGGCGTCTTCGACAGGTACCGCATCGACCGCACCCGTCCGATCGTCACGCAGATCTCGCGGTTCGACCGGTTCAAGGACCCGCTGGGGCTGGTGGATGCGTTCCTCGCGGTCCGCCGCAAGATCGACTGCCAGCTGGTACTGGCCGGCGGCGGCGCCACCGACGACCCCGAGGGCCTGGCGGTGCTGGAGGAGGTCAAGCAGCGGGCCGGCGCCGATCCGGACATCCACATCCTGCACCTGCCGCCGGGCGCCGACCTGGAGATCAACGCCCTGGTGCGGGGCTCGACCGTGATCGTGCAGAACTCGATCAAGGAGGGGTTCGGTCTCACCGTGTCCGAGGCCATGTGGAAGTCCAAGCCGGTGATCAGCCGCCCGGTGGGCGGCATCACCCAGCAGGTGATCAACGACATCACCGGCCAGCTGGTCCATTCCACCGAGGGCCTGGCGTTCGCCATCCGCTCCCTGCTGGCCAATCCGGACAAGGCCGCCCAGCTGGGGAAGAACGCCCGCCAGTACGTGCGCCACAATTTCCTGATCACCCGGCATCTGCGGCGCTACCTGCTGGTGATGCTGGCGCTGCGTCATCCCGGCCGGTCGGAGATCTACCTCTGATGCTTTTGCTGCTGCTCGATTTCGACGGGACGCTGGCCCCGATCAGGAGAGACCCGGGCCGGGCGACGCTGGCTGCATCAACGCGGGAGCTGCTGACGCGCCTGGCGGCGCGCCGGGACGTGGCGCTCGCCGTTGTCAGCGGGCGGACGGTCGCGGACCTCAGGCGCCGGGTCGGCATCAGCGGCATCTACTACGCGGGCTGCCACGGCCTGGAGATCCAGGGGCCGGGCCTGCGCTACCGGCACCCTCGAGCCGCCGCGTACAAACCGGTCATGAAGCGGATCGCGCGCTGCCTGAAAACCCGTTTGGATGGTTTCACCGGCGTGCTGGTCGAGGACAAGGGATACGATGTCGCGGTTCATTACCGGACGGCGGGCCGCCGCGGCATCGCCGCCGCCCGCCGGGCGGCGGCCGAGGTCGCACGGCGCCACGCCCGCGACTGCCGCTTGGAGCGGGGCCGCCTGGTGTACGAGTTCAAGCCCCGGATCGCCTGGGACAAGGGACGCGCGGTCCGCCTGCTGCTGTCCCGTTTCCGCAGCCGCCAGCCATTCCCGGTCTATATCGGCGACGATCTGACCGACGAGAGCGCCTTCCGGGCGGTCGCCGGCCGGGGCCTGGCGATGCTGGTCGACAATCCGGAGCGGCCGAGCCGGACGGCGGCGCCGGTCAGGGCCAGATCGATGTCGGCGGCGCGGCGTCTGCTGCTGGCGCTGACGGGCGCCGGCTGCGCGTGGCGACCAGGACGATGACCGGGCGGCGCATATCGGCCGCCAGGTGACCCAACCATAGCCAGCATACGAGAGACATGCATTACCATCACCTCTCCCTCGAAGAGACGCTGAAGGCGCTGGAAACAGACCTCCAGGGCGGGCTATCCGAAGCCGCGGCCGAGGCCCGGCTGATCAAGTACGGTCCCAATGCCCTGACCCAGGGCAGTCGGATATCGCCGCTGACCATTTTTATCAACCAGTTCAAGAACGTGATGGTGCTGGTGCTGCTGGCCGCGGCCGTGATCTCGGGACTGGCCCACGACATCACCGATTCCATCGTCATCCTGGTGATCGCAGTGGTCAACGCGGTGATCGGGTTCGTCCAGGAATATCGGGCCGACAAGGCGATGGCGGCCCTATCGAAGATGGCACAGCCCCTGGCCAAGGTTGTCCGCGGGGGACGGGTGCGGGAGATGCCATCGGCTCAGCTGGTGCCGGGCGACCTGATCCTGCTGGAGGCCGGGGCCAGGATCCCGGCTGATGCCCGGATCGCCGAATCGGCGTCGCTGCGGATCGAGGAGTCGGCGCTGACCGGGGAGTCGCTGCCGGTGGAGAAGACCGCCCGGGCATTGCCCGGCGAACTGCCGCTGGCCGAGCAGACCAACATGGCATTCATGGGCACGGCCTGCGTCTACGGCCGGGGGCGGGCCCTGGTGGCTGCGACCGGCATGGAGACGGAGCTGGGACGGATCGCCCGCTACATTCAAACCCTGCAGCAGGGCGAGACCCCGCTGCAGAAGCGGCTGGCAGGTTTCGCCAAGGTGCTGGCAGCCGCCACCATCGCGCTGTGCGCCCTGATCTTCGTGGCCGGATGGCTCAAGGGCATCGAGCCGCCGCTGATGCTGTTGACCGCCATTTCGCTGGCGGTGGCGGCCATTCCGGAGAGCCTGCCGGCGGTGATCACCATCGTGCTGTCGATGGGCATCCAGCGCATGGTGAAGAAGAACGCGCTGATCAAAAAGCTGCCGGCGGTGGAGACGCTGGGTTCAGTGACCGTGATCTGCTCGGACAAGACCGGCACCCTGACCCAGAACCAGATGACGGTCACCGACATCCACTGCAGCGGTGGCATGCTCCGGGTCGAGGGCGCGGGATACGTGCCGGCGGGCCGGATCCTGGAGGGCGAGGTGCCGGCAGTGATCGCAGGCGAACGCGGCCGGCTGCTGGATGCCTGTTGCCTGTGCAACGACGCCACACTGGCCGAAGAGCGGTCCGGTGACTCGTCCGCTTGGACCATCAGCGGCGATCCCACCGAGGGCGCCCTGCTGGCGCTGGCGGCCAAGGCCGGGAGATGGAAGCGGGAGATCGAGGCACGGCTGCCGCGCGTCGCCGAGCTGCCGTTCGACTCGGACCGCAAGCTGATGACCACCGTGCACCGGATGGAGGACGGCCGGTTCATCTGCTACGCCAAGGGCGCGGTGGATGCACTGCTGGCGCGCTGCCCTGGTGCGCCGGCGGCCGAGATCACCGAGGCCAACCGGCGTCTGGCAGAGGACGGCAAGCGGGTGCTGGCATTCGCCTTCAAGCTGGTCGATGCCGTCGGCGATCCCCCCAGCGCCGAACAGCTCGAGTCCGGCCTGGCGTTCCTCGGACTGGTGGGCATGGTGGACCCGCCCCGGGAAGAGGCCCGGGAAGCAGTCCGACTGTGCCGGGAGGCCGGCATCCGGCCGGTGATGATCACCGGCGACCACCCGGCCACGGCGCTGGCCATCGCCCGGCAGCTGGACATCGCCGGCGATGACGATGCGCTGGTGACCGGCGCCGATCTGAAGGCGATCAGCGCGGAGGATCTGGCCGCGCGGATCGACCGCATCTCGGTGTTCGCCCGGGTGTCGCCCGAGGACAAGATCAAGATCGTCCAAGCGTTGAAGGCCAGAGGCCAGATCGTGGCCATGACCGGCGACGGGGTCAACGATGCGCCGGCCCTCAAAGGCGCCGACATCGGCGTGGCCATGGGGATCACCGGCACCGACGTCTCCAAGGAGGCGGCGGACATGATCCTGCTGGACGACAACTTCGCCACCATCGTGGCGGCCGTGGCCGAGGGCCGGCGCATCTACGACAACATCCGCAAGTTCGTGCGCTACATGCTGTCCACCAACTCGGGCGAGGTGCTGACCATGACCGGCGGCATCATGCTGGGCCTGCCGCTGCCGCTGCTGCCGATTCAGATCCTGTGGATCAACCTGGTGACCGATTCCCTGCCGGCGCTGTCGCTGGGGCTGGAGCCGGCTGAGCGCAACATCATGCAGCGTCCGCCCCGCCCGCCGGGAGAGAGCCTGTTCGCCCACGGCCTGTGGCAACACATCATCTGGGTCGGCCTGTTGATGGCCGTCGGCTCGCTGGGAATGATGCAGTGGGCCTTGACCCACGGTCACAGCGAGGCCCAGGCCCGGACCATGGTGTTCACCTGCATGGCCATCTACCAGTTGTTCCACTCGCTGGCCATCCGGTCCGAACGCTACTCCCTGTTCAAGATCGGTCCGGCCGGCAACCCGCAGCTCCTGCTGTCCGTGGTCATCGTGCTGGGACTGCAGTTGCTGCTGTTGTATTGGCCCCCGCTGGGCGGCGTGTTCAAGGTGGAGCCCATCGCGCTGTCCGACCTGGCGCTGGCGCTGGCGGTGGCCAGCTCCGTGTTCTGGCTGGTGGAGCTCGAGAAATGGCTGTTCCGCCGCGGCCGGCTGTGGCGGTAGTCCGCGCACCGAATCTGTCCCTGGCGCAAAAAAACCGCTCGTGTCCGAGCGGTTTTTTACCGAGGGGGAGCGCGATCACTCGTGGATCGCCGAGAACGTGCCCTGATTCCAAGTCAGCAGCTGGGGGAAAGTGCCGGCGTCTCCAGCCCCGTCGATCGAGCACGTGGAGATCTCCGCGTTCCTGATCTCGATCCGTCCGCTCCGGCCGTCGGGGTGCCGCAGCTCGATGCTTCCGGTCCAGCCGCCGATGTGGTACATGTCCAGCAGGGAGAAGATCGAGATCACCGCCAGGTCGCCGTCGAACTTCCGGGCCTTCTTGGCGAACAGGGCACGGGCCTGCTCGGCCGCCTTCAGCCGCAGGTTGACGATTTTGAGCAGCTGCTCGCGTTTGGTGGGCTTGGTCAGGTACTTCTGGGCGCCGACGGCGTAGCCGTAGATCTGTTCCTCCTGTCCCGTCTTGGCGGTCAGGAAGATGAAGGGGATGGCGCGCAGGGCCGGGATCTCCTTGACGCGGCGGCACAGATCGAACCCGTCCATCACCGGCATCATCACGTCGGCGATGATCAGGTCGGGCGGCTGTGATTTCGCCAGGTCGAGCGCCTGCTGGCCGTCGTTTGCGGTCAGCACTGCGTAGCCTTCCTTCCGCAGCTCATAAGAGAGGATGGTGACGATGTTGGGTTCGTCATCGGCCACCAGCACGGTATATGTCTTCATGCGGTAACTATATACCAGTATCCGTGATCTGTCAAGCCTCCAGCGGACATGACCCCATTTATTTTTGGTAATACCTAAGCAAAACGGACTAAAAATGCTATACTTAAGGCATGAAAAGCGTTTGTCCGGTTTGCTCGCATCATTGGTCGTGGCCGCTGAACGATGGCCGGAGAAAATGTCGTCGGTGCGGACAGAAATATTGTTGCCGGTCAGTCTGGGAATGGTGTAAACTATCCGAAAAGACCAAGCAGCAATTATTGGATTACTTCGTACTCGGTGTCCCTGGGTATCGGCTCCGCTTTAAACAGTCAGCATCACTTCCGACGATCGAACGGTTCTTTCGAATGATCCGGGCAACCCTGTCGGTCGAGGAAGGGTGCCGTGAGCCGTTCACCGGACCAGTGGAATGCGACGAATCCTCATTTGGCGGGCATTCCAAGGGGAAACGGGGTTGGGGCGCCGCCAACAAGATCATCGTCCTGGGTATCCTCCAACGAAACGGTATCGTTCGGGTGTTCCCGATCAAGGGCCGTGAGGCCAGCCGGATCATTCCGCTCATCAGACAGACCACCACCCCCGGGGCACTTTACTACACGGATAATTACCAAGCCTACGCCTCATTGGCCGTCCGGGGCAACCATATCGTCATCAATAAGGAAAAAGGGCGACCCAAGGGACGGGATCACATTAACGGCATCGAGGGGTTCTGGAGTTATGCCAAACACTGGCTCTATCACTACCGTGGCGTACCGAAAAAGTTCTTCCACTTTTATTTAGGTGAAACTTCGTACCGTTTTAACCACCGGGAGAGCGACCTGTATCCCTTGATACACAAGCTTCTCCGGCAAACAAACCACTCTAAAATAGCTCCGTTTTTGGTCCGGAATCCTTAGGTATTACC